>JBATOT010000086.1:0-35457 GCA_049291095.1 Ignavibacteriaceae bacterium | reverse complement strand
CATCATATAACTGCTCCAGCACCTGGTGGTGAGGGCGCGGTTAGATCTATGAAGATTGCAATTGAAGATTCTGAGCTTACGATAAATGATATAGACTACATTAACGCACATGGAACCTCAACTCCGCATAATGATATTAACGAAACTAAAGCAATAAAAACACTTTTTGGTGACATTGCTTATAAACTTGTGGTGAGTTCAACAAAATCTATGACAGGACATCTTTTAGGTGCCGCAGGTGCTATTGAAGCTATTGCTACTATCTTATCAATTAATAACAGTCTGATTCCACCAACAATTAATCTTGATAACCCTGATCCTGAATGCGATTTGAATTATAGTGCAAAAAAAGTTACTGAAAGAAATATTGATGCAGCCATAAGTAATACATTTGGTTTTGGCGGGCACAATGCTTCTTTGTTGTTTAAAAAGTTTGAGGAATAATTTTGGGCTTATCTTTTTCCCGTTTACTTAGTTTTATTGGCTTAAGGGAAGATAAAATAAATTCTCATCCAGCAAATCAAATACTCACACCCCAAAAATTCAATCAGTTAGAAAAAATTATTGGTGCTTCAATAAAAGATAAATCATTTTATATTCAAGCATTAATGCATAGATCTTTTCTTGAAGAACTTGAAGAAGAAGATAAATCCAACGAACGAATGGAATTTTTAGGTGATTCAGTTTTAAGTTTAGTAGTTGCAGAATATTTGTTTAAAAATTTTCCAAATGAAGAGGAAGGATTTCTCACAAAAGTAAGAGCTAAACTTGTAAATAGATTTGCATTATCAGATGCTGCTGAAGAAATCGGCTTAGAAAATTTTATACTCATAAATCAAAACCTAACAAACTCGTTTGCTCGTGCACAAAAAACAGTTTTATCGGATGCATTTGAGGCATTAATTGGTGCGATTTATCTAGATCAAGGAATAAAAGTTGCAAATAATTTTATTCACAAAGCGTTAATCGATCCAATAGTAAAAGATGGTGATTATTTAAAAGACGAAAATTATAAAAGTCAGCTATTAGAATATGCGCAGGCTAACAAATTAGATGCTCCAAATTATATAGTGATAAAGGAAGAAGGCCCGCAGCACGATAGAACTTTTACAATCAAAGTTACCCTTGGTGATACATTTGAAGGAATCGGATTGGGGAAAAACAAAAAAACTGCGGAGCAAAACGCCGCTAAATCAACTCTCATTCAGATATTTAAATAATCCATACAATAGCTTTGTTTATTTAAAAACGCCATAAAATTATCTTAAAAGTTCCCAAAGAATTAACAAGATTTTCCTTAATTTTGAATCAAATAAAACAAGTTTTTTTATACAATTAAGTTTGAAGAGATTTTTATGCAGTCATTCCAACATCCTGATATTTTTGAATCAAGACATATCGGACCAAGTAAAGAAGATATTAAAGAAATGTGTTCTGTTTGTGGGGTTAGTTCTGTTGATGAATTAATTGATGAAACTGTGCCATCAAATATTAGATTAAAAAATAAATTGAAATTAGATGAGCCATTAAGTGAATATGAATTTATAAATCTTATTCAGTCTGTAGCATCAAAGAATAAAGTTTTTAAAAGCTATATAGGAATGGGTTACAATCCTACTATTCTACCTTCAGTAATTCAACGAAATATTTTAGAAAATCCGGGTTGGTATACACAGTACACACCTTATCAGGCAGAAATTGCACAAGGCAGATTAGAAGCTTTATTAAATTTCCAAACAGTTGTATCTGATTTAACATCTTTGCCGATTGCAAATGCTTCTTTGCTTGATGAAGCTACCTCTGCTGCAGAAGCAATGGTTATGTTTTTTAATAATCGTAAAAAAGAAAAAGGAAATGCAAAGAAATTTTTTGTTTCTGATGAAGTTTTTCTACAAACTATTGATGTGTTAAAAACTCGTTCCAAACCTTTGGGTATTGAGTTAGTAATCGGTAATCATAAAACTATTGAATTGACTGATGAATTTTTCGGATTATTAATTCAATATCCAGCAATGAATGGTGAAATTTATAATTACACCAAATTATTTTCTAAAGCTGATCAGTTAAAGGTTTATAAGGTTGTTGCGGCTGATTTATTAAGTTTAACGCTCTTAATTCCACCAGGAGAATTTGGTGCTGATTGTGCTGTTGGTACAACCCAACGATTTGGAATACCAATGGGATTTGGCGGACCACATGCAGCTTACTTTGCAACTAAAGAGGAATTTAAAAGAGTTATACCTGGTAGAATTATTGGTGTATCAGTTGATTCGCAAGGAAACCGAGCTTTAAGAATGGCTTTGCAAACAAGAGAACAGCATATCAAACGCGAACGCGCTACAAGTAATATTTGTACTGCTCAAGTTTTGCTTGCAGTAATGGCGGGAATGTATGCGGTTTATCATGGCCCAGAAAATTTAAAAGCAATTTCTTTAAGAATTAATTGTCTTACAAATGTTTTAAGTAAGTCACTTGTTGATTTGGGATTAGTTCAAATCAATAAAAATTATTTTGATACAATTACTTTTTTGGTTGATGAATCAATAAAACAAAAAATTAAGAATGAATCATTAAAACGGAAGTTAAATCTTAATTTTTTTACAAAAGGTAGTTTTAGTATTTCATTGAGTGAAACTACAACTTTGACTGATGTTGATGAGTTAATCGAAACTATTGCATCTGCAATAGGCAAAGAATATAAAAAATCAGAAAGTGATTTTAATAATGATAGTAAAGTAAGTTTTGATTACGAGTTTGAGAGAACTTCTAAATATCTTGAACATGATATTTTTAACTCGTACAAATCTGAAACTGATATTTTAAGATATATGAAATATCTTGAGAATAAAGATTTGTCTCTCGTGCATTCAATGATTCCACTTGGTTCTTGTACTATGAAGTTAAATGCAACAACTGAAATGCTTGGTGTAACACTTCCTCAGTTTTCAAATATTCATCCATTCACTCCAGAAGAGCAGCTTACTGGATACCTCGAAATGTTTAGAGAATTCGAAAACCAACTAGCTGAAATAACAGGTTTTGATTCGGTTTCTCTACAACCAAATTCTGGTGCGCAAGGTGAGTATGCAGGTTTATCTGTTATAAAAGCTTATCTTGAAGATAAAGGGGAATTACTTAGAAATATCGCTCTGATTCCATCATCAGCACACGGTACAAATCCTGCAAGCGCAGTTATGGCAGGGATGAAAGTTGTTGTTGTAAATTGTGATGATAAAGGAAATATTGATGTTAGTGATCTTAAATTAAAAGCTGATGTAAATAAAAACAATTTAGCTGCATTGTTGGTAACATATCCTTCAACTCATGGTGTGTTTGAGGAATCAATAAAAGAAATTTGTGAAATCATACATCAAAATGGCGGACAGGTATACATGGATGGTGCAAATATGAATGCACAAGTTGGTTTAACTAGTCCTGCAGAAATTGGTGCCGATGTATGTCACTTAAACTTGCATAAAACTTTTTGTATTCCTCATGGCGGCGGTGGACCAGGTGTTGGACCAATTGCAGTTGCAAAACATTTATCGCCTTTTCTACCAGGACATTCAATTGTAAATATTAATAAAGGGAAATCTATCAATGCGGTTTCAGCTGCCCAATTTGGCAGTGCAAGTGTAATCGTTATTTCTTATGCATATATTAAAATGATGGGTGAGTCTGGTTTATCCAACGCAACTAAAATGGCTATTTTGAATGCAAATTATATCAAAGCAAAATTAGAACCTTACTATAAGGTTTTGTATTCTGGAAGTAAAGGAAGAGTTGCACACGAACTAATTTTTGATATGCGAGAGTTTAAACAATCTGCACATGTTGAAGTTGAAGATATTGCAAAGAGATTGATGGATTATGGTTATCATGCTCCAACAGTATCTTTTCCAGTTGCCGGCACTCTAATGATAGAGCCTACTGAAAGTGAACCAAAATCTGAGATGGATAAATTTTGTGAGGCTTTAATTTCTATCCGTGAAGAAATTCGTGAAATTGAAAATGGAATTGATGATGTAAAAAATAATGTATTAAAAAATTCACCACACACAGCACAAATGGTAGTTTCTGATAGTTGGAATTATCCATACTTGCGTGAAAAAGCTGCTTATCCAGTTTCTTATTTAAGAAAAAATAAATTTTGGCCAACTGTTAGTAGAGTTGATAATGCTTATGGTGATAGAAATCTTGTTTGCAGTTGTTTACCTGTTTCTGAGTACGCCGAAAACTAAACATAAAATATTGATGCCGCTTCGTTAAAAGCGGCATTGCTTAATTTCCCAATCATAAAAAACAAATACGCTTTGTGGTAAAAGAATTGCAAACAATCATTTTCATTATAATTTTTAAGCTAATTGTTTTATCCGCATTGATTTATCCGCAAAAAGTTGATTCTCTAAATCATTCTAAATTATATCCTTTTATAGTTGATTCAATAAAAATAAATGGAAATAAAACTACGGAAGATTTTATTATACTTAGAGAAATAAATTTTAGTGTTGGTGATACTTTATCAGAGAAAAACGCATATTACAACAGAGAAAGAGTATACAGTTTAGGAATATTTAATCAAGTTTATTTTATCCCGTCTATTATGGAGCAGAAAAGAATTTTAACGATTGAAGTTGATGAAAGCTGGTATATTTATCCTGTCCCTTTTATCGAAGCAAAAGAAAATGATCTAAAAAAATTATCATATGGACTGTATCTAAGATATAAAAATTTTAGGGGTAGAAATGAAGATTTAACAGCAGCGTTTGCATTAGGTTACGATCCAACTTTTTATTTAAGTTATTATAACCCAAATCTAATTGGAACAGAGAATCTTTTTTCTAGATTTACTGTTAGTTATTCTGATGTAACTAATAAAAGCTTAAAAGCTGAAGAACTTTATGGTAGCATTTTTAGACAAAAACTAATTGGTTTTAGATTACTTGCTGGTAAAAGATTTGGATTGTTTAACAAATTATATATTAATAGCGGATTCAGTTATATCGAAACGCCATTTTATATTTCAGGTATTAATGCTTCAAATAATCGAATTGATAATCTTGTAGACTTAGGGATTGGATTTGAACATGACACAAGAGATTTGGCGCAATTTCCTAAAGATGGAATTTATTCAAGTATACTTTATTCTGTTAAAGGTTTAGGATTTGATGATATTAGTTACAGTGTTGCCTGGATCGATTTTAGAGAATATCGAAAAGTGTTCAATCAATTAATTAGCAAGTGGCGATTTGCCTCAAGATTTACCTTTGGTGATAATGTGCCTTATTATGATCATTCGATATTGGGTGCAGATGAAAAAATTCGTGGCCATTTTTCTAAAAAGTATGAAGGTGATGATTATTATTTTGGTTCAGTTGAACTTTATTATCCTATAATTGATGAATTGAATATAGATCTTACTTTTATACCAATAATTCCAGATCAACTTTTGTCTTATCGTTTAGGATTTTACACACAAATTTTTGCAGAAACTGGAATTGCCAAAGATAAAAATGAACCTTTTGCAATTGACAAATTTAATTCAGGATATGGACTTGGACTAACATTCCTGATCTTACCGTACCAAATATTTAGAATTGAAGTAGCTTTTAATGAAAAGATGAAATCACAATTAATTTTAGATCTTGGAATATCTTTCTAACATAGAGTTATATTTTACAGCCTTAGTATCAGAGGATGAAAAATATTTTAGATTAACAGATGATGAGTTTCATCACTCTGCAAAAGTTATGCGTAATAAAATTGGGGACAAATTATTCGCGACTGATGGAAAGGGAAAGATATTTGAAGGCAAAATTATTTCAATTCGCAAAGATGAATTAACTTCCGAAATTTATAATGTAATTAAATATGCAAATGAATTTGAACACTTTACCTTTTGTATTCCCAATCTAAAAAATCCTGAAAGATTTAAATTTGCAATCGAAAAATGTGTTGAGCTTGGCATCACTAACTTTATTTTCTATCAAGCTGATCATTCAATAAGTAAAAAGTTTAATCAAGAAAGAATTGAGAAAATTGTTTTAGCTTCAATGAAACAATCTTTAAGAGCTTTTCTACCAAAGATTGAAGCTATTAATTCAGTAACTGATTTAGTCAAAAGTGCATCAGGAATTATTTTATTTGAGCAAACTGCTTCAACAATACTTTCTGATTTTAAACTTGATGAGAATAAAAACTATATTTTTATTTTTGGTCCAGAAGGCGGATTTTCTGAAAACGAATTTACTTTACTTAAAGACTCAACCAAACTAAAGCTAACTGGAAACAGATTGAGAAGTGAAACAGCAATTGTAAAAGCAGCATCAGTGATTAGTTATTAATGAAACAATTTAGAACTAAATATTTTACAATTTTATTTCTTGCTATTGTTTTTGGTGCTTGTAGTTCTTCTGTTAGATATACAAAAACTGGAGAAATAAAAAGTAAGTCGGAAGAAAGTCGTTCTGAAGTTTTGGAATCGCAAACCGGGATTGCATCTTATTATGCAGATGAATTTAATGGAAAGAAAACTGCGAGTGGTGAAATTTATAATATGAATAAACTTACTGCAGCACATCCGTCATATCCAATGAATACCATCTGTCTCGTTACTAATCTTAAAAATGGATTAAGCATAGAAGTAAGAATTAATGATAGAATGCCATCATTTAAGAATCGAATTATTGATTTATCACTTGAAGCAGCAAAAGAGATTGATATGATTCGTGATGGAATACAAGAAGTTAAAATTGAAGTGTTAGAGTGGGGAAGTAAATAGATAAAAATAAAAACCCAGCCGAGGCTGGGTTAAAGATCATTAGAATTTTTTCCAAAGATCGCTTTTAATTATATCATATTTCATTTTTTGTTTGTTATCAAGAAGACTTTCTATTTTAGATTGTGCCTCTTTAATAAATGAATTTTTATTTTCTGGTTTTGATGTAAAATTATTTTTTAGTTCAGTTAAAATGCTTACAACTTTTGTTTCTTGTTCAGATGAAAGCAAAACTTTTTGTTTCAATACAGAAGCAAATTCATTTATGCTTTTCTCATCCTGAAAATTTGTTTTAGCTGAAAGATTAATACCAAATACTACAAGTATTAACATCAATACTAATTTACTATTATATATTCTTGATTTATTCATTTTATTCTCCTTATTATCTCTACTATGAAAACTAATTTTATTCACTGTTAATTACAAACTAAAAGTTTATAGCATTTATGCAAGATTCATTCCAGAAAAAAGCTTTATTGGAGATTGAGAAAATATCAAAAATATTGAGTAGTGAAGGTTTTTCGGTTACTTGTGCGGATAAAAAACTATACAATTATGAAATAATAGTAAACAGTAAATCTGAACAGGTAAAAGTATTAGTTTACTATGGTAAAAAGGGAGTTAAATCAATTCTTCAGGGAAATCCAGAGACAAAAATCTATAAAATTGTAAATAACCAATTATTTGGTAAAGGTTTGTTTGATGATCAGAAAGTGGATGAAGTTGTTTTTACAGATTATATCGGAACAGATGAATCAGGCAAAGGAGATTACTTTGGCCCGTTAGTGGTTGCTGCGGTTTATATCAATAATCAAACAAAAATCTTACTTGAAAAAATTGGAGTTAAAGATAGTAAGTTATTTTCCGATAATAATATTAAGATTCTGGAAACATCAATAAAAAAGATTATTGGGGATAATTTTTCAATTATTCAAATAAATCCTGAAAAGTATAATCAGTTGTACGAATCATTTAATAATCTTAATAAAATTATGGGATGGGCCCACGCTAAAGCTATCGAATCTTTAGTTGAGAAGACAAATTGTGAAAATGTTATCAGCGATAAGTTTGGAAATGAAAAGCTAATTAACGATGAGTTAAAAAAGAAAAACGTAAATGTTAATCTATTTCAAACTGCAAAAGGGGAAAGATATACTGCGGTCGCAGCTGCATCAATTTTAGCACGAGCCAAAGTTGTAGATTGGTTTTATCATAAAAGCAGAGAATTTGGATATGAAATTCCAAAAGGTGGTGGAGAAGCAGTAAATATTGTTGCTAAACGTATTTTACAGCAAACGGATAAAGATAATTTGCTAAAAATGATTAAATTTCATTTTAAGAATTCACAAAGTATTATTAAGAAATAAAGGGACTAATTGTAATAATGGCAAAAAAGAATGGAATAAGAAGAATAGGAATCTTGACGGGTGGAGGCGACTGCCCAGGATTAAATGCTGTAATCAGAGGTGTAACTAAACCTGCAGAAGATTATGGAATGTCTGTGTATGGAATCATGGATGGATTTGAAGGTTTAGTTGATGGAAAAGCAAGAGAATTAACCAACGCTGATGTTTCAGGAATTTTAGCGCGAGGTGGAACAATTTTAGGATCATCAAACAAAGGTGACCCTTTCCATTGGCCTTGTGATATAAATGGGAAAATTGAGATTAAAGATAAATCAGCAAACGCAGTAAAGAATTATAAATCCTGGGGATTGGATGCTTTGATTGCGATTGGTGGTGATGGAACAATGCACATCTGTAATAAACTATCTAAAATGGGTTTAAACGTTATAGGAGTTCCTAAAACTATCGATAACGATCTTGAAGCAACCGATGTTACTTTTGGGCATGATTCAGCCGTATATGTTGTTTCAATGGCCTTAGATCGATTACACACTACAGCATCATCACATCACAGAGTAATTGTTGTAGAAGTAATGGGAAGATATGCTGGTTGGATTGCGTTAAATGGTGGTATATCAGGTGGTGCCGATATTATTCTAATTCCGGAAATTCCTTTCTCCTGGGATAAAATTGCTGCTAAAATCCACGAACGTGAATTGATGGGAAAAAGATTTTCATTAGTTTGTGTTGCAGAAGGAGCTAAGCCAATAGGTGGCGATCTGGTTACAAGAGGAACTGATATTAAAAGAACAGATCCGGTTCAGCTTGGTGGAATTGGAAAAGTAGTTGCTGATAGAATTGAAGAAATGACTGGAAGAGAAACGCGGGTTACTGTTCTTGGCCACTTACAAAGAGGTGGAAGTCCTACTCCTTATGATAGAATTCTTTCAACAAAATTTGGTGCATATGCAATTGAGCTAGCAGCAAATAAAAAGTTTGGCAGAATGGTTGCATTAAAAGGAAATGAGATTAAAAATGTCAAGATAGAAGATGCAATTTCACGTCAGAAATTAGTTAAACCTGATGATCAAGCAGTATTTGTTGCTAAATCCGTAGGTATCTCTTTTGGTGACGAATAAATTTTGATTTTTTAGCACCAAACTATATATTTCGCCTGCTAATTTTTGAGGGGTCGTAGTTCAGTTGGTTAGAACGCCTGCCTGTCACGCAGGAGGTCGCGAGTTCGAGTCTCGTCGGCCCCGCTCAGTTAAAACCCTGTAAGTAAAGCACTTACAGGGTTTTTTATTTGTAAGAGGTTTCAATTGATACAAAATTACACAGATATATTGCAATGTATCTTCAACTAGTTTTTTGCTGACTATTTATACATTGGAACGAATTAAAATTTCATGTCATTTAACCAGAGTTTTTTTAATCAAAAAATATTCTTTAATAATATTGTATAGAGAATAGATCAAAAATAAGATTCAACGAATTTAATTTAATCGTTTTAGCTAATACAACTCATGATAATAAAACCCGTGATTTCATATTTAATACTTTTATTAAACAAAATTAAAATAGTTTTTGATCAAAATATTATTTCATTTTGAATTGTTGCTTAAACTATTAAATAAAAATCTATCCCATTGGTTTCTTCAATACTAATTAGTGATTATACATTTTAAAGATTAGAAATATGGTTGGTTAATATTTGTGACCAATTAAGAATAAAAAAAGCTGTCTTAAATAAGACAGCTTCTTTATGATGTTAAATAATAATAATTATTTTTTTTGAGTAATCTCGCATCTTCGGTTTTTCTGGCGATTCGCTTTTGTTGTATTTGGTACAATTGGTTTATCCATACCGTAACCAATTGATAATATCCTGGAAGCTTCCACACCACGTTTTACAAGCCAGTTTTTAACAGATTCAGCTCTCTTTTCGGAAAGCAGTTTATTATATTTTTTAGTGCCAGTGTTATCTGTATGTCCGCTTATTTCAACTTGAATTTCTGTATGTGTTTTTAAGATGTTAAGAGCATTATCAAGTATTTGTTCAGATTCTTTTGTGATATTAGTCTTATCAAATCCAAAAGTTATTCCTGCAAATTCAAAGGTCTCAATTTTTATATCAACAACTACATCATCACTTATAAGCAATGGATCAGTACCACGTTTAATTTCAGTGTAATCGTCGATAGTCCCATTGTCTGTATCTTTATTTAAAGGATCAGTTTTATATCCTGAAATTTCTTCTGAATCACTTAACCCGTCAGTATCAGTATCTGCAAGCAAAGCACTCGTTTTATATAATTTAATTTCATCCCCATCAGATAAACCTTCTCCATCAGTATCTGCATTTAATGGATTTGTGAAATAAGATTTAACTTCATCATAATCACTAAGTTTATCGTTATCTGAATCAACCAAAAGTGGATTGGTATTATATTCTTTAATCTCCTCACTATCCGTTAACCCATCTAAATCAGAATCAATATTTAATGGATTTGTTTTATATGTCAGAAATTCTTCTCCATCATTTAATCCGTCACTATCCGTATCTGGATTATCAGGGTTTGTTCCGATATTTTCCTCATCACATTTTATAAGGTTATCTTTATCATCATCGGTGCTACAATTATTAGGAACGTAAAGTAATCCAACCGATGTATTAAAATATGAGTCCCAGATTTCTTCCGTTCTTCCTCTAAATCCATCTAGATCATAAACAGTACTTAAAGTTCCGCCTAATGAAAGTTCTAAAAGAAAATTGTCGGAGATCGCAAATTCAGATCCAACCCCAACAGGGAATAATCCTGACCATCCAGATTCTTTATCAAAATCGCAGTCTAATCCTTCAGGCTTGTTGTGGGATATGTAGTACATTACCCCAGCACCGGCATAAAAGAATGGATTCCAGGAATCAAAATCAAAAGGATTAATTTTTGCTCTTATATCAAATGGTATAATTGAAGTGTTATACTCACCTTGGTTTAAATCATTACAATATGCTTCACCTGCATATTTACCATAACCTAGGTTAAACTCCAGTTCTAATGGTTGAGAAATCTCAATAGCGTAAAGTGCTTCAACCAAAAAAGAGAAGTAGTAAGATTTAAAAGTAAGATCATCATTACCACCAAAACCAACATTCCTAAATTCATTTTCAGGAAAAATCTGGTTATATCTAATTCCAAATTTTGATCCCCAGTCCTTAAACTGAGAAAAACCAGTGCTGCTCATCATAACTATTATTGCAGCAAGTAATACGTAAAGTTTTTTCATCATTCATCATATATTTAATTTACAAATTGATTAAGTCTAAAAAGTTTTAATCTCTCAGGTAATTATCGATTCAAAATTGAAATTGTTTAGATTTTATAAAATCATTCTTAACAATAAAAACCCCGATACCAAAGTATCGGGGAACTAGCCCTGATAGAAGGCTTGGGGAATAACCTTAACCATCAGTTGCTCGCTTAACTAACTAACTATTTCTGTTCTAAGGTATTATCGGATATGGACTAGATAAGTTTAGTGTAAAAAATAAAAGTGATCGACGGATTTCGTCAATCACTTTTATAAATACGCGGAAGTTGTATTAGACTATTCTTTCGAGTGGAACCTGGAAAAGACGAATTTTATCATCATCTTTTTCAACGATTGTATTTAGTTCATTTATTTTGTTGATAAGTTTTTCAAGCAAATCTTCATCGTTAAAAGCTATCATCCGAACATTATTGTATCCGGGAAAAGGACGATTGCCTAAATGCGCATCTGTGTTATGTCCTTTGCCTTTTACTTCTTCCCACTCAGTATAGTAATCGATTCCAAGTTCATCTAACGCTTTAGAAACTCGATCATCAAGAATTTCACGATAAGCCAAAAATGTAAGTTTCATTTTAATCTCTTACTTCTTTTTATTTTTTGAGAAATAAATACTAATATCATCAAGTATTGAATAAACAACCGGTACAATAAATAATGTTAACAATGTAGATGTTATCAGACCTCCAATTACAGCCTGTCCCATCGGTGCACGGAATTCAGCACCTTCACCAAGTGCAAGCGCAACTGGTACCATTCCAAAAATCATCGCAAAAGTTGTCATAAGTATCGGACGCAATCTCGTTGGTCCTGCTTTCACTAACGCATCAAAGCGAGTCATTCCTCGTTCACGCATAACGTTTGTATAATCTACCAGCAAGATTCCGTTTTTAGTAACCAATCCCATTAACATAATTATACCGATCATAGACATAACAGAAAGCGAACTTCCAAACATAATTAATGCAAGCACTGCTCCGATTATAGACATTGGTAAAGCAAGCATAATTGAAAATGGATGTATAAAACTATCAAACTGCGCGGCCAGCACAATGTATACAAACACAATTGCAAGCAGCAAAGTAAGCAGCATATTAGCCATTGATTCATCCTGCATTTCACCTTGACCAATAACATTTATTGAGTAACCTGGTTCAAGTTCCAGCTTTGATGTTTCTTTAAGTACTTCACCAAGAACTACACCCAAAAATCTGCCATCAAGATTTGCGTCAACGCGAATTTCTTTTTGTCTTGCATATCTATTTATCTTTGAAGGGCCAACATCTTGTGTGATGGTTGCAATATCAGTTATCGGCACAAGAAAATCCTGGTTGCCAATTTTTTTATTACTTTTAACTGTGAGTGGTAAAATGTCATTTAAATTTTTTCTATCAATTTTTTTTAATCTCACTCTAACATCAATCTGTTCATCACCTTCTTTATATTGTGTTGCCACAGCTCCATCAACCATAGCACGAATTGTAGAAGCAATCAAATAAGGATTCACTGCAAGATCAGAAGCTTTTTCTCTATCTATATTAATTCTTATTTCTGGTTTTGAAAGTTCAAGACTGTTATCAACATCAACAGCACCGGCAGTTGATTTAACGATCGCTTCAACTTTTTCTGCAATCTGTTCAAGTTTACTAAGATCATCTCCACGGATACTAAGTGTAACCGGTTTTTCTCCACCGCCGCCGCCAACTCCTTGTACCGTAAAACTTGTTTTAGCTCCTGCAATGTTTTTAACTTCAGCTCTTATTTCAGCCATTATTTGCTTATCAGATTTTTTACGTTCTTTGGTTGGAACAAGTTTAACTAGGATATTAGCTTTTGTAACAGGATCATTTCCTGATCCAATAGTAGTAAGGACTGTAATTATTTCCGGTTTTTCTTTAAGCACTGCTTCAACTTTTTCACAGATCAGACTTGTTTGCTCCAATGAACTTCCGGGTGAAGCGTTTACAGTTACGTTAAATTCACTTTTATCACTCTCAGGAAAAAATTGGGAGCCTAGCATTCCCATTAAAAAGAAGCTTGCAACAAAAATTACGATTGCACCAACCACAATTGTTATTCTATGAGTTAATGACCAGCGTAAAGCTTTCTCATATTTACCATTCAAATATTCAAAGAAGTGGTTAAAGTAATAAAGCAATTTATTCAGCGGATTACCTTCTTTTGATAAAGCTTCATCTTCTCTGTGCAGCCATTTGGATGATAACATTGGAGTGAGAGTGAATGCAACAAATAGTGATACAACTACAGCAGCAGAAATTGTAATACCAAATTCATAAAAAAATCTTCCAACTATACCCGGCATAAATGCAACAGGTATAAACACAGCAACTATGGTAAATGTTGTTGCCATTACTGCTAATCCAATTTCCTCTGAAGCAGATTTTGCAGCTTCCATCGGAGTTTCTCCCTGAGCCATATGCCGATAAATATTTTCAATCACCACTATCGCATCATCAATAAGCAAACCTACCGCAAGTGAAAGTGCGAGCAGCGACATCATATTTAATGTAAAACCCAAAGCATACATAACTATAAAACTTGCAATAATAGAAGCTGGTAATGCTAGTCCGCTTATTATTGTAGCTCTAAAGTTTGCGAGGAACATATAGATTACAATCACTGCTAACAAACCGCCATAAATAATATCAAACAAAACATCATTTATAGAATGCTCAATAAAGATAGAATTATCCTGTGCTACATTTATAGATATGCCTTCAGGAATTTCTTTTAAAATCTTTTCAATTTGCTTGTTTACACCTTGTGCTACCTGGACTGTATTACTGCCGGATTGCTTTATGATATTTAATCCAACCGCGATCTTACCATTTACTCTGGTTAAACTGGTTTGTTCTTCAACTCCATCACTGACTGTAGCAACATCAGACAGATAAACTGGTCTACCCATTGGTGTAGCAACAATTACTTTATTAAAATCCTCAACACTTTGATATTTACCCATGGTTCTTACAAGAAGCTGGCGAGAACCTTCAGTAACATTACCGCCGGGAATTTCAACGTTCTGTCCTCCAACATTCATGATTACATCCTGGATGGAAATATTGTAAGCGCGTAATCTTGCAGCATCAACCTCTATCTGGATTTCTCTTTCCGATCCGCCAACTAACTGAACAGAACCGACACCGGGAATATTTTCCAATCTTTTCTTAACAACATCTTTTGTAAATGTTGTTATCTCTTTATTAGACATAGTTCCGGATACCGATAAGTACATTATCGGTAAGCTTGCAGGATCATACCTTTGTATAATTGGATCTTCAATTTCTAATGGTAGTTCTGCACGTATTGCTGAAATTTTTTCACGCACATCCTGTGCTGCATCTTTACCATTTATTTCCAGCTTAAAAGCTATAACAACAATAGAAACATTTTCCTGTGAAGTTGATTGAATAAAATCAACGCCTTCTACCGGATTGACAGCATCCTCAATAATCTTTGTTACATCAGTTTCTATTTGTTCCGGACCTGCACCTGGAAGTATTGTCGTAATTACAACGTAGGGAATATCAACATCAGGGTACAAATCAACATTAAGCATTCTGTAAGAAAAAAGTCCAAGTACAATCAAAGACATAATCATCATTGTTGCAAAAACGGGGCGTCTTATTGAGACATCAGCTAATTTCATTTTTTATTCCAAAATTTCTGTTTGTAGAGTTTTTATAATTTTACTTGTTAGATACAATCACAACAGTTCCATCTTTTAGATTATTCATACCGAGCGTTACAATTTTATCACCTGATTTCAATCCCGAAATAACTTCAACATTCTTACCATCTGATAATCCGATGGTAATTGATTTAAAGTATGACTTGCCGTCATTGATTATATAAACACCATCAGTTCCACCAGATTTTACAACGGCAGAAAATGGAATTGAAAGCGCATCTTTTTTTGATTTCATATCAACTGAAACGCGGCAAAACATTCCTGGTTTAAACCATCTATCCTGTGTATTCGTAAATATCGCCTGCATTTCAAATGTTCGTGATTGAATATTTGCAGACTTTGATAGCTGTAAAATTTTTCCTGCTTGAATTTTTTCCGGATCTATCTCTGAAAATATTTTTACAGGCTGACCGACATAGAAACTTGGTACATCAACTTCTCCGGCATTAAAGACAGCTTTCATCCGACCGATATTTGCAACAGTAGCCATGGGCATTTGCGGATTTGCAAGATCACCAAGATTAACATTTATTGCGGTAACCACACCGGAAAGAGGAGAAGTGATTTCAACCGTGCTTCTTGCGGCATCAAAGTTTGCTTTTGCAACTTCATACTGAGTTTGAACTCCATCAAAAGCCTGTTGAGATACAGCTCCTTCTTTCAAGAGATTTTGCATTCTCTGATAATTCTTTTCTGCATTTAGATAAGCCGCCTGAGCCTGAAAAAATTGTGAAGCTGCTCCGCCTTTATTTAACTCAAATAAAACTGAACCTGCTTTTACATAATCGCCAACTTTAACTTTTATCTTTGTTATGGTTTCTGGAATTTTAGCAATAATGTTTGCTTGTTCTTCACCTTGTAATGAACCAGAAAATGTTTTTGATAATGATAACTCTTTCAGCTCAACTGTTTGAGCTTCTACAGAAATAGTATCAATGTAAATTGTCTTATCAGTTGTTTTTGTTTCCTGAGGTTTTTCACCGCAAGCCTGAATAACAAACAATGCAACAATCATAATTGCAATGAAAACTTGTTTAATGCGGTTATCTGATATTTGTTTCATATAAAAATGATTCTCCTGTTTACAATAATTAAAATTTTATATTATTCTTCTAATTCATTAAATGATGAAAAATAATCCGGGTTTGTTCTTCCTAGAATCTGCTCAAGTTCGTATTTGGTTGTTAGGTAAGAATACATTGATTGAATTCTGTTCAAACGAGCTTGCTTAAGTGCAAGATCAGTATTTTGTAATTCGATTTGACTACCAGCACCTTCTTTATATCTAACTTTTGCTATATGATATGACCGCTCTGCAACATCAACGGTACGATTTTGAACATCAATAAGTGATTGAACTCTTTTTAGTTCCTGAAGTTTAGATTTTACATTTAAAAGTGTATAATCTTTTAATTGATTTAGTTGCTCTTCGGTTTGCTGATATGTTATAGTTGATTGCTGAACTGCATTGCTTGTCCTATTACCCTGCCAAAGATTTATTGTAAAATTCAATCCAATTGTTGCTGAAGAATATGTGTTAAATTTCCAATCATCCGATGAACCATTGTATGCATATTGCCCAAATGCTGCAATATTTGGCCAATATTCTGAAACATCTAATTCAACAAAAGCTTCATCAACTTGTTTTTTTAATTCTAAAGTTCTTAAATCATAGTTAGTTTTTAATGCTTCATCTATTAAACCATCTTCGTTTGAGATGTCATATGGTTGATAATCAAAATTTCCATTAACATCTATTTCATCTTGCTGATCAATACTAAGAATTAATTTTAATCCATCTTTAGCGGATTTTAGATTATTTTCCATTTGCAAAAGCATTGGTCTGAGATTTTCTACTTGAACTTCGGCTTGAAGCATATCAAATTCACTAACCATACCTTCTTTATACAAAGCTTTAACATCATTTAAATTTGCCTGTGCATTTTCAAAGCTTTGTTTTGTTATATCAAACACTTCCTTAGAAAGTAAAACACCATAAAATGTTTTTTGAACCAATAATACAGTTTTAGAAACAGTACTATGCAAATCTGCTTTTGCTAAATCATAATAAATCTGTGAAGCACCAATTCCCTTAAACACTGCTGAACTAAAAAGTGTTTGGGTAACGGTTATATCTGTAGAAAAATTATTTGATTGGGAAAAAGATTGAAGAATATTTTCTATTGGTACAAACTTATTGTTATCTCTTGGAATTACTTGCTCATCAAAGAGTATAGAGTAAGTTGCATTTGTTAATAATGCTTCAAAATCCGGGAAAGGCATTTTGGGTTTTTTTAGAAAATGCGAAAAACTTCCATTGAGATTTACACTTGGTAACGCATAACCAAAAGCCTCATCAACAGCGGCTCCGGCTTTTTTAACATTCATAACCGAAATTGTAATATCCTTGTTGTTTGCAATTGCAATGTTAATAGCTTCATCAAGTGTATAGATTTTTGATTGTGCTGATACAGTAAAGTTAAAAATTAAAATTATTATTATAATGAAAAGTATGTGTAATGAATTTGACGAGGTTTTGTGTTTCATTTAATTCTCTGAAATATTTGAACAAAGAGATACTATTAGGTTGATGATTATAAAAGCGTAATTGATTTATAAATACTTGTTAAAATTTGATGGACAAATCTAAACAACAAACGAATAAAATTTATTTTATCAATCACAATTCTTTTGTATTGTGACAAAAATCAATGTTTGTGGAATAGCAAGTTTGTTTGACCTTTAATTTTCAATGAGCTAAGTTGTTGGTAAACATTTGATAATTTGATAATGTATTTATTAATTCTAATCAATAAACATATCTTTACAAGATGAATGTTTTAATCAAAAAGTTTTTAAAGTTACGATTAATATTTCTATTCCCTTTTTTTATAAATGGATGTATCAGAACTTATTATCCTGCTATTTATAACTCGAGTGCTCCTCCAATAATTTGTGAAACAAATAATAATTTAGAATTATCAAGCAATTATTTAGGCGCTGACTATACAATATCACAGGGAAGTTACGAGAATGAAACTCTTCAGTTGATGAGAGTAAATTATATAAATGCATACACTAAAGATCACACAAATTTTAATTTAGAAGGATTTGGATATACAGGAAACTATAAAGTTTCTAGTCTAAGTTTAAAGTACGATGGAAACAAATCGTTTATCGGCGTTGGCGGTGATTTGAAATTTAATATCAACTTTAAGTTTGGTAAGGTTAAGCTTGGTACAGGATTTAATTTTGGTTTGGGGTTAGAGTTTGGAGAATATTATGAGTTTAGGAAAAGCGCTGGAAATGAAAATATTATTGATGATGAAAATAGCCTGATCTTTTTAATGTTTTATGGTAATCCTATGATCTGTTATGAATTTTCAGAATCAACTATTTTATCCGCACAAGTAAATGTTGGAATGCCGGGACTTTTATCTCCAAGCATAGTTCTAAATAATGAAAGATTTGTTTATTGGATCACATGGTTTCCCAACAAGAATATTTCTGATAATAATTACGGTCAGCGAATAACTTTCGGCATAATGGTTGGACTGAATAACCTGGATTTGAATTTCTAAACTTACCCAAACATCACACCTACTTTTTATTTAACTTTGTACTGTAAAAACAGGAATGGTTATGGATCAATACACAGCAGAAAAACTTAAATCAATTGTTGGAGCACCAAACTTTTTTGATTCCAAAGAAGACAAACTGGTTTACTCTTACGATGGTACTCCTGTTTATCAGCAACTACCTGAAGCGGTTTTATTCCCACAAGATGAAGAACAGATTTCTCAGATTCTAAAACTAGCAAACCAGGAAAAATTTAATGTAGTTCCTCGCGGCTCAGGAACTGGTTTAAGCGGCGGCTCTATTCCTGTTGAAAACTCTGTTGTTATTGTGATGACACGATGGAATAAAATTCTTGAAGTTGATCCAGATAATCTTACAGCTTGGGTTCAGCCTGGAGTTGTAACGGGAGCTTTACAAAAAGAAGTTGAAAAGATTGGATTATTTTATCCGCCGGATCCCGGAAGTTTAAATGTTTGCACAATTGGCGGTAACGTTGCTAACAATGCCGGCGGTTTACGCGGACTTAAATACGGTGTAACAAAAAATTATGTTCTTGGAATTGAAATGATTCTACCAAACGGTGAATTGCTAAGAACCGGTGGAAAGAATATGAAGGATGTTGCTGGGTATAATCTTAGAGATTTTATAATCGGAAGCGAAGGCACACTTGGCATCGTAACAAAAGTTTTGCTAAAATTAATTCCTAAACCTTCTCAGGCAATAACGCTTCTTATTTACTTTGATAAACTTGTTGATGCCGGTAAAACAGTTTCAGATATTATCGCTTCTCACATCGTTCCTTCAATGATGGAATTTTTAGATAACACAACAATCAATTGTGTTGAAGATTATACGCATATTGGTTTGCCAAGAAAAAGTGAAGCTATTTTATTAATTGAAGTTGATGGAAGGGGAACAGATGTTCAGGAAGATGCTGAGCTGATTAGAAAGATTGCTGTAAAAAATAATGCATCAGCGCTTAAAGGTGCGGCTAATGAAACTGAAGCAAATGTTTTAAAGACAGCAAGACGGAGTGCTTTTAGTGCGCTTGCAAGACGTATGCCTACAACCATTTTAGAAGATGCAACTGTTCCAAGGAGTGAACTTCCTGTAATGATTGAACGAGTTGCTAAAGCTGCAAAGATGTTTGATGTTATGATTGGAAATTTTGGTCACGCTGGTGATGGAAATCTTCATCCAACTTGCTTAACCGATGAACGTGATTCAAAAGCACTTGAGAGAGTTCACAAAGCTTTTGATTTTATTTTTAATGAGGCAATAAAACTTGGCGGAACAATAACAGGTGAGCACGGTACAGGGTTAGCTAAAAAACATTTTCTGGAACAAGTTGCCGGGCCAGCTGGAGTTGATATGATGAAAAAAATAAAATTAGCTATCGATCACAATAACATCTTAAATCCCGGCAAAATTTTTACAATCTCACCAAAGTGTGAAGGACATATGCCCACTAAACGCGAACAGATCAAAGATTTTCATGCCTAAAGAAATTGAGTACAAAGAATTATTAAAAATTCTTCCGCACGACGATATACTTCAGCAATGCATTCATTGCGGAATGTGTCTTGCAACTTGTCCAACTTATGATATCACAAAATTAGAACGCTCATCTCCGCGCGGTAGAATTAAAATGATTAAATCAGTTGCTCGTGGTGAAATGGAAATGAGCAGAATTTTTGCTGATGAAATGAATTTCTGTTTGGATTGCCAGGCTTGTGAAACAGCTTGTCCAGCTGGAGTTAAATACGGCAGAATGGTTGAAACAGCGCGCGTAGTTATTGATAATACAAAGTACGTATCAAAAACTGGTGTAACGATTAAAAGATTTGCTTTAAGAAAAATTGTTGCATCAAGAAATGGATTAAAATTTGTTTCAAGATTGTTATGGCTCTATCAAAAAACTGGATTGCAAAAACTTGTTCGATTAAGCAGCATATTAAAAGTCTTTTCTAAAAATCTTGCTGAGATCGAAACTCTTTCCCCTGTTATTGCAGATAAGTTTTCGGATACACAAATCAAAGAAATTGAATTACCAGCTGGTGAAGTGAAATATAAAACTGCTTTCCACTTTGGTTGTTTGATGAACACAATGTTTGCAGATATTAACATCGATACGATTGATGTACTGAAAGAATGTGGATGCAAAATTATAACTCCACATGATCAGGTTTGCTGCGGATCGCTAATGGGACATAATGGTGATATGGAATTTGCATTAAAGCTCGCAAGAAAAAATATTGATGCATTTGATAAGCACGATTATGATTATTTGATTTCTAACTCAGCGGGCTGCGGTGCTTTCATGAAAGATTATGCTCACTTACTTGAGGATGAGCCTGCATATGCTGAGAAAGCAAAACGATTTTCATCCAAAGTAAAAGATGTTATGGAATTCTTCTCGGAACAAAAACCTGAATTAATATTCAATCTTGAACTTGAGCCTGAACTTACGACTTATCATGATGCCTGTCATTTAATTCACGCACAAAAAGTTTCGACTCAACCAAGAGAAGTAATAAAATCTTTACCCGGAGTTAAATACACAGAATTGGAAGAAGCAAGTTGGTGCTGTGGCAGTGCAGGAATTTATAATGTTGTTCGATATGATGACGCCATCAAGCAGCTCGAACGAAAAATGAGTAACATTGAAAACACAAATGCAAAAATTGTGTTAACAGGAAATCCTGGTTGTATGGGGCAAATAAAACACGGCACTAAAAAGTTTAATATTGATGTTGAAGTGCTGCATCCGGTAACATTGATTAAGCGGTTGTTAAATAGATCGTGAACAAATTGTCCGTCATTCCCGCGAAAGCGGGAATCTAAAAGTGGATTCCGCATCAAGTGCGGAATGACATTCAAAAAATTATTAAACTATTTTCTCATCCCAAATCAAATGATCAAAAGTTTCTCTGCTTCTTACAACAGAATATTTATCAGCGTCAACTAGAATCTCCGCCGCACGGCGGCGAGCGTTATAATTTGAAGTCATTACCATTCCATAAGCACCGGCAGACATAACAGCAAGTAATTCACCAGATTTCGATTCTATAATTTCCCTATCACGCGCAAGGTAATCACCAGATTCACAAATAGGACCAACAACATCTGCAACGATTTCATTTCTATCCTCAAACTTATGAACAGGCTGAATGTGATGATAAGCCTGATAGATTGAAGGACGAAGTAGATCGTTCATTGCTGCGTCAACTATGATAAAATTCTTATCACCATTTCGCTTGTTGTATAAAACTTCAGTTACAAGTATTCCACCATTTGCAGTAAGGAATCTTCCGGGTTCAAAAATAATTTCGCAATCAAGTTTTTTGAAAAGAGGAATAGTGTGTTCTGCAAAATCATTTATCGAAAATGCATTCCCATTTTTATAACTTACTCCCATTCCACCGCCAACATCAAAGTGCTTTAGTTTAAGTCCATCTTTTTCAATTTCAAAGTATAATTCAGAAAGTTTCTGCACTGCTTCAACGAATGGATCAATAGAAGTAATTTGTGAACCGATATGCATATCAATTCCCGTGAACTGAATATGCGGAAAATCTTTTCTGCGATTATAAATGGATAAAGCAGTTTTGGAATCCATACCAAATTTGTTTGAAGATAAACCAGTTGAAATGTATGGATGAGTTTTTGCATCAACATCAGGGTTAACACGAATTGCAACAGGTGCAACTTTGTTCATCTCACCGGCAATTTTATTTATCAATTCAATTTCTTCTTCAGATTCAGCTTTGATAATCAATACATTTTTTTCTAATCCTAGTTTTATTTCATTTTTAGTCTTGCCAACACTTGTAAGAATAACTTTTGCAGGATCCATTCCTGTTTTTAATGCGCGATATAACTCGCCCTCAGAGTTTGCATCAACTCCGCTGCCAAGTTTTACAAAGGTGTTGATTACACTCAAATTAAAATTAGCTTTCATTGCATAGAATATTTTATGATTTATATCCTTAAAAGCGCTTTCAAATTCTTTGTATTGATTGATGAAATGATTCTTGCTGTAAATGTAAAGTGGAGTTTCAAACTCTTTAGCTAGTTTATTTACATTAATATCTTCAACATAAAGCTGATTGTTTTTGTATCGGATATGTTCGTTTTCGAAGTAATGCATATTTTTATTTGATATTTTGTAGGGGAAGGGCTTGCCCTTTCCACTTGTGGTAGATTAATTAAAATTTGATAACAAAAAATTTAATATTAATGGACAGGGCGAGCCCTGTCCCTACATTTATTTGTAAAGGTAATACTTTTTAGAAATCGTTCTAAAATTCTCAATATCTTTATTTAAATAGGGAAGTATATCATCTACTTTTAATCGTTGCATAAACAATTCTCTGATCTTGCTTGTACCTAAAACTTTATCAAACATATCAAAGCGTCCTTCATTTTCAGAAATAATATTTCTACCATAAAGTTCATTTACAGCCTGAGCAAAATAAAATTGAATTGGCATCAAATTAATATTTGTATAATCAGTAATATAAATCTCAACACCCTGAAGCATTTTATCTTTGCCAAACGCATAGTAAGGTTTAAAAGATATTGGTCTGAAGATAACTCCTTCAAGATTATATGAATTCATTTTTTTTGCAAGTTCTTCTCCATTTATCCATTCAGTTGCAAATGTTTGGAAAGGTAGTGTGTATCCAACACCAATTGATAGTACTCCGCGTAATTCTCCGAGTATTCCGGATGTCGGATAATAAAATGAAGAATGCTTATGAGGAATGTGCGGTGAAGTTAACACCCAAGGCAAACCTGTTTTCTCAAAATATATATCTCGTGTCCAGCCTTCCATTGCAACCACAGAAAGTTTACACTTGGATTTATTTTCTAGCAAGCCTTCTTCATTTAATAGCGTTGCTAATTCACCAACTGTTAATCCATGTAAGTAAGGAATTGCAAACTGACTAACGAAAGAAAAGTATCCTTCTTCAACAACATTACCTTCAATTCTATTTCCGCCGAGTGGATTTGGTCTATCAAGAATTACAACTTCTTTATTGTTTTCTGCCGCTGCTTCCATAACCAATCCCATTGTGCTGATGTAAGTGTAAGAACGACTTCCAATATCCTGAATATCAAAAACTATAACATCAACATCTTTTAACATTTCAGCTGCTGGTTTACGAGTCTTTCCGTAAAGAGAATATACAGGAAGCTTTGTTGCATCATCAATATAAAAATCTACAGGATCACCTGCGGAATAATTTCCACGCACGCCGTGTTCCGGTCCGTATAATGCAGTTAAGTTAACTTCCTTTGCTTCAAATAAAATATCAATTGTTGATTTTAATTTGCTGTCAACTCCCGTTGGATTTGTAACCAATCCAACTCGCTTGCCTTTTAGAATATCAAAATTTCTATCCCGTAAAACTTCAATACCTGTTTTTACCTTGGATGAAATAATTTCTTTGGGTGGATTCATTTCTTCTGCAACCATTTTTATGAATGAACCATCCTCAAGATATTTATACAAATCTTTTCCGGGACAAACTGTCTGAGTTGTATAATCTTTATGTCCTTTAATGTCTTTCAATTCTATACGATATTTATGTTTGAGAAAGGCAGTAAGTTTGGCTAAAGATTTTAATGATGCATCGCTAAGTTTTTGTACTTCATAATTTCCGACAACACAAATTAAAGCATGACCAGTAACATCATAATCAGTATTCGTATCACCAGGATAATTAATTGGTCGAGCTTCATAAATATTTCCTTTCAGATCAATCATAAAGTGGTACGGAATATCAATCCATTTTTTTTCTGATCTGCTCCAGCTTTGAAGATTGCGGAGATACTGAATCATATCTTTTTCTGCTGCAAATTCTTCTCCCCCATGATGAATTGTAATTTTGTTTATTGAATGCTGTGGAAGCACCTTCACAAGTGGTTGCCATCCCCAATCAGCTCTTGAATTTACTTTTAAATCATTTGGATAATCCAACTCAGAAATGTTTACCATTTGTGAAGTTGAAGAACATCCCAAAATAAATGTGATAATAAATAATGAGGCAGTTAGAAAAAATGTTTTCATAAATGTTTCCTTTTCTAAATTAGAACAGGAGTAAATTTTGTATTAATAATTTCGCTATTATTTAATCCCACACACGAAGTGTGAGTTTTATTTCTTTCATCGGAAGCATCAAAAGTAACTCCATCTTTAATATAAATGATGGTCATTGCTTCACGCATCTCATTTGTTTGATTATTAGCTGCACCATGAAATGTTAAACCGGAATGAAAAGTAGCATCACCTGCTTTAAGCGGCACAAAAACTTTTTCTTTATTATTTAAATGATTTGGCTGATGTGGATTCTTAAAAATATCTACGTACTCTTTAAGATCTGGATCATTTGTTTGTGGATAAAAATATAAACAGCCTTTTTCCACGGGAACATCGGTGAGAGCAAGCCACATTGTTGAGGTAAATTGAGGCTCTGCAATGGGCCAGTAACTGCAATCCTGATGCGCATCTGTTATTCTTCCACCCGGTTCTTTAAACAATGCCTGATCATGCCAGAGTCTAACGTGATCGGCCTGCATTAAATCCCTCACAATACCAGCGAATCTTTTTGCAAAAACAAATTCTTTCATTGCAGAAAAATCCCAACACAAAAATCCGCATTGAAGCAGCGATTGTTCATACTGTGATTTATCTTTTAACTCGCGTTCATCTTTACCTTTTCTTAATAGCACAGAGGCTTGAATTATCTTTTGCACTTCAGGTAAAAATTCTGAATTAATCACATTTTCAATTTTTACAAAACCAAAATCATTGTAGCTTTTTATTTTCTCTTCAGTTAGTAGTAATGATGAGTTTAAAAATTCCTTTAGCGAAGAGCTTATCGCAGAGTTTAGAATCTGTTCAGCCGTTTGAGCAGAAAGTTCATTGAATTTTATCATAAAATTTTTGTTCGCTTAAAAATTGATAAAAACTGTAATACAATTTACACCAATAGAATTCTTACTTCAATCGATTTTTGTTTTATCTCCATTTTAAAATCAATATTTTGCGTGCAGAAATTTGAGATGTTCTATTGGGACCTTCTGAAAAATCCAGTTTGTCATTCCCGTGTAAACGGGAATCTACTGAATATAAAATAGATTCCCGCCTTCGCGAGAATGACATTCAATAAGAAATCTATTTTCCAGAAGTCCCTATTAAATAATCAAAATATTTAAACATTTTCTCTCATTAGATTCGGTTATCTATGGAACATTATGGATTCTGGTCGTTACTGCCTCCCGTACTTGCAATCATCTTTGCAATTAAAACCCGTCAGGTATTTGTATCGCTGCTTTTTGGAATCTGGCTCGGATGGATAATTCTTAGCGGAGGAAATTTTTTAACTGGCACACTTGCCACTATTCAAGCACTTGTTGATGTATTTGCTGATGCAAGTAATACAAGAACCATTATGTTCAGTTGTCTTGTTGGAGCTTTAATAGCATTCATTCAAAGATCGGGAGGAGTAGCTGGATTTGTAAATCTTATAAACAGATTCTTGATTTTTCTGGAAAATAAAAAAATTGGTAAAAGTAGAAAGATGGTTCAACTTTTAGCTTGGGCTACCGGAACCGCAATTTTTGTTGAGTCGAGCATTAACACTCTTACGGTTGGAACTGTCTTCAGACCAATATTTGATAGATTAAAAATACCGCGGGAAAAACTTGCTTACATTGGTGATTCCATTTCAGCACCAACTTGTATTCTTATTCCATTAAATGCCTGGGGAGCTTATATAATGGGTTTGATTGCTGCGCAAGGTTTTAGTAATCCGCTTACAATATTAATATATGCTTTTCCTTTTAACTTTTATCCAATGCTTGCGATGGGAATGGTGCTGTTTATTATTCTTTCCGGAAAAGATTTTGGTCCGATGAAGAAAGCAGAGCTTCGCGCACAAAATGAAGGAAAAGTAATTCGTGATGGAGCGGTCCCACTTATCTCCGCTGATGTAGTTTCACTAGAGAAAAAAGAAAATGTAAAAGAGCGAGCAATTAATATGATTGTTCCTATTGCCGTTATGGTTGGAATGATGCCGCTTATGTTAGTTTTTACCGGATGGGGACAGGTAGAAAATATTTCTTCGTATCCCTGGTATGAACAAATATTCTTTGCACTTGGAAAAGGTTCAGGATCAACTTCTGTGCTTTACTCAGTTTTAACCGCAATAATTGTTGGCGGGATTTTATATACATCACAAAAAATATTTACGTTTGCAGAAACTATTGATCTTGTTTTTAAAGGTATCAGCGGACTCATTCCATTAGCTCTTTTGATGATGCTTGCTTTTGCAATTGGAACAGTTTGCCGTGAACTTGGAACCGGTATTTATACAGCGGAATTATCAAAGCAATGGCTGGCCCCGGATTTTGTTCCCGTTATTATTTTTCTTGTTGCATGTTTTATTGCATTTTCAACCGGAACATCGTGGGGAACTTTTGCCATTATGATTGCAATAGGCATTCCAATGGCGCAGTCACTTGATGCAAATTTATATTTAACTGTTGCTGCAGCACTTGGTGGCGGTGTTTTTGGAGATCATTGTTCACCAATATCAGACACAACAATTATTTCATCAATGGCTTCCGCTAGTGATCATATTGATCATGTTAAAACTCAATTACCATACGCGCTTACTGCAGGAGCGATAACAGCGGTTATGTATTTGGTATTGGGAATTTTGATTCATTAAAATATAAATGTCATTCCAGGCTTGAGCCGGAAACTCTAATAGTAAATAAATGAGATAGCTTCTCGTAAGACAAGGTTTTCTTGTCATTCCCGTGAAAACGGGAATCCATAAACGATAAACAAAATAGATTCCAACTTTCGTGGGAATGACAAATAAATATTTTCGAATATTAAAACTTGTTTATTAAAGGATTTAAAAACTTTATCTTGCAAAAGATTTTATAAAAATTAACAGGAAAACATAGTGAAATATTTAATCGGAATGGACGGCGGGGGAACAAAAACAAAATGTGTTCTTGTGGATAGTAATCTTAATCAGATTTATGAAGCAGCTAGCGGACCATCAAACTTTTTAGTCATCGGGACTGAAACTGTTTCTGAAACAATACTTAATCTGGTTAACGAATGTGTATCATCCCAAAAAATTTCTATTGAAGATATTGAAGCAATTGTCCTTGGCACCACGGGCGGAGGAAGAAGAAATGATGCTGAACTTTTGGAGAAAAAGATTTTTGAAGATGCAAAACAAAAATCTCTAACAATAAATAAATTCAGAGTTGAAAGTGATGCACGCATTGCACTTGAAGGTGCATTTTCGGGAAAAGCCGGAAGCATTTTAATTGCAGGTACAGGTTCTATTATGTTTGGAAAAGATGAAACTGGAGAAATACATCGAGTTGGTGGATTTGGAAGATTTATTGGCGATGAAGGTAGCGGTTATAGAATCGGAAGAATCGGATTAAATGCTGTTGCAAGATATTTTGATGGTCGAGCCAAACCAACAAAAATTGCTGATTTACTTGAGCAGGAATTTTCAATAGGATCATCTGAAACATTAATTACGGAAGTTTATAGAAATAATTTTAACGTTGCTGCTGCAGCACCATTAGTATTTGAAGCCGCTGAAAGCGGTGATGTAACTGCACAACGAATTCTTGAGGATGAAGCTAATGAACTTCTACTGCACATCACTGCAATGAAAACAAAATTGAATCAGTCTTTATTAAAAGTTTCTTTGATTGGAAGTATTCTTACAACTGCAAATTATTTTTCGTACTTATTTAATGAAATGGTTGTAAGAAAACATAATGATGTAAAAATTATGGAAGCAGAACACTCACCTGAGTATGGTGCTGCGTTAATGGCAAAAGAAATATAAAACGAATTTCATTGAGAAGGCATCTCGAAAGCTTTCGGGATGACTGAAGCAATCTGTAATATAATAGATTGCTTCGTTCGATGACTCACTCGCAATTACGAATTTAAAAGGAGTTTTAATGTCAGAACAGAAAACCACAAGAAATCCATGGGTTTGGATTCCAACATTATATTTTACTCAGGGTATCCCATACGTAATGGTGATGTCCGTTTCAGTAATGATGTACAAAAATCTTGGAGTATCAAACACCGATATTGCTTTCTTTACAAGTCTACTTTACTTCCCGTGGTTTTTAAAATTTGCCTGGGGACCGTTCATCGACATGTTCAAGACAAAAAGATTTTGGACAATCTCTATGCAGTTTCTTGTTGGAGTTGCACTTTTTGGAATTGCACTTAGTGTCAATACGTCAATCTATTGGCAGCTAACTTTAATTGTATTTGCTCTAATGGCATTTGCTTCAGCTACGCATGATATTGCGGCAGATGGTTTTTACATGTTAAGTCTGGATCAATCAAAGCAAGCCGCCTTTGTTGGTGTTCGTTCAACATTTTACCGTGTTGCAACAATTGTTGGTTCAGGAGTGCTGGTTGTGATTGCAGGACAACTTGCCCCTACTATGGGATTTAAGGGTGCGTGGTCTGTAGTCTTTATGATTACGGGCGCAATGTTCATCATACTCTTTTTCTATCATAAATTTATTCTTCCATACCCAAAAGATGATCAGGGAACATTAAAAGGTAAAAAGTTAAGCGGCTCTCAAATCTTTTTACTTGCTGGTGGATTTGCACTTTTTGCACTCGTAGTTTACTTAGCATTTTTATTACTTGGTTTTTTACTTCTTCTATTAAAAGTTGGCTCTCCATGGAATACAATAGTTACAACAATTCTTTTAGTCGTAATTCTTGTAATACTTTTTAGAACATTTGTTGCAAAGTTTGTTGAGAAGTTTGAAAAATCAGAAAACAAAAACGAAACACTTCTTCCTTTTATAGAATTTTTAAAAGCTTTTGTAATCTTTATGCAGAAGAAAGATATCTGGAATATTCTAGGCTTTCTTTTATTCTTCCGTTTCGCAGAAGCACAACTTGTAAAACTTGTGCAGCCATTTTTGCTTGATCCAAGAGAGGTTGGCGGATTAGGATTAACTACTTCTGAGGTTGGAATTGTTTACGGAACTGTTGGAATTATTGCTTTAACATTAGGCGGATTGATTGGTGGTTATGTTATTTCGAGAAACGGATTAAAGTGGTGGCTCTGGCCAATGGTTTTAATAATGCACACACCTGATATAGCATTTGTTTATTTATCACACATTCAACCAACAAATTTTATTTTGATAAATGCTGCAGTTGCCTTCGAACAATTTGGTTACGGATTTGGATTTACTGCATATATGATGTTTATGATTATGGTTTCGCAAGGTGAACATAAAACTGCGCACTATGCAATCTGCACCGGTATTATGGCGCTTGGTATGATGCTGCCGGGAATGTTTTCAGGTGCTTTGCAGGAAACAATTGGTTATCCAAGATTTTTTGAGTGGGTTCTTATTTCAACAATCCCGGGGTTTATAGTTGCAGGATTAGTTAAGATTGATCCTGAATTTGGCAAGAAGAAAGAAGAACCTGCAAAGGCTTAAAATAAAATTTATTTTTTATGATATTTAATTCTAATCAAGGGAGAAAAGAAAATGAAATATTTTATCTATACATTAATTCTATTCATTGGAGTGTTACAGATTAATATGAGTGCACAAACAATGAGTAATGAAAATCCATTTTTTTCAGAATACACTACTCCATTTCAAACTCCGCCGTTTGATAAAATAAAACTTGAACATTACTTGCCGGTATTTGAAGAGGGTATAAAAATCAAGCTCGCTGAACTTGATGATATTATCAACAATCCAGATAAACCAACTTTCGAAAATACGATTGAATCGATTGAAAAAAGTGGTAAGCTTTTAACAAAAGCATCACGTGTATTTTTTAACATCAGCGGATCTAATGGGAATGATGAGACTCAAAAGATAGCCGAAACAATTACTCCGGAATTATCGAAACTGAATAATGATATTTATCTGAATGAGAAATTATTCCAGAGAATAAAATCCATTAACGATGAAAAGGAAAAATTAAATCTTACCTCCGAACAATTAAAAGTACTTGATAACTATTACACTGATTTTGTTCGTAATGGAATCGGACTTGATGAAGAAAAGAAAACAAGACTGAAAAAGATTAATGAAGAACTTAGTATGCTCAGTTTAAAGTTTGGTGATAACCTTCGCAAAGAAACAAATGCAATTGGATTGGTGATTGATAACAAAGCTGATTTAATTGGGTTACCGGATGCAGCAATTCAAGGAGCTTCGGAACTTGCAAAGCAAAATGGTTTGGAAGGAAAGTGGGCTTTTAATCTTCAACGACCGAGTTTTACTCCGTTTTTACAGTACTCTGAAAAAAGAAATTTGAGAGAAAAACTTTATAAGGCATATTTAACTCGGGGTAATAACAACAATAATTTTGATAATAAAGAAATTATAAAAAAGATTATTGCTTTGCGAAATGAAAAAGTAAATCTGCTTGGTTATAAAACGTATGCTGATTTTAAACTTGAAAAGAATATGGCAAAAACTCCCGAAACAGTTAATAAGTTTTTAGCAGATTTATGGTCACCTGCTTTGGAACAATCCAAGCAAGAAGTTGTTGAAATGCAAAAACTAGTTGATGCAGAAGCCGGTAACTTTAAATTAGCAGGCTGGGATTGGTGGTATTATGCAGAAAAAGTTAAAAAAGATAAATATGCTCTTGATGAAGAAATGCTTCGACCATATTTCCAGATGGAGAATGTTCGCCAAGGTGCGTTTGATGTTGCGAGCAAACTATACGGAATTCAATTTGTGAAGCGTGAGGATATTTCTGTTTATCAGCCTGATGTTGATGTTTATGAAGTTAAAGAAGCTGATGGAACACACATTGGTATTCTTTATACAGATTACTATCCAAGAAACGGTAAACGTGCCGGTGCATGGATGAGCAACTTTCGCGGTCAATCAAATATAGATGGTGAATTTATTACTCCCCTTGTAGTTAATGTTGGAAATTTTTCTAAACCAACAGAAGGCAAACCAGCTTTACTAAGTTTTGATGAAGTGAATACATTATTCCACGAGTTTGGTCATGGATTAAACGGATTATTTGGTAAATCAGTTTATCCTGGTGCAAAAAGATCTCCTGTAGATTTTGTAGAACTTCCTTCACAGATTATGGAAAACTGGGCATCACATCCTGAAGTTTTAAAGATGTATGCAAAACACTATCAAACCGGTGAACCAATTCCCGATGAATTAATCCAGAAGATCATCAACTCACAATATTTTAATAAAGGATTTGAAACAGTTGAATATTTAGCTGCATCCATCCTTGATATGAATTGGCATATGCTGAATGATGTTTCAAGCATTGATGTAATAAATTTTGAAGAAATGAGCTTAAATAAAATTGGATTAATTCCTGAGGTTGCTTCACGATATCAAAGCACAAACTTCAATCACATTTTTGGAGGCGATGGTTACTCTGCCGGTTACTATGGTTATATGTGGTCTGGAGTTTTAGACAGCGATGCTTTCGGTGCATTTTTAGAAAATGGTTTGTTTGATAAAAATACTGCAGAAAGTTTTAGAAGTAACATCTTAGAAAAAAGCGGAAGTGATGATCCGATGAATCTTTATATAAAGTTCAGAGGCCGCGAACCAAAACCTGATGCTTTAATTCAAAGATTGGGTTTTAATAATTAAAATATTAATGGTCTGATGGTGGACTTAACTTAGCGATCTTTGTGAGTTTTTTCTTTGAGTTCTTCGCGTGAAATACTTTTAGTGTAGGTTCACGCAAAGTTCGCAAAGTTTATCGCTAAGAACGCGAAGAGAGTTTTCTATTTTACATTGTAAAAACTATTATCCAGAATCTTCTCAATCCCATTCTTTCCAACAGAAGTTAAAATTCTTTTTGCACGAATGAATCCGCTTTTTCTATAATCACTGTAATAAGACTTTTCAGGATTGAAACTATTTATCTTTACTCTGCCTGCTGCGTGAATGAAATCTCCATCTCCTATATATATAGCAACGTGAGTTATTCTTTCTTTTCTGTTCTCATCAGCTTTTCGTCCGAAGAAAAGAAGATCTCCTGCCTGAAGATTTTGCCAGCCATCTTTTGTATCAACCAGTTCACCATTATTTACTTGTTGTGAAGCATCACGTTGAAGAACAATACCATTCAAATAATAAACAGTTTTTGTAAAACCACTGCAATCCATTCCTTTTGTAGAAGTGCCGCCCCATAAATATGGAATTCCCATAAAACGAAGTGCGGTTTTTAATATTGTTTCACCAGTTGGATTGAGTGCACGATACCAATCATCAAAAAGTTTTGCTTCATCTTTTTTTATGTAAGCTGTTCTACCATCAGGATAATTTGCCAAATAAAATTCAGAATCTTCACCCATAATCTTCAGTAAATTTCCTGCAACAAGATCAGAAACGGTTTGGAAATTCATATCTGCTTCTGAATAAGAAAAACCATATTCTTTTGTGTAAATAATCTTAGGTGAGGATATCCATTCTTTCAATTGATCTTCAGTCATAAAAGTGAATCCATCATCATCCAGCCAGGAGATATAATTATCCGGTGTCTGAACAAGATAATATCCATCATCACCTTTCTTAAGAATTTTAATCGGTGTTCCAAGAATAGATTGTGTTGCAAGTTCTTGATGGTGGTCAGGATTAGAACGGATATTTGCCACTGAAAGATTTATTACCCCAAATTTCTTCTCACCTAACTTTTCCGAAGGAAGCATTTCAATTTGGTCTTCGAAATTCAAATTTGAATCTTTCATCAACTTAATAAATTCTGATTTTGCATCGGCAATATTAGTTTCACCTTTTATGATGAATTTATTTTCAGATTCAGTTGCCTCGAGATTAAAAACTGCTGTTCGCTTATCCGGTGCAAAATTTTCTTTTACGGTTTGTAGTATTGAATTTACTTTTTCCATTTCATCTTGTGCTTTGGTATTTGAATAAAGAGTTATTAGAATAAACAGTGCTAAAAAAAATTTCATAATGCTTTCCATTAATTATTTGTATTCAACTTCCATATGATAATCCCATTTATCAAAGTAAATATTTCCACCGCGCCATTCTAATTCGCCGCGTTGAAAATCAACTGTTTCACTTCTTGGAAAAGTTTTTGAAGGAAATAATTCTTTTGAGTAATCATCATTTACAATTAAATGATATGGATCGATGCTTCCAAGAAAGAAATATTTTTCATCTTCGTTTTCAGATTCAACCAAACCAAATGATTGATCAACCGGAACCCAGCCGTAACCTTCAAAATAAACTTCACACCAATCGTGCAAGTTTACTTCACCCGGGTGAAGCATCCAGCCGCTTTGCCATTTTGCTGGAATTCCATTGTATCGACAAAGTGTCATAAACAATAAAGTTTTAATTCCGCAATCACCATGTCTTCGAGTTAAACAATAATCAGAAATATTTTCAATCGTAGAATATTCTCTCGCGCCTGCCCATGGAATGTTATTAGAAATCCATGTAAAGATTTTTTTAGCAACTAAATATGGATTCTTTTCATCCCCGACAATTTCTTTGGAAAGATTTTTAATCTTATCCGTAAAAACTATGTGCGGCGCATTTTCTTTAGTATGATTTTTAAATAACCCTGACTCCTTGTTGTATGGTTTGAATAGTTCAGGTAAAATTAAATTTGCTTCGTTGTAGTTGGTTACTTCAAGAACCATATTAAAAATAGTGGTTTGATCTTTCATTGCTGGTCTCTGCATAAATAAAGTTCGCTGCGGATTATCGTTACTCGCAATTATATACTCATCATTATTTACAGCCAATAATTTTATATCAACCTGTCTTTGATGTCCTTCACGAGGGAAGGGAAGCCAGCATTTTATTATTTCGCCATCAGGAACCGCATTTGCGTCAACAGTAACCGTATAATTTAATTTAAGTGTTACAGGTTTTACTAAACTTTCTTGTCCGTTCGCAGCCTCATCAAGAACTTGAGGAATGTAATCTTCAAGAAAAACATCTAACGGATCTTTTTGAAATCCATCTACAAGATCTTTTTGCTTTTTTGCTTCTTTATTAATTCTAAATAGATTGGAAGCCGCGCGAGAGAAATACAATTTCTCTCCGTCGATTATTTTGAACTCAAGGGAACCATCGTTTTCCCACTTCTCTAAATCTTTTTCATTTGCATCAGGATAATATTTATTCACAAATTTTAAAACATCCTCAGTGGTTTTATTAAAATCTTTTTTAATCCTATCCAGTCTTTCTTTTTCAAACTGAAGTTCAAATATTTCTTCTGAACTTAATTTACTCGATATTAATTTTTCATCAATCAATGTATTTGCTTTTGCAAACTCTCCAGACTTAACCAAAATACTTATTTCAGTAAATCTAGCTTGAGATGTAATAATTGATGTTAGCATAATGGTGAAGAAGATTGCTTTCATATTAACTCTTGTAATTAAATTATTTGTCATTCCCGCGAAGGCGGGAATCTATGTTAACAAAGTTACTGATACAAACTTAAAACAATTTAAAACATATTTCATCAAACTTTATGTATTTTTGTTTTAACAAATTCAAACTACTATGGAAATAATATGAAACCTTCCGAACGTTTGCTTTCGCTTGATGTTTTTAGGGGAATTACAATTATGGGAATGATACTTGTAAATAACCCTGGAACATGGGGCGCA
>JBATOT010000085.1:0-7639 GCA_049291095.1 Ignavibacteriaceae bacterium | reverse complement strand
GAGTTGAAAGTAACTGCGTTCCATCAGTACTTAATAAAAACAATCCTTGATTTGTACCAAGCCATTTTTGATTTAAAGGATCTACAGCTAAAGCATTTATTGTTTGTTGTCTTACTGAAAATGAATTTGTTATTTTTAATTGAGGATTAGATGAAGTAAGTACAGCATTAACATTAGAAATTATATTTACTCCTAAACTTGTACCTATCCAAAGATCACCTCTGCGATCAACAGCTAAACTATAAATTGCATTACTGGTTAACCCTTTGGATGTTGTGATATAACCGTAAACATCATCTGATTCATCTGAATAAGTCCCTTTTTCATTGAAGTAAAACAGTCCTAAACTTCCTTCGTTTGAAATTGTATACCATTTTGTTCCATATTGGTCTATAACCAGGTTCTTTGTTTCAGTAAATGATGAATGCTGCTCCAATGGGTTGCCAAAAGAATACCAAGTACTATCTGGAGTTAACATATATAATGATTTTCTATCAGCAGCGTTAAGATTCAATATCCAGATATTTCCTTTTGTATCCTCAGCAAATCCGGTGATAACAATAAAATTATTATTTTGTGCAATACCAATCATTGGTGTGTTACCGGAATGAAATCTTGTAACATTTTCATTTTTGATTTTTGAAAATCCCTGGCCCCAACTACCAGTGTATATCGAATTATCAGTTCCACAAAAAATCGAGTAGTAAGAGTCGGTGATTAAATCCGGATAGTGCTCCGTGTTGTATGATGTCCAGTCGATTCCATTGAACTTATACAAACCAACGCCTGTAACATCTTTTCCACTTGCTGACCAAAAATTACTCTCTTTATCTACAATCATATTTGGAAATTGATTAGCAGCTGGTCCATTTGGATAGTAATAAAAATTATTATTAAAAATTCCTTTATTTGTAGCAATAGAAATTCCAGTTTCTGCAGATTGTGCTAATTTAAAAGGAGTGTTCGTAAATGTAGAAAAATCAACTAATGAAGTCCCATCATAGTAAAGTACTTTGGTGGAAGTTAAAATATAGAGCAAACCATCAGAAAAAATCATATCAAATATTTTTGTTCCGGATGTATTTAAAAACAAACTCCAGGTATTTCCATCAAAACTGTATAACCCTGAATTTGTTCCTGCGATTAATGAAGTTCCCAAATAAACTAATTTATTAATTCCACCACTGGGTAAACCACTGCTCTGATCATAAACATTCCAGGACTCAGGTGCGGATAAATTTGTTGCGCCCGTTTTTTGAATTGCAACACCAGATTCAGTTGCTGCGTAAATTCGATCAGCTATTAAAATACTATTTACTTTAATATTTGAGGTAAAATTTCCAAATTTAAAGTAAGTGTCGTAAAAGAAATAATTATTTGCATCAACAAGAGATATTCCAAAATCTGTTGCTATGTAAACACTATCACCTGAAATGACAATATCATTTACTCGTTTACTGGTTTTATCGGAATTGAAAATATCCAAAATAGATTGAAAGGAATTTGATTCTGGTTTGTATACATCAATCATTCCATTAGAACTTCCGAACCAAACTTTATTATTGCGATCAATGCCAACAGATACCAAATCAGTTCCAATTAATCCTTCTGCTTTGCTATATGTTTTGTAGCTGCTATCAGAAGGATTATAAAAAAAAGCGCCGCCTCTGGTTGCTGTCCAAAAGCCTTCAGATGTTGTTGCTAGATCTTTGGTTGATTTCATATCAGCATAATTCTGCCAATTGGATTGCTGCTGAGGAAAAGCTAATGAATAAAGGGATAACAAAACAATTAATGATATGATATTTTTCATTTGGAATCCTTGATTATTAAAGACAGTAAATATGATATCGATATCTTCTCAATTGTTATTGTTAAAATAGAATAATTTGGTTTTAAACAAAGTAGAAAAATTTTGCCTGATAAAGATTAAATCAGCTTAAATAAATCGGCCATTTCTATTCCTGTTAATGCCGAATCCCATCCTTTATTACCAGATTTTGTTCCTGCTCTTTCAATAGCCTGCTCAATCGTGTCTGTTGTTAACACTCCAAAAATTACTGGTAAAGAATATTTTTGAGAAACCTGGGATATACCGTTGCTTGTTGCTGATGAAACAAACTCAAAATGCGGAGTTGCACCTCTTATTATTACACCCAAACAAATAATAGCATCGTATTTTTTCTTTGATGCAAGTCTTTCTGCTGTAACCGGAATTTCAAATGCACCAGGAACTTTTATAACATCTATGTTACTTTCAATAACTCCGTGTTTAATTAAACAATCCAGAGAAGAACTTAGCAAACTATTTCCAACAAATTCATTGAACCGACTAAATACAATTGCAATTTTTTTTCCTGATCCGATTAATTTACCTTCGATTGATTTCATATTTATGCCGAGTTTCTTAAAATTTGTTTACGCATAGCTTCAATTTTAGAATAGGAAACAGTATACTTACCTAAATTTGGGTAATCATTTCGTTCACCGCCATGAAAATCTGAACCACCACTTTCTAATAGAAAATACTCATTTACTATTCCACGATAATGTTTAACCTGATGTGGTAAATGCGAAGGATGCACTACTTCTATTCCATCTAAACCAGCTTCAATTAACTCAACCATAATTACATCTGGAAGATTACCTGGATGAGCGATAAATGACAATCCACCTGCATCACTAATAATTTTAAATGCACTGCGAGGCGATACGTGAACTTTTCTCTCATATGCAGGACAGCCATTTCCAATATATTTACTAAAAGCTTCAAAATAATTTGAAACCAATCCCTTATAGACTAAAGCTTTAGCAATATGTGGTCTCCCTACAGCGGAGTTTCTGGCAATCGACATTACATCATCAATATTTATTGATAATCCTAACGCTTCTAACTTTTCGATCATTCTAATTGCTCTTTTTATCCGCTCAGCTCTAAAAAATTTTAAATATTCCTCAAGTTCTTTATTTTGTGGATCGAAAAAATAAGCAAGTAGATGAACTTCTCTATCACGAATATCTGAGCTGATCTCTAATCCGGGGATAACTTCAACACCATGTTTTTTCCCCGCTTCAATAGCTTCTGGAATTCCATCAACCGTATCATGATCTGTAATACTTATAAAATCAATTCCTGCTTCTTTAACCTTAAGAATTAGCTCTTCCGGTGAATGCTGTCCATCGGAATAGTAAGTGTGCATATGTAGATCAATTTTCTCAGCCATCACTAGTTAAACATCTCTTTAAATTTTTCGTAATCAGTGATTCGTAATCTTGATCCATCCAATTCAACTAATCCCTTTTTAGCAAAAGAATGTAACGTTCTTGAAATAGTTTCTCTGGATGTTCCTGCCATATTTGCTAGTTCCTGCTGGTATGGCAGATGGTCAATTTCCACAACGCCTTGTCTGATTTTTCCAACTTCATCAGCTAATTGAAGTAAAACAGTAGCAACTTTACCTTCTGCATCTTTTAAAGATAGAGCTTTTATTTTCATTGTAGCAGCGCGTAATCTTTTTGTTAACTCTGTTAGAAGTGCAACAGATACATCGGGATATTTAGTTAACAAATCTAAGAACTCCGCTCTTTGAATAATAAATAATCTAGAATCTTCAACTGCTGTAACAGTAGCGGATCGAGCCATCCCATCAAGTATAGACATTTCACCGAAGAAATCTGATTCATTTAACATTGCCAAAATTACTTCTTTATCATCATTACTTGATCTGGATATTTTTACTTTGCCTTCTGCAATTACAAAAAAAGCTGATCCAGAATCTGCTTCTGATAAAATGATTGTGTTTTTTTTATATGTTTGAATTACGCCAGATTTTGCAATTTTTTCTAATGTTTCATTTTCAAGATCAGAAAAAATTGGTACGTTGGCAAGGAACTCAGTATTGCTTAACAAATTATTACCTCTTTATTAAAATAAAATCATCAAAAAATACCCTTGATGTGCCTTAAAGTCAAATTAGTAACACGCATTTGGAAAAAATCTAAAATAATAAACTAACAGATAACCCTTATTTAATGTTTACTTCATTGATTTTTAATTGTTTTTTTAGCTTGATGTGTCTATTTTAACCCGCTTAATTTTTCAAAGTTAAATAATACGGAGATTAAATAATTATGGCTATGATGGCCAAAATGAGGAGTTTAGCTCCTGCTTTCATTCTTACAGTTGGCGGATTGTTCGTTCTTTTTATGGTAATTTCTGATTCTAATGTGCTTGAGGCATTAGGCGGCGGTGGCAGAACCGGGATTATTGGAACTGTTAACGGTGAGGATATAACTTATCAAGAATTTCAGACTGCATTAGATCAACAGCTTGAGAATCAAAAAAGACAAACTGGACAAGAACCAGATGAAACTCAGATTGAACAAATTCGGGAACAAGTTTGGGATGCCGTTGTAACTCAGAAAATTTTTTCTCAGTTAATTAAAGAATACGGTATTTCAGTTACTGATCAGGAAGTAAAGGATGCAATTTTGGGTGAAAATCCACCAGATTTTCTAAAGCAAAATTTTATCGATTCTTTGGGCAATTTTAATAGACAAGTTTACGAGCAGGCAATCTTTGATCCACAAAATAAAGATGCTCTAATCCAGGCTGAGGAACTTGTCCGTCAATCCAAATTAACTCAAAAGTTGCAAAGTATGGTTCTTGCTTCTGTAAATGTAGGTGAAGATGAAGTAAAAAGAAGATTTACAGATCAAAATACAACCATAGAAGCAGATTTTGCTGTAATTGATGTCAATCAGATTAAAGATGCTGATGTTAAAGTTACCGATGAAGATTTGAAAGCTTACTATGAAAAAAATATAAATACATATAAAGTTCCTCCTCAACGCAAATTGAAATTTGTGATGTTCAAGAATGCTGCATCTGCTGAGGATTCTCAGTTAGTATTTAAAAATCTTTTGAATGTAAAAAATACAATTTCCGGCGGTGATACATTGGGCTTTGCCCAGTTAGTCGGAATTTACTCAGAATCACCTTATTCCAAAGATACTTTAGCAGTTAATATGCTTACTGGTGAAGTTGTTGCTGCCTTCAATAAATCTAAAGTAGGTGACGTAGTCGGACCTTTCGCAACTGCTCAAGGATATGTTTTATTTAAATATTTTGGTGCTGTTAAATCGAATGAAGTTTCAGTTAAAGCTTCTCATATTCTAATAAATCAATATGGAAGTGATGAAAAAAATCTAGTTGAGGCAAATAAGATTTATGATAAATTGATTTCAGGGGCTGACTTCAGTGCGTTAGCCAAAGAATTTTCGATGGATCCAGGTAGTGGAGCCAAAGGTGGAGATCTTGGGTACTTTGGAAAAGGGATGATGGTTAAAGAGTTTGAAGATGCTTGTTTTAATGGTGGTGTAGGAGTTGTTCAAAAACCGGTTAAAACAAATTATGGTTATCATATAATTAAAGTTACTGACAGAGCTGACAGCAGGTACATTGTGGAGAGAATCGTTAATCAGGTTAAACAATCTGCAAGCAGCCGTGATAAGAATTTTGAAGATGCTGATGGATTTGCATTTAATGCAAAGAAACATGGATTTGATTCTGAAGTTGAATTGATGAAATACCAAATTCAAGAAACTCCATTATTCACAGAACAAACCACATCAGTTCCATCAATTGGTCAAAATAAAAGACTAGTTAAATTTGCGTTTGAAAATAGTTTAAATACGATTAGTGATCCATTTAAAGTGCCTGCAGGATATGTTGTTGTAATGGTTAGTGAAGTTGCAAACGAAAAATTCAGACCTTTTGAGGAATTAAAAGAACAGCTTAAACCAGCCGTGATTCGTGAAAAGAAATTTGAAAAGCTTAAAATAATTGCGGAAAATTTCTCTCAAAAAATTAATGGAGATTTGAATAAGATAACCTCTATTGATACCACAATTAAAGTTCAGAATACCGGAAGTATTACTCCACAAAGTGCTGTTCCTGGTATCGGAAGAGATTATGCTTTCTTAAATACAGCGATGAAACTTGATTTAAATAAAGTTTCAAAACCAGTAAAAGGCATTCGAGGGTATTATCTTATTAAGGTCAACAAGAGAAGTAACTTTGATAAAGCATTATTTGAATCACAAAGCCCAACCTTAAGAAATACAATGCTTCAGGAAAAAAGAAGCAGATTCCTTAACCAATGGGTTAGTGAAATCAAGGAAACTGCAGACATAGAAGATAATAGACATCTTTTCTATGGTCAATAAAAAAAAGTATTTTTAATTTTTAACCCCCAACTACTGTTTAAGCAGAGTTTGGGGGTTTTCTTTTTTAAGATGCATAGTTTTTTTTCTAACTCATTTTCTTAAATTACCTCACATTGATTTATTAAATCTAAAAATGAAAAATAAACTTGTTTATTTAACGGGATTTATGGCTTCCGGTAAAAGTACAATTGGACCAATATTAGCAAATACTCTCGGTTGGAATTTCTTTGATCTTGATAGACTTATAGAACAAAGCTCTGGTAAATCAATACGTAGCATATTTGAGGAGAATGGTGAGGATTATTTTAGGACTTTGGAAACCGAAATACTTGTTAAAGTTAGTACACTTGAATTTTATATTATTTCTTTAGGTGGTGGAACGATAGCAAGCGATAAGAATCTGAATATAATAAAATCAACGGGACTTCTTATTTACCTGGAATCATCCCCTGAGGAAACCTATAAGAGACTAAGATTTAAACGAGATAGACCTGCATTTTTGTTTGACGGGGAAGTAGAGCCTACCAAAGCTGAATTTATTGATCGAATAAAATCAATTTTAGATAAAAGAATTAATTTTTATAATCAGGCAGATATTAAATTAAAAACAGATAATATTCCCGTTGGTAGAACTGTAGATAAATTATCTTTATTGTTGCAAAAAGAGTTTTATGATAAAACAAATAAAAATTAAGTTGCCGGATAATTCTTATTCGGTTTTTTTGGGTAATGATTCTTTATTTGAGGTAATCAATAGAATTAATGCATTACCGATTGATAAATGTTTAGTGGTTATAGATAGGAACGTATACAATTATCATTCACTATTGATAAAAAAATATTTTGCAAATATAAATTGTAAATCTTATGTCTATATTTTCACAGCAACAGAAAAAAATAAAAATTTTGCTCAAGTTCAGAAAATTGAAAAGCAATTAAGTGATTATAACTTTAGCAGAAATTCTGTAATTGTAGCGATTGGAGGTGGATTGACTGGTGATGTTGTGGGATTTGCTGCAAGTATTTTTATGCGGGGAATAAGATTTATTCAAATTCCAACTACATTGCTTGCAATGGTTGATAGTTCTGTTGGTGGCAAAACAGGAGTAAATTTTGATAAGAAAAAAAATTTTATTGGCACATTTTATCAACCAGATTCAGTTTTTATAAATCCAGATTTTTTGTCCACTCTACCTCAAAGGGAATTGATTTCTGGTGCGGGAGAAATATTTAAATATGCGTTTCTAGCTGATGCCAAAAATTATAAAAAACTTAAACTAAGTTTATATAAACTTTTCACCTATGAGAATATAAATCTTAATTCAACAATCAAATCTTGTATAGAAATTAAATCAAATATCGTGATGCAAGATGAAAAAGAAATTACCGGGCTACGTAAAATCCTTAATCT
>JBATOT010000084.1:0-1866 GCA_049291095.1 Ignavibacteriaceae bacterium | reverse complement strand
ATGGAATACATTATTGTTTCAAATTAAAAATTTTAGATAATAATAAGTATGCAATAAAGTATACTGGTGTAATTATATAATTATATTTTACGTAGTATAACCAGCGCCTCAACCCGACCGCCGTTTTTGTTCGGCGAATTTGAGATTTTTGAAATTGTATTTTAGTTATTGTTTGTTGTTCTAGGTGTTCGTTCTAATTAATTAACTTGCCTTCGGTGCTTTGCTGACGCAAGATAAGCACCTACGGCTTAATATTTATCAGTTGTGTTTTACTTGGCTTCCTTGCTTGGGGCGGCGGGTTAGGCGCAACGTCGTTATACAACTAAATAATATGAAATATATTTTAATATTTTCGTTAGGAATATTGTTTTCCTGTTCAACACTTAAAACTGAAAATATTAACGGTACAATGATAATTGAGGAGCTCCCACAAATTAAAGATGACTTTTATCCTACGACTGATTCGGTTTCTTATTTAATGATTTCTCCATCTCAATTCTCTAAAACATACAATGTGAACTCTAAAAATATATTCTACAACATCGCTATTAATGATTTTAATAAAGTTATTTTTATTTCAACTGAAGATAAATCTTTTATTACACCAGAAAAGTTAATGATTGGTAATTCACTTTCTGATGTTCAAAGTATTTCTAAAAATGAAATTGTAATTGAAAATGGTTGGGCTAATTATATTACACTTGAAAGTGGATGGAGTGCTGCTTTTGTTGAAGGTAAATCGATGACAAGCCGTATGTTAAAAGAAGATTCAAAAATTAGTTTCTTTTTCAAAAGGTAATTAAATGTTGTATAACCAGCGCCTCAACCCGACCGCCGTTTTAGTTCGGCGGATTTGTGATTTTTGAAATTGTGTTTTAGTTAAAGTTTGTTGTTCTAAGTGTTCGTTCTAATCAATTAACTTACAAACCGCACTTACTGATGCAAGTTAAGTGCAGTTTGTTTAATCATTGGCGTTTCGTTTTAGCTTGGCTTCCCTGTTATGGGCGGCGGGTTAGGCGCAACGTCGTTATACCGGTATCATAAAGTATAAATGACTAAAACAATTAAAAGAAATATATCGGAAATTATTTTTGAGGGACCTGAATTTATTCAAAACATTCCTTACTCAGCTTCTTATGATAGCATTATAAGAATAAATAAATTACCTTATCATCCTTCTCAAGTGAATAAATCCTTTGGAATATTTGTAGATAATACAATTAACAAACATAGAAATTTCCTAAATCCAATTATCAGAATTTCAGAGTATAGCAAGAATACAAACTTACCAATTGTCATATATCTAAAAATTCCTAAAAAATATTTCTCTCAAATGAGTGAACTAATATCACAAATTGATATTAGTTTAACACGAATAAAATTTGTAAAGGCTGGATTAATTTTAAATAGAATTCCACCTAATAATTGCATAGATATTTGGGAAGATTTTAAGAATAATTTTAGTTTAGAAATATATAGATGGAATTATTGTCAGAAGATTAATTACAAATTTGGTGTTCAAAAAGGAAATCCAGACAAATTTGCTAAATCATTAATTGAATTTATTAATTTTTGTGAAATCTATAAGAATAAATTCTCATCTGTAATTATCGAAGAAAATTATAGTGTTGAGAAATCTGAATATTTAAGAGAACACAAGAGAAATAAAGGATAATAAGTTAGCAAAACCGGTATAACCAGCGCCTCAACCCGACCGCCGTTTTTGTTAGGCGATTTTATGATTTTTGGCGTTTAGTTTTAGTTAAGCATTTTGTTCTAAGTGTTCGTTCTAATTAATTAACTTGCCTTCGGTGCTTTGCTGACGCAAGATAAGCACCTACGGCTAAATATTTATCAGTTGTGTTT
>JBATOT010000083.1:0-4181 GCA_049291095.1 Ignavibacteriaceae bacterium | reverse complement strand
AAAACACAACTGATAAATATTAAGCCGTAGGTGCTTATCTTGCGTCAGCAAAGCACCGAAGGCAAGTTAATTAATTAATAAGAACACTTAGAACAATAAACTATAACAAAAACACAATTTCAAAAATCATAAAACTGCCGAACAAAAATGGCGGTCGGGTTGAGGCGCTGGTTATACCACTTTTTTAATTAACTAAAAACTTATATGGTTTAAAAGCTTTATCATTTTCAGGAACAAATCTAATTAATGGAAAATCAATTTTACTTTTACAAGTTTGAAATCCCTCAATTAATAAACCAAATTTGATTTCTTTCGGCTCTAACTTGCCTTCAATATAAGGTGTATAATCGTCCACTTCGAATATCCAATTTTCCGAAAAATAGTATATTTCCTTTTCCTCTGAAGGCAGAATGCTATATATAGAATCGTTTCCATATTCGTTTTGAAAAAGTTCCTTATCTTTGTAAAGAATTATTTTAGTTGGATTATAAAATAAAGTATCGTTTGAGTTATTAATTATATCAATTTCAATTGCTGGTGAATGATGATAGTTTGTGACACTCAATTTTGAGAAACAAAAACTAATATTTTTAATATTCAAAACTACATCATCATCATATTCCTTCCCATCAACAACAGTATTAAAATCCACTCCTACACTACATTGTGCAAAAATTAAACTCATAATTAAAATAAAATTGACTTTAAATATTTTCATATTCTTTATTAGTGGTATAACGACGTTGCGCCTAACCCGCCGCCCATAATAAGGAAGCCGAGTAAAACACAACTGATAAATATTTAACAAACTGCACTTAACTTGCGACAGCAAAAGTGCGGTTTGTAAGTTAATTAATTAGAACGAACACTTAGAACAAAATGCCAAACAAAAAACTAATGACTAAAATCTCAAATCGCCCGACTTTACTTGGCGGTCGTGTTGAGGCGCTGGTTAGGGAGATTTAAATACACATAGTAATTTAGCCCAAGGAATTAAATAAAATAAAATTATTAAGTACAATAAAATGAAACAACGAGGTACCCAAATTTCTAAGTGTGTAAAAGGTGTATATTTCTTTGAATCATTTCCCTCACCAAGTGCAATCCATTCAGCGTGATAAGGAGCTAACGGAAGTTTTGATTCAATTGAATGAACAACTTGGAACTTAGCAGTGTTCAAATCTCGATAAGATTTTACCAGGCGATACCAAAAGTAAGATAAAATAATCCCAGCAAAAGGAACAAACCAGATTAATGGTTTTACTTCTGAATCGATATCTTTTGAAAATAAATAACCGATAACAGCACATAATGCTGTATTTATTCCTAAGAAATATGAATTCGCATTTTGTCTTCTATCGCTGATACGATCAACCAACTCAAGATATAATTTGTATTGTTCAAAAAGTAAATTAGTCTCTTTATCGTCATATTTATTCCCAGTAAATAAAGCTGAGTCAAAATCTGTTTTATTTTTATCTTGCGCCATTTATCAAACTCTTAAGATTGTCCCAAGTCCAAGTATAAACAGCATCCATAGGTTTTGCTGAAATTGGTTTTACACAATATTTATCTGCACGGCCTTTTAATAAAAAATATGGAACATTTTCTTCTTGTGCGATAGTTAATTCGGTTGAAACACCACTAGCAGAATCTGTGTATTGCCCACAAATTACAATTACAACATCACAGCCTCGTATTCGCGTTCTAGCTCTCTCTTTCCAATTTACAGCAATTGCATCTTTAATCGAAAAATCTGCAATGTCAAATGGAGTATCAGGATTTTTTGATTGTCCGACAAGAAGATTTTTTAAATCTAGATCGTGGTCATAATCAAAACTAATGAAGGTTCTTTTTTTTGCCATTTCTTTATCTCCCTAACGACGTTGCGCCTAACCCGCCGCCCATAACAGGGAAGCCGAGTAAAACACAACTGATAAATATTTAGCCGTAGGTGCTTATCTTGCGTCAGCAAAGCACCGAAGGCAAGTTAATTAATTAGAACGAACACTTAGAAAAACAAACTACAACAAAAACACAATTTCAAAATCACAAATACGCCGAACTAAAATGGCGGTCGGGTTGAGGCGCTGGTTAGGTGGTATTTAATATTTTATATCTTTGACTTTTATCAAATTATAAATATTTTTTTCAAAATTAATATGCTGAGGAAGTTTTTCCTTCCAATTTATACTTTCAAATGACAGTGTATCAGGTTTTAGTTTATTGTTTATTTTCTCAAATAATCTTATTGGTAATTCATAATTTGTGGTTCTAATTACCCTAGTATGTGGATTTCCTCCGATTCCAGTTTCATAATATTGAAAAATTACATAATCAATGGGTGCAGATTCTTTTTTAAAAATGGCCATATCATTTTTTATAGTTGAAGGCCAAGCAATTGACAACCAGCCCCATAATAATGCGAATACAATTGCAGGTAACGAAACAAAAATTGAAATAGAAATAAAAACCCAGAATTTTATTCTTCTAAACTTAATCGTTAATAGAATTGTGATTATAATTATACAAAGAGATTGAACTAATCCACCAAGCATTATCTCTAATGTTTTATTTCTAATTTCAAATAATACTTCATTAGATAAAACATCCAAAACTAGAGAAATTATTAATACTGAAGCTATAACTAGAATGAAACTATTAAGTTTTGTCATACCACCTAACGACGTTGCGCATAACCCGCCGCCAATAACAAGGAAGCCAAGCTAAAACACAACTGATAAATATTAAACAAACTGCACTTAACTTGCGTCAGCAAAAGTGCAGTTTGTAAGTTAATTAATTAGAATGAACACTTAGAGCAAAATCTTTAACAAAAATATAATTTCAAAAATCTTAAAACTGCCGAACCAAAACGGCGGTCGGGTTGAGGCGCTGGTTAGGTGGTTACTTATTTAAATACTAATATTTTTTTTGTTTGTAACTGATCACCAAAATAAAAGCGCATTAAATATATTCCTGGTCTTAAGCTTAGTAAATTTGGACGCACAACATATTTACCTGGATCTAGAAAAGCTGATAATGTTTTCGTGACAGGAACACCTTGAAGATCATATAAAGTAATATTGACACTATCTTTTTCAGTTAAAATGAAATCCATTCGTGTAGTTGGACTAAAAGGAGAGTCTAATATTTGAGAACTAGATAGTGAATCATCAACTAAAGTAGTATCAAAATAAATTTGTTCAAGGGTTAGCTCGGTTGTTAGTAACTTATCTTGTATAAAAGTATCGCTTGATGAACAGTAAACTAATAAAATAGATAAAACTAGCAAAAATATTTTAAGGATTACTCTCATATCTGTTGCCACCTAACGACGTTGCGCCTAACCCGCCGCCCATAACTAGGAAGCCAAGTAAAACACAACTGATAAATATTAAGCCGTAGGTGCGTAACTTTATCAGTACGCACCGAAGGCAAGTTAATTAAATAGAACGAAAACTTTGAACGAAATAAATAACAAAAACACAAAACTAATAAACAGCAAATCACCGAACTAAAACGGCGGTCGGGTTGAGGCGCTGGTTAGGCATTAAATATTGAATTACATTTATTTACCAAAAAGATTTTTAATACCATTTATTATTTTACTAACGATTAAAAAAAATAATGGAAGACAAATAAAAGTTCCAAGCACAGCATTACCAGTATCTTTTGAAATAATATAAGTGACTATAATAAATAAAACTATAATTGCCCAAATTACTTCTGTACCATTGGTCGTTCTTCTTGTCCAACGGAACCGCTGTGCTGCACCATTATAGGATGTCCCATATATATTATAACTTTTATTCCACCATAGTTTCAACTTTTGAAAATTATTCAAACCTTTATAAGGATTTGACGGTTTTTTATACTCAATTTCTTGTTCAGTTGTGAAAGGATAGATAATGTTACATTTTGTGTGTTTCCAAGTTGGACATCCCCAGAATTTTTTGCCAGCATATTTTCCTCTATGTGCTGTCTTAACAGTCATTTGCAAATTATGTTTCGGACACTTAGGGATATCCATTTTCCACTTTGAGTAAATGCCTAACGACGTTGCGCCTAACCCGCCGCCCAGAACAAGGAAGCCGAATAAAACACAACTGATAAATATTTAACAAACTGCACTTAACTTGCATCAGCAAGTGCAGTTTGTAAGTTAATTAATTAGAACG
>JBATOT010000082.1:0-1699 GCA_049291095.1 Ignavibacteriaceae bacterium | reverse complement strand
AACAGATAGTGTAGATTTAACAAATGTAGAATGGAAAAATGGTAGATATGTGCCAAGCGAGTTAACTAAGATTTATACAAAAAACGATAATAGAGTAATAGAAATTATTACCAATTTGGATAAATATTTAAGAGATTATCAAGATGTCAGGGCATTAGGGTTTTGTATTACTCAAGAACATGCACAGTTTATGGCTGAAAAATTTTCTTTAGCAGGTTTGAAAGCAGACTATTTAGTCAGTAATAGAAATGAACTTAGAAAGGAAATTAGAGAAAAGCTGACAAAAAAAGAAATCAATTATTTATTTGTAGTGGATATTTTCAATGAGGGCATAGACATTCCTGAAATTGATACCGTATTGTTTTTAAGACCAACAGAAAGTTTAACAGTTTTTTTGCAACAACTAGGAAGAGGCTTAAGACTTGCAGATGGAAAAGATTGTCTAACTGTACTGGATTTTGTGGGTAATTCGCGTCCGGAATATGATTTTGAAGGGAAATTTAGGGCATTAATTGGCAAAACCAATACTCCAATTCAAAAAGAAATAGAAGACGAATTTCCACACTTACCTTTAGGTTGTAGTATAATATTGGAAAAGAAAGCGAAAGAATATATAATCGAAAACATAAAAAAAGCAACAAGATTAAATATCAATCAATTAATTGCAAAAATTAGATTTTTCAAAGAACATACAGCACTACCATTAACGCTTAAAAACTTTATAAAATTAAATAATATTCCATTACAGTTAATCTATAAAAAAGGAAGTTGGTCTAGGCTTTGTGTACTGGCGGGGCAATTGGAAAATTTTTCAGAAGTAAATGAAAAGGAAATACTTGCTGCCATAAAAAATAAGTGGTTGTCATGCAGTTCATTTTCATATTTTAGTTTTATTTTGAGATTAGCAAAACAAGATTTCCAAATAGATATGGAGCGTTTGGATGAAGTAGAAAAGTCAATGTGTTTAATGCTTCATTATGATGTAAGGCAAAATGTGGAAGGTTTTGACTCTTTGGAAAATAGCATCAGAAGTATAGGTAAAAACAAAGTTCTTGTTCGAGAAATCATTGAAGTCCTAGAATTACTAAGTGACAGAATTGATTTTGAAGAAAAGGAAATATTACTGCCATATAATCAGCCATTAAAAATTCATGGTAGATATACTCGCGATCAAATATTGGCTGCATTTGGAGATAGTACATTTTACAAAAAATCAAGCAATAGAGAAGGAAACGCCGTAATAAAAGAGATTAATACCGACCTTTTATTTATAACCTTAAATAAATCTGAAAAAGACTTTTCTCCTACAACCCTTTATGAGGACTTTGCTATAAGCGATACTTTATTTCATTGGCAATCACATAATGCTGTGAGAAATGATAAGGGAAGAGGTTTGACTTATATTAACCATGAAGAAATGGGAAGAAAAATATTGCTTTTTGTACGAGAACAAAATACTGATGAATTTGATAATACTATGTCATATGTTTTTATTGGAGAAGGAAAACTTACGGAACATTATGGAACTAAACCAATGAGTATAAAATGGGAACTTAACGAACCGATGCCTCCGTATCTCTGGAAAGATTCAGCTAAAATGGCTGTTGGATAATTATATTGCGAAATCAGTGTTTTCGCAATTTATAGTTCTGTAATTGTAAATTTTATAACCTAAAACCCAAAAATGAAACCATCCATC
>JBATOT010000081.1:0-36406 GCA_049291095.1 Ignavibacteriaceae bacterium | reverse complement strand
ACAAATGCGCCACCGTTTCCATCAGCTAGTGCTTTTGGCGAGACTCCCCAGTATGATACTCTTGTATTTACATAAGGGTCATTGCTCCACTGGCATAAAGTTATTGAATTTAGAGCTAACACGATTACGGATACATAGTTAGAAGTGAAAAGTTTTAGGAAATTAGATAAGAATAATTTTTCTGAAGGTAAAGAATTTTTTTTATAAAAAATCTTTGAGAAATTTTTTATAACACCCATAAATCTCGCCTATTTAGTAGTAAGTATTTTATCTCGTATAAATGTAAGCAAAAATTAAGAAAAAAATTAGAACCCATTTATCTTATTGCTAAGCATAAATAAAAAAGGCACGATTGCTCGTGCCTTAATTGTGCATTGTACATTACTTCATCAAGATTCCCCTAAGGGATTTTATGATGAATTAAAAATTACTTCATCAAGATCATCTTCTTAGTAGAAGTAAAATTATCTGCTTTAATTGTGTAGAAGTAAACTCCATTGCTCAATCCTGAAGCATCAAATTGTACATCATACTTGCCGGCGGATTTTGTATCATTTACAAGTACTGCAATTTCATTTCCAAGAATATCATAAACCTTAAGAGTTACAAAAGAGTTTTGCGGTATGCTGTAACTTATGATTGTTGATGGGTTGAATGGATTCGGATAGTTTTGTGTTAATGCAAAGTCTATTGGGGCAGCAACATTAACTTCAATAATTTCCGAGTATGCAAATGCACCATTTAAATCAACTTGTTTAAGTCTATAATAATATTTTCCATTTGTTACAGAATTATCAGTATAAGAATAACTTCTTGGTTCTGTGGTAGTTCCAAATCCGGGAACAAAAGCTATATTAGAAAAATTAACTCTATCAGAGCTTTTTTGTATTTCAAAACCTGAGTTATTTATTTCTGTAGCAGTTTTCCAGTTAAGCACAACATTACCGTTAACAGTTGATCCAACAAAAGAAGTTAACTCAACAGGAATAATTGTAAGATCATCAGCAGCAATAAATCTACCCGAAACACCGGCGACAACTGTTCTAACTAATGTACCGGTTCCTCCATCAATTTCGTGCACACCAGATCCATTTGTTGTAAGTATGTTTCCATTGCCAAGCGCATAAACACCACGGTTACCTGTAACTCCGGTAAACACACTTATTTGTGTACCAACAGAATCAAAAAGTATAACACCGGAATTAGGAGTAGAAAAATTAACTACAAGTACATTGCCATTTGGATAAAATGCTATTTGCTCAGGAAAAGAAATTCCGGAAGCAAAAATACCAAGCGGGTTGCCAGCCAGATCATATCTATGAACTGCATCGCTGTTAATGCCAGCTACCAGACAATCGTTAGTTCTAAATACAATATCAAACGGACTTAATAAACCACCAGATGCACTATCAATAAAATTACCAAGATAAATTCCGAAAGGATCAATTTCTGCAACCGCATCTGAGTTTGCACCGCCGCCAACAGTAACCAGCAGCGAGCTAAAACCCGGCGTAAACGCTGTACCTCTTACATTATCTAAAACTGCAGTATTGCCGCCATAAAAAATAGAATTAAAAACTCCGTTCGTATCATGTATAACAACGTTATCACCTATTTGGTTTGAAGTTAAAACAGTGAGTGCCGGAGAAAGCAGTGCTTCTATTGGGGTGTTAAAATTTGTAACATCAACAATAAAGTTAGCGTCAATAAGATCTCCGTTTGCAGGATCAAACAGCATTACTCTATCATTTGTAGATTCCACAACCATTAAATAAGTAATAGCTTCGGTATTTTTAATTTCAGGATAACCTAAAGTAGGATTATGAACTTCTTGACGCGAGTAATGAACTCTTGATTTGGCAAGATCATAATTTGCCTGAATATCTTCCCAATAACCAACACTACCGCTGTTTATGGGATCGCTTACATTATTAACGATTGCATAAACAATTTTTCCATTCTCAATTCCTCTTGCTTCAATAAATACGCTTTCGGGAGTGTAAATGGTATGCGGCAAACCCAATTTTTCAGCAAGTGTTCTCGCCTCAAAAATAATCTGGCCATTTTGTTCGGCCGCAATTGTTAGATTGTGATAAGTAATTCTAGGCTGACTTTGAGCAAACGAAAACGAAACAAGTAAGAGAGTAAAAAGAAATGTAAACAACTTCATAGTGCACCTCTTAGTTTAGTTTAGAAATAGTTTGTAAGATTTAAATACGCCAATCAATTATGGCTTTAATATCACAATAAATTAAACCTAAGTCAATCAGGAATTAAAATATAGTATCGGGTTTAACTTTTAAGTCTCATTATATCTAAAGCAATTTGTAAGATGATCGTTAACCATTCCCGTAGCCTGCATATGCGCATATATAATAGTTGAACCAACAAAATTAAATCCACGCTTCTTCAAATCTTTACTTATCAGATCGGAAAGTTCTGTTCTTGCGGGAAGTTCTTTTAGGGATTTGAATTTATTTTTAATCGGCTTTCCATCAACAAAACCCCAAATGTATTTATCAAACGTTCCAAACTCTTTTCTTACTGCGATGAAGGCTTTTGCATTTTTAACCGAGCTTTCAATCTTAAGTTTATTCCTAATTATTCCGGCATCCTTCATTAAAGAATTTATTTTTCTTTTATTATACTTAGCAACTTTATTAAAATCAAAATTATCAAAGGCTATACGGAAGTTTTGTCTTTTGTAAAGTATTGTTCGCCAGCTTAATCCAGCTTGAAATCCTTCAAGTAATAAAAACTCAAAAAGTTTTTTGTCGTTGTGTACCGGAACTCCCCATTCTTTATCGTGATATTTAATATAAAGAATATCGTTTGCCGGCCAGGGACATCTTGTTTTTTTATCCATAGAAATTCCAGAGTAAATTTAATTCAGGTATAACTATTTAAGTAATCGGGATCAGTTATTAGTAAAACTAAAACATTAAAACGTTAATCCTGGTTTTGTAAAACCGGAACCGTCATATTCAATTGTTCTAAAACTTCTTTAAAATCTTTAGCTTGATTCCATAAATAATCGAAAAGCATTTTACAAGCTAAAGCCAGCTGTCGATGTTTAATAAATACAAGTGTTATGTCTGTAGATTGACCAATAGTTTGAGGAAGCGGAAATGAAACGATTTCAGAATCAGATAATATCATTTTAATCGGAAGAAAATCTATTACTTTAGCCTGCTGCCCATGGTTTACCTGATCTTTAATATACTCCATTAACCATTCGTGTTTTACAAGTTCATGCAATTCATAAATATTGCGGCAAACACCGCCGCGTTTAAGTAAATCTGATTCGTGTGTTTGCTGTTCATTCAATCTACTGGAGTTATCACAAACGTAGGGACCTTTGTTAAAAGTTAAAAGTTCCTGTTGGGTGCTTTGCAGCATTTGAATATATTTTTTTTGTATCTGATCTTTACTCTTAAATATTTCTATAAACTCAAGTGGATTAAAATTATCTTTATTTTCATCATAAATTGGTATTAAAGTTTTAACAAGATTGCTAACAATATCTTTTTTGTTTTCTATACTTTCGAAAAACTCAGTTTCTGATTTTTTTATAATACGATCAAAAGCAACGGCAGGTTCAACAGCTTCATATATCTTTTTTTTACCAAGGCTTCGCTGTGTACAAATACCACGATCAATCATTTTCTGAAGTACTTCGTAAATTTTTGTCCTGGGTATTTTTGCAATATGCTGCAGTTCAAGTGCAGTAAAAGTCTTTTTTTCAAGCAGGGTTAAATAAAGTTTTGCTTCTCTTTCGGTAAGTCCAAGATCAATAAGTTTTTTTAATTGATTAGAATAATTGTCACTCAATTTAATATCCTTTTGTTTCAACACAAGGCAATTTAATTCTATTATAAGAATTGCATAAGTGAAAATAGAAAATTTTGTTTTGAAAGTAAAAGATGTAATCCATAAAAAAGGAGATTTGTTTTATTTGTAGATGATAAGGGATATTTCAATTTTAGAATTGAAATTATTTTTAATAATTAATCCGGAGCTTTTTTATGAAAAAAATATTTTTATTGCTTCCATTATTAATTCTAGTATTTGGATTTACAGCAGAAAAATTTATTGATGATAAATTAAAGGGCTTACTTCAACAATTTAAAACTGAAGAAGATATGGCAAAATCAAATATATTTTATGCTGTTACCGGTCCTTCATATTATATCCCAAATGTTAAAATGCTCCGAGATATGGCGGTTGGAGACAGAGTTTCTCTAATCAAGTCAATTGGGAACAATGTAAAAGAGTATGTTTCATCAAAAGAATTCGTAACAAAGTACAACCAACTTAGAGAAGACAGAAAACCAGATCTGCCAGATGAACCCAAGTATACTGCAGAATTAAAGGAAGAAACCCGTACTAATTTAAAAAACAGTATAGCTGAAACAGAAAAAAATAAAACTCAAATGCCAAAAGAAAATCATGCAATGTTTGATGAAATACTAAAATCTTTAAAACTGCAATTAGCAGATATCGATGATCCGGCAAAAACAATGTTTAAGCCAGAAATGGACGAGTACATTAAACAAGGACATCAAATGCAGATGGATGATTATAATAATAAGCTTGCAGAGTGGGAGATAGAATATCCAATCAACAATCCAAATAGTATGGTTAAAAAATGGATAAACACTTTTCTGGAAAAATCTGCTGATATTAATTTTGCCGCAAAAACAGTTAAAGATAAAAACGGAAAGTTGAAATTTGTTGACGAAGAATATGAATATAAAGACAGTCAATGGAAATTATATTACAGAGCAGGAAAAGAAACAGTATCTGCTGCAAGAACTTTTGCCCAGGGTTGGTTGGGAGAATTAAAGTAGCAGTAAAAAATTTTAACCCTCTTAATAATTTAAGAGGGTTTTTAATTAATTACTTTATCAGGATCATTCTTTTTGTTTGTTTGAAATCCCCACTATTTAATTGATAAAAATAAATCCCACTCGATAGGTTGAACGCATTAAAATCAACCTCATAATTTCCTACTGGTTTAAATTCATCAATTAAATTTGCAACTTCATTTCCAAGAATATCATAAACCTTTAATGTTTGCCAACTGCTGACTGGAGACTGCCAACTAATCTTTGTACCTGGATTAAATGGATTGGGATAATTTTGATAAAGTTTAAAACCCTTTACAACTTGTTCCTCTTCTACAGAAGTTGCTGAAGTAAATTCATAAGCTCCGATATCAGGATTGCCAACAATCAAGTTACCCATAATATCAAACGAATATCCAATATCTGCTCCATTGTTGATTGCGGGACTTCCTTCAAGCAATGTAAATCCATCATCATTTGTAAATGGTATATTATCAAATCCAAATAAATTTTCTTTGTCTAGGAATAAAGGTTCGCCAGTTAATAACTGAATATTTCCTTGCCCGTTTTCAAAAAAAGTTGCACCAACATCCCACAAAGAATATTGCGTTCCAGAGCTTACATGTACATCGCCATTCCAGGGCCCAATACCTGTATAAATATTATTTCTGATTAGCTGCGAGTTATTATCCATTCCAAGTATATCGCGGCATTTATCAAATACATTATTGCAAACAACGAGTGTGTTTGTTGAGTTTCCTTTGATTGCATCACCGCCATGTTCCGGGCTTGCTGTAAAAACATTGTATGAAAACTCAACATAATCAAATTCCGTATTACCAAGCATAAAATAATCGTTGTAACTTGCTACAAAAAGATTTCGTCTTACAATTAATGAATCCATACTATCTGTATATGTTTGACAAATATCTTCGTGAATATCACCATGATTTGAGATGCCAATAAAATATGAGTCTTCAATAATACAGGTTCCTTCACCATCATAACGGATTTGATCCTCAATGTTTGTCCCCTCAAATCCACAGTTTTTTATTAATACGTGTGGACTATGATTAAGCATTGGAACTCCCCACGCACCGGAATCTGTAACAAATGTACATCTTAATGTTGAGTTTTTATATTCAAACCAATTTGCATTTTCTGTTGTGCGAACAATATATCCCCAGTCATCGCCAAGTATTATAAATTTACTTCTATCTTTTCCATCAACAGTTATAAAAGAATAATCGCAGTAAATTCCTTTCAGATAAACTTTTCCGTTTCGCCCGTTTTCCTCAGAACGTTGAATTGTAATTTTGGATTGATTACCATTTCCGCTTTTACCAACTGTTATTTTACTATCATAAAACATACTATCAGTTCCGCCATCAATAAAAATTATATCTCCCGGTTGAATAGAATTCCACTCTATCTCATCAAGATCATTCCAGGCATTTGCCCATGAAATACCATTAGAATTATTTCCATTTTTTGATACATAATGATTAGTCTGACCAAACAGCAATGAAGTTGTGACAACAAATAGAATCGGGTAAAAAATAAAAGAATAGTTTTTCATAAATCAACCATTACTTTAAAATCATCATTTTTTTTGTTTCTTTAAATTCCCCTGCGGTTAATTGGTAAAAATAAATTCCACTTGAAAGGTTGAACGCATCAAAATCAACCTCATACCTTCCAGCTGGTTTAAATTCATCTATTAAATTTGCAACTTCATTTCCAAGAATATCATAGACCTTTAATGTTTGCCAACTGCTGACCGGAGATTGCCAACTAATTTTTGTACTCGGATTAAATGGATTGGGATAATTTTGATAAAGATTAAAATCATTTACTATTTGTTCAACTTCAACGGAAGTTGCTGATGTAAACTCGTACGCGCCAATATCATAACCAGTTCCTTGCGGCCTGGAAACTCCATCAAGATCAACATTTACAACTGAGCTTACTAATGATGTACCTATATTTGTCGGCTGCGATGATTGAAGCAAATGATAATTTGAATTATTTGGATCAACAAAGATCTGGTTTTCATTCTGTACTACTAGCGAATGTGTATCATAACCCATACCTTGCCACGATGTTAAACTCATATTAGAATTTCCATCATCATCACTTAAACGATTTACAACAAGATTGTAATCGCTAGCAAATCCGGGTTTTGATTCTTCATCCAAACAAATGCTGCCTCTAAAACTGTGATGATTAATTAATATGTTATTATAAATTGTATTTCCGGTTGATGCGTTTACAACAAGAACTGCCCATCTTCCATCAGCAGGATGAATGATTGTGTTGTTAAAAATCTTATTATTCTTTGATCCTTCTGCACCATCAATTTGGTACATTGCAATTCCGGTTGCATGATTATTATAAAGTAAGTTGTTAAATATTTTTGAATCCTGAACACAATCCATATTTATTGCGGAGCCTCCGCCAACACCATTATCGTGAATTATGTTTCCCGCAACAACTGCATTGCTGATTATCCCATCATCTCCCATTGAAAGATCACCATTCATATGGATTCCACATCCATTATTATTAAAAGAGTGATTATTAATTATTGTTGGTCTATCGCTGCTATTTGAAACATAAATTCCGTGTTCGTCTTCACTAAAGGAGCAGGAGTTTCCTTCGATTAAAATATCATCAGTAAATCCGGTGAAGATTCCCCATTTATAGTTATTAGAGCAACTATTGTTTTTGATCTTAATAAAATCGGAAACAACAATTCTAATTCCCGCTCGCGGTTGATTGATAACATTAAAACCATGCACCTCAACATAGTTTGCATTTTCAATATTAATTCCATCGGTTGTAACTGGATTGCGAGTGTTTATTGTAACATCATTACTTAATGCTTTAAATACAATTGGTTGATTAGAAGTTCCACTTGTTCTGATATCGAAACCAACGTGGTTTCCGCCAACAACAAGCACAGAATCTCCGGCGGAAACAATATCCGCAGCATGCTGCAGAGTTTCAAAAGCTGTATTTATTGTTAGACCGTTATTAGAATTGCTTCCGGAATTTGAAACATAAAACGTAGATTGCGAAAATGCGTGTGTGAAAAGGAAACAGATTACTATTGCTGATAAAAATATGTATTTCATTATTGCCTCTAATTTTAAACTTAAAGGCACAACTTAAGTACCACAGATCAATGGAAATGAAAATTTTTATTCATTCAAAAATCAGCAGAAAATGATTATTTAAACGACAATTTTTGAGGAAATTTATTAAACAAAATTCTGCCAGGAAAAATTTACACTAAACGGATTTCATTTTTTCTATAAATGCTTTCGTAAACTTTATTGGTGATTGTTCATCCATATTAAAATAAAGTGATGGTTCAATTGCTTCCAATTCCATTAATGCAAAATCATTATCCGCGGTTCTAACCAAATCTGTGCGCCCGTAGAGTGGAAGAACTGCAAGTTTATCGATTATATTTTTACCAATAGTTATTTGTTGCTCGGTTGGTATAACACTTTTAAATTTTCCGCCGTGTTCTTCCTGCACACGAAAATCTTTTTCTTTAGGTTTCTTTAAAACACAATGGCTAAACTCGCCATTAAAAAAGAAAAGAGAATACTCACCTTCATCAACAATATTTTTCATAAAAGGCTGAATCATAAATTCACGGTTTAAATATATATTTTCCAACTCATTTTTTATTTCAGATAACTTTTCTTTTGTTAATCTAAAAGTATTATCGGCATTTGCGCTAATGTTTGGTTTGATTATGATTTCTGGTGAGTTAAAAATTTCAAAACTCTTTTCAACTTCATTTAAGTTGAAATTACTTTTCCACAAAGTATCAACAACTCTTACTCCCTTTTGTTCAAGATCAAACAAATATTTTTTGTTCATATTCCATTTCATCAGTTCAAGATCATTTTCCAAGTGTGCTAATGAATTATTAATCTTTTCTAAAACTTCAATAAATTTTTTATGATCTTTTTGATAATCCCATGTTGATCTTACAATTACAGCATTATATTCATCCCAATTTACGCTTTCATTTCTCCAGGAAATTTCTTCAGCATTCCAGCCAAAACTTTTCATGGGTTCAATTAATAATTTATCGTAAGTAAAAAATCCTTTTGTGTTATCCATCGAAAGAAGAGCGACTTTTTTATTCATAAAGTTTTCAATTTTAAATGTGAGATTTTTAATTGCCTGTGAAATTAGTCTATCTAATCTGATTTACAAAAATTAATTATTTAACTTTGCAGCGTCGAAGGAAAAAATAATTATATATAAGAAAGAATAATTCTGTGGAATGGATTCTGCTGATTATGTGGCTTTCCATTATTAATGGCGGGCTTGGCGGTCAATATATTTTAAACTGGATGGCTAATCAGCCAAAGTATACCGGCGGTGATAAGGTTGATATTTCCGCAGGAGTAATGACATGGTGGAGAGAAATTTCAAAACTTGCCTGGGCTGTTGTTGCGGTTATAGTTGAACTAATCCGAGGTAAGGAAGCAAAGTATCTTTGGCCTGGTTGGATTTCACTTATAACAATAATTATTTGTGCATTTACCGGAGTTATAGAAAATATTGGATTCTTTTATCTTCCGAAAAATTATTCGCCGCATCTTTATGCGCCTTATGTTAATGTTTACCTCGCTTTTCTTCCTTTTTTTGGAAAATTTTTATTTAATGCACCAATACGTAAAGAACACTGGATTGGAATTACACTTGTAATCATAGGCCTTGCAATGCCGCATTTACCAACTTTGCTTGGCTTTGCAAGTGAGAACCACAACGCACTTGATCTTAATGCAATAATTTGGATTTTAATTATTAATGGCTGTTTGCTATCCCAGCAAGTGCTAAATAATAAAACTGTTCAAACAGCTTTAACCGGTGTTGGGCCAAATGCTCTTGTGTTGTGGAGAGAAATCTGGAAAATGATTTTTATTTCATCTGCAATTTTTATCATACCTATTATCGGCAATATTATGAATGCAAATATGCCTTCAGAAGTTAAGGCTGAAAAATTTGAAACACGTGTTTTAAGCAAGGTTGATGAAAATCAAAAAAGTTATCTCTTAAATTTTTATGGAAAATCTAATGACGATTATGTTTTAAAATCAGATGTGCCAGAAAATGAAGAAGTAAAAATAAAAGAGATTATAAAATCAACAGAGTATCATCAATTCTTTTCCTTGTTTGATGGAAGTATAATTCCGGATAACTGGCTGCCAATACTTTTTGTTATTGCTGCGGGATTAACCGGGTATATTTACAGTTTTGGATTTTTTAAACTTTCAAAATTTTCTGCACACTTTTGGGTTCCTTACACAAACCTATGGTTAGCATTACTTCCATTTGTAATGTTGTTATTTGGCAAAAATGTAACCGTGTACCAGATAATTGGCGCTGTTGTTGTAACCGCGGGGTTAATGGTTGGTGTGATGGATCATAGAAAAAATAAAGTTGAAGAGATTGAAAGAAAAAAATAGTTTATAAAATATATTCATCAGAAAGTAAATGCGGAGCTAATGCTCCGCATTTTTTTATTTTACTTTATTTAAAATAATTTATCGTAATATATAGTGAACCTTAAAGTTCTACCCGGATCATAAACTTTCATTCCGCTTGGAAATGGATTTCTTGCATAGGATAAATGTCTGCTGTAGTTATGATTTAGAACATTATCAACTTCAAAGTTTAAAATAAAATTACTTACGCCATATGAAAGATTAACTGAAATCGTGTTCCATGTAGATGAAGCTGTTTAGTTTAACAAATAGTCGATTCGTTTCATCGCGTTTTCATACCTGTGTGTTGCGCTAACTTTAATGCCAACAAGTTCCGGTAAGTGTAGTGTTGTGGTAACTGCAAGCGGACTTATTTCTGAAAGTGCTGAAGAGTTGCTTAAATTTTCTCCATATAGAAATGATATGTTTGATTCAAGAAATTTAAAATCAACTCCGGTATTTATTCCCATAATGCTTGCGTTAATATTTTCATAAGTCATAACAGCTTTACCTGTTATTGGTTTCTTAACTACGTTTACATAGTTACTAACATGATTGGCAAATCCTTCAATGTTAAAAAATTTATAAACAAATGAAGTGCGTAATGATAGTTTAACCGGTTGTTTAAGATTTGGATTACCGGACCAATTTGGATTTGTTCCCATTCTTTCAATTGCGATGTAAAGCTGTTCTGTTTCAGGAGCTTCAGTTGCTACTTCGGCTGAAATTGTTGAAATAAAATCATTTAATATTTCAGCAATTGAGTGTGCGTTTAATGCCCCTGTAACAAAGAATGAGTTTTTATTTACATCTGTATAAAGAAGATTATAAAAACTAATTCTTTCCTCATCACCAATCACAATATATTGAGCGCCGCACTTTAAAGAAAGTTTTATTGGTGTTACATCAAAACTGTGAGTAACCACTCCGCTAAACTGATTTATATTTGGCATTTGATTGTTTGAAATCGAATTGCTCATCATTTTCATAAAATTATCAGCCTGCCAATTTCTGAAAGTCAGTTCATAAAACTTACCGGTTAATCCAACAGTAAGATTTTTTGCATCACTTTCCATAAACATTGTTGATTGTCGTAAAGTATTGTTCATCAGGTGATCAGTATAATTAAAATAAAGCTTGTTTTCTTTGTAGGAAACAGATCCGCTGTAAATTTTTGTTTGTATCTCATCCATTTGTAAAAAAGGAAAAGAAATATTTTCTCCATACGAAAATGATGCGCCAATTTGCCAATCTTTTAACTGATGACGCAAACCAACATTCCCATATCCATATTTATAATTTTCTTTGTACAGATATAAATCCTTAAATGATTTAGATTCCGCATTGTTATACGGCTTTCCCTGAGAATATCTTACAGAAAGATTTGTGTTAAGAAGGTCTAACGTAGCCCCTAAATCATAATCACTAGAAGCGCCTGTATTTATCATACCAAAAGATTTTACTTTTAGATAGTTGGAAATAGCTGAGCGATGATATTCAATCTTGCCGTAAATTCCTGAGTTGTTAACACTTCCGGATTTACTCAAATCAACATAATCCATTTCTAGTGGATTTATTCTTGACGCGGCTACATCCATTCTGTTGGGACATGCATTATGATATTGCTCGCCATCAATAACAACTTTAATATCACTTCGCTTAAATCCTTCAACATATAAATCTTGTGTATAATTTGCACCGCGTCTTAAAGTGTTAAATCCATTTTTATTAAATAAACTGGATTCATAATTAGTTCCATAAGAAAATTTATCTGATGGCTGAATGTTCTTCCTTGCAATAACTTCAACAGATGGAAAGTTGTAGGTTTTGATACTATCCTGCGTTTGTGCCTTGGATTGAATTAAAGACAACACGACAATGCAGGCAGTAATTACAAATTTTATTTTCATAGTTACTCCGTTTTTAAATTTTTAAAATAAAAGTTTAAACAGGGAGTAACTCTGGCGGCAAAGTAGCTGGCTTTATAAATATTTCCAGTTTTTTTTGAGATGTTAAAGGATGATAACTTGTTTTATTTTCGGCTTGATTAAAATTAAAATTGTTGTTTATAGTAAAATGAGGCGACACATTTACATTTGGTATTTGTAATGTGCTGTTATCTGCCTGACTTTGCTGATCATCAGATTTAGCCAGGTTCTTTTTTAAATAACAGTTCCCCATACAAAGATTTTCTTCTTCATCCTTTTGTTCACAGATATATTTAACTATATAATCTAAATTTATCTGGTGTTCTGCATAATATAATAATGGAGCATTAACGCTGAGCAAGTATATAAAAGTCACTAATACAATGATAGAATTTTTAAACATTTAAATATTAAATGCCGTTTTAGAGGTTAAAAAATTACTTATAAAATTGAATTGCTAAGCCATATTATAAAATGTAATTTAAAACTCAAAATATTGAATAACCTTTTTCTTGGATGGAGTTTATATGGATTTGAGAAGAAGAGCTTTCGGATTAGCTCTTGGCATAGTGCTGGGATTGATGTTTCTTGTGGGAAACTACTGGCTTCTTTTTATTGATTCACAAGGTGATTTTTTTTCTAAGTTTTCATCTTTCTTTTTTGGTTACTCTTTTACCTGGCTTGGTGCTCTTATTGGTTCTTTCTGGTCATTTGTTTATGGATTTTTTATCGGAGTTGCATTGGCCTGGTTATATAATATTATAAGCAGAATGATTTATCGGAATATTTAAATGTTCTTTTAATTTTAATTTATAAAAGATTTTTTATTCATTCTCGGATTATATCAAATACATATTTAATTAGCAGAGTTTCTAAATGTTTAAAAATATTTTTCACTTAAGCTTTCTAATTATCATCTATTCATTTCTCTTTGTTTCAACAATTGCTCAAACGAACAACCAGGAGTTTAGAGCTACCTGGGTGATTACCTGGGAACATATAAGTTCAAGTAAAACTGCTGAACAGAACAAAGCAACGATAAGAGAAATATTGGACAATCACGTTAAAGCAAATATGACTTCTGTTCTTTTTCAGGTTAGACAAAGTGGAACAGCGTATTATCAATCATCTTTTGAACCGTGGGGATATTATGCCGGTTATACTTATCCCGGTTATGATCCTTTACAATATGCAGTTGAAGAAGCACATAAAAGAGGACTCGAACTTCATGCATGGTTTAATGCTTTTAATGTTTCCTCAATTTACTCGGGAACTATTTCCGTTGAACATCCCGAATGGATTTGTCGTGATCAAAATGGAAATCCAATGACATCGTTCATGTCATCTTCACCAGGATTGCAAGCTGTTAGAGATTATACAATTAATGTTGCGTTGGAGATCGTAAGAAATTATGATATTGATGGTTTTCATTTGGATTATGTTAGATGGAACGAGTATGATACAGATGACATGCTTGATGCACCATCACAACTTGAACAAGAAATAAAACCCGATGGATTATTTTCTGATAAAACAATCAGTAAGCTAACATCACCGGAAAGTACAAATAGATTTTTATATGATATTGAACATCCATATAGCGCGGGTGTGCCTTCCGGTTTTAGTAGCTGGGAAGATTGGTGGCGATGGTCAGTAACTGAGTTTGTAAGAACTTTACACGATTCAATTCAAGCTGAAAAACCGTGGGTAAAACTATCTCCGGCAGCTCTTGGTAAATACAAATCCGGCGGGGCAGCTGGCTGGAATGGTTATTATGTTGTTTACCAGGATGCAGCTCTATGGTTTAACGAAGGTTACATTGAACAACTAACGCCAATGCATTATCATTGGTTAACTGGTGAGGAGTTATTTAATTTTTTAACTCTTGATTGGGAACCTAATATTCAGCAAGGAATAATTGATGGTAGATTATATTCTTGTGGGCCGGGTTCTTATCGTTTAGATGAAAATAATGTTTGGTCAAATCATGTTGGAATTGTTGAAAGACTGCGAGATAAAAATTGGGTTGATGGATATCAATTTTTTAGTTACGGCACATGGCGTGATTATAATTATTGGGATGAGGCTGGTTCTACCTTCTTTAATTCAAAAGTAAAGGTACGAGAAGTTTATCAGGGCAATCAAGTATTAGCTCCATCTATTTCAATATTAAAAATTGATTCACTTACATATGATTTAACTGTTACACCCAATGCGGCACAATCAAATGATTCCTGGTTTGCTCTTTATCGATCTGAAGATGATTTGCTGGATATTAATTCAGATATTATTGTTGCTATTAATTTTGGCAATTCACCTTATACTATTGGGGATTCATATTCCGGTTTACAAAATTTTAACGGCAGTTATAAATATTTTGCAACAAGCCTAAATAGATTCTGGAATGAATCTCAAATATCAAATTCTGTTACAACAGATTTGGTTCCATCATTTGCACCAACTGTTATTTCATCTTATCCAACACAAAACGGAATTGTTGCTACAACATCTAATATTATTGTTGAATTTTCAAAAACAATGGATGTTAACTCTTTTAATGATAAAATACATTTTACTCATAACTCTCAAATTACAGCAATAAGCTGGGATGAAGAAAACAAAAGACTTACTATCTCACACGAAGATTTTTTATTTAACACACATTACGTCTTAACAATCGATTCATCAGTTACAGATGTTAACGGCAAAATGTTAGATGGTAATAATGATGGTAATCCGGCTGATCCATTTATATTAAATTTTTCTACAAGTGAAGAAGATTTAACCGGACCGCAAATATTTTACAATTATCCATCAAACAACGATACAGGCATTGATGTTGGATCAATTATTACAATAGTTTTTGATGAAGCCGTTGATAACCAAACTTTAACTACAAATTCTATAAAACTAATGGAAGAAGGACCTCAGATTAGTTTTAGTTTTCAACACTCTAAAACATCAGATGGCAGAAGTGTGCTTTGCATTCAACCAATAAATTTATTTCAAAAAAATAAAACTTATACTTTGATACTTGATAACACAATATCAGATACATTGGGCAACGCTATTGGTACAGATTGGCAAAGCAGTTTTTCAACTTCTTCTCTCGCCTATCAGGAAATTAAAATGATTGACAACTTTACAAATCCCGGAGATTGGCAGCAACCTGGTTATAGCGGCTCAACAACAGGAATTTTAGAATCGGGCACCCATTTTGAATATTCTACTCAAATTTATTTGCCGGTCACCAGTCCAAAAAAATCCGCAAAGCTTTCTTACTTGTGGGATGAAAACGCAAGCACATTTTTAATCAGAGAATATTTAAAGAGTGGAATTCCGCAGACAATTTATTTTGATACAAGTTACGTTTTACAAAGTTATGTTTATGGAGATGGAAGCAATTCAAAATTCAGATTTTGTATTGATGAATTTCAGGGTTCTGCATTTGGTGATCACGAAGTTTCAAATTGGGTTAACATCGATTGGCATGGCTGGAAATTAATTGAATGGAAACTAAACGATCCGGCTAGTGTTGGAATATGGATTGGGGATGAAGTATTAACCGGCTCTTATTTTAGAATTGATAGTTATCAGCTTACCAAAACTTCTGAAAGTTTAATTTCCGGAACAATATATTTTGATGATCTACGTGCTGTAAAAAAATCCTCAACAATTTCGGACGTTGAGTTATTAGAAATTATTTCCCCAAACGAGTATAGGCTTTATCAGAATTATCCAAATCCATTTAATCCAAGCACCAGTATTCAATATGCAATAGGCAGTATGCAATTTGTAACACTTAAAGTTTATGATTTACTGGGAAGAGAAGTTGCTACTCTTGTTAATGAAGAAAAACCGGCAGGTGTTTACAATGTACAATTTACAATTAACAAGGTACAATTAAGTTCTGGAATTTACTTTTACAAACTTCAAGCTGGAAGTTTTGTTGAAACAAAGAAGATGTTATTGTTAAGATAGATTTTTATAAACTCTTTATAAGCAAATTAACCATGATAAATATTTATCATGGTTTTTTATTTGGGATAAAGTTTTTTCATTTCTTTAACTGATTGCGAAATCATTTCTTTCAGAACTTTCACATCAATGTCATTTAAAGATTTTATATACAAGCACACTTTGCTGGTTTTATATTTTCCAAGTTTTTTAAGATGGGCTTGCTGGGTTTCAAAGCCTGGCATTAAATAGATGGTGAGATTTTGCTTACGCGGCGAAAATCCCGCAATACACATATTGCCTTCTCTTCCGCTAGCATATTTATAATGATATGAGCCAAACCCGATTATACTTGGGCCCCACATTTGGGGTTCTTCTTTAGTAACTGATTTCATAATCTTTATTATTTTATAACAATCATTTTGAATAGATTCATCTTTAATCTTATTAATAAAAGCATCCACATTAGCATTAGTCTGCTTGGTTTTGTTTTCTGCCATAAGTTTTCCTTATAATGTTTGTTTAGTAGTTGGATTCAGTTAAAATTTAATTAATATTTATTATAAAATTTAAATCTTTTAGAATTGTCTGGATTAAAAAGATCTTTAGATTAAAGAAACTTCGTGAAAAAATATACTAATATGCCGAATACAAAAAAATCACTGTCTCTCGCAAAAGAAAAAATTAAAATTCTTTTACTCGAAGGTTTGCATAATAACGCTTTACAACTTTTTGATGAAAACGGATATAATAATGTTGAATATCTTAAAGGTTCACCAAATAAATCCGAACTAATTGAACAGATTAAAGATGTTCACTTACTCGGAATACGATCTAAAACAAATATTACAAGTGATATTCTAAAGCATGCAAAAAAACTTATTGCAATCGGATGTTATAGTATCGGCACAAACCAGGTTGATTTAAATTCGGCAAAGCTGCACGGAATTCCTGTTTTTAATGCGCCGTTTTCAAACACACGCTCTGTTGCGGAGCTAGTAATTGCTGAATGTATTTTCCTCATTCGTGGAATTCCGGAAAAGAACTTTGCAGCACACAATGGTATTTGGCTTAAAGATGCTTCGAACTCTTATGAAGTTAGAGGAAAAAATTTAGGAATTGTTGGATATGGACACATCGGTTCGCAGGTTTCTATTCTTGCGGAATCCTTGGGAATGAATGTTTATTACTATGATATCGAAAAGAAATTAAATCTTGGCAACGCAAAATCCTGTTCAAGTTTGCAGGAACTTCTTTCAATATCGGATATTGTTACACTTCACGTTCCGGAAACTGATCTTACAAAGGATATGATTAGTTATGCAGATTTAAGTTTAATGAGAAAGGGTTCATACTTAATTAATGCGTCAAGAGGTTCTGTTGTGATGATTGAGGCACTTGCAAAAGCTCTTGATGAAAATCAATTAGCTGGTGCTGCGATAGATGTCTTTCCTGAAGAGCCGAATTCAAATAAAGATTCATTTAAAAATGTATTGCAAAAATTTCCAAATGTAATTTTAACTCCACACATCGGCGGAAGCACATCGGAAGCACAAGCAAACATTGCGGTGGAAGTTTCTGAAAAGTTAGTTAAGTACTGCGATGTTGGAACAACAATCGGCGCAACAAATTTTGTAGAAGTAGCACTAACTCCTAATCTTAATAAGCAGAGATATTTGCATATTCATAAAAATCAGCCCGGCGTGTTAAACAAAATAACCAAAGTGTTCACATCGCGAAAACTTAACATTGCATCACAATACTTACAGACAGATGCTCACATCGGTTATGTTATTATAGATATCGATCAAAAAAATAATTCTGAAGAAATAATGAAAGAACTAAAAGCAATTCCGGAAACAATTAAAACGAGAATGCTGCTATAGTTTATTTTTTATTCTCCTTCTTCATCAAGCTTATTATCCCAAAGATATTTTTTTGTTTCGCTGGCTATTACTCCGCTTAATAAAAGTAATGAAACAAGATTTGGAACAGCCATTAGTGCGTTAGTAATATCAGCAAATGTCCAGACAACATTTAAAGACATAACTGATCCTATCATAACAAAAATAACCCAAAGGTAGCGGTATGGTTTTATAACTTTATTTCCGAAAAGATATTCTGCTGCCTTCTCGCCGTAATAAGACCAGCCAAGTATTGTTGAAAAAACAAATGTTAATAATCCAAGAGTAAGCACAATAGGACCTATAATATGAAAATCACTGAAAGCTTGTTTAGTTAATGCCGCACCGGAAAGTTCTTTCATCCACTCACCTGAATTTACTATTACCAATCCCGTTATAGCACATACAACAACTGTATCCCAAAATGTTCCTGTTGATGAAACCAAAGCTTGTCTTACAGGATTTTTAGTTTGTGCAGCTGCAGCAACTATCGGCGCGCTTCCCAAACCGGATTCATTTGAAAAGAGTCCGCGTGCAATTCCAAACCTAATTGCTTCCTTCATTCCTGCACCTAGAAAACCGCCAACAACTGCGTGCCCGCTAAATGCGCTGTTAAGTATCAACATTATTGTATCGGGAATTCCATTAATATTCATTCCCAGAACTATTAAACATCCAAGCACATAAGTAATTGCCATAAATGGAACGAGACGTTCACAAACTTTCGCAATAGATTTTATTCCACCAATTATTACAAAAGCAGTTAGCGTTGCCAAAATTAATCCCGTTATCCACATAGGAACCTGAAATGCTTCATTAACTAGAGTTGAAATAGAATTTGCCTGAACCATATTTCCAATACCAAATGCAGTTACGGATGTGAATGCAGCAAACAAAACTGCAAGCCACTTCATATTTAATCCGCGTTCAAGAACATACATTGGTCCGCCGGCCATTGAGCCATCTGGCATTTTTACTCTGTACTTTACAGCAAGTAAAGCTTCGCTGTACTTTGTTGCAATTCCAAACACACCGGTAAGCCACATCCACAAAACAGCTCCGGGTCCGCCCGCAGCAACAGCCGTGGAAACACCAACAATATTTCCCGTTCCAATTGTTGCTGCTAGGGCCGTGGTTAAAGCACCAAACTGACTTATATCTCCTTTGCCCTCTTTATCTCTTCGCAAAGAAATTTTTATTGCTTTACCGATAAAGCGCTGAATGATTTTGAGTCGGAAGGTTAAAAAGACATGAGTTCCAAAGAGAAGTATGATAAGCGGATATCCCCAGAGTAAATCGCTGATTTGTGTGAGGATGTTTTCTAATGCTTCCATATTTCTCCTTTAACTTATGTTGTTAATATATATGAAGAACAGTTTAAAGATATCTATGAATATCCAACTAAAAAAAATCCCGATTGAATATCGGGATTTTAAAAATTAGAATGGTGAAATAAATCAACCGAGAACATTAACTTTTGCTGGACCTTCATCTGCAAAAATTTTCCAATGAATGGCTGCTCCAGCTGCAAATAAAATTATTGATAACCAGTAAGCAAATTGATAATCCAAAGTAATAACATTTTGACCGCTGACATTTAGATCGGCATCACCATCAAGATTAACTTTTAACAAAATCAAAAACACAATACCTGCAATTGAAAAAACAATGTTTATTAAAGCCGGAATTCTCATTTTAAAGAAGCTAAGAATCAATCCAATTAATGCGGATACGAAAGCAAAAAGTGCAAGTGGTTGTGATTCAACTTCTTTCTTTTGATCGACATCTGTTTCATTGGTTGTGTTAAAATCACCGCCAAACATTCCCGATGCTTTTACTTCGGTACCGGTGATAAGTTGAAATCCTGTAATACTCATAATTGTTTGACCACCGCAGGAAAGATTTACGAATGGCATAAAGAATAATATTATTATTACACCATAGAATGCTGGAGAGAATTTTTTTACCGGTTCCATAAATACCCTTAGATTTTTCTTGATAAGAAATATTCTTTAATTACACTTTAAACATAATAATTTTGATAACTAAAATATTTTTATTGGTTCTTATTTAAGGAATAAAATTATTATGAATCATCCTCTGTTTTTTTCAATCGTGCACCGGCAAATACACCAATGGCTCCAATAATAGGATTTAGTAATGCAACAAGCGGCGGTTGTTTTGCTTTTTGCATTGCTTCCATATTTGGAACATCAGCTTTGCGCATTTCATGAACATCTTCTGTAGATTCCGATAAAACTGGAATTGCCATAACTATTCCAAAAACAAAAACAATGCCTGCTAATACCAATGCTGCCTTCTGACTTTTAGCTATAGTTACACAAACATAACCACCGATCAATGCTGCGGCAATCGAAAGTACAAAACTGATTATAATCCAGATTGTTGAAACTTCATAAGTGTCGGTTTCAAATGAACCCTCGGCACCTAAAAGAAAGTACAAACCAGTAAATGTTAAAAAGATAAAAATAATCATAACAACGTACCCCACAACTACCCCTGAAATACTTCGAACCATCGGTACCTCCTTAAGTTTTGTAGTTTGGGTTTCTGCTTCTCATTTTTTGCAATAGGAAACTAAATTTTTATTAAACAAGAGGCAAATATTTTGTTTATTTGTTTTTATTTTTTGAAAATAATTACGTCAACAAAAATTATAATGTAAAACTGAATAATTTTGTGAGATTTTAATTTGCTATGAATAAAGTAGAGACGTAAATAAATACGTCTCGACAATTTTTAGGTAGCTATTTAAATACTGTGTTTTTTACAAGTTCTTTGGAATCATACGGAGCAGGGTTTCCGCCAAGATATTTATGAAACCATTCTAAATGCGAGTTATAATAAAGCGGCATTGATTTTACATTGCTTGGCCAGTGACCATCATTCTTAAAAATAATTAATCGACTATCTATGCCCAGAGATTGCAAAGTATTAAAATATTGTATGCTTTGTGTGTAAGGTACACGATAGTCCTTTTCACCGGTTATAATTAGCGTTGGTGTAGAAAAATTCAGAACAAAGTTAGAAGGTGAATATTTTGCATACAGTTCTGAGTTCCACGGTTGTCCTCCTAAATCCCAGTTTGCAAACCACAATTCCTCTGTTGCGCCCCACATAGATTCCATATCAAATATTCCCATCATAGAAGCCAAGCATTTAAACTTTTTAGTTTGTCCTTGAAGCCAATTCATCATATATCCACCATAAGACCACCCCATAGCGCCCATTCTTTCGCTATCTACATAAGGTAGTTTTTTTAAACTTTCTGTTACTTTCATAACATCTTCATAAACTTTTCCGCCCCAATCTTTAGAAATAGCTTCTGTGTATTTGCTTCCGTAACCCGTTGAACCGTGCGGATTAAAAAAAGCAACAACATATCCGGAACCTGGATAAACCTGCCAATCGCCACGGAATGAATCCATCCATTGCATTTGCGGACCACCATGAACATTTATAACCAGCGGATATTTTTTATATTCTTCAAATCCATGCGGCTTAACTATAAAAACATGAACCGGAATACCATCGGCACCATCTACCCAAATTTGTTCTGCAGGTCTAATATCAACTTCTTCAGTAATTTTTTTATTGAAAAAAGTTATTTGAGAATAACTGCTTCCATTAACATCATATGAATAAATTTCTGATGGTTTATCAACACTCGTAAAAGTTAAGTACAGATTTTTTTCATCTTTGCTGGTCTGATAACCTCGAACTGATTTGTCATCTGTTACTTTGATAATGTTTTTTGAATCAATATCAACTTTATAAACAGGGCTATAACCACGATTATCTGCAACAAAATAAATTGATTTTGAATCTGCTGACCAGGAAAGATTATCTGTGGTGTAATCAAAACTTTCAGTTAATGTTTCTGATTGAAGTGTTTTAGTATTATAAACTGCTACTCTAAATCTATCCGCTTCAAATCCAGGAATAGTATGAGTTTTATATGCAATATAATTTCCATCTTGTGAATAAACAGGAGATCCATCCCAGGCATCATTTGCCAGCGTAATATTAACTGCATTATTACCACCTAAGGGCATTAAATAAATATCTGTATTAGTAGAGTTAGCAATGTTTTTTTCTGGAGTTGCTACATAAGTTAAAACTCTGCTATCTGGTGAAAAAGCATACTTAGGCCCGCCACCAAGCATATAAGTTCCTGATAAAACATCGCTGTTTATTATTGTTTGATATTTATTTTCTCTTGTATCAAACAAAACCAAATAAGATTCTTTTTCTCCCTTATAGTCAGTCCAATGTCTAAAAAGCAATTCATCTGCAATGTAAGCTTGCATAGGTCCCGATGATGCTGATTCTTCTAATCTTTTATTACAGTCATTATCTGTTCCACATTCCGGAAAAAGCTCTGCAACAAAAGCAATGTATCTTCCATCGTTAGAAACAACAGGATCAGAAACTCCAGCATAAAAATCTGTCACTTGCACAGTTTCATTTGTCTTGATTGAATACTTAAATAACTGTCCTTTATTCATCAAAAAAAGTTCATCGTTGGATGACCAGAAAGGTGAGCTTGCGCCGGCAAGTGTTTCTGAAACATTAATTAATGATGCACCATTTGTATTCATTAAGTATACGGTGTTTATCGTTTTTCCTTTTGGCAGATCATATTCTGTTACAGTAAATGCTAATCTGTCTCCCGAGTTTGAAAGAACCGGTGCGCTTACATTTTTTAATTTGTAAAGATCTTCAATTGTAAATGCACGTTTTTGTGCGCTTATTGAAACAGAAATAATTACTAAGAGAAAGAGAGTTAAGTGTTTTTTTAATTTCATATTATACTCCATTTGTTTTCAATAGATCAAATTTGTTTACTTTAAAACTACCATCTTTTTCGTTTCAGAAAAATTACCAGTTGTTAATTTATAAAAGTAGATTCCACTTGCTAATGATTCTGAATTAAAATCTATTTTATGATTACCTGCTGATTTATATTCATCAAAAAGTGTAAAAAGTTCTTTACCGGTTATATCATAAATTTTTAATGATTGATTACTGCTAACCGAGGAAACCCATTTTATTGTAGTCATTGGATTAAATGGATTTGGATAATTTTGGTATAATGAAAATTCATTTACACTCTTGTGCGGCTCGGTATTAATATCGGTAATAAGATTAAGGTCAATCTTGTACATCGATCTTCCGTAAGTTCCTGCAACAAGAAAATTTTCTATTGGATGAATTTTTATATCTCCAATAGGAAGTATTGGCAACCCTTCCCCAAGAATCTCCCAGCTTTGTCCTGTATCAAAACTAACATACATTCCAACATCATTACCAAGATAAAGCTGATTAGAAAAATTATTATCTACAGCAAAAGCATTTACCGGGGCATCAGGAAGGTTACTACTTATATCACTCCAGCTTTGTCCTTTGTTAGTACTTCTAAAAACATGCGGTTGAGGATCACGCCATTTTAATCCATTAAAAGTTGCATAAACTACATTTTCATCACTCGGATCAACAACAACTCTTGTTACCCATCTTTGCGGAAGACCTGATGAAACATCATTCCAACTGTTGCCGTTATCAGTAGAAATCCAAACATGTGCATCATCGGTTCCCACACAAATTACGTTTGAGTTTGTTGGAGCAACTGAAATTGTTGTAATTGTTCCTAATCTGCTTCCGCTAACCCAATCTGTTAATTGCGGACTTATTTTTGTCCAATTCTCAGTTCCGTCCATCGTTCTATAAAGTGAGTGCGTACCATAATACAAAATGTTTGAAGAGTTTGGATCCATAACCACAGGAGTTGACCAGTTAGTTGGTTCGCTGCCATCAATTCCATTTAATGCGTAGTTCCAACCAATTCCACCATCGGTTGATTTACCGAGTCCGCCATTTTGTGATTCAGCATAAATAATATCTGGATTGTTGTAGTCTACAAGAACATAAAATCCGTCTCCTCCAAATATCGTTTCCCAATTATCAACATTACCATCAAGTGTTCTATTGGTTCCATTATCCTGCGTTCCTCCATACAATCTTTCCGGATTATTTAAATCCAAACCAATTTCATAAAACTGAGTTGCAGGAATTTTTTTGGGTTGTGAGAATGTTTGTCCGCCGTTTGTTGAAATATTTATTCCACCATCATTTCCGTTAATAATAAAATTTGGATCAGCCGGATTAAACGCCATTGCGTGATGATCAACATGCAATTCTGATGGTCCACCGTAACCGTATTGTATTGGCCAATTTATTCCGCCATCTGTAGATCTCATAAAAGCAACATCTAAAACGTAAACAATGTTTGGATTTGTTGGATGAACTCTAACCTGACCAAAATACCAGCTAAATCCGGCAGTTCCACCACTTAACTCACTGTCAGGATCAACATCTATCCAGCTTACTCCAAAATCATTTGATCTATAAAGACTAATAATATTATATCCATCAGTATAAAGAGCGTAAACAATGTTCGGATCATTTTGATGAATTGCCAGGCCAATTCTACCTACATTTTCTAAATCAGGATTTGGTAAAATTGAATTTGATATTTTATTCCATTCTGTTCCACCATTTGTAGTTTTGTAAATACCGCTTGATGGACCGAACAAATGAGATGAATTGGGTCGTCTCACTCTTTCCCAAGCAGAAACCATTAATCTATCGGGATTATCAGGATCAATAATTATATCTATAAAGCCTGTTGTATCTGAAACAAATAAAGAATGTTCCCAGGTTAATCCTGAATCTGTTGATTTATAAATTCCTCTTTCTGGATTTGGTGCAAAGTAAGATCCAACAGAAGCAAGATAAACTACATTTGTGTTTTGCGGGTTGATTACAATTCTTCCAATTGAAGTTGTGCCTTCAAGTCCTAGAAAGTTCCAGTTATTACCGCCGTCTGTGGATTTGAAAACTCCGCCGCCTGGGAAATTATTATGTCCTCCGTTTGCCTCACCGGTACCAACATAAATTATATTTGAGTTAATTGGATCTATTGCTATATCTCCAATAGTTAATACTGCCAGATCATCAAAAATAGGAAGCCATGTGTTGCCTGCATCAAAAGATTTAAAAACTCCGCCGGTAGATAATCCAGCATAAATTATACTTGGGTTTGTCGGATCAAACTCCAGATCAACAACTCTTCCACCAATATTTATTGGACCTGCAAACTCCCATTGAACAGCAGTTAACCCTTTATTTAATCTTTCTTCAATTGTTTGTCTTTTTAATTTATTAGCATGTTCTAATGCACGAATGTAAACATCAGAATCTGCCTTATAAAACGGAAAAATTTTTTTTACATACTCCCATTCATTTGGTCTAAGATCGGGGCCTGGCACTTTTCCGGTTGAGAAGATAAACTCAGCTGTTGATATGAAATATTCTTGTGAGGATTTTATGATTACAAATCCAAGTATTGCGCTAAGAATAAAAACAATAAAAAGAGATTTCATAAAATTACCAATAAATTTATGCTATAATATTTAACTGGAATTTTACTAATGTTTTAAGATATGATAAAGTGAGATTTTAGTAATTGTTTTTATTCTCTGAGATTTCCTTTGATAACTTTTTAATCTCTTTAACCATAATTGGAAAAGCTGCTTCAGTTATACCATGATCATATCCATCAAGCTTAAATAATTTTGTTTTTGTGTGCCTGGATATTTTCATCATTCGCATCAAGTACGCATTTTCTTCATATCGACCGAGTAGTTCTAATTCACTATCCCCGGTAATTAAAACCAACGGTGGTGCATCTTTTCGAACATGATATAAAGGTGCAAGTTCATCTATAATTGGTTGTGTACCCGGAATTCCTCTTTCTTCTCGAACAGTAAAATGCGTAATTGCCTGTCCGCTTAAAGAAATTAAACCAGCAATTTTGTTTGCATCAATATTATATTTAGCAAGATATTTTTTATCCAAACCAACCATGTCAGTTAAATATCCACCGGCTGAGTATCCTGCAACGAAAATTAAAGATGTATCACCGCCATAATTCTCAATATTCTTGAACACCCAGGCAACTGCCGCCGCCGCATCTTCAACATATTTTGGAGATTTCACTTTAGGAGAAAGACGGTAGTTCACCCCAACAATACAAAAGCCTTTTTGTTTTAAGGCGGCCGGAATTTCTTTTTCTCCGCCGGTTAATCCACCACCATGAAACCAAACTACAGTTGCAAAGTGTTTTGTATTTATGGGATAATAAATATCGAGCACGCATCTTTCTTTTATATATAGATCTTTCTGCGCAATATCATCAGAATAATAAGCGATATTAGTGTCAAATTTATATTCGTCTGTTTGTGCTAATATGGGGTAATATCTGACAGATAAAATTAAAATGAACAATAAAACTATTTTATAGATTTTCAATTGTTACTCCCTTAATCCCAAACATACTTCCAGCTATTATCTTTTTGTTTTTTCCAAACTGTGTGGAAGACACCAGTAAACTCAGATTCATTTCCGGCATTGTCTTTTGATTTCCAGACATATTTACCATAAGTATATGCCAAAGTTCCATCTTCAGAAACATCAATAAACTCAGGAGCCCATTTTACAGAAGCATATTTATAAAAATCATTAGAGTAATATTTTTTAATGTTTACTTTCCCGATAACCAAGGTATCGTTTTGTCTCTTTATAACAGCACTATCATCTGCAAAAAAATAAAATGCCTCAGCAATTCCTTTTTCTTCACACATTTTTTCAAATGATTTTTCTACTTTAAATATTTCCTGTTTTAATTGCTCTTCATTCGATTTTTGATCACAGGAAACACAAAGAAGAAGTATAAGTGGAATGACAATAAAGAATTTCACGATAAATACTTTCTAGCTTATTTAAGAATCTCAACTTCTTCCGGAATTACCAAAAGCAAAGTACAACCAGTACGAGAAAAAACAGAATGCGTTTTTCCAGGTGGAGTGTAAAGATAATCTCCTGCATTTAATTGATCGGGACCAAAACGAATTTCACCTTCAAGAATAAACGCTTCTTCTCCCGCCGGGTGATTATGATTTGGATATGAAGCGCCTGGCTCAAACTTTAGTAAAATAGTTGGTGATCTTTTTGTGCTTTCATCAAATCGAAGAACTTTTACATGAACACCATCGGTTTTTATTCCCTCTTCAATCAACGGCTTCCACTCTGTTTCGTTTGATTTACTTATTTGTTTTTCCATTTACCTTCCTATAATAAAAATTAAATTCTATTTCGTTTCTTAAGATAATAATACCAGAGAAAATAAGCCGCCAATGAACGGTATGGTTTCCACTTTTGTGTGAGGCGAATAATTCCGGAATGTGTTCTTACTTTTGTTAATTCTTTAATTGTATTTATAAGCGCAATATCACCAAGAGGAAAAACATCTTTAGACTGCAAACAAAACATTAAGTAAATATCAGTCGTCCAATTTCCAATTCCTTTAATGTTTGTAAGCTTTATTCTTGCTTCTTCTTCACTCAATTTTTTTAGTTCTTCAAAATTTAAATTCTTATTAAGAATGGCTAAAGAAAGTTCGCGAAGATATTTTGCTTTTTGCCAGCTGATCTGGCAAGACCTCATCTCCACATCAGAAAGTTTTATAATTTCTTTTGGAGAAAATTCTTTTATATAACCATTTAGCTTATTAAAATGTGCTTCTGCTGATACAAGACTAACCTGCTGTTCTAAAATTATTTTTGATAATGAAATAAATCCTTGTGGTCTTTGCCAATTTGGTGGAGCCCCGTATTTCTCTTTTATTTTTGAAAATAGTTTGTCGGCAGAGATCAATTTTTGTATCTCCGATTTGTTAACTATTCGTCTCTGCGTTTCCATTATTTAGAAATACTTTATCGGTGTTCTTTGGTTCACAAATAATCGGTCAAGCTTAAATACTTTCGACAGAATATTTTTTCTCAATTTCATAAATTATATTTTACTTCTTCACATCAACAAAGGCTTTTGACCTTAAATCCTGTGCTGCATTATATAGAAAAATGAGTAATCTATCTATTTATCTATAACAGGAATTTGATTGAATGTGTGTGTATCCGCTTTTTCCTTATCCCTTGCTCTCTCTTTAGATTTAGTAAATCTGGCCAGCAGAGTGTAAACAACCGGAACAATAATTAATGTTAAGAATGTCGAAAAAAGCATTCCACCAACCACGACTAATCCTAACGGGCGTCTTGATTCACCGCCAGCACCAAGTCCAATCGCAATAGGAAGAATTCCAAAAACAGTTGCGAATGATGTCATCAAAATTGGTCTGAGACGTATTGTAGATGCTTCAACAACTGCATCAATAATATTTAATCCGCTTTCTTGTTTTTGGTTTGCAAACTCAACAATCAGGATTGAATTTTTAGTGACCAATCCAATCAACATAATCAAACCGATTTGAGAATAAATATTCAAACTTTCTCCGAAGATATAAAGCGTGAATAAAGCACCAAACACTGCAAGAGGCACGGAAAGTAATATTGTAAATGGATGCACAAAACTTTCGAACTGTGCTGAAAGCACAAGGTATATGAAAACCAGGGCAAGCAGGAACATAAAATACAATGCTGAGCTTGATGATTTATATTCAAGTGACTCGCCGGCATAATCTCGTTTAATGTCTGAAGGAAGTTTTTCCTGAGCAATTTTATCAAGATCATCAAGTGCCAGCCCAAGAGCAACACCTGGGACAAGACTTGCAGAAATTATTGCTGACCGCACCCGGTTATAATGATTCAACTCTTTTGGCGCAACTGTTTTTTCAACTGTTACAACATTTGCAAGCTGAACTAACCCGCCATTGCTTCTGATATAAAGATTTCTGATTGCATTTGGAGTAGCACGATCTTCCGGTTTAACCTGAAGAATAACATCATACTGTTTTGTTCCGCGTTTAAAATCAGAAACTATTTTTCCACCTAAAAATGTTTCCAGAGTTGAACCAATATCAGCAACGGAAACCCCAAGTCCTGATGCTCGTTCCCTATCAATATGAATATCAAGCTGAGGCTTGTTTAATTTTAAATCTGAATCAAGGTTTATCAAATAGCCAAGTTGAGATGCTTCAGCCATCATAATGTTGACAGCCTCGTTCAACTCTTCGTAACTATCTCCCTGGAGAACATATTGCACAGGCGTCATTGTGAAATCTGCAGCAATGCTTGGCGGATTAATTACAAAGGCTAGCACACCGGGGATTGCTAATAATTGCGGAAATAATTCCTGAATGATTTGCTGCTGCGATTTTTCACGGTCACCGCGTGATTTTAAATTTAAAAATATAAAACTATTAGTAACGCTACCTGGACCCTCGAAACCCAATCCCGTAGCAGTGAAAAGTCCTTCATGCTCAGGCAAGTTGAGAAGAATCTTTTCAATCTCTTTTACATATGAATCGGTGTACTCGATTGTGGCTCCCTCGGGTGCAAGCACAATTCCAAATCCAAAACCACGGTCTTCTACCGGAACAAGTTCGCTTGGCAGCATACGAAATAAAACATAAGTAAAAATCAATACCACAACCGCTGAGGCTATTGCTAATAAACGATGACTTAAAGCGAATCTAACTGACCAATCATAAACTTTATTCAACCGATCAAAAAAAGAATCAAATGATCGGGATGCCCAACTTTTTCCTGTTCCGTGCAATGGTCTGAGTATTTGTGAAGATATCATTGGAGTTAGTGAAAGAGCGACAAAACCCGATATTAAAACCGCAACAGCAACAGCAACTCCAAATTCATTAAATAATCTTCCGACATTTCCTGAAAGGAAAGCTAATGGTACAAATACAGCTACAAGTGAAATTGTTGTCGATACAATTGCAAATCCAATTTCTTTACTTCCATCAATTGCGGCCTGCCACCTGCTTTTTCCCATTTCCATATGACGATAAATATTTTCGAGAACAATTATCGCATCATCCACAACCAAGCCTATTGCAAGTACAAATCCAAGTAGTGTTAAAATATTAATTGTAAAGCCTGCGAAATAAACCGCAGCTAATGCACCTATAATAGATATCGGAATTGCGAGTGTTGGAATAATTGTAGCGCGGAAACTTTTTAGAAACGCAAGAACTACCAGTACAACTAACAGCAATGCTATAATAAGTGTTTCCTGAACTTCGCTAATTGAATCAATAATAAACTCAGAACTATCATAAGCTATTTCAAGCTTAACACCAGCCGGTAAAAGTTCTCTTAATTCTGTTAAGGAATTATTTACAACAAAAGCGACATCAACAGTGCTTGCTTTTGATTGCTTGATGATACCGAGTCCAACCGCAGGCTTACCATTCCATCTTGCGATTGTTCTTTCATCTTCAGCACCGATACTTACATCAGCAACATCTCGAAGACGCACAATATTATTTCCGGATTGTGAGACAATGATCGCTCCAAATTCTTCGGGTGTTGAAAGCTCGCCTCTTGTGCGAACAGTGAATTCACGTTTATCGCCCTCAACTCTGCCGCCGGGAATTTCGGCATTTTCATTTCTCACGGCAAACTCAATATCAGATGTAGTTAATTTATGTGCGGCCAATCTTAAAGGATCAATCCAAACCCGCATAGCATAACGCCGCTCTCCTCCAAGGAACACCCCTCCAACTCCGGATAGTCGTTGAATTTTTTCTTTGAGAATCTGGTCAGCGAAATAAGAAAGATCAAGTGTTGACTGAGTTTCACTATAGAGAGCCAGCCAGATAATTGGCTGGGCATTGGCATCAACTTTTGAAATAACCGGATCTTCAATTTCTGCCGGGAGAGTTCCGCGAATTCTTGATACTCTGTCCCTGATATCATTTGCCGCTTCATTAACGTCGCGGTCAAGTTCAAACTCAATTGTAATAACAGAACCGCCATCTTTGCTTGATGACTTTACTGTTTTTACTCCTTCAAGAGTTGCGAACTGCTCTTCGAGTACATCGGTAATTTCAGTTTCAACAACACTCGCACTTGCACCTCTGTATAAACTAACAACCGAAACAACCGGGGGATCAATATCAGGATATTCACGTACCGGCAATTGAGTAAATGAAATTATTCCGAAAAGCACAATCACCAAACTCATAACAGTAGCCAACACCGGTCGTTCGATCGATATCTTACTTAGATTCATAAAAACTCCTTTTACAAATAATATTCTGCAATAAAACTATCTTCCTCATTTTTGTGATGAAGTTATTTCTGTCTTTACAGGCAGCACTTTAGCTCCGGGAAAAAGTTTTTGATGGCCTGCTGTTATAATTTTCATTCCTTGTTCTAACCCAGCTGAAATTTCCACAACATCGGACATCTGTAATCCCAAAGTAACGGGTGCCGGTGCAACGGTGCTGTCCGGATTAACTATGTAAACAAAAGATTGATTTCCATTTGCAAATACTGCCTCGGTTGGAATTGTTAATGCTTCTTGTCTTTGACTAAGAACAACCGAAACATTGGCTGACATTCCGGGACGGAATTTTTGTCCGGGGTTTTGAACTTTTGCAACTATTCTTGCTGTTCGTGTATCTGAATCTATAATCGGTTCGATAGCAATTATTCTTCCTTTTACTTCATGTCCCGGATAAACTGGTGAAAAAACAATAACCTCCGAACCTCTCTTCAATTCAGAAAGAAATTTTTCCGGTGCCGAAAAGTTTATCCTGATTTCATTGAGGTTAGCAAGTTCCGTAATAGCATCACCTGTTCTCAAAAAACTTCCTACGCTTACTTTTCGTGAGCCAATCATTCCGGAAAATGGCGCAACTATCCTGGTTTTATCAAGCCGTGCTTGTGCAAGTTTAAGATTAGCTTCTGCAACTTTTAAAGATGCAAGAGCATCATCAAGATCCTGCGGTGTTCCAGCATTTTGTTCTACAACTTTTTTAACCCGGTTATAAGTTGCTAAACTTTGAGCATAAAGTGCTTCTGTACTTGATACTTCGGCAGCAAGTTGAGAATTATCAAGCTGAGCAATAAGCCCTCCTTTATTTATCTGGGTTCCTTCTGTAAATGGAAGCTCTATAACCGCGGCATTAATTTCTGAAACTACTGTTATTTCCTCACTGGCTTCAATAGTTCCAACTGCTTCAAATTTTTCACTAACATTTTGCATTTTAACTTCTGCAACTTCAACAGGCATTGGCGGCATTGCGAATTGTCCTTCTCCAGAACTTTGATCAGAGCAATTTGTAGTTAGAATAGTTAACAGAAATACGGCTGAACTAATAAGCAAAAATCGATTTAAGATTTTTGTCTGCTTCAACTTTTTATTTTTTTGATTTTTCATATAAACCTCATTTTAATAATTTAAATTCTCAGGATATTTGCCTGAAGTAAGCTGTCTTAATTTAGCAACTGCATTTACTGTGCGAACCAATGCTTCAGAGTATCTCCGCTGTGCTTTTGCAAAATCTTCTCCAAGCCGAACGAGTTCAAAAGCTGTTAGTCGACCATTCTGAAATCCAATTCTCCCAATACGAACTTGTTCCTGTGCAGCTTCTACTCCGTCTGTTGCGGCTTTGAGTCGGCTGTTTCCATGCATCAGTTCACGGTGTGCTGAACGAACTGATTTTTCAATCTCGCGACTTAGCTCAGTATAATTTTGTTCTGCATGATACGTTAAAGCTTCCAGCCTATCTTTTTCTCCAATATCAGTTCTGAATCCAATAGGAACACTTAATTCAACTCCAATACTCCAACCAGGATAATCACGCTTAATAACCTGACTCAACATATCATTAAAACTTCCGCCAGAGGTTGTTTGAAGTGTATCGCTGCCGAAAATAACATTCTGCGAATCGCCGCCGATCCCTGCGCTGGAGAATGATCCAACAAGATTCAAAGTTGGCAAGACTTGCCAGGAAGCGGCATCAACTAAAGTATTGGATGCATTAATTCCATCCTGAACTGCTTTTAATTGAAGGTTGCTTTCGATTGCATAATCTATTATTGCATCAACCGGTTCAATTGGAAATTCTGCAGGAGGAGTATCAGTAGTTTTAAATCTTGCTGAAAGTGATTCAGGCCGCTTACCAATTAAAACAGCAAGCAGATCAGATTGATTATCAAGCAGTTCTTCCTGATCAATAAAAAGTATTTCCTGCTCAGCAAGAAAAGTTTTTGCATTTGCTACTTGTTCCGGACCAACCAAACCTGCTTCTTCACGGACTTGTGCTTCAAGTAAAAATTCTTTTGCACGATCTCGAACAAGTTTCTGAACACCATAGTTTCTCTCTGCTGAATAAAGATCCCAGTATGCTATTTCAACTTCGCTGGTAACCCTGATAACTTCCTGATCGTATAATGCTTTCACTCCTTCGTATTCAAACTCAGCAAACGTAAGATCTTTGCGTCCACTTGCTGTAAATCCTTCCAGCAAGGGCTGTCTGAAACTTAGACTTCCAAACGCGTTATACTCGGGATTTAAAAATGCAAACTGAGAATTTGAATTAAGACTGTAAGTATTCAGACCAAGTTCAAGCTGAGTCCCGATAGGAAGATTTAATGTTAGTCCGGTTTGTGAAGTTGTTTCCTTTGTTTGAAGAACATTAGCTCCGGCAAAGAAAGATGAAGTTGGTATGTCCAGATCACTATAATTTAAATTAAAATAAAACTCGGGATCGAAATACCCGCGTTGTCTTTTCAAATTTCCTTCAGCAGCCATAAAGAGTGCCTCAACTTTTCCGATTGCTGTTGAATTTTTTTTAGCTAAATCAAAAGCTTCAGACAAAGTGATAGGAGAGCCTTCTAATTGGTCAACAAACATCTGCAGTGCACTATCAGGATTTACTGTTTGTCCTCTTATCAATGCGGATAATACAAGTAAGATCCCGATCAACAGTTTACTTCGAAGGTAATAGGTCTTCGTAAACGACATATTGTTTTGCTCCTTAGTATAAAGAAAAATTAATTTTTGTATTAAATATTTTATCCGGATCGGAGGAATTATAAAGAAACAAGAATAAGCAGAATCGATTTTATAATTTGAGAATACCGGTAATGTTGAAAATTCAGCGGTGAAGATTGTTCCAGATTTAATGGAAAGAATTGAACAGTTTTAAAAATTTTCAAACGAAAATAAAAGATTAGAACATTTCTCGTTGTGCGTTACATTACAACCAGCGTTAAGTAATTATTAACATTTACAGCCTGTTATCTGTTCACTTTTCAGCGACGAAAAGCATTTCAAAATCTTCGGTTGTTAAACGTAAACTTCAAAAAGTGTTTCGTAACATTGTTTTTGCAAAGAAGAAAAAATACCGCTTTGCTCTTTTATTTTTGAAAAGAGTCTGTGAGATGAAGTTAATTTTTTTATGTCTGGAAAGTTAACAATCACTTAATTGATTTTAAACTTACCAACTTTTAATGCTGCCTCAAGATAGTTGGGTAAAGCTGCAGAACCGTACCAATTATATAAGTCTGCTTCCAGTAGTTTAGAATTTATGGCCGGATCTGATTGAACAAGCTCCCGCGCTTCTTCTATTGTGCTTACGTTGAAAATAAAAATTCCACGATAAGTATTATCATTTTTACCCAACGGACCAGCAACAATTAATTTACCTTCATCAACGAGTCGAATTATATTTGCCATATGCCCGCTAAAACAGCTATCTATAAAAGCCTTATCCGTGGTTGTATTGCTGCCAGTTTTAAGTATTACAAACACGTAGCTTTTCATTCCATAATCATCTGCCCCTAACTTTTTAGCAAGAGTAGAATCGTAATCATGATTTATAGTTTGCGCGTGTAATAATTGAACAAAGACAATAAATGAAATGACTATTAATAGATATCTCATATTTCCTCTACTTTTTTTATAAGTGGTTCCCGGCAAAGATAATAATGATTCGATTACTTTTCAGCAACAACTAGCATTTCAAAATCATCAGGTGTTAGCTTGTCATTGCGGAAAAATGCTCCGAGTTTTGCGCCAAAAATTCCTATTTTTTTATAACCAAGAGATTTAAGAAGCCAGGTTATTTCTGATGGAACGTAATATCTTTCATTACTCTCAAGTGTTTTTTTGTTTCCATCATCATCAACAAATTCTGTTGTATTGTGATCGCGAAAAGTCATCAGATCAAACGAGTTGTTGTGATATGTCGCGTTATCGTCTTTTGCAACCACAGCACAAAATTTTTCTATTGAATTAAAAAGTGGAAACAATCCATTTAAGGTTGTAAAAACAAATTTAGATTTTTCTTTTAGCGATTTTGTAACACTTTTTAGAATTTCAAAATTCATTTCATCTGTCTCCATTAAAGGAAATCCACCTTCGCAGAGCATAATTGCAAAATCAAATTCTTTATTAAAAGGAAGATTTCTTGCATCGTGTTTTTGAAAATCTATTTTAAGATTTTCTTTTGCTGCTTTCTCGCGTGCACTTGCAAGTTGTGCTTCCGAAAAATCAATTCCTGTTACAGAATATCCGCGTTTAGTAAGTTCTATCGAATGTCTTCCCGTACCACAACCAACATCAAGAATTTTTAATGATTTGTTGTGATTTAATTCCAGCTCAATAAAATCACACTCACCAGAAGTGCCTTGTGTGAAAGACTCTTTGTCATAAGTTTTAGCGTAATTCTCAAAAAGTGTTTCATACCATTGTTTAGTGCTCATAGGCAGTTTTTCACGTTTTATTCTTCATATAGATCGTAGTTATACTCTTTGGCAATTCTATTCAACTCATCCTTTCCCTCAATTATCATTACTTTTCCCTCTCCAGATTCTCTTCTTTGTTCTGATGTTAATCTTCCTGTAGTAATAAAAACCGCCTTATCAATTTGTCTAACGAAACAACCAGCTAAGAATTTTAGCCACTCTTTTTCTGTTGGCGATGAAGATTCTTTGTGGTTTTTTATCTGAACTCCAATGGACTTGTATTCGGTCCCAATCTCCCCAATTTTTTCAGCAATTAAATCAAGCCCTCTTTCATTGTTTTTCTGAATACCCTGGTGAAACCAAGAATAATATGGGTATATGTTTTTTAGAAGTCCTAAACAGTATTTTTCAAATAATGCACCCTTAACAGTGTTAGAAACAAATGGTTCTTCTTGCTGAGTTTCGGTGTTAAAAACAATCTCTTGCTGTGTATTATCAGAGACAACGAGCTCACGACCTTCGGGAGTAAGTCGCCAACCAGGATTTTCTTTGTCAAATGGGTAAATATATCCCTCATTAACAGCTTTATTGTTTATCAATGCTCTTAGAGTTGCTTTGCCTTGCGTTGAAAGCGTCTGGCCGGTTTTATTTAACACA
>JBATOT010000080.1:0-129192 GCA_049291095.1 Ignavibacteriaceae bacterium | reverse complement strand
GGTTATGATACCATAAATAAACACCGAGTGCGTTTAATTGTGATCCTTCTTTTATGCATTCATAGGCATATTCTTCCCTGGTTTCACTTTCATTTTCTAAAGAAAGAAGAAAATGTACATGGTTGTGTCCTGCCCGTGTAGCATAATCGGGATCAGATGTTTGCAGCCTGATATCCGAGTTACGCAAAGCATTAACACGCATATTTCTATCTGTTGAATTCTGTAAATCAATTTTTAAGCGGGCGGTAATATCAGCAACATCCATAATCCAATCTGATTGCAGAATTATATCCAGCATATTTTTTGCAGAGGTAGAATGATCGCCGCCAATCGCAGGGAATGATGCATAATCAAGATGAGTGGGCATTGTGGTTTGTGTTGCATCAATAACTGATTCCGTCAATCTGAATTCATAACCAATTCTTGCTTCAGCCCAAAGCGCATCAAGTGTGCTTCGGTATTCAGGACTAAGTTTTTGAATTGCCAGTAAAAAAATATCCCTGTGTTCCGGGTAAACCCAGGCACGGGTGATAGTAATTCCTGAAAGAATTAATATACTAAGCGAAACTAGAAAACTTTTTTTCATAATTGATGCTTGGAAAATTGATTGGGAATCTGAGCGAAAATATTGTGATAATAATTATCGCTTGCAATTAAGTGCGATATTAATTTTTGAAAGGATTTAATCTGTCTTCATTAAAATGTGGTTTGTAATTATTTGCACTTTCCATTTCCTGTATCCAGCCATTGTGCAGGTTATATTTTTCTAATAGCTGAAGCGCTTTGTCATATTCGGAATTCCGTAAAGCTCGGTCAATCAAAATATCTTTGTAAGCTTTGTTTGTTGGATAGTACTGCGACATTAATGATATGTGAACATTGGGACTTAATTCTTCGGCAATAAACTTAAATACTTTTTCTGTGTCGGATAAATCGTTTGGCAAAATAAGATGACGGATTATCAATCCGCGGACCACAACATCGCCATCATAAACAAGTTCATCGCCAACCTGTCTGTACATTTCTTTAATTGCTTCCTTAGTTTTTTCAAAATAGTTATCAACAAGTGAGTATGTTTTTGCGTATTCACTGTTGCCGTATTTAAAGTCTGGAAGATAAATATCAACAACACCATCATAAAGTTTTAACATTTCAACTGAATCATACCCGTTTGTGTTGTATATGATTGGAAGTTTCAATCCTTGCTGAGCAGCTAAATAAATTGATTTTAGAATTGTTGCAGAAAAATGTGTCGGGGAAACTAATCCAATGTTGTGGCAAGATTTGTTTTGCAGATCAATCATTATTTCAGCCAAACGATTGTGCGAAACTTGCTTTTCTTTTTCAATTTTTGGATTTTGACTGATCTCGAAGTTTTGACAATAAATACATTTTAAATTGCAGTTTCCGAAAAAGATATTTCCCGCTCCGTTGGTGCCGGATAAAACAGGTTCTTCCCCAAAGTGTGGGGTGTAAGAAGATGCGATTGGTAAATGTCCGCTTGTGCAGATTCCATACTCATCATTAATGCGATCAACATTACAATCACGCGGGCAGCTAGTGCAGGAGGCAAGACTTGCATAAGCTTTTTCTGCTCGCTTATAAAGTTCGCCGTTGTGTAAAAGTTCAATATAAGATGGAATGAAATTCATATTAATAATTTACAGTGTAAATTGACTAAAAAAGAATCCACAACGGCATACTATTTAAGAAACAGAAATTAAAGTATTTACATAATCCTCGAAGAAGTAAGTGTAACATCAGCATTTTTCCATGCCTCATTAAATCTTTTTTGTATTTCGCCAGCCTCATCAATTCTGTTTTGCTTAAGCACTGATTGATGCAGCCCAAACAGTGACCAGCCGTTTTCCGGCACATCTTCCAGATTTTTTAAATATACTTTTTCTGCTTCAGCATATTTTCCTGCTTCAATTAAAACAGCACCTAAATTTTGTGAACAGGGATAAAACCACGTTGGAGGCTCATCATATCTTAGTGTGTATTCCAGCTCAACTGCTTTTTTAAGATGAGCAATTGCAACAGTATAATTTTTGTTTTTAGCCGCGATTTCACCACTCAAGACCTCATAAGCAATTTTTATTAATATTCCTGCCGAATTAATCTCCCAGATGATAAGTTCTTCGACATCTTTATTTGTACGTAATTTTTGAATTTCCTTAAGTTCTTTTTCCGCATCAGGTAAATTATTATTTGCAACAAAGGCCATTCCTCTTGCGTAATGCCATACTGCTTTTGAATAGGGACGTGCATCTGCAGGCTGAGGATAATTTAAAATCTCATCCCATTTACCAAAAGTTACGTAAGCATAAAGCGGAGTAACAACAAAGTGCTGAAGTGTTTTATATCCGCATACTTCAAGCAAAGAATCCGGTGGTTTTTGTGATGCTTTTAACGCAGCATCAATTGCGGTTTTACTGTTGCCCTCTAATGTTGATGTTGCAAAAAGAAAATGATAGTTATGCGGGTAATAAGATATCGGGTAAAATCCCTGCTGATTACATTGATTAATATATTCTTCATCAGATTGAACAGCCCGCTGATTAGCTAATGACCCTTCGCGATAATTACCAACGCGTATATAAATGTGTGAAGGCATATGAACCAGATGCCCGGCGCCGGGTGCTAAAAATCTTAGCTTATCTGCGCTCGCAAGTCCACGCTCAGGATTTTTTGATGCTTCAACAGCATGGATGTATAAATGATTTGCTCCATGATGATCCGGGTTTTCTTGCATAACTTTCTCAAGAGTTGTCAGCAGTTCATCTGTCCATGGCTGCGGTGTTCCATCTTTTAACCAGTAATCCCATGGATGTAAATCCATAATAGATTCTGCAAACATGGTTGCGGCATCCAGGTCATCCGGATATTTTTGATGAAGTTCCCGCATCGCTAAGAAATATACAGAATCAAGCGGGGTTCTGTCTTTGGGTGGTTCTTTCATATATCTTTTTGAGAGAGCCATCACAAAATCTTTTTCTTTTTGTGATTCGTCATCAAGCAAGGTAATTGCTTTTTGAACAGCTTCGTACGCAGTGTGCACAACACCCGCATCCATTGGTAAATTTATATTGGGACCCAAGACATATGCCATTCCCCAATAAGCCATTGCACAATTAGTATCAAGTCTTGCAACTTCTTTAAAGGATCTGAAGGCTTCTTCATGATTAAATCCATATGCAAGAATTACTCCCTGATTAAAATATTTTTGTGCAAGCTCCGAATCAGTAGTTATGGAAAAAATATGTGTGCCAATATTTGAAAATAATGGCGCTTGTCCTGCCGGAGTTGATGTGCATTTTGTGTACATTAAAACGAGAAGAATAATTAGAATAACAGTAAATAACATTTTCATAGTTGCCTCCTATGATGATTAGATAAGTTATCTATTTACAAAACAGACTAAATCATTTTACGCGATCGAAAGTTTTGGGAAGTGAAAATAAATTAATAATTGGGTGTTGTCAATAGTTTTTGGATAAAAAGCATTTGTGCATCAAAGTAATGTGATTTGAGTCGATTTTATGCATAAACAGGAAGTATAAAACTAAAATAGATTTTGAAGTAAAATATAATTTTCAGTTTCCATTCATCTTTCCAATAAAACCAGTTATCATTCAAAAATTGATTTCGCATTGTTTATAAATTAACTTTGATCGTTGTGTTGTCATCTACTCTGCTCTAAAACCCTGTACTTTTAGCATATAAACCAATAAATCATTTTCTATTCAGATGCCGGATTAATATGAAAAAGTTTTTAATAATTATTGTTTTATCTCTGCAATTTATATTGCAGGCAAATAATGCAGACAGTCTAAAATCAAAACTGGATCAATCTGCGAGGAAAGATCGAATTGGTGTTTTAGTTGAACTGATGGAAATCTTAACAAGAGATAAACCAAATCAATCAATTGCTTACGGAAAAGAAGCGCTTGATCTGTTAAAAAAATATCCTGTTAAAAAAACCGAAGCTCAGGTTTTATATTTAATGGGATGGGCTTATGGTATGATGAATAAACCTGATTCCGCAAAAATATATGCTGATCTTACAGTAAAAGTTTCTAAAGAAGCTGGATTTAAAAAAGGACTTGTTCTCGAATCATTTTTACGCGCAAGGATTTGCAGAAATGAAGGGCTATATGATGATGCAATAAAATTCTTGAACGAAGCGAATAGAATTAATGAAGAGGATGAGGATTTACAGTATAAAATTAAAATACTAAATGAATTGGGTTCTGTTTACAGACGCATTAGCCAATTGGATGAAGCACTTGATTATCATGAACAGGCGCTTGATCTTTTAAAAAACTTTAATGATGAAGACGAACTTACAACAACTTACGTTTACCTGGGAATCATAAATGATATAAAAGGAAATTATGATAAAGCTTTGTCATATCATCAGCAGGCACTTGAATTAAACAAGAAACAAAATGATATACGCGGTATCGCCGGCTCTATCCATAACATAGGAATACTTTATCAGAAATTAGAAAAATATCCACAGGCACTTGATTATTATAATCAGGCGCTTAAATACTGGGAACAATTAAATAATCAATCCGGGCTTGCTTCAACATACAATAGTTTAGGCGGAGTTAATGAACTTACAGGGAATCCAACAGAAGCATTAAAGTATTATAAACTTGCACTTGGTATCTGGGAAAAATCCGGCAGTAAAAATTCTGTTTCCATTGCTGTGCATAATGTTGGATCGGTATATGAAACGCTCGGTAATTATGAAGAAGCAATAAAATATATACAGCAAGCCATAGATCTTCGTGAAGAACTTGGTGATATTAGCGGAGTTGGTGGTTCCTGGATTCTGCTAGCTTCTGTGTATAACAAGCAGGGTAAAACTGATCTGGCAATTAGTAATGCTAAAAAAGGACTTGAGCTTACAAAACAATCCGGCGCCTGGTCATCCATAAGACATGCTCATCTTGTTTTGTCTGAAATTTATGAAAGTAATGGATTGTTCAAAGAAGCTTTGAGTGAATACAAAAATTATAAGTCTGTTCATGATTCGATTTTCAATTCTGAAACCCAGCAGTCACTTGCCGAGTTACAGGAGAAGTATAATTCTGAAGATCAAAAAAAACAGATTGAGCTCCTTAAAAAAGAAAATGAAATTAATAATCTCTACAGAACTTTACTTATAGGTGGATTAGGTCTTGTACTTCTGATTTTAATCTTACTATATAACAGATACCGGTTGAAATTAAAAGCACATGAAACCCAACAAAAACTTCATGCAATAGAAATTGAAAGTTGTGAGCTAAAGGCTGAAGCAGCTGAAACAAAGGCGGCTATTCTTCAGGTTGAGTTTGAACAAAAGAAAAAAGAATTAGATGCTGCCAGAGAGCTCCAGCTTTCAATGCTTCCTGCTGTATTACCAAAACATAATAAAGTCTCGATAGCAGCGTTAATGTTAACCGCAACAGAAGTTGGCGGGGATTATTATGATTTTTATGAAAGCGAAGATGGCTCATTAACAATAGCAATCGGCGATGCAACAGGACACGGTGCGCAAGCCGGAATAATGGTTACTGCAACAAAAAGTTTGTTCAATCTGCTTGCTGATGAAAAAAATATTGCAGATATACTTCGCAGTTCAAATTTTGCAATTAAAAAAATGAGATTTACAAACATCTTTATGGCGTTTGCGATATTAAGATTAAAAGAGAATATACTTGAACTTGCCGGTGCCGGAATGCCGCCCGCATATATTTACAGAGCTAAAACAAAAACAGTTGATTCTGTTGCTTTAAAAGGATTGCCATTGGGAAGTGTTTCTGATTATGAATATCCAAAAACTTCTGTGAAACTAAATAGTGGAGATGTTGTTACAATAGTCAGCGATGGATTTCCGGAATTGTTTAACAGTAAAAAGGAATCGATTGGATTTGATAAAATTCCGGACTTACTTAAAGAAATAGGGGATAAATCTCCAGAAGAAATAATTGCGACTTTTAAAAACTCTGCAGAAGAGTGGCTTAACGGAAACAGACAGGATGATGATATGACGTTTGTTGTGTTTAAGGTTAAGTGATTATTTAACTCATTATGTTTTTTCTATTTTGTTTTTAGCAACGATCAGATTAATATTTAACAGCAAAATCAACTGCTGCTTTAGCGTGAATCTTAAGAGTATTAAAAACCGGCAAATGTATATCTGATTGTTTTATAAGTAAAGGAATCTCTGTACAGCCAAGAACAATTCCTTGCGCACCTTTTTGTTCAAGATCATTTATTATATCTAAAAATTTTTTCTTTGATTCCGGTTTATAATTTTCTTTGAGTAATTCGTTCATAATTGTATTGTGAATAAATAATCTTTCAGCTTTTTCAGGGACAATAGAAGAAATGCCAGCTTCACTTAATCGCTTTGTATAAAAATCCATCTCAATTGTAAACTTTGTTCCCAGCAATCCTATTGTGGATAGACCTTGCTTCTTTATTTCAACAGCAGTTGCATCAGCAATGTGAATTATTGGTAGTTTAACTTCCTCAACAATTCTATCTGCATATTGATGCAAAGTATTCGCACAAAGAACAAGACAATCAGCAGAAGCACTTTTAAGTTTTCTTGCTGCATCAATAACAAATTTATAAACACTTTCATGATCTTCTCGGAGATTACATTCGTTTATATCCGCATAGTTAAAAGAATAAAGAATACATCGTGCAGCATTATGCCCACCAAGTTGTTTATTTGTTTCTTCATTAATAAGACGGTAGTATTCAAGTGTAGAAACCCACCCAGTTCCACCTATAAGTCCGATCGTTTTCATATTAATCCTTCAATTACAAAAAATTCTTTAACTAGCGCTAAGTGCTTTAATAGCAGGATCAATATCCTTGGGTAACAAGTAATGATGACTAAGTAACTTCCCATTATAAATAACACCAAATACTCCATATGCAGATGGTGCGATTTTTCTCAATTGTTCGCTGCTATTAATTTCTATTTCGGTGAATTTTATTTTTTCTTTATTTGCGTAGTCTTTAATTGTATTAACTGCATCATCAAGATAAGGACATTGATCTGTGCGGATGACTGTTAATCCTTGTTTGTGTTTTTTTATTCGTGCATCCCAATCGTTCGGAAAAAAAGGATCATCACATTTTTTAAACTTAAGTACCATCAAATCAAAATCAGGCGGAGCCTTATCAACGGATTTAAATCCCAGCTTAATTAAAATATCTTTTCTTGCAAGCCAGTTTCCCTCACTCACAACCATTGCAACTCCGTTAAGACCACTTTTCTTCGCATCTTTAATACACTCCTCCAACAAGATCTTTGAAAAACCCTTTCCTTTGCTTTTTCCTACAATCCACAAAAAATGGATAAACATAAAATCTTCTGCATGTACCGCACGCCATGCAAACCTACCGGGGATGTATTCAATAAACCCACGCTCGCCTTCATTTTTTAAATCAAGCATTTTAATTTTTAATCCCTCATCAAAGCGGGCGATTAACCAATTCAATTTTCTTTTATAGCCTTCGTTTTTTTTCTGACTCATCTTACAGAAAAATCCGGTCTCCGCTACGTTGTCTCTATTAACATCTATAATGTTCACTCAATCTCCTTATTGAATATCGTACGAATGCTTATTACTGTTCTGAATAATTTATTTTATTGAGTAATGAAAAATAGATAGTGCGGATTGATTTGTAAAGATATGATGCTGTTTAAAAGACAGCCAAAAGTTTTTTTAGAAAAATTGTTTTTTCTCACGCTTTGTTACGATTATTTATCCACACCAAAAGCGATACTCCACTTGCAAAACCGCTTGCATACAATGTAATTAGATTGGGTAGCTTTGCTACACTCCCAATCATTGAATATGCTGTTAACGTCCCTGCAGCTATTGTGATTATTATCCCCAGTAATGCTAGTCTTTGTTTTTTATTCATTTAATTCCTAATCTTAAAATATTTAATTAAATGTTCTTCTATTTCTGTTTTTCAAACAGCATCAAATTAAACTTTCATTGTTTTCCATTTTCCTTTTTTGAAAAGAAAATATCCAACAACAGAAAAAGTTGATTCCGAAATTACTATTGAGTAATAAGCTCCTTCTGCACCAAAGCCAAGCTGTATTGCTAAAGTATATGCCAGTGGGATTTGCAATAACCAGAATACAAACAGATTCATAATCGTTGGGGTTCTCGTATCACCTGCTCCGTTAAATGCTTGCACCAAAACCATTCCGAATGCGTAGAATAAATATCCAAGTGCAAAAATGCTTAAACATTTTGCGGCATTATCCACCACTTCTTTCTCTTCTGTAAAGAAAGATGCTATACCATCACCAAAAAGAAAAAAGATGATCATCACCAATCCCATAAAAAACATATTAAACATTCCGGTTCGCCAAACTGCTTTTTCTGCTCGCTCTGGTTGATTTGCTCCAAGGTTTTGTCCAACCATAGTTGCGGCAGCGTTTGAAAATCCCCACGCAGGTAGTAAAGTAAAGATCACTATTCGGATTGCAATTGTATATCCGGCGAGTGCGGTACTTCCAAATGTTGAGATGATACGCATTAAAAATATCCAGCTCGCGGATGAAATTATGAATTGTGCTGTAACTCCAGACGAAAGCTTTACAAGCTTCCAGATAATTATTGGTTTAAAGTGCCAGTTGTCTTTATGGATTTTGATTAACCCTTTTCCTTTGCTTAGATGATATAATTGATAAATAATGCCAAATGATCTGCCGATAATTGTTGCAATTGCGGCACCTTCTATTCCAAGTTCTGGAAAAGGACCGATACCAAAAATTAACATCGGATCAAGAACAATATTGATTGAATTTGCAATCCATAAAGATCTCATTGCAAGTGCGGCATCGCCGGCACCGCGAAAAATTCCGTTAATCAGAAAAAGTAGAATTACAATAAGATTAAATCCGAGTGTAAGTTTTGTGTAGCCTGACCCTTCTGATATTACTTCGTTTGTAGCACCCATCAATCTAAGCAGATCTTCAGAAAAGAAAATTCCGCATATCATAATTGGAACTGAGATTATCAGAGCCAAATAAATTGATTGAACTGCAGAAACAGATGCTCCGTCATTATCTCCCTCGCCAACTCTTCTCGCAATCATCGCGGTGGTGCCCATTGCTAATCCCCAGCCAAGCGAGTATGTTATTGTTAATACTGATTCTGTTAATCCAACAACAGCAATTGCGTTAACACCAATTTTGCTTACAAAAAATATATCCACAATGGCAAACAAAGATTCCATTATCATTTCAAGCGTCATTGGAATTGCAAGAAGAACTATTGCGCGATTAATATTTCCTTCAAGAATGTTTGTATCGTTACCTGCAAGCGCAAGACGGAAAATATTGATTACGTATGATACTTTTTTAAGGATTGTGTTCAATTTTAATAATAAGTAGTTGTATAAGGAAAATTTTTTCTCGAACTGGTTGTGGAAATCATTAAACGCTTACTTGTTTAATGAATAATTATTGCTAAAAATATTAGTAATAATATCCAATTGAAAAATAGAACAAGACATCTCCCCAGCTAACTGGATTCCTGGACAAATCATTTGTTAATAAAAAGCTTCTGCCGACGGCAAATTCTGCTGGTCCAATCGGAGTATTGAATGATAGTGCCCCGCCAATTCCATGTCTTAAATCTTTAAATCTAATTTGTTCCTGCTGATCCCAGGTTGAACCAAGATCATATCTGAACTTTAAATATGTATCAAAGAAAATAATAAACGGCAGTTTATATCTATACATCAATGAAGTTAAAAATATTTGTCTTCCTCTAAATTCATTATCATGCATCCCAAAAAAAGATTCCTGGCCGCCTAATGAATGGTGTTGACTTAGCGGAAGAGTTTTATCTGCGAAACCAAACTTTATTGTTGGAGAAAGCGTGTGGTTGGGTGAAAGACGAAAATAGTTTTTATATTCGAAGTTGATATTACTGTATCCCGTTTCACCTCCAAAAATAGAAACCGCTGTTTCATAAAACCCAGAAAAGTAAACTCCGCTTTCCGGGAAGGGATATTTATCCTGAGTATCTATCGTTGTCGAGATTCTTAGGCTGACTATTTTTGTTTTATAAGCTGTTGTGGGTTCGTTCTCTTTATTTTTAATTTCATCAAATTCATATTTACCTTCGAAAATCAAATTACCAAATCGCCCTACCTGCGTACCAACTCCGAGTGAAAATCCATAAAATATTTGCCTGTATTTTCCAACTTCCTTTCTTGAAAAAGTTGTACTGTTATCCGTTGGAATATCAGAATAAAATCTAACATCATTAAATTTATAAAAAGCATTAATTTTATAAGTAAAGTATGTATTAAAAACTCTATTTGCTTTTTGTTCAAGAATGTATGCTCGGTTTTCAAGCCCGCCAAATAAAACCAGTCCCAGTTCTGTTCCGGTTCCAAAAAGATTTTCATCTCTTAAATCTAATCCAAATTGTGCCCGATATTCGTTATCACTTCTAAAACTTATCCGAAGCAGACTTGAGGGTTTTTCATCAACCCTTATTATTAAGATATTTTGTCCATTATCTTCTCTAACAAAAATATCAATATTGTTAAATAATTTTGTGCTTCTAAGATTTTTTAATCCTTCCTGGATGTCTTTAATTTTAAAAAAGTCACCTTCGGAAAACTTAAACTCTCTTGTTACAATACTGCTATTTGTTTTTTGATTACCTTGAACCTCTATCTTAGATATTATTCCTTCATCTATAAATATTCTGAGTCGACCATCCTCTTCGTTAAACTCAACACTTTGGATTTCTGCAAGTGAATATCCTTCCTCTCTATAGAGTTCGATCAATTCTAAAAGCTCTGATAATACTTTATTCCCCGAAAAACGTTCCCGGTTTAATGAACTAAATATCTCGCTTATTTTATCCGAATGAATAAGCGAAACACCTATTATATCAATATTGTTAATAACTGGATTGTGTTGTTTTATAAGTTTTAGAATGTTTTTGTTTTCAACGGCAGAGATTTGAACCGCAATGGTTTTATAATCACCCGTTTCATAAAGTCTGTATAGATCATAATTAATTCTTTTATTCGAGATTGAATCTGCGGCTTCATATCCATAAAAAAAGGATTTTTCTTTAAGTGTAAGGCTGCTATCTATTATTAATTTAGAAAAATATTTTTCAGTCTCAATTAGTGAATTATAAATTGCAGAATCTATTTGATGTTTCAGTGTTTTGGTGTGCTGTAGTGTTGAATTATATCCTAAGTAAATAAGTGTATCAACAAGATCAAAGTCTGTTGCCTGAATGTTATTAAGTAACGGCTCAATTATATAATCTGCTATTCTTAGCTGTTCCGCATTATTCAGTTTCATAGGAATGCTAACTATTTGATCTGCAACAATCCAGGGTGTTGATAAATCGTTTTCCGGCCAGAGATTGCTTGTTGTATTAACAGCAATTACAAAATCACCACCATTTTTTTTTGCTACTTCAACCGGAATATTTGCAACTAATCCGCCATCTACTAAAAGCAGTGAATCCATTTTTATTGGTGCAAGAAAAAAAGTTACTGATGAACTTGCTCTGACAGCATTGCTCAAAGAACCTTTATCAATAACAACCATATTCCCGGTGATGAGATCTGTGCATACTGCTCTGAATTTTTTTGCTAAAAAATCAAAAGATGCATCTGAGTGAAGCGGCGCATTAAAAGCAAGTATATTAAGGTGATTAGACAGTTTTTGTCCATCATTAAACGAAGTTGGCAAAATTGGATTTAGTCCTTCCAATCTTAACGAAAAAATAGCCCTATCTTCCGTTACCTTTTGATCAATAAAAAGATCTCTTCGATTTGATTGATTGTTTAACGTTAAAAGATCTCCCCAATCAGTTTCTCTTACTATTGAATCTAATATTTCTACACGATAGCCTGCTGCATACATTCCTCCGACAATGCTGCCCATGCTGGTTCCGATTACAATATCTGTTTTTATACCTGCTTCTTCAAGAGCCTTGAGAACTCCAATTTGAGATAGCCCTCTGGCTCCACCGCCGCTTAATGCCAAGGCAATTTGTGGTTTGTGTTTGGGAATGAAATCAGTAAGTCCAAAGGGAAGTTGCTTAACTTGTAAATCCAGCGTAAGTATATAGTTCGATTGAGCAAGCAAATTTGAAAAAAAGAAAATCGAAATAAATACAGATATTTTAATTTTCTCTTTCATAATTGTTTTGTTTCTTTTTCTAAGAAACAATTAATATATAAAACTATTTTCTTTTTTTCTGTTGCGTTTTAGATTGTTCTTCCGCTGCTTCCATTAACCGAGACATAAATCCTTTTTTCTTATTTGGATTTGCTACTGGAACAAGTTCAACTGGACCGCCTTTATGGTTTATATAATATTGCTGTGCAATTGAAAGAATATTAAACATAAAGTAATATAGGTTCAATCCAGATGGAAAACTCATAAAAAGCAGTGTAAGCATAACAGGCATCATATAAATAAGAGCTTGTTGTTTCGGATCCTTTACTGTCATTTTTTGTTGGACAAAAGTTGTTATGCCCATTAATAAAGCTAATCCGCTAATTTCCTGTACACCAAAAAGTGGAAGCTTATAACCTAAATCAAAAATAACATCTGGTTGAGAAAGATCTTTTATCCAACTAACAAAAGGTTGTTGTCTTAAATCTATTGCTGATTGGAACATTCCCCATAACGCAACAAATATTGGCATTTGCAGTAACATTGGTAAACATCCGCCAGCCGGGTTTATTCCGTATGTAGAATAAAGTTTCATCGTCTCTTTATTCATTTTTTGTGGATCATCTTTAAGCTTTTCTTTTAACTCAGTAAGCATCGGTTGCAATGCTTGCATCTTTTTCATCGATTGATAACTGGATTTAGTAAGCGGATATACAACGATTTTAATTATTATAGAAAAGATTATTAATACAATACCGTAGTTTGGGATAAATGAATTTATAAATTGAAAAAGAGGAAGTAAAATATATTCCGCAATTGGTCTAACTATAAACTTTAAACCGAAGAAACTTCCAAAATCAACAATTGCAACAAGATTTCTACCATAAGATTCTAATTCTTTGTAGTCAACGGGCCCAATAAATAATGTAAATGAATGATTTTCCTGAATTTTATTTTGAAATGGAAGTGTTAATCTAACATCATATTTTTCGTATATACCTTCGCTTCCAACAGATTCTCTAATCCCTTCAATATACGCCCCTTCAACTTTTTTTGGATCATCGGGAATAATAACAGTAGCAAAGTATTTATTTCTAACTGTCAGCCAATCAACTTTTCCGCGAAATTCTTTAACTTCTTTTTCACCAACTGAAGATGCATCAACAATAACTTGTTCATCACCATAATATACGCTGGCATTTGAGTAGTTTGCTTCATCAACTGAGTTTCGTTCAACAAACCTTATCCCATTACTCCAGATTAAATCATAAGAATTATTACTTATGCTATTATCAAATCCTGTAAATGAAATATCGCTTTTAACTTCATATTTATCTGCAAAAAAGATATAAGTTTTTTTTAGGATTTTGCCTTGCTCAAGCTCTACTGAATATTCAAGTTTTAACGAGTCCTTTTCTTTCAATTTGTAACTATATGATGAGGTGTTACTTTTAAAAGTAAAGTCTTTTGTACTAATACCTTTTCCATCAATAGAAACAAAGGCTAAATCATAAGAGCCGCCGCGCGAATAATTTATAAGTTGAACGAGGTTATTATAATTAACTTCATCACCATTCTTATCTGCGGAATACCAGTTATTGAATTTTTTAAGAAATATTTTCTTAAAGTTTGCCCCTTTATTTGATAATTCGAATCTTGCTAATTCGGTTTCAACAACAACAATTTCTTCGGGTATATTAGTTTGTTCTATTGCAATTATATCTGTTGATTTATCTTCAACTAGGATTTTGTCTTTTATAGCAACAGAATCTTTACCGTTTCCTTTTAGTGAATCTATTTGTTCAGTAGTATCTTCTTTTGGTTTTGTTTGCTGGCTTGGATCTGGAGATGAAATATAAAGCCACAAAACCAGAATGGCTCCAATTAAAATAAATGCAATTGTCGTTTGCTTATCCATTACAATACTCTGATAATTAATCTGCAGTTGAAGAAATTATACTTAGTTTTAGATGTGTTGAGAGAAGCTTTTTCTTTTGAAGTTTTATTATTCAAAAATAACCTATCAAATCTGTTGCTTGATTTTGTTTATCAACTCAATAACACCAGGCGCAATATCTTTAAGGAAAACTTTTTTGTTCTTAAATTCAGAAAGTTTAACCGGAGAAAAAATAATTAACAAACTAATTTTTTTTTCAATACATTTATTTAACAAATCTTGTTTGTTAAGTCTGTATGATTCTTTTAATAATCTTTTTATTCTATTTCGCCATACTGCTTTTCCGGCTTTTTTGGAAACGGCAGCGGCTATTTTTACACCAAAAGATTTTGTTTCTGTGTCAACTATAAAAAGAGATTTTATAAAATGATCTGAACTAAAAAATATTTTTGCTGAACTATAAACCTTATCAAATTCTTTTTTCTTTTTAACCCTTTCACTACGGTTCAAAGAAAAACTTTTCAAGATTTTTATTTCTCGTCGCTAACGGTAAGTTTCTTTCTACCTTTTGCTCTTCTGCTCGCTAAAACTTTTCTGCCATTTTTAGTTTTCATTCTTTCTCTAAAGCCATGCTTATTTTTTCTTTTTCTATTGCTTGGCTGAAATGTACGCTTCATTTGTTACTCCTAATTCTACATAAAGTTTGCAAAAATATAGATAGATTCAAATTATTCCAACAATTTTCGTATTTGCTTTGTCAAAGATCTCAACAAAATCTATTAAACTTTTTATGTACAAGCTCTTTGTCCGGTCTTAAATGCCCCTTTTTAGTATAAATAGTTTGATTTTTCAACAAAATGATTCATACAAAATGGAGGTTAACAAAAACTTAAAAATTAATTTAAATTCTTTAGTAAAAAGTTTGCGCATCGTGGTATTTGTCTCTATATTTTAATAGTTGTATGCGTGAAGCATATCTGTTTATAACATGTTGATAACTTTAGATTGTGGAAACGTTTCACATTTCAGTTAAGTTTAATTACTGTGTAAATTTTACATGGTTTTATTTGATAACTTGAAAAATATCTTTGTAAGATATTATAAAACGACAAGTTAGGGTGGTTTTAATAATGTTAATAACTTGTTAATTAATTTTAATTGATTTAATAATTCTACTAGATTTACTATTTAACAACTTCTTTTTTAATATACCTTTATTGTGGATAACTTAAAATTTGTGAACCTTGAGACAGCCGAAGCTGTTGTTAAATCTGATGCTAATTCCATTTGGAAAAAATGTTTAACCCTCATTAAAGAAAACGTTACTTTAATGACATATAATACCTGGTTTTTGCCAATACGGCCAATTAGTTTTTTTGATAACAACCTAAAAGTTCAACTCCCTAACAAATTTTTTTGGGAATGGATTGATGAACACTTTAGTACAATTGTTAAAAAAACAATTATGGAAGTATTGGGTGAAAAAGGTACGTTGTCTTATATTATTGCCGATGAAAAGGAACAAAAAGAGGACGAAATTATTCGGCAGAATGTTGTTGAACAGAATATTAAGCCTAAAACGATTGAAATTAAAACACCTGAACACGAGACTAATCTAAATCCACGATACAAATTTGATAATTTTATAAAAGGAGAGGGAAATCAATTAGCGAGAGCTGCAGCAGGTGCTATAAGTGATAATCCGGGTGGAACATCGTTTAACCCGTTTTTTGTATATGGAGGAGTTGGTTTAGGTAAAACTCATCTTATTCAATCTATCGGTAATAGAATTTTAGATAAATTTCCTAATAAAAAGGTTATTTATCTTTCTTCTGATTCTTTTACTGTCGAATTCGTTGAAGCAATTCAATCTAATAAGGTAAATGATTTTTCCGGCTTTTATAGAAGTATGGATGTTTTAATAATTGATGATATTCAATTCTTAATAGGCAAAGAAAAAACACAAGATCTTTTTTTTCATATTTTTAATACTCTTCATCAATCAAGAAAACAGATTATTCTTTCCAGCGATAAGCCGCCTAAAGATCTTAAGGGACTTGATGAAAGATTAATTTCAAGGTTTCAGTGGGGTCTTTCAGCTGATATTCAGCCACCTGAACTTGAAATGAGAATAGCAATTCTAAAAAACAAGGCTGAAGATTATGGAATGAATGTGTCAACAGAAATTTTAGAATATATAGCGAGTAGTATAACTTCTAACATACGTGAGCTAGAAGGATGTTTAATAAAACTTCTTGCTAATGCATCATTAAACTCAAAAGAAATTACCCTTGAGCTGGCAAAAAGAACAGTGAAAGAGATAGCAACGGATAGAAAAATTAATATTACTATTGATGATATAAGTAAATCAGTTTGTCATCATCTAAATATTCCTGAAAATAAAATCAGGGAAAAGACAAGAAAGAAAGAAATTGTATTAGCTAGACAATTGGCAATGTATTTTTCAAAAGAATTAACAAAAAGTTCATTAAAGACAATTGGACTTCATTTTGGTGGAAGAGATCATTCAACAGTCATTCATGCGTGCAATAGTATTGAGCTACTGAGAAATTCTGATAATTCTATGAGAGAACTTATTGATAGTATAAAAAATAAGCTGGAGCTTAATTATTCCTGAAATTTTTACCTAACCTACAAAGGCTCTTTATGGAGCCTTTGTTTTTTTAAAGAATTCTGTGTTTTTATATTGTTAATAAGATGTTAATGGGTGGTATATAAATTGTTAATTATTACCCATTAAGATTAAATCGGGTGTATTTAGTAAAGTTAATAACCTATAATTAACTTTAAGTGTTAATAAAATTCTGTGATTATTCATCAAAAAAAAAAAAATAACGCAGTTATTAACACACTAACATCCTTATTATTATTATTAACTATTAATCTATATATATTAATTAATATAATTGTGTTAATGAATTTGTGTTTTGAATTAACTAAATTTTAATAAACAAAATAATCTCATTATCATAAATTCAATGAGAGAGGTAAATATGAAAAAACAGCTAATTGTTATTTTTACATTGGTAATAATCTCAATAATAAGTTTTACCAGTTGTGAACCATTTATTGAAAATAAAATAGTAGCCAGAAATCTTGCTGCAGCTGATGTACAACTTAATATTCGTGGCCAAATACATAGTGTTCCTGCAGGACAAACAATTGTTTTAAATGACTTTAAAAAAGGAACATTTGAATATGAAACAATTTATGCTGTGCCTTTGGGTGCTACAGACTTTAGTTCAGATGGAGATGTTGCCGGCGAATTAGTCCTAAATGCAGGAACCGAAATTTTATTAGTTTATACCAGTACTTTAGTTGAAGGTACATACACGGTTTACGGATCTATGACTTCTTCAGATGATATAAATAGAGTTGATCCATTTGATGATGAAACAACTCCGTAATTAATAAATTATTCTTTTCTTTCTAAAAGAGTTGATAGTTTTATTATCAACTCTTTTTATCTTACCCTCCATAATATCTAACCATAATAATTAATTTTATATATTAAACTTTATTGAGATTACGCTCTATTTTTAGTATTTTTATGCGCTTCAAAAGGAGATTTATTAAATGGAATTTAAGATAAACAGTAAAGTTTTAGAAAAATTATTATCCAAAATTATTCCCGCTGTACCAACGCGTACACCAATGCCGATATTAGAAAATTTTCTATTCGAAATTAAGGATGGGGCCTTGTATGTTAGTGCTACAGATCTTGAAATAGCACTTCGCTCATCAATAAATGTTACTGCAGAGAAAAATATTAAAATGGTTATTCCAGCAAGATTGCTTTATGATATTGTACGGTCTCTTGAAGATGCTATGATTAATTTTTCTGTTGATGCGAAGGGAAAAATTAAAATAAAAACAGATAAAGGTGTTTATAGTTTAAGCTACTCTCCTTCAGAAGATTTTCCAGAAATTCCATCTGTTTCTAAAGAAAAAGAAGTGATAATAAATGGTAATGATCTTAAAAAAGCCTTAGATCAAACAGCTTTTGCAATGAGTAAAGAAGATATGAGACCAGCAATGACAGGTACTTTACTTGAATTTTCAAAGGAAGGTTTAAGATTTGTTTCTACAGATGGTCATCGACTTGTAAAGTTTATTAATAAGACTTTTGTTTCGGAATTACAGGAACAATATATAATTCCAGAAAGAGCCATAGCCGTTTTATTAAAATCATTAGGGGATATGGATATAAAAATTTATCTAAGTAAAACATATGCTTCTTTTTCTATAAACGAACTTGAGTTTATAACAAGATTGATCGGTGAAAAGTATCCAGCTTATAGCAGTGTTATCCCTCTCGAAAACGAAAATTTATTAACTGTAAACAGATCGGAAATTCTATCAGCCATTAAAAGGATGATGTTGTTTTCAACATCAAATTCTAAACAGGTTAAGTTTTCTATATCTCAAAACTCTCTCGAGGTTTCTGCAGAAGATATTGATCATGGTTCGGATGCTAAAGAAGCTATTCAATGTGAGTATACAGGCGACCCAATGGAGATAGGCTTTAACACAACTTATGTTAATGATATTTTATCACATCTTGAGGGTGAACAAATTACATTTAAACTTCATTCTCCTACAAAAGCAGGAATAATTGAACCTGTTAAAAAAGAAGACAATGAAGATATCATGATGTTATTAATGCCGGTACGTATAAACAACTAAGATGATATTGAGAGGATTATCTTTAAAGAATTTTAGATCGCACAAAAACACAATCCTTAAATTTTCTGATTCATTAAACTATATTGTTGGCGGTAATGGTCAAGGAAAGACATCAGTGTTAGAAGCCGCGTACTACTTATGTACAACAAAAAGTTTTAATTCAAAAGACTCCGAAGCTGTAACATTTAATGAAGATAATTTTGAAGTAAACGGAATATTTAAGGATTTAACAGAAGATAAAACTAGAGTAATATTTTCAATATCAGATAACCGCAAATACTATTTTCAAAACGATAAGTTGATTTCTAGAAGTTCACAGATGATAGGTAAATTTCCTGTTGTTATACTTACCCCTGCTGATCACCAGATTACACAAGGTTCACCAGCAGACAGAAGAAAATTTGTAGACTCGGTAATATCACAATCTAGCAGTACATATTTAAATATTCTTATTGATTATAATAAAACCTTAAAACATCGTTCTGTTTTATTAAATGTTTTACGAGAAAGATATTCAAAGCAAGTACAAGCAGAACTTGATGCATGGACAGAAAAGCTTATAGAATTCGGTGTTGAATTAATAGCTCACCGAATTAATTTTGTAAATGATTTTAATAAATATGTATCTGAATCGTATAACAAAATAGTTGAAAACACAGAAACACCTCACATAGATTATGCTTTTTTAGAAGACTCAAGCAGCAAAGAAATAAAAAAGAGTTTTGAAAAACTAATATTTGATAAAAGAGAAGAAGAAATTAGACGATCATTAAACCTGGTTGGTCCGCACAAAGATGATTTTGTTTTTTCAATAAATAATATAAATCTTAAAACATTTGGATCACAAGGGCAGCATAAAACTTTTCAAACGGCACTAAGGTTTGCTGAATTTTTTTATTTAAAAGATACAACTGGTAAAAAGCCTATTTTTTTGCTTGATGATGTGTTTGGTGAACTTGATGCTTCTCGAGCAGGAAAGATTAGTAAATACCTAAAAGAAGTTGGACAGGCGTTTATTACTCTTACTGATTTTGCGGATTTTTCTTTTTTATCTAAAGAAGAAAATGATTTGATAATTAGACTTGATGGCGGAAACATAGCCTATGCCTGATGAATTTAAAAGTATTAAAGATGTTTTTAATACTGATCCGGCATTAAAAAACATAAGAAATGTTATAATTGAAAACGACGTAGTTAATGATTTTGAAAAGATTTTTCCGGAATTTGGTAAAGTAGCTAAAGCAAAAAGCTCACAATACTCAACTCTTACTCTTAAAGTTGAAAATGCTGCCTGGAGGAATGAACTAAAGTTTAAAGAAAAAGAAATTATAGAAAAAATAAATTTGTTTTACGGTCAAGAAAGAATTAATAAAATAAAATTTTCTGCCAAGTAAAGAATCAAAAGGAATAAAACCTAAATGGCTAAAGCACAAAACAAAGATAATTACAGTGCAAAAAATATAAACGTACTTAAAGGATTAGAAGCTGTTCGTAAACGCCCCGCAATGTATATCGGCGATGTTAGTTCCCGCGGACTTCACCATCTCATAAATGAAGTTGTGGATAATAGTATTGATGAAGCATTGGGTGGATATAATGATCGTGTTATTGTAACTATCAAAAAAGACGGAAGCGTTTCAGTTGAAGATCGCGGAAGAGGAATTCCGGTTGATCTGCACCCTGTTGAAAAAATATCTGCACTTGAAGTAGTTATGACTGTTTTGCACGCGGGCGGTAAGTTTGATAAAGATTCATACAAAGTTTCCGGCGGATTGCATGGAGTGGGTGTTTCTGTTGTAAATGCTTTGTCCGAAAAACTTACAGCTGAAGTAAGGCGAGATGGAAAAATTTATTTTCAAGAATATCACCAGGGAATTCCTGTTGAAAAAGTTAAACAAACAGGAGCATACAAAGGTGATCAAACAGGAACCACGATAACTTTTAAGCCTGATGGAGAAATATTTAAAACTACAAAATTTAATTTTGAAACTGTTGCAGAAAGAATGCGCGAACTTGCTTATCTGAATAAAGAAGTTACAATGATTCTTAAGGATGAGAATGATGGGCAGGAAGAAACATACAGATTTAAAGGCGGACTAATAGATTTTGTTAAATATCTTGATGAACAAAGAACCGCAATGCATAAGCCCGTTTATATTGAAGGAGAAAAAGATAACACACCAGTAGAAATATCTTTTGAATATAGCGACTCATATTCGGAGAACGTACACTCTTATGTAAACAATATTAATACAATTGAAGGCGGAACACACTTAGTTGGATTTAGAACTGCACTTACAAGAACACTAAATAGTTACGCTTATAAAAACGGATTGATTAAAGAGAACAATAAAATAACATTAACTGGAGACGATTTTAGAGAAGGACTAACTGCTGTAATTTCTGTTAAGGTTATGGAACCGCAGTTTGAAGGACAAACAAAAACCAAACTTGGCAATAGCGAAGTAAAATCAATCGTTGAAACAATAGTTGGTGAAAAGTTAGCAGAATATCTTGAAGAAAATCCATCTGTTGGAAAAAAGATTATTGAAAAATGTATGCGTGCTGCTGAAGCAAGAGAAGCATCACGTAAAGCCCGTGATCTTGTTAGAAGAAAAAATGCACTGGATTCTATGCACTTGCCAGGCAAGCTTGCAGATTGTTCTATTAACGATCCTGAGCATTGTGAAATTTATATCGTTGAAGGAGATTCAGCTGGTGGATCAGCAAAGCAAGGACGTGATAGAAGATTTCAGGCAATACTTCCAATCAAAGGAAAAATTCTAAATGTAGAAAAAGCAAAGCTTAACAAGATTTTAGAGAATTTAGAAATTCAGGCAATGATTGCGGCGCTTGGTGCTGGTATTGGTGAAGAGTTTAATCCTGAAAAATCCCGCTACGGAAAAATTATTTTAATGACTGATGCCGACGTTGATGGAAGCCATATCCGCACGCTGCTTTTAACTTTCTTTTACAGACATATGAAAGAATTGATCACATCGGGAAGAGTATACATTGCACAGCCCCCGCTTTATAAAGTTAAAAAAGGGAAAGAAGAACAATACGCTTTTGATGATGAAGAAAGAGACAAAATTTTAAAACAGTTTAGAAAAGATATGAAGATTAAAGCTGGTGTTGTTGATGACGACGATGAGGTTGATGAAGAAGGACAGCCAAAAGGAGTTACCATTTCTCGCTACAAAGGATTGGGAGAAATGAATCCTGAACAACTTTGGTCCACAACAATGAATCCCGAAACCAGAACAGTGTTGCAAGTAAATGTTGAGAGCGCAGCAGCAGCTGATAAAATATTTGAAACATTAATGGGCGATGCTGTTGAGCCAAGACGCGCATTTATAGAAAAGCATGCTAAGTATGCAAATCTTGACATATAATTAAAAAGATTTTTTATTTAAGTAATTATTAAAAACTATGACCACAATATTTGAAAAAGTAGTACCCAGAACACTAGAAGATGAAATGAAATCATCCTACATAGATTATGCAATGAGCGTTATTGTTGCTCGTGCGTTGCCGGATGTAAGAGATGGATTAAAGCCTGTACACCGAAGAGTTTTATTTGGTATGCACGAACTTGGTTTGCCGCATAACAGGCCACATAAAAAATCCGCAAGAATTGTGGGAGAGGTTCTCGGTAAGTACCATCCGCATGGCGATACAGCAGTTTATGATTCTATGGTACGAATGGCTCAGGAATGGTCTCTCCGTTACCCGCTTGTTGATGGACAGGGAAATTTTGGATCTGTTGATGGAGATTCACCTGCGGCAATGCGTTACACCGAAGCAAGACTTGCTAGAATTGCCGATGAGATGCTTCGTGATCTTGATAAAAACACAGTTGATTTTGCAAATAACTTTGATGAGTCTTTGCAAGAGCCAACAGTTATGCCATCTTATCTTCCAAATCTATTAATAAACGGCGCAAGCGGAATTGCGGTTGGAATGGCTACAAACATTCCACCCCACAACATAAGCGAAGTTATTGATGGCTGCGTTGCTATGATTGAAAATCCAAAAGTAACAGCTGCTGATTTGATGAAGCATGTTAAGGCCCCGGATTTTCCTACAGGCGGAATTATTTATGGATATGAAGGCGTTAAAGAAGCTTTACTTACCGGAAGAGGCAGAGTAGTTATTCGTGCAAAGGCAAATGTTGAAACTCTTAAGAATGATAGAGAAAATATTATCATTACTGAAATTCCGTATCAGGTAAACAAAGCAGTACTAATTGAAAAAATTGCCGACCTTGTACGTGAAGGAAAAATAACAGAAATATCCAACATAAGAGATGAATCTGATCGTGATGGAATGCGCATTGTAATTGAGTTAAAGCGCGATGCACAGCCTGCTGTAGTTCTTAATCAATTATTTAAGCACACACAAATGCAGGTTACGTTTGGCGTTATTATGCTGGCGCTTGTTCACGGCACACCAAAAGTTTTAAACGTTCAGGAAATGATTCAGCACTTTTTAGCACACAGAATGGAAGTGTTAATCCGCAGAACAAAATATGAATTGGAAGCCGCAGAAAAACGTGCTCATATTTTGGAAGGCTACATAATTGCTCTTGATAATATTGATGAAGTAATCGAGACAATTAAAAAATCTAAGGATACTGAGACAGCAAAAAATAACTTGATGAAAAAATTCAAGTTAAGCGAGATACAGGCAAAAGCAATTTTGGATATGAGATTGCAGCGCTTAACAGGATTAGAGCGTAAGAAAATAGAAGACGAATACAAAGAAGTAATTAAGTTGATCGAAAGACTTAGAGGAATTTTGGATAACGAAAGAACAAGAAATAAAATTATTAAAGATGAACTTCTTGTGCTTAAAGAAAAATATGGAGATGAACGCAGAACCGAAATCATAAAAGACTATAAAGAGTTTGCGTTAGAAGATATTATAGCCGAAGAGGATGTTGTTGTAACAATATCTCACGGTGGATTCATAAAACGTTTTCCTGTTAGCGGATATAGACGACAAGGACGCGGCGGTAAAGGTGTAACCGGGGCAGGAACCAGGGAAGATGATTTTATAGAACATATGTTTGTTGCATCAACGCATCAATACATTTTGTTCTTTACAGACAAAGGACGCTGCTATTGGTTGAAAGTTCATGAGGTTCCGGAAGGCGGCAGAACTACAAAAGGAAGGTCGATAGTAAATCTTCTTGATAAAGATAAAGACGATAACATTACTGCCTTTGTTGCAGTTAAGGAATTCCGCGAAGATCAATATCTTATAATGGCAACAGAAAAAGGCACGATAAAAAAAACAGTTCTTTCTGCTTATGGAAACGTTCGTAAAGGTGGAATTAACGCCATCAGTCTTGCAGCAGGCGATAAATTAATAGAAGTGAAGATGACGGACGGAAAAAATGATATCGTAATAGGAACAAGTCACGGTTTTGCAATCCGCTTTAACGAAAAAGATGTACGCGATATGGGCAGAACAGCAACTGGCGTGCGCGGAGTAAGACTCGGTAAAGGTGATCATGTTGTTGGCTTGCTTGTAATTAGAAACGATCAAACAACCGTACTTGTTGTAACAGAAAAAGGATTTGGCAAACGCTCTGATATAAACGATTACCGAATTACAAAACGCGGCGGTAAAGGCGTTATCACAGTTAAGACAACCGATAAAGTTGGTAAACTTATTGCAATGATGGAAGTTGTTGATCGTGATGAGCTTGTAATTATTTCTACACAAGGAATGATCATCAGACAAAGTGTTAAGGACTTGCGCGTTATGGGAAGAAACACTCAGGGCGTAAGAGTGATTAGACTTAACGAACATGATTCGATTGCAGATATTGCCCGAGTTGTTCCCGAAGATGACGAAGAAATTAATGGCAACGGAAACGGCAAAGAACTTGAGCCGTTGTTGAGTTAGTTTTTTAAAAAGTCATTAAAAATTAAATCGCTCCCAACAGGAGCGATTTTTTTATATCTATTTCGTACACTTTTTGTATTATTAATCGCAATTATTTTTAAATAAAAAAACATAGATATGAAAAAACAAATTATTGTAAGTACTGTTTTGCTTTTAACTTTTGTTATTAATGCACAAAATGCAACTGGCCTTTCTGAAATCAGTAAAGAAGATTTAATTAAAAACGTGAGAATCCTTACCTCTTCGGATTTTGATGGAAGATTGCCCGGCAGCGAAGGCTACAATAAAGCAGCAAAGTTTGCTGCCGATAAATTTTACGAGCTTGGTTTACTGTTTGCTGGCGACGGTAATTATTATCAATATCTGGATGTTGAGTATAATAATATTGAGTCGCCGGCGGTATTTAAAACTATTGTTGATGATGATACGAGTAAAGGCGAAATAGGAAAAGATTTTGTTCTTCGTGGTTTTACAGGATCAAACAGTTTTACTTTACCAGTTGTGTTTTGCGGATATGGAATTTCTCGTCCCGATTTATACTATGATGATTATGCAGGTATCAATGTTAAAAATAAAATTGTAATGGTGTTTAAGCAAAATCCGAAATGGAAAAATGATAACAAAGACTGGGGAACAAACTATCCTCGCGAAAAATCATTAGTTGCAAAAAAACATGGAGCAAAAGGTATCTTGTTTGTATCATTGCCGAACGATGAAAAACCACAACCACTAATTGCAAGTGTTTTACACGGCGAAGGAGAGCAGCCAATTGATTTTCCGCAACTTCATATTTCGTTAGAATCCGCAAATAAACTATTAAGCAGAACGGGTTTTACAATTAGCGATTGCCAGACAAAAATTGATGAAAAGAAAAAACAAATATCGATGAATCTGGCAACAAAAGTACAGATAGAAGTAAATGCAAAGTATGAAAAAGATGCTCGCACTATGAACATCATTGCAATGATTGAAGGAAAAGATGAAAAACTTAAAGAAGAATATGTCGTTATCGGTGCACACTTAGATCACGTTGGATCTCAAGCGGGATTGTTATTTCCCGGTGCAAACGATAATGCTTCGGGTTCAGCCGCGGTATTAGAAATAGCGGAAGCATTTATTAAAGGCGGAATTGAACCAAAACGATCAGTAATATTTGTTTTGTTTGCAAGCGAAGAACAAGGACTTAACGGCTCAAAACATTTTGTAGAACATTGGAAAAAAGGTTACAATAAGATTGCCGCGATGATAAATCTTGATTGTGTTGGATATGGCGACAGCATTCAGGTTGGCAATGGTAAAAGTGCACCAAAACTTTGGGAAATTGCAAACCAGATTGATGAAACAAGTTTTAATTCAATGGTTAACAGAACATGGAGCGGCGGAGGTGCAGATGCAACACCATTTCACGAAAAAGATATTCCTTGTTTGTATTTTGTTACAACAAACAGTTATGATCATCTTCATCTTCCTACAGATGAAGTGAGCACATTAAACCCAATTTTGTTTGAGAAGATTGTTAGACTTGCTCATCTAACAGCACTTGAGGTTGCAAATGGAAACTATGAAAGAGAAGAAATAGTAAAATGATAGATCGTTTTACACACTTGTTTAAGCATACAACTATCCACCTAAAAAAGCTATCTGCTATTTCTGTGCTTAAAACTAATCTCTGTTTGTATAATTTTTATTTCAGTGTTATAGCAGGGAGCATTATTTTCTGTGGCTTGAATTACTGTTTATAACAATTTACTTCCCGAAATATTTATGAATCAATATAAGTAGTTCGGTTTTATTAATTGGTTTTGCTATATAATCATTGCATCCCGCTTCAATTGCTTTTTCACGATCGCCATATAACCCATGAGCAGTCTGAGCTATTATTACAACCTCATTGTTAATTTTCCTGATTTGGCGAGTGGCTTCATATCCTCCCATATCAGGCATTCTAATATCCATCATTACCAAATCTATATCCGGATTTTTTTTGCACACCTCAACGACTTCAACACCAGTCCTAGCTTTTAATATTTCTTTGCCAATTGTTTTTAGCGTATTGCCAATCAGCATTTCCGATACTTCATCATCTTCAGCTATCAGTATTTTTAGTTTTCCGACAAGTTCAGTGTTTTCTGAAGGTGCTAACTGATTAACTTCAGTTTCTTTTGTTAATACAATATTGTATGGCAAGGTAAAATAAAAAATTGATCCAACACCTAACCGGCTTTCAACCCGGATTTTACCACCCAGCATTTCGACGTATGCCTTGGTAATAGATAAACCCAAACCCGCTCCTTGTTGAGCCCATTCACCAGGAATATCTGCTTGAATAAAGCGCTCAAAGATGGCACCATGCCTATCATTTGGAATCCCGATTCCGGTGTCTTTCACATAAAATTCAAGATCACACTCTCTTTTTTTATACCCAATCTCAATTGTTCCTGTGTTACTATATTTAATTGCATTTTTAACAAGATTAGTAAGTATGGCATATACTTTTTCACGGTCGGTTTTTAAGTTAGCTTCTTTTGCTGGCAAAGGAGTGCTGAACGAAATTGTCATTCCCTGTGCTTCCACTTCGGGTTTGAAAAAATTATAGATATCCAGAATTTGTTCGTTTACATTCAACTCATGAATTTCAATCTTCATTAAGCCGGCTTCAATTTTAGAAATATCAACGATATCGTTGATTATGTTAAGCATACGAGCGCCGCTTTTTTCGATAATCTTAATGTAGTCCTGTTGCTCTTTACCAGTAAGCCCGGGTTCTTTAAGTAATTCTGCAAAGCCAAGAATTCCGTTCATTGGTGTTCTGATTTCGTGGCTCATATTGGCAAGGAAGGCTGATTTAAGACGGTCGCTTTCTTCCGCCTGCTCTTTGGCTTTTAATAGTTCTTTGGTTCGTTCTTCCACAGTTCTTTCAAGATTCTTGTTGGCATCTAACACAAGCAATCTTTCATTGTCCAGTTTTTGGCTTAAGAAAAAGTTGCGTCGAGTATAGTACTCGATATTATATGCTGCAAACATCCCGATAAGATTTGCGCTGATGAAGAAAAAATTGTTATTAATAAGTAGTTCATCAGGGGTGTGTGTATAATATTTTGCTCCGATATTATATAGAAGAAGTATTGACCAACCGGCAATTGTAGCAAAAAAGAAACGCAGTTTTATAAAAAAATAACTTGCCGAAAAGACTAGCACCATGCCGGCATAATATGTATAATTTTCAGGGGCAAACATTGTCATGATACTTATACCGAAACCACCGGCAATAACACTGAAAAGCAATAATGCTTGCCAAATTTTTTGAAACAACTTGGTGAAAGACAAAAGAAATACGATTAAGAGTATTGGGATAACAAATAAAAAGCGGATAGCATGGAAAGCTGTTGCATATTCGGGAATTACTTGCGAATCGAGGTAACCGAAGGAACCATAAAGAATAATAACTAAAATAAATGCAACTCTAAATTGAAAAACAGAATCAGAGAAATATTTTTTTAAAAAAAACTGTTCATCCACTTCTGAAAAAGCCAACGTAATCTTATTATAATTCATTGAAGCGTGTGTTGTATCTTGAATCATTCTGCGTTTTTAAATAGACAGTGAGCGTTGACTATATCAAGTTTATAAGTCTCATAAAAGCGAGACTTTATTTTTTTCCAAACATAAATAAATTTTCTTTATAAAACATTAAATATAGATTTAATCTTTTTGTAAACCTTTGATCGATAAATGTTTATAAATCTTTTAGAAGGAAGCTGTTAAATTTCTTTTCTATCATCCATTGTTGCCTGTAAATATTAAAAACTTGTTTGTTTGATTTAAATGTTTTTCTAAATTAAAGATAAGAATGTCTGATTGAACTTAACTAATCCCAAAATCAAAAAAGAGTTTTTATGAAATCAATAACAATATGTTGGTTGTCTTTCTTTATAGTTATTAATTTAACCGCACAAACAGATAAAGAGTATCAATCATATCTTGCGCACATCTCAGCAGCAAACTCTTCTTTAAGATTGAATGAAAAGAAAGAAGCTAAACGCTGGCTAGAAAAAGCACCAGAAAATTTTCGTGGATGGGAATGGAATTATCTTAATAATAGAATTGACGGAAGCATTGCTAGGTTTGAATTAAAAGATGACTCGCCAACTAAAATCAGTTATAGCCACAATGGAAAGTATATTGCATTCGGAGATACAAAAGGCATTGTTCACATTCTTAATTCACAAACGCTTGCTGAAGTAAAAACAATACCTGGGCATTTAAATTCTATTTACTCTGTTAAGTTTTCTCCAGACGACATAAAACTAATTTCTTGTTCGCGAGATACAACAATCCGTATTTGGGATTTTGATAGCGGCAAAGAACTTGGGGTGATTAAAACAGAGGGACGAGGACTTGCTGATATAGATATTTCTCCCGATGGAAAGAATCTTGTTTATTGCTCGTGGTATATGAAAGAAAATGGTGTAAATGGATTTATTAATCTTTATGATTTTGAAACTATAGAAAAAATCTGGACAACAGATTACAACACTCATCCTTTGGTTGTTGTTAGATTTAGTCCTGATGGAAAACGATTTGCCGTTGGAAGTTGGGAAGAAAACGTTAGTGTGTGGAGTTTAGATAATCTTAATTCGCCAATTATTTTAGATTTTGCTGATGTTAAAGAATACTCAGCAGTTGATGATATAGCTTTTAGTCCCGATGGAAAGTTTATTGCAAGCGCAACAAAAAACACTACACCAAGAATTTGGGAAGTTGAAACAGGAAAACTTATCCTTGAATTGAAAGGACATCAGAAACCCGTAATTTCAATCGCGTACAGCAAAGATGGAAAATACATTTATACAAGCGGGAACGATGCAACAATAATTGTCTGGGATTCCTTTTCAGGGAAAAAGTTAACAAAAGTTTTTGGACACGAAGATAACGTTTCATCAATCTCAGTTTATTCAGATGGAAAATATTTTGTTACTTCTTCAGCGGATAAAACAGTTAGATTGTGGAATGCAGAAAGCAGCATAGAGTTTTCAAATCCTAACGGAAGACACAAAGAAATAATGTATGCGTTTGATTTAAGCGATGACGGGAAAATTCTTGCAGCAGGAGGACCAGACGCTTCTCTAAGTATCTGGAATGCACAAACGGGTGATCTTCTCACAAACTATTCTGCAATGGATGCAATAATAAATGCTGCTGTATTAAGTCCGGACAATAAATATGTAGCAGTTTGCAATTGGGGAAAAGATATAAATGTTTTTAACACGCAAACAGGTGAAATGTTTCGCAAGTTAACAGGAATGAGTTACGGAAGCGGAAAATTAGCTTACAGTAAAAACGGAAAATTTGTTGCTGCTATTTCTGCAAAAAAAGAATTGTTTGTTTGGAATGTTGAAAACGAGAAGATGCTTGCTCAACTTCCCCTAGAGTCTAGACCATTTGCGTTAAACTTAAGTAACGATTCTAAGCTTGTTGCAACTGGCGAAGCAAACGGTAAAATTATTTTATGGAGTACCGAAACATTTTCTAAAGTAATGGAAATTCAAGCACACACAGGACAACCGAACGAAATTGTTTTTTCTGCTAATGATCAATTTATTTTTTCCGGCGGAGAAGATAAAATTGCCAAAATGTGGGACACAAAAACTGGAAAACTTATAAAAGAATTTATTGGCCACACACAAAGAGTTTATACACTTGATGTTTCTCCTGACGGAAAAAGATTAGCAACAGGATCATCTGATCTTACAGCAAGATTGTGGGATGTTGAAACGGGAGAATCAACAATAATTCTTTCTGATTTTACAAATCCACTTTACCAGGTTCGGTTTTATCCGGATGGAAAAAGTTTAATTGCAAACTCTATGGGAGTTGAAATTATTTTGTATAAAACGGAGTAAAGCTGTTTCGTAACTTACAGCAAAATTACAAACCTCTGAATTTTAATCTTATCCAAAAGCTTGATAAGGCATATTTAAAAGAACGACCGATCCATTTTCTAGCCCAGATTACTTTTTAATAGTTTACTAATCTGGATAGTCGGGAATATTTAAACCGAGAATAATATTGCGTTCAGCAATTTGCAAATCTCCGTTGTTAATTAATTTTAAAATACCGCTTCCACCTCTATTCGGAAGAGAGTTCCGATTTTCGGGAGTAAGAAGAATATCATCATCAAAAACAAATTCATCAATATAGTATTCGTTTATTCCGGGTTCTTTTATTGTGGGATGAATATGTGCTGAAAAATTACTATTAGGATATGGCGCAGGTCTGACTGTATAAATTGAATACTTTCCATCTTTATCAGATTTAACCCAACCTCTTATATAGCCGTGCCTAACAACTCTTCTATCCAACCCTTCTTTATCTGCATAATACCCATTGACATCAGTATGATAATAATAAAGAACAACACCAGGAGCCGGTGTTTTACCATCGCGTTTAAATATTGTACCAGTTATTAAAAGTTTCTGTCCGTTTTGATTCCAGCCAGTACTGGTATCAATCGAGTTTATATTTTCAGGCATGCCAATGTAAATAAAGTCTCCGGTTTCAAATGATCCACCAACGATTTTATTTGAATGATTGTTTTGCTGATCTGATTGTCCGTGACAATTAAAAAAGTTTAAAGTGATGAGAATAAGAATGAATCGTTTCATATTTGCCTCAATATTTTTGGCAAATATGAAGTTCTATGAAGCATTAAGCAAGAGATTTAGGTTGATCGGTAGGTTTTTGTTTTAATGTGAGCGGTTGTGTCTAAATTTAAGTTTAAAATAAGCAATATAATTTCTATTTATTTTTAATTGCGAGACACAAGTAAGAATTATTTGTGCTGAGAAATTGTTTTGTATAGAAAGAAGTAAAGGAGAAAGCCATTCGTTTTATACAAAGAATGGCATTTCTAAATGTTTTATTTATGCGCGGATGCTAACGCTTCTCTATGCGCCACTATAGTCCTATCCAAATCTTCTTTTGTGTGAACAGTTGAAACAAATAAAGCTTCAAATTGTGCCGGTGCAAGATAGATTCCTCGGTTTAACATTTCGTGAAAATATTTTCCGTACAATGCCGTATCAGAAGTTAACGCTGATTTAAAATCATTAACCGGTTTTTCAGTAAAGAACATGCACATCATAGAGCCAACTCGATTCATCGCATACTCTTTTCCAACAGATTTTAAGTTTTCTTTAAATCCATTTTCTAAATACATCGATGCTTTTTCTAACTGTACATAAATTTCCGGATGTTCTTTAATGTATGATAGAGCTGCAAATCCTGCACACATTGCAAGCGGATTTCCGCTTAATGTTCCTGCCTGGTAAACAGGACCGCTTGGAGAAAGCATTTCCATAATTTCTCTTTTGCCACCAAATGCACCAACAGGCAAACCGCCGCCAATAATTTTTCCGAATGTAGAAAGGTCAGGTTTAACTCCCAAAATTTCCTGCGCGCCGCCAGCCGCAACACGGAACCCAGTCATCACTTCATCAAAAATTAAAACAATACCCTCTTCATTACAGATTCCTCGTAACTCAACAAGAAAATCTTCATTCGCTTGCACAACGCCCATATTACCTGCAATCGGCTCTATAATAATTGCAGCAATTTGTCCGCGGTATTGTGAAACTAATTCTTTAACAGAATTAATATTATTGTAATCAGCAAGCAAAGTGTCTGAGGCATTTGCCTTTGTAACTCCGGGAGAAGTTGGAACACCAAACGTTAATGCGCCGCTGCCAGCTTTAATTAAAAAATGATCTGCGTGCCCGTGATAACATCCTTCAAATTTAATAAACTTATCTCGCCCTGTGTATCCGCGTGCAACACGAACAGCACTCATTGTAGCCTCTGTTCCGCTGTTAACCATTCTTACCATTTCCACGGAAGGAACCATATCAGTAATTAACTGCGCCATCTTAACTTCCATCTCAGTTGGTGCGCCAAAACTTGTTCCGTTTTCAAATGTTTGTTTTAATGCTTCTTTAATAAACGGCGGATTGTGTCCAAACAAATGCGGTCCCCAGCTACCGATGTAATCGATGAATTCGTTTCCATCAACATCATAAAATTTTGAGCCAGCGCCTCGCTCAATAAACAGCGGATCGCCGCCGACAGATTTAAAGGCTCTTACAGGAGAGTTTACTCCGCCCGGAATATATTTTTTTGCTTTTTCAAATAGTTGTTTGCTTTTTGTTGTGTTCATGATTTTCCTCAAAGAAATGGCACGCTGATCTTTATGATTTGTTTATGATCATAACTTATCAGTCTCATCATAATGATCAGTGTACAATGGTGTTTATTTAAATAATAGTTGATAATCTTTTTGTTTGCCTGCTAGCCAAAAGTTTTCCGGAACAACTTTCCAGTTACCGATTAGTTTTGGAGTAACAAGTTTTTCTTTTTTAATCCATTTCATCAGATAGAATCGTAAATCTTTTTCTGTTGAGTTTAAAATTCTTTTAGATAATTCTTCTTGTGAGATTTTAGCTCCGCGTGTTAGATGTCCACCGCCGCCATTACCGCGGTATGAATTAACCGCAACTTTGTATTTTGTATTCAGATCAAAAGGGTTTCCGTTTGAAAAATTTTTAATCGTTACTCTTTCTCCGATTGGTTTTGTAGCGTCAACAACATAATCAATCCCTGCAGCGGATTCAAAATTGTAATACCGCTCTTCAAGTTCGGGCGATTTTGTTCGTTCGGAATATGAAATATCACCATTTTCATCAAGTTTAAATTTAAGAAGATGATCATCTTCTTTCTTCATTTGATTAAACCAGTTGCCGTAAGAAAATTCCAGATAGTCTTTTATTTCCTGTCCGGTTAATTCCATTGTATAAAGAAGATTTTCATACCTGTAAAGATCGAACATATCTTTTACATAGACTGTTCCTTTATCAATCTTAGCATTGAATGATAGCGGAGCAGAAAAAGAAACATCTGCATCTGTAAGATCAAGTTGAATAGTGTGAATTAAATCAACAAATTTAGATGGACCGAACATTGCATCACGGGAGGAAATCATTTCAGAAAACTCTCCAACCGGACGAGAAACATAATTCTTTGCTTCTTCAAAATTATTTTTATAACGGTTCATAAACTCAGCATCTGGCGCATAGTTTTTCATTTCAACAAGTTCGCCGGTTATTTCTTTTTTATCGTAGATCATACACATCTTATCATATTTTAAAACGTAATTGGCAACCGCAACATTTCGGGCACCGGCAGTTGTTCCAAGTATTAAAACTTCTTTGCCAGATGGACTTTTTGTTTTGAAATTCCATCCTGCATGATCATGTCCGACAAACACTAAATCCAGTCCTTCAACTTTTTCTGCAACAAGTTGGGAAGCATTTTCGTTTTTGTCGGTGTTTTCATTCTGATCATTGTATGTGTAATCAACACCGGCATGAAACAATCCAATCATCAAATCAGGCTGTTCAGTTTCACGAATTTTCTTAACCCATTTTTGTGAGGTTTCAACCATATCATCAAAGCGCATTCCCGACCAAATCTTTTCGGGAAGCCATTGCGGAATTGCCGGAGTTATCAAACCAAGTATTGCAATTTTAACTCCACCTCTTTCAATGGTTGTGTAAGGTTTAAAGTAAGATTCATTAGTTGTTGTATTGATTGCATTAGCGGCAAGCCAGGGAAAATTTAATTCTTTATTAAACTTATCATAAACATCATGGCCCGTTTCGATATCGTGGTTACCAACTGTTGCAGCATCATATTGCATATAATTCATTACATCAGCATAAAGATGAATTGTATCTGTCTTTTCAAAATTATAATAATAAACAACAGGATCGCCTTGAAGTATGTCGCCGTTATCCAGCAGAAAAACTATTTGATTTGTATCAGCACGCTGTTCTTTCAGATAAGTTGTAACTCGAGCCAGCGAAGAATTTATTTCTTTATTTTCTTTTAGATCGTAAGGAAAGATTGCACCATGAACGTCAGATGTTTCAATAATTTTTACGGTTACTGTTTGTCCAATGGCAGAAAAACTAATAAAAATAATAAAAACAATACTACTAAAGAATCTATAAATCATTTAAATATTCCGATTGATTTTTGTTTGCAAGATAATAAAATGAATGTTAACAGATTATGAAAAAAGGCGACCATTTCGGATCGCCTTTTAATAATTAATTATCTCTTTTCGTATGGAGGTTGTTTTGGATTTATCGGAGGATTTAATTTGTGCAATCGCATCACTTCCTCAATTGCTTTTTCAAGCTGCACATCAACACCCTTTGATAATGTTGTTGGATCTTCAAGTACTTCAATATCAGGATCAACACCGTGTCCTTCTTTAAACCACGTTCCATCCGGATCATACATTCTGAAAGTTGGTACTGTAACATTACCGCCATCTATCAAGCCAGGTGCGCCGGAAATACCAATTAATCCGCCCCAGGTTCTGGTGCCAACCAATGGACCAACACCTGCTTTGCGGAAGAAATCAGGAAACGCATCACCGCCAGAACCACTCCATCCGTTTATTAGCATTACTTTAGGACCAAAGTTGGCGACGTTTGGCCACTGCCAATTCTTTCCATCTCTAACCGCAAAGAACGCAAGAGGTTTTCTATTTAATAATTCTACAAAGCGATCAGGAATTTGTCCGCCATTGTTAAATCTTTCATCTATAATCATACCTTCTTTGGAAAACTGTGCGGTAAATTGTCTAACAAGTTCATCCTGTCCATCAATGCCCGTACTTGGAACAAAAACATATCCAATTTTTCCACCGGTTGCATCATCAACTCTTTTTCTGTTTGATTCAATCCACTCAAGATTTCTTAAGCGGGTTTCATCGCTAAGTGTTTTAACAATAACATTCCATGCACCATCAACAGATGGTTTGTCATTTACAGTTAGCTCGATTGTTTTTTCTGCAAGCCCTTCAAATGCTGACCATGGATCTTTTGTAACATCCAACGAAACCCCGTTGACAGCAAGAATGAAATTCCCTTCTTTAACTTTTACTCCGGAAGCAAGAAGCGGAGAACGAACTTCACTATCCCAAACCGCTCCATCAACAATTCTTTTAATTTTATATGCGCCGTTATTTAATTCCCAATCAACGCCAAGATAACCAACTTGTCTTTGCAACGGAGTTTCATCATCACCGCCGCCGCGATAAGTATGAGAAGCATTTAATTCAGAAATCAATTCGCCAATTATATAATTTACATCACCACGGGTTACAGCATTTTCAATAAGATCGCCGTATTGTTTTTTCATTGCATCCCAATCAACGCCGTGCATGTTTTTATCATAAAAGAAATCACGCTGCAATCTCCAAACATCTGTAAAGATTTGTTTCCATTCTTCACGAGGCACAACGTTCATTTCAAGTTGATTTGTAGGAAGTTTTTTATCCATCTTTTGGTCTGGTGCGATATCCACAACAGAAAAAGAGTTTTGCTTTGCAACTAAAATCTTTTTTTCATCCGAAGAGATTTGAAATAGATCAGCATCATCAACAATTGTTTTTTCTTCAAGCTTATCGAAATCAAAATAAACAACAGCTCTTTTTTTATCCGCAGAACCACTATTGGGAGTACGATGATAAATCACTTTTCCTGTAACCGCAGCAATGTTTCCATAATTACCGGCAGCAGGTGGAAGAATTACTACACGTTGTTCAAAACCATCAAAATCAATTTTTACTTCTTTCGTTTTCGATTCGTCTTTTTTATCTTCCTTTTTTTCCTCTTTCTTCTCATCGTCCTTTTTTACATCATCTTTCTTAACGATGCTTGAATCATTTTTTGGAGCTAACGGAGAAGATATATCTTTGGTTAAAGTTACAACTGCAACTTGAGTTGAATTTGGATATGCCCAGGTTCCTTCAAAATCACCATAAACAGGTTTAAAACTTCTATTGGTTAAGAAGTACAAATATTTACCGGCAGGATCAAAAAAGGGATTTGAGTCTTTGTAATAACCAGAAGTTACCTGATGAATTTTCTCATCTTTTGTATCGAAAATAGCAACCGCAGTTGAACTGCTTTCAATATCCTTTGTATATGCAATATATCGGCTGTCCGAAGACCAGCTGACAGAAAAATTTTGAAGCCCACCTTCATACAACCACAACTGCTTATCAACTTTAGTTATTTTATTACTATCCATATCATAAACATAAACGGTCATTGTTTGATCAATAAATGCAAGCGCTTTGCTATTTGGCGACCAAAACAATTTGTATCTATAGCCTTCACCCAGAGTTGTTAATGTTTTTTCTTGAGATGTTTTTTCCAAATCTCTAATCGTTAATTCATATTCGCCAGATTGATCACTAAAGTATGCAGCATATTTACCATTTGGAGAGTAAGCCGGATATCTTTCTGCAACTCCGGATGATTGTGTGAGATTTATAACGGGGCCATTTTCTGTGGGAACAGAAAAAATTTCTCCGCGTGCTTCAAAAAGCGTACGCTTACCATTGTATGAAAGTGAAAAGTTCTGAATTAGTTTTTCAACATTTTCATTTCTTGCAAGCAAAGTTGATTCATCAGTAACAACATTAATTTTTACTTCGTGATATTTTTCAGTTGTAAGATCTAGCAAGTAAAGCAATCCACCAGCTTCAAAAACTATTTCATTAGTTCCGATTGAAGGAAAGCGAATATCAAACTTATCAAAGTTTGTTACTTGTTTTGTTTGCTTGTTGGAAAGATCATAAGACCAAATATTGTTTCTTTTGTTTTCACCGCGATCAGAAAGGAAATATATTTTATTTTCTGACCACATAGGAATTTCATCACCAGCAACGTTATTAGTAATATTTTCAGAAACCATACTCTCGAGATTAAAAGTAAAAATATCCGCAGCCATTCCGCCGCGATATCTTTTCCATGTTCTGAATGCTGCACTTATGGGAGTATACGCAATCTGTTTTCCATCGGGAGAAATAACGCCAAACTCAGCGTAAGGCAATGGAAGCTTTTCCGGTAAGCCGCCAGATTTAAAAACTTTATAAAACTGATTAAATCGTTGCTTACCACTTTCTCGCGAGGAAGCAAAAAGCAAAGAATTTCCGTCAGGATACCAATCTATTAATCTATCAGTCATTCCATGATGAGTAATTCTTTTTGGCAAACCGCCAAGAGAAGGCATAACATACACATCAACATTGCCATTATAATTTCCGCTGAATGCAATTTGTTTTCCATCGGGAGAAAACCTTGCAAGCAACTCAGTTCCTTTTGCTGAAGTAAGTTTGTTTGCGGTACCGCCATCTTTAGAAACAATCCAAACATCACCAGCGTATGTAAATGTTATCTGTGTTTGTGAGACATCAGGATATTGAAACATTTTTGCATTTATCTGTGCAGAAGTAATCTGAGTAGCAATTGCAAAAAATAACATTGAGAAAAATAAAAAGTTTTTCATATGTCCTCTGCTTTTAAATGAATTATAAATCTAATAATGTGTAGTAGAATACTATAAAAAATAGAATTCTAATTATATCGGCAAATAACAGTCTAAATTACCAATAATATAATTTACCATTATTGTTGGTATGTTGAGTGGAAAAATGTTTTTTTGAACGGTAAGTAAACAAGAGTAGTTAGTCTATAAATTTTTTACCCAACTACAGATTAAATTAACGGCTTCTATAATATGAGAACAATTAGTATTGAGAAAATCATCATCCGGTGTTTTATAAGGCGGCAATATTTCTGCTGCGCCCAATGCTCTTGCACCATCAAAATCAACATACGCAAGGCGAGCTGTTAATTCGCTCACTGGCCTTCCAAACACGCCGCCTGGAAGCAACGCAACACCAGTATCTTCCAAAAGTTTTTGTACAAGCTTTGAGCTATCTGTAATTCCAATCTTTTTAAGTTTAGATGCATACTTATTAAAATTACAAAACAAATAAAATCCACCTTCAGGTTTGGGCGCACCGATACCAGCCCTATCTAATTTTTTATGGATTGATAATCCCAATGATTTTAAAATTCTTCGCGTATTATTAAGATATCTTTCAATACCAATTCCACCCCGGAATGCAGAGACAGCTGCATATTGAATCGGAGCACTTGTTGAAGTAAATGTTTCACTTGCCAAAGAAGCCATTGCTTCAAGAAGCCAACTTAGTGACGAAGGAAAGGTAAAGGTTCCCAACCGCCAACCGCCGGCACCGCACCACTTACTTAAACCGCTGGATATTATGGTTCCCTCTGGATAAAATTTAGCAATTGAAATATGTTTGCCATCAAAAATAAGTTCACCATAAATTTCATCAGAAAGAAGAACGATACGATACTTTTTTGCAACCTCAGCTAATTCTTTTAATTCCCCTACAGAGTATGTTGATCCCGTTGGATTTGAAGGATAATTAAGTATAACTATCCTTGGTTTTTCCGGATCACGCTTGCAAAGATTTTCTAAATCCTGCGACGCAATTCGCCATTTATTTTTTTCAGTTGTGTTTAGCCACTCGACATTTCTACCAATAAATTTTGCCTGAGGCGCATACGAAACCCAACTAGGAGTTGGAATAACCAGATCACCGTAATAAACAAATTGAAGAAGAAACATTAATTCTTTTGATCCCGGCCCGACTAACACGTTCTCGGAATTTCGCCGGATATTATTTCTTCGGGAATGATAATCTGCAACGGCAGTTCTTAACTCGGGCAAACCCTTAACTGGCAAATAATTTTTTTGATGTGCGTTTACCTTTAATTCATCAACCACCATTTGAGGAACGGGAAACGGAGATTGCCCAAGTCCTAGCTTATAAACTTTTCTTCCTTCGCCTATTAACTTGTTCGAGATTTCATTTATCAGCAAAGTTGCAGATAATGGCGCGCCCCGAACATTCAGGTTTAGGCTTATATCGAAATAGTTTTTACCGTTACTGATATTTTTACTCAAAATCACTTTCTATTTCAGCTGGAGATAAAATTTCATTTAGTTCATCGGTAAAGAAAAATTTTTCTTCATCAAAAGCAGGTTCTAAATCTGTATACCAAATTGCACCCTCATCATACTTTGCAAAAAATGGACGAGCTGCCCAATCGGGATTTCTTCCCTGGATCATTCTGAATGTCATAACTTTTTCATCCTTAATATCTGCAATTCCAAGTATCTGAACTTTCCCAGGTAAACAGGACATGCTTGGTCCTCTAACAGTTCTGCAAATTCCACTTACTTGTTGATACGTTTCTCTAAAAATTTTCCAGGCTTCAATAAGAGAAATTGAAAAGTAGTGTTGTGCCCCAGTATTTCTTGCAACAAACATATAGTACGGAATACAACCAAGCGCAACCTGTTTTTTTAACATCTCAGCCCAGATTTCTGAAGAATCATTTATATGTTTTAAAATTGGGGATTGTGTTCTTATTACTGCTCCTGTTTTCAGTATTCTTTTAATTGCTTCAGCAACAGCTTCGTTTTTTAATTCTGCTGGATGATTAAAGTGAGCCATAAAGGCCAGGTGTTTTCCAGCTCTTCTAACATCCTCAAAAAGAGAAAGCAAATCATCAGCATCATCATCTGTTATAAAACGATAAGGCCAATAAGCCAGTGCTTTAGATCCAATTCTAATATGTCTAAGATTTGGAATGTTAGCCTCAAGCAACGGCCTGATGTAAGTTTCAAGATGTTTTGTTTTCATTATCAATGGATCGCCGCCAGTAAATAAAACATCCGTTACTTCAGAATTATCCTGAACATATTTAACTAAAAGCTCAGCTTCTTTAGAGGCAAACTTATGATCTTCCATTCCAACAAATTGCGGCCATCGAAAACAAAAAGTACAGTAAGCATGGCAAGTTTGACCCTGACTTGGAAAGAACAAAACGGTTTCGCGGTACTTATGCTGCATTCCATAAAGTTTTTCTCCTTCAATCATTGGTACATTATGCTCAAGCTGCCCGGCTGGATGCGGATTTAGTTTCAATCGAATTTCATTTGCCGCTTCTTTTATTTGTTGCTTATCTGCACCGGAATCAATAACCGATTTCATTTTAGCATAATCATCACCAAGCAGCATCTCTTTTTGTGGAAATGTAAGTTTAAACATTGGATCATCTGGCACCATTTCCCAATTTATAAGGTTATCAACAACATAGTTATTTGTTTTAAATGGCAATACAGATCCAACAATTTCAATCGCTTCAATAATTTCTGATGAAAGCGATTGCACTTGTGGAATGTTTTTGAAGTTGTGAAGCATGAATGAATTGTACTTCATACGTCATCTCCTTTCTGATTTGTGAATCTAAAAAGTAGATCCGTTTATGGTAAGATTTTATTGCAAGATAAGATTTTTAACACCAAAATCAAGGCTAAACGATATTTTCCACAAACCACTTATGAATGGAATACATTTCCTTAAATGTTTTGTAAGTAAAAGAAATAGGATCTTTTTTTGTTAATTCAGAAAAGTTTTTGCTTTCATAATAAACATAAAATCCGCTGTGTAAAAGTAATTCGTTATATGCGTAATCAGGGTCAAATCCACGTGGAGTTTTCTTATAAGTTTTTCCACCAAGCTGATATTTTTTGTTTTTAAATAATTTCTTTACAAGATCAGAAAGTTCTTTTCCTTTTGCTGGATCAGAAACAACATCGCGATATTTTTTTAATTGATCTTTTGTGAATTGATACATTCCCGCACCAAGAAAAAATAATTTTGGTTCGATGTGAAAATACAGTCCGGAACATTCCATTTTCTTTCCACTTCCTTCCCAAAAATACAAACCCAAATTCGTTTTATACGGAGCTTTGTTTTTACTAAATCTAACATCACGATGAAGACGAAAAATTGATTTATCTATTTTTGGAATTGCAATAATGTTTGGCGAAAGCTTAGATAATTCCTCGCCAAGATCAATTACAAATTGTACTGCTGGTTGTAATAATTCAAAATCAAATCTTATACGATTTTTTTCAAACCATTCTTTGCTGTTGTTTTTAGAAAGCGCAGTTAAAAATTTTATTGTTGATTGCGGAAACGTGATTTCTTTTTTCATCTTTGCCTCATTTTACGTACACAATTTTTTTAGTTACTAACGATTCGCCAGAAATCAAAGTTAAAAAATAAATACCGCTTGACAGATGCTTGCCTGAAAGCGAGGGATTAAAGGTAAACTCATACATACCAGATAAAAAATCCTGGTCAACAAGCGTTAGCAATTCATTACCAAGAATATCATAAAGTTTTACTTGTGCACGCTCAGAGATCATCAATTCCGGCATAGCAGAATAAATATAATACATTGTACTTTCGGTAAATGGATTAGGATGGTTTTGTCCAAGCTCAAAAGTCGGTTTAAGTGGTAAATGTTTTTTCGATGAAATATATTTAAGCAAAACTCCGTTTTCACCGCAGGCATATCCCGTATATTTATCAACAAACTGAAGATCATAAACAATTGTACTATCAAAAATAAACTGTTCAATCCAGGTTTTACCGCCATCAGCTGAATTTAAAAATTTAAATCCTGCAGCAGACCAACCTTCTTTGTCATCAAGAAAATCTATAGCATAAGAAATTCCAAAGAAGGATAAATCGGTAAAACTCCATGTAATTCCGGCATCTGATGTTTTAATAACGGCTATAGGATAAAGAAGTTCTGGGTCTCCGGATAATGAAACAGCATTAAGTGAATCAATAACATAAACATCATAAATTTGATCCGGGCTTAATCCGATAGAAGACCAATTATTTCCACCGTCAGTTGTTCTCCAGACAACACCAGCAACATCAACTCTACCGCCGCAGGCATATCCAAAAGTATTGCTATAAAAAGAAAACTTATTAATTGGTAAAGTTGATACACCGCCTGGTTCGATAAATGAGTTTAGCCAGTTTAATCCGCCATTGATAGTTTTTTTAATTCCATTTCCACCAACAAATCCGGTATTCTCATCTAGAAAAAGTATTGTAGTAAAAATTTCGTTTTCAAAAAAAACAGAATCTTTAATCCATTCCAATCCCCCATTTGTTGTCTTTAAAATGGAAGTTCCAAAGGGCGGTTCTGCGGGATAAGTTAAAGCCCAACCACGATTGGGATTAATAAAGAAAATATCTACAACAGGAGTTGTTACAGTGCTGTTTTGAATATTCCAAGTATTACCAGCATCGGTTGTACTGATTATCTGACCGCCAAGACTAACAGCCCAACCATAATTTTCATTAACAAAATAAAGCCTTCTTAATGTTTCGTTAGTTGGTGATTCCAATTTTATCCATCCAGTAGGTTCTTGTGCAAATAAACAGAAAAATGAAAACCATAGTAAACCCAAAAAGATGTTTTTATTAAAATACATTTTAAGGACAAGCCGATCAGTTTTAATTGATTTTATTCTTGTCCTTAAGTTAATTCCATTATCCTAAAAATTAAAGGAAGTTTAGAAACTATCCGTTTCCATAAATGGAAGCTTTGTAAAATATATTACATAATCTTTGCACGCGAGAACTTTCATCAAATATTGCTGCACGTTTTACAGCATAAAGGCCGCGCGCATCGCCAATTTTACATAGAGATAATGCGGCTAAAATTCTTATCTCTTCACACTTTGCATTATGTAAAAGGGATAGTAATTGTATAACTCCTTTTTTACAACACAACTCGCCCGCAAGAAAAGTGCTGGAAGCACACAAACCCTGGTTAGTCGATTTCATTCCAATTAGTAGATTTTCGGAAATTTGAGTCTTGTTCAATTGTATTGAACGCTTCGGGACAGGTTGAGAATACAGAACTGCGTTGAATAGAATGACGGTAACAGTGATGACTAAGAAAACAAGCATCAACTTTTTCATCGTTTCTCCTTGCAATTCATTTAATAGTTTAATTACATGTCCAACATGATTTCTAAAAAAAGAGTTTACAATGGATTGATGATGAAGGGTGAAAAAAGAGTAAGAAAATGTATTTAAATGTGTTGAAAGATAAACTAATTTTTTGACCTAAATTCCGATTAGAATTGCGGAATTAAAAAAGCTCAATATTTTGTCTTACAGAAACATTGCCCGGTTTATTGCAAACAACGTTCATTCCAAACATAACCTTGTTGTTAATTGTTCTATAACCAGAAAGAGTTTTTAACGGCTCAATGTTTCGTTTTGCTGTTTCCTGATCTGTTGCTGTAATTACACAGCGCGCACATGGCTTAACAGCTTTAAATTCTACCTTACCTATTTTAAAATCCCTCCAATTATCTTCTTCATAAGCATTACCTCCTGTAAAAACAAAATTTGGTCTAAAACGATTCATTGGTACCGAAGTTTCCAATCGTTTGTTTAAATCGTCCAGCGAAGATTGCCCGATTATTAAAAAGGGATACGCGTCAGCAAAGCTAACTATATGTTCTTCATTTATATATTTTTTTTCTACAATTCTATTTTCATTATCCGGCATATAAACAAGAGAACATTTTTTATGAATGGCGTTAGAAAACCAAATATTTAATTCTCTATTAACAATAACTGCATTACAAACGTCATCCCAAATCGTAACGCTTACGTTTTCGCCTAAATTAGATTCAAATGGAATAATAATATGAGAATTATCTTTGGAATTCAGTACTTCAAAACCGTTTTCACTAATAGATAATTTTAGTAATGCAAGCTGGGGAAAATCACGTTGAGTCATAAAGACTCCATTTTCATCCACAAGCAAATAACGCCGATCGTATTTTAATCCTCGTTTATCAGCATAAGCAGAATCAACAGTAATTCCACCAAGCGATTTTACAGGATAAATATATATTTGCGATAATACTAAGCCCATGATAGTTTATTGAACAATCAATTTAACTTTACTGTTTTTTATTCTTTCAGATAACCAGTCTTGTAATGATTTTAACTCAGAGGATGAAGGTCTTCGCAAAAATTTAGCATAAGCAAAAGCAACGGTATCGGTCTTTTCGCTTTTAAAGTTTTTATAAATGTTTTTTCCAATTGTAAACTCAGCCAGGTTTTTATTTAAGGCTTTTATTTCATTTGATATGTCTTCAACGGGAAAGGTCTCTGCTTTTAATAAACTAAGTTCACTCTCTAATAGAGAAATCTTTTTGTCTTTATTTTTTATTATATCTTCATTTTTTCTGTAAAGATCTTCGATAACACTTGATCTTAATGTTGCCAAATCAGGAAGTGCATTTTCTCCAACGCCTTGTTTTATGTTAAGCTCAATGTTTTCGAGATTGTAGTTGTTTAATTTCTTTTTAAGAATATTAACTACATCTGAAGATATTACTTCTCCTAAAAGAAAAACCTCAAGTTTAGTTTTATCCTTTTCTGATATAAGTTTTTTACTGATAACCTGAGTGTTTTCAAAATCAAATTCATTGTTAACAAATTCCTGAACCTTTTTTTCAATTAAACTTCTGTTAACAATATTATATGCTAAAATAATGCTGGGAATAACAGTAATGATGACTACAACAAGTATGTATCTTCTAACCCGTATTTCTTTTGCCTGATCAAGTAAAGTGGTTTTGTGAAACTTTAAAAATCTAACTATAATAAACGACGAAAGACTTATAAAGACGCTGTTTATAAAGAACAAATAAAATGCCCCGAAAAAGAAAGAAAAATTCCCTGTGGCCAATCCAAATCCCGCGGTACAAAGCGGAGGCATTAAAGCTGTTGCAATTGCAACTCCAGGAATTACATTGCTTACATTCTTTCTTGTTGCAGCAACAATACCCGCAAGTCCGCCAAATAAAGCGATCATTACATCCCAAATAGTTGGGGTTGTGCGTGCAAGTAATTCTGATTGAGCATCACTAAGCGGACTTATAAAAAAATATAGCGATGAAGTTAAAACGCTTATTACAGTTGCAATTGCAAGATTTTTAAATGCTTTTTTTATCAGCTCAAAATCGTTAATACCAATACCCAGCCCAATTCCCATAATTGGGCCCATTAACGGAGAGATTAACATAGCACCAATAATTACAGCAGTTGAATTAACGTTTAATCCTATTGAAGCAATAAAAATTGCAAAGATCAAAACCCAAACATTCGTTCCCCGAAACTCAATTCCTTTTTTTATTGCATCAACTATTTCATTTTCGTTCGCTTTGTCTTCTTCCAGATTAAACCTATCAAGAAGAAAATCTCGAAGAGCAACAAATAATCTTAGTTTTTTATCTATGTTCATAGTGCCTTAAAAATATAATTAAATCAAAATTTTAATTAGCTAAACTTATTTAAAGTGATTATAACAACCTCGGGAGTTGAATTGTATCTGACCGGCGCAAGTGACATTCCTAATCCACCGCAAATAACAGCCAACATTTTGTTAAAATAAAAATCACCTTTTATATATGTGGTTTCAAACAATGTTGGCGTAAGCTGAACAAATGGAAAAAGCAGAGTAATTTGCCCGCCATGGGTATGCCCAGCGAGAAAAAGATCATAATCATTTTTTAACGCACCATCAATTAAAAATTCTTGCGGTTGATGAGTAATGAATATTTTAAATTCAGCCCTGTTAGAACTTGCGAGGTTTCTAAGTGTTGTTTCGGATATTTCCGTAACATAATTATGCGTTACAAAAGCAATTCCGATTCTTGAAGAATCAATTTGGATATAACGCAATTCATTGTCGGGCATTTCAATATTATAATCATTTAATGTTTTTTTTACTTCGTTTAAACTTTTAATATAATCTTTTCTATAAGCCCAATTATCATGATCACCAACGCAGGAATAAGTGCCGTACTTGGATTTTATTTTACCAATATATTTTGCAGCTGTTTCAATATAAGCCGGCGTTGAAGTTATTACATCACCAGCAATTAATACCAGATCGGGATTTGATTCGTTTATTCTATTAACATAACGCATCAATCTTTTTTCGTCGGTGTATCGGTCTGCTTGAATGTCTGAAATAAAAGCGATCTTTATACCTGCTAATTCTTTAGGAAGATTTTTCTTTAAGTAGTTAACATGTCTTACGTCAACAGAGTTATAATCATATATAATTCTTGCAGGAATATAAAACAAAAAAAACAAAGTGAGAGCTAAAAATATTTTAACTTGTAATCGATATAGCTTTTCTTTGTGCTTTTTATAAATGGGATAAAAAATCAACTTTAATAAATCAACAAAAAAGAAAAGTACGCTAACCTGTAGTATTAATATTATTAATGTCCAAAAAGGATATAACAGCAAATAATCGGCTAAAGTATTTTGTGGAAAAGCGACAGATTGTTTTGTTATCGATGCATAAACTGAATTAAATATTAGAATTGCCGGGTATAGATTTAAAAGCACTAAGAATGAATATAAAATCACTTTCTTTTTCTTAAGCGGATATTCGGGAAATAAAGTTTTAAATATCCGATTAAGCTTTCTTGTAAAGTAGAATTCCAATAAAAACAGTACCACAACACCAATTAAAACACGTGCAATTATCCACATAATATTAATTTTCTAATTTTTGTTGTCAGTTAAAAAAGTTTTTGCAAGTGAATAAACATCATTTGTTGCAATTCCATTTATGTCATTGGTTTTAGATTTAATATACTTTTGATTAATTCCTTTTGGCGCCCATTCGATAGGATTTGTTGGGCCAAACAATGAAATCATTTTTGCACCCGAGTAACCCGCAATGTGCATGGTTCCTGTATCGTTGGTAATATAAAGATCAACTAATGATAAAATAGCACCAAGCTTTTTAATCTCAGCATTATGTAATATAATATGTTTTATTTTTGAAGTTGTCAGCTCTGTCCTGATTACCGGGACAATAGCATCATCGGTCCATCCAGAAGTTATTAAAACATAGTTATCAAAATGCAAATGTAATCTTTTAATAAGTTCTATAAATTTGATTTCATTCCATGTATTGTTTTTTTTGCCAGCGCCAGGGTGGAAAGCAATTATTTTTTTATTTCTATCAGAAAAATTTTCCGATATAAAATTATTTGCATATACAATATCATTCTCTTCAAAATTAAACCGAATCGATTTGATTTCTTCTTCTGATAAATCGCAACCAAGCAATCTTGCAATTTCTAAATTCCTAATAGATTGATGTTTATCAGCCCAATTAAAATCTGATTTTAAATTAAGATAGTTTTGTGATCTGTTTTCTTTCCCATCTATTGATTTTACCCCAACGCGTATTCTGGCCCCTGAAATCCAATTAATTAAATGTGATGTTCTTGAAAGAACAATTGTTGAGGGAACAATTCCAATTTGATATTTTCTACTTCTTAATTCTTTAATGAATTTTAAAATTGTTTTCAGGGATGACTTATCAAAAATTAAAACTCTATTTAGATATGGATTAATATCAAAAAAAGGAATTTCATAATTTGTTTTTGCAGCAACTAGAGTTATTTGAGCCTCAGGATACTTTTTCTTTAACGCTTTATAAAGCGCAAGAGAACACAGCATATCACCGATTTGATTATGCTGTCGCACCACAAGAATGTCCGTTACTTTTTCGGGCAGTTTGATTTTAATTTTTACTTTCTTGTTTTGTCAATCCACTTTGCCAGATCTTTAGCAAAGTAAGTTAAAAACATATCTGCACCTGCACGTTTTATTGCAAAAGCAGATTCAACCATAACTCGCTCTTCATCAATCCAACCATTTGCACCAGCGGCCTTAATCATTGCATACTCCCCGCTAACTTGGTAAGCGGCGGTAGGCATCCCGAAAGTATCTTTTACTTTTCTGATTACATCAAGATATGGTCCGGCGGGTTTTACCATAACAATATCTGCACCTTCTTTAATATCTTCTTCAACTTCACGCAAGGCTTCGTTAACATTTCCAATATCCATCTGGTGTGATTTTCTATCACCAAAAGCGGGAGTTGATTCGGCAGCATCTCTAAATGGTCCGTAAAATCCGGAAGAATATTTTGCTGCGTAACTCATAATCGGAATTTTTGTAAAGCCTTTATAATCCAACGCCTTTCTTATTGCAGCAACTCTTCCGTCCATCATATCAGAAGGTGCTATTATGTCTGCGCCGGCTTCTGCATGAGAGACAGCTTCTCTGGCAAGAAGAGAAACGGTTTCATCATTCAGAATTTCTTCACCATTCAAAACTCCGCAATGTCCGTGAGAAGTATATTCACACATACACACATCGGTAATTATTAATAGATCTTTTACTTCAGCTTTTAATGCACGAACCGCTCGTTGAATAATTCCGTTTTCTGCGTAAGCTTCTGAGCCAACTTCATCTTTGTGTTCTGGAATTCCAAAAAGTATTACCGCAGGTATTCCAAGATCACGAACTTCTTTGCATTCTTGAATAAGTTCATCTATAGAAAGATTAAAAACACCTGGCATGGATTTTATTTCTTTTTTAATTTTTTCACCGGGCACAACAAACAGCGGATAGATTAAATCATTTTTAGTTAACACCGTTTCTCTGACTAAATCACGCACAAGCGGATTGTATCTTAAACGACGATGACGAATTGTTGGATAACTAGACATTGCTTCTCCTTCTTTACTCTGCGCCTTTGCGTCTCTGCGGTTAATTCTTTTCTACCGCGGAACCACAGAGGATTATAATTGTTTTAAAATTTTTTCTGCAACAAGTTCGGCATTCTTAATACAGTCCCCTACTGAAATTCCACCACGGAAATTACCACTTATAAATAATCCGGGATTTCTCTTTTCAAATTCATCAAAAAATCTTTCGTGTTCAACATATCCTAAATTGTATTGCGGAATTGCTTTTTCCCAAAATCTTTCTGATGTAAAAATTGGATCAGAAGTTATGCCCATCAAAGCTTCAAACTCTTTTCTAACTTTTAATAACAGAGAATTTCTGTCCTCTTTAACAAAATCTGGATTTCTTGATCCGCCAACAAACAAAGTAAACGCAGCTTTAGTTTCATCTGTTCTTTGAGAAAAGATAATCGAACTCCAAAGTGCACCGAGAAAAGATTTGTTTTCTTTAACAGGGATCAAAAATCCAAATCCATCTAAATCTTGCTTGATAACTTTTTTATCGTAAACTAAATAGTAAACCAACACAGACGGATAGTAAATTGCATCTGAATGTATTTTAAAATCTTTATCATACTTTGTAAAAATTCCACTTGCAACATAAGATGGAATGGTTGAGAGCACAGCATCACTTTCAATTTTCGTTATTGTTCCGTTTTGTTGATATGATATAGAAAATCCATTTTCAGTTTTATCCACAGAATTAACTTCGCTTGAAAGTAAAATGTTGGAGCCAAAATATTTTTCAATTGCTTTTGGAAGCGCAATCATTCCGCTTTTAAACGATAACATCTTCGCAGATTGCTTTGCAACCTCTGCTCGTTTTTTCCTTTCGCGGATGCTGCGAAGAGTTCCAATAATTAATCCACCGTATTTTTCTTCTAAAGCATAAAGTTTAGGAAATGCAGATTTCACACTTAACTCTTCTGGCTTTCCGGCATAAACTCCGGCAACAAAAGGATTGATTGCATAATCAAGAAACTCTTGTCCCAATCTGCGTTTTACAAATTCGGCAAGACTTTGATAGTAACCATCATCCGATTTTCCAATAAAAGGTTCCGCCATTAAGCGAAGTTTTGCCTTGGTAGAAAATAACTTTGTTTTTATTAATCCTTGTGGAGACATTGGCAGTGAGTGAAGTGTGTTATCACGGAGTATATATCTTTTGTTTGCTTGCTTGCTTGCATATAAAAGTTCATGTTCAAGTGCAAGTTCTTTAATAAGTTGTCCTATAACGGGAGTTGTTTCTAAGGCGCTGTTTGGTCCGCGATCAAATAAAAAACCATTTTCAAAGACGCTTTCAATAGATCCGCCAACAGAATTATTTTTTTCAATAATTGTAACACCAAATCCTTTTTTAGATAAAAGATAAGCCGTTGTTAAACCGGAAATTCCAGCACCTATTACTACAATTTTTTTACTCATTATATACTTAAACTTTAAGATGAACAAATTTAGTAAAACAGAATGGAATTAAGAATGTGATAATAATAGGGGTGATGTAAACAACAACGAGAGATTTGAAATTCAAATCTCTCGTTAGTTAAACTATAAAACTACTTGTGTGCTATTGGGTCTGGATTTCCATCTGGGTCTCCATTAACATACCCATCAACTTGAAGGTTGCCATTTGTTAGTAATAACAAACCACAAACGTGAGGGGCTGCCATGGAAGTTCCACTCATCGTTGTGTAAGCATCCCCTTTGTAAGTTGAGTAGACGCTTACACCAGGAGCACAAAAATCAATCGGTGGATTGCCATAATTTGAAAATGTTGCCCAGTTGTCATTTACATCGCAAGCAGAAACGGTATAAAGATTTAAACCATTAGCCCTTGCTGGCGAATGATTATTTGCATCATCACTTTCATTACCCGCAGCCATTGCAACAAATACTCCGCCTAAACCAAGATTAATAACTGCCTGATCAATTGGATCATAAGCACCTCCACCTAGGCTTAAATTTGCTGCGTCGCCTGCAGTTGAGTTTGCAGCAACATAATCAATACCAGCTATTATGGTAGATAAAGCACCGGATCCTCTTTTATCAAGAACTTTAACAGGAACTACGAATGCATTTGAGGCAACGCCAATTACACCAATTGTATTATTTTTTGCAGCCACAATTCCTGCACAGTGAGTTCCATGTCCATTATCGTCTTCCGCAGTTGTTGTTCTGGTTACAAACGTTTTTGCAAGTGTAGTGTTAACATTTAAATCAGGATGATTTAAATCTATTCCTGTATCAATAATCCAAGCGAGATGTGTTCCGGTATAGTTATCATATCCGACTCTTGTAATTCCATAAGGCACCGATTGTGGAGGTTGAACGGGGACGGGAATTGGTTTTGCGAGCATAACAAATCTGTCAGGATATATTTTTATTCCCGGATTTTTGCTGAGAGCAATAAATTCTGCTTTGGTTAGAGAGACAGCAAATCCTTCTAAAGCCGAAGCATACACATGCTTTAGTTGTTTTTGTGGAACCAGAGATTTCTGAAATAATTCACGAGCTTGATCTGTGATTTTATTTTGATTTAATTGATAACCAGAACCTCTCGATTTCAGCCCGCTTTGTTTTTCGTTAAAAACAATGATGTACTGACCATCAATAATATCGCCGGATTTCTGAAGAGTAATATCTTCGGAGACATTTGAAACAATGGTTGAATCTTCTTTTTGGCATCCTATTATTGCCAAAAGTATTACAACCAAAAAAAGAAATGAAATTTTTTTCATAGAAAGTACCTTTTATTTAGTTATTTGTGTTTGTTTGGGTTGTTAATATTTAACAACACTCATAATCAATACAAGGGACATTTCTATTTGCCAATTACATTATAATTAAATTGTTGATAAATACAAAGAGAATGTAGATTTTTTTTGATAAGAAAGATAGAAAAGAAGGAGACCGTTTTAGTTGGAAAAAGGAATCAGAAGACCCTAGACCAAATAAAACAATCTCCTAATCTTTTATAAGTAGCTTTTTAAATGTTCAACATAACTAACTGGTCCGCCCGGTTGATAACCTGTTTGCAAAACCATCTTTCCTTGTGAGTTAAACAATAAAATTGTTGGGAAACCCTGGACTCCATAACGTTGCGCTAACTGATTATTATACATTTTGATTTCTGCGCTTTGTTCAATGCTGCGAGGAAAATCTAAACGCACTAAAATTAAATTGTCTTCAGCATAATCTGCAAACTCAGATTTTGAAAAGACTTCATCGCTGAGCTTTATACACCATTGGCACCAATCACTTCCTGTAAAGTTAACAAGTACCGCTTTGTTTTCTGCTTTTGCTTTTTGTAATGCTGTTTCAAGATTTTCTTCCCATTCAAGATTATCTTTTGCTCCACTTTTACTGCATCCAACTAAAATTGCTGTTAATAAAATCATTGATAAAAATATTTTTTTCAATTAAAACTCCTTATAAATTTTTAAATAGTTTGATTCAAAATCTAATCAACAGATTCAATCTTTTTAGGTTTAGGTGGTCTTTCATAAAGCTGAGCTAAACCAAAAAATTTCCAATGTAAGTCGCTATGAATTTGATTCCATGTAAATCTCCACATCCAGTTTCCGCCAAGTTTTCCCGGAAAATTCATTCGTGCTTCACCGCCAAGATTCAAAATATCCTGCATAGGCACAACAACAATATTTGCCGCCGATCTGTAAGCAAGTCTTATCAACTCGTAAACAATATCATCACCAAAATAGTTTAGATATTTTTGTACGTGATCATAGATGTGATGATTTTCGTGTTTTGCTTTTTCAAAGTAGGCACGGGTGGTATCGTTATCGTGTGCGCCGGTTAGCACAACACAATTTTTTACAAAATTATGTGGTAAAAATTTTGTTTCCATATCAGTTCCAAAAGCAAACTGTAATATTTTCATTCCCGGAAATTCAAAATCATCTCTAAGTTTTTCTACCGCAGAAGTAATTACGCCAAGATCTTCTGCAAGGATGGGAACATCACCAAGATGTTTTTGGATTGATTTAAATAACTTGTGCCCGGGAGCTTTAACCCATTTACCAGTTTCTGCCGTTGGTGCATCGCCGGGAATTTCCCAGAAGGCTTCAAATCCTCTAAAGTGATCGATGCGAACAATATCAACCATTGTAAATAATTGTGAAAAACGATTTCGCATCCAAAGAAAATCATCCTTCTCCATTTCTTTCCAGCGATAAAGCGGATTTCCCCAAAGTTGTCCGGTCGCAGAAAAATAATCCGGCGGAACTCCAGCAACCGTTTCAAGATTTCCTTTTTCATCTACAGTAAACAATTCTTTATTTGCCCAAAGATCAGCGCTATCGTAAGCAATAAAAATTGGCATATCGCCAATTATCTTTATGGATTTACTGTTTGCATACGCTCTTATTTCTTGCCATTGTTTGAAGAAAACACACTGAACAAATTTCTGATAAAGAATATCATCAGTTAATTTCTTTTTCCATTCATCTAAAGATTTTTTCTTGCGAAGCACAAGTCCTTCATCCCAATCTTTCCAGACTATTCCACCGTGTGCTTCTTTGGCTGCCATGAAGAACGCAAAATCATCCAACCAAACTTTATTTTCTTTGCAGAACTTGTTAAAGTCTTTTTCAAGTTTTTCCTGCTGATGTTTGAAATTACTAAAAGCTTTTTTTAGCAAAGATTTTTTATACTCTATTATTTCGCCATAATTAATTGATATTGGATCGTGTTCCGGAATATGATGAAGATCTTGATCGTGTAGTAAACCATCTTCTTTTAATTTATCCGGACTAACAAGATTTGGATTTCCGGCAAATGCAGAAAAACATTGATATGGTGAATCACCATAACCAGTTGGTCCGAGTGGAAAAACCTGCCAGAGTTTTTGTCCAGATTTTTCTAAAAAATCTACAAACTTATAAGCATCATAACCAAGATCGCCAATTCCATATTTACCAGGAAGTGATGTTGGGTGCAGCAATATTCCCGCATTACGTTCGAAATTCATTTTAAAACCTTTGAAAAATTGTTGCGGAAAAATAAAGATAAGAAAATAAAAAGCCGAGATAATTTGCTCGGCTTTAATGATTTTATAATGACTGGCTAGTTATTTATTTCCAAATAATCCGCCGAGCAAATCAGTTGCCTTGCTCATCAAATCACCTTCGGGAACTTTACCCTCGGGAGTTAATTTATCAACGACATTTGGAAGTAAATTGGAAAGTTGTGAGGTAACTGCATTGCTATCCATTCCTAGCTTTGAAGCGATATTTTTTACAGTATCATCACCAAGAACTCCTTTAAGTTGATCTGCTGAAATTGGAAGATTCTTTCCAGTTCCAACCCACGAACCAATAACATCTCCTAATCCTTTTGCTCCAAACTGGCTAATAAGATTTTGTAATCCACCTTGTCCGCCAAGCAGCCCAATAACAGATGACATCAGATCATCTTTTTTATCTCCGCCACCAAGCGCAGATTGAATAGTATTTAGTATATCCATTGTGTTTCCCTTCTTATAGGTTAAGTTTTTCTATTGATTTTAAATTTCAACTCATGTTGCGCATTAAATAATTACGTTATATATCATAAGATTCCAAGTAAAATATTGCTTAATATTATTTTTATAGATTGAAAGGCGCCTAAAGTTAGAAATAAAATTCTAATTACAAAAGGATTTTTATATTGACCAGTTAAAAAATCAGCTTATTAAATATAGTGATACCCAACTTACTAAATCTCTATAAATCAGAATTACTAAAAGGATAAGTGCTGTTCCCAAAATAGACTTGACTATAGACCAGCCATATCCATCTTTGTAAAAATTTTTCTGAGAAAACACAAGATAAATGATCATTGCCAATAAAATGGGTACTTGGTTAAAGTATTTACCCGAAACAGTAACTAGAGAAAATAAAAACGAGAGAAGCACCATAAATAACATTAGAAACGAAAGAAAGTGTGTTGCAAAAACCAGATGCATTCCAAAAAAGATTTTTTTTCGTAAGTTCAATAAGAGAAGCATTAGAGCAATAAATGGTATAATAACGGCTATAGCAGATTTTGAGAGTGAGGCGGATTGATTATCGTAGATTAGTGCTAAATCACTTTTTGATATACCTTTTTCTTTTGCAATTAGTTCAACTTTGTTTTTAATATCAGGCTCTTCAAAATACCACTTCGGCAGTTTTCTAAAAACATCGGTACTTGTAAGAAAGAAAAAGAAAAAAAGGTTTACTAGAACAAAAGTCTGGAAAGGCTGCATATAACTTTTTCTTCTGCCATTAATAAATTCGATGGTTAGCTCGCCAGGTTTTAAGAGCAGTGAAACAAAGGTTTTAAAAAACTTAGAGTCAAAATTTGTCAACGTGTTAAACGAGAGATTAATAATTGAAAAAATAGAGAGATCATTTTCGCCTAATATTTTTTCTCCACATTTATGGCAAAACTGTCCGCTAAGTAAAGTACCGCAATTTTTACAATTTATTTTGTTTTTCAAGTCCTGCCATTAATCAAATTTTTACTTTTTTAATAATAAATAAATGTTCATTTTTTTCCGAGTATCATATTATTTTGTCAATTATAGTCTATTTATCAGAATGTAAAAAAGTACTTGATTATTTGCTATCAATGTGATATCATTACGATAGCAATTTTAAAAGGAATGTAATATGGACAAAATAACTGAAAAAACAGCTAATAAAACAAATGGTTTTATTGCTTTATTTATTGTAATTGCTCTTTTTGCTTCGGATGTCTTTCTTCTTGTGACAGTAATTAAGACGGAAGAAACCTCACTTCTTTGGTTTTTCTTTCCACTTGTTTTTATCTCTTTTTTAAGCTTTGGCGGATTTATGGTTATTCAACCAAACGAATCTAAAGTATTAATTTTATTTGGAAAGTATACTGGCACAGTTAAAGAGTCAGGTTTTTGGTGGGTAAATCCGTTTACTTCCAAAAAACATGTTACACTTAGAATTAGAAATTTTAACAGTGAACGACTAAAAGTTAATGATCTGCATGGAAATCCTATAGAAATTGCAACTGTAATTGTTTGGAGAGTTGTAGATTCTGCTCGAGCAATATTTGATGTTCAGAATTACGAACAATTTGTTGCAATACAAAGTGAAACAGCAATTCGATCAATGGCATCTGAGTATCCGTATGATGTTGATGATGATAAACCATCTTTACGCGGGACTCCATTGGAGATTGCAGAAAATCTAAAAAATACTTTACAAACAAGATTAGAAGTCGCCGGGGTTGAAATTATTGAATCAAGAATAAGCCATTTAGCTTACGCTCAGGAAATTGCCCAGGCAATGTTAAGAAGACAGCAGGCTCAGGCAGTTATTGCAGCAAGAGCAAAAATTGTTGAGGGCGCGGTTGGCATGGTTCAGATGGCTCTTACTGCTTTAAATGAACAAAATATTGTAAAACTTGATGAAGATAAAAAGGCCACAATGGTAAATAATTTAATGGTTGCACTTGTTTCTGAAACATCAACACAGCCAGTAATTAATACAGGAACTTTATATCAATAAATCTCAATTGGAAAGAGAAGACATCTTTTTAAAAGATGTCTTCTCTAACTACAAAAAGAATAATGAATAAGATGAAACAACTTTCAAATTATATTGGTGAAGAATTAACATTGATTCAACCTTCCTTTTTTAAACGGGAATTTGAATTTCATTCATCATCAGAAGTTTTGGCCAAAATGTACTATCCAAAATTATTTAGTTTAAATGTTATTGTTGAAGGATTTGATGAAAAGTATGAGTTATTTAAACCAAGTTTTTGGAAGACAGAGGTAGGAATTAGAAAATTTGGTTATGAGTTGTCATTTGCGTCATTAACCACAAACTTTTTCAGAACTAAAGGCAAGATTGCTTTTCAGAATGGTAAAGTTATCAATCTCAAATTTGGTGCATTTAAGAAACTTTGCGAAATATATTCTGAAAATGAAGAATTGTTGGTTGAAATAAAAAATCAATTTTCATTTAAAGATAAAAACAGTGTAACCATATCAAAACCATCTTCTCTTTTAGATGAAAATCCGTGGATAATTATGATGATCTGGTATTTTTTAATTGAGAATAAAAAAAATGGAGCCGGATCATAATGGGTATGATTTAACATGGCTGAAAAGAAAAAATTTTTATTAAGAATAGATGATAAAGTTTATGCCGCATTAGAAAAATGGGCAGCAGATGATTTGCGTAGCATTAATTCCCAAATTGAATATCTTCTTACAGATGCGCTAAAAAAATCTAACAGAACTATTTTATCGTCATCGAAAAACCAAACAATCCACGAGAACCCAACTGCGGAAGACTAATTCATCATCCATTCGAAAAATGCTCAAAATTAAAGAATATTTTACAATTTCTGTCTTTCGTGAAGTTTAGGGATTTCTTAAGTTTACACTCACGATTTTTACTTAGGAGATAATATGGCCTATATAAAGTTATTTTTAATTTTAATTACAATAGTCGTTCTATCATCCTGCTCGTCTCTAACCCTAACTCCCGCTGAGTTTGGCTGGCCGATTGAAGCTGTTTTAAAGATAGATAAAAATGGTTTTGTTAAAGAAGAAAGAAGTGCAATTTCATTCGATACTAAAGCACTTTTTATTGAAGAAACCCAGGATTCACTAGGTTATGCAGGTAAAACGCTGCGCATAATTAGAAACCACGAGGGTTTTTATTTTATGACTTCTGTTGATTTTAAAAATGTTTACGTGTTTGGTGTTGAAAAAAATTCATTTACACTTGAGAATAAAATAGAATTAGGTGAAACAGGATTAACAAATCCTGCATTTAACCAAAGAAAACCATTTATTGAATTGATTGATGATGGTAAAAACTATAAACTAACTTCTGAAGGAATTGAGGAAGGTGTAAAATGAAAAAAAAGATAATTAATGTTTTTATTTTAGTTTTCTTGTTTAATGTTGCTGCTTTATTTGCTCAATCAGATTATGAAATGGTACAAAGCTTTAAAGAACGCTACCAAAATATTGTAAATGGAATTAAAGAGGCGGCAAGTGTTGATGAGCTTAGTAACCTTGAAATAGAAATACAAAACCTAAGAAGAGACTTCTCAACAAAAAAAGAAATTCTGGATCAAAGCTTATATCCGGAAAATTTTAACTCTACATTTGATAATCTTAATTCTTCGCTTGATTTAAGACGAGGCGACTTTACAGAAATAGATGTGCTTAAAACCGAGGTTACTGTCTTAAAATCAGATATAGATCTTTTAAATAAAAGAAACAATGAATTATTAAATCAGATTACAGTACTTGAATCGCAAAGAAGAAAAGATGCGGCAGCAATTGAAAAGCTTGAAAAATTAGTCTCCGACTTAAGAGCCACAATTTTAAAACGCGACCAATTGATTTTCAGTATTGTTGATAGCCTAACGCCAAAATTAGCAGGCGATGTTTCGTCAATGACTCAGCAAGATAAAGAACAGGTTTACTCACAAGTAGAAAAAAATAATTTGCTTGCAACCGTAAAAAAATCGCTAAGAGATAATAGCAGGTTTCTTGAAGTAACATCATTAAAAGCAAATGATCTTGGTGATGTAAAAGATGAACAACGAAATTTTGTTGCAATGTGGCGTAAAGTAGGTACCAAGCTTGTGGATGTTTATGCTGATAAAAAAGATAAATCAGAAGAACTAAAAGAAATAGATAACCTTTTTAATGTTTGGTCCAATAGAATTAATAAAGAAGCTTGGGAATCTATTAATGAAGAATTTTCATTAAACAACATCAATCTTCAATCGTTTAATAATGGAAAAGAATTTGTTGATGTGCTTACTACATTTGTTTCTGATGAAATAAAAAACTACGGCGTAAAAAGCAAAGATGAATCAGAAAAAGCTTATTCGGTTTTTACTGACAGCGTTTGGTTTAAAACAATTTCTACAGAGTGGATGCCTTATTTGCTTGATAATAACCTGCTTGCAGTTGAACAAAAAGATGCTGTTGAAAAGAAACTCGCTGAATGGAAATCTATTGTTTCACCTCAAGACCTGACCTGGTTATATGCAGTTGTTGGTTTAGCGATTCTATTTATTGTTGCCTTGGTCATAATCCTCAAGAAGAAGAAAAATACTACAAGCATTTCAGAAAATAATTAAAACGTTAATTAGTTGTTCAAAAATAAAAGGCCCCGATCATTCGGGGCTTTTTTGTATCTGCTCTTCTATAAAACCACCATCATCAATCAAATCTTTATTCATTAGTTCATTTGCAAGATTTAGATAGGCAACAGATCCGCTTGATTTAACATCAAACAACATTGTCGGCTTTCCATAAAACTCGGCTTCGGTAATTGTGGTGCTTTTGGGAATTACCGTTTGCAAAATATCATTGCCAAAATTCTGGAACAATGCACGCTTTGTTAATCCCCAGGCCTTTGTATTTGGTTCAAACATTGTTAAAAGAATACCATCAACGGTTAATCTTTTATTAAGATTTTCTTTTACCCAAACAATATGGTTATACATTTTCTTTAATGCAGAAATTGAAAACTGTCCTGCACGAATAGGAATTAATACTGAATCTGCTGCAGTTAATGCTACGGTAGTTAATCCCTTTAAATAAGGTGGACAATCAATTATAATATAATCGTACTGAGCTAGAGCGTATTGGTTTAAAATATTCTCAAACAAATAAATGTTACGCGTTAAACGATTAATTCTTTCTTCAATTTCACCGGAGTTAATACTGCAAGGAATAAAATCTAATGTAGGTAATTCTGTTGTGTGAATAACTGAATCAATGTGTTTGATAAAACTAATAACCTGGAAAATATCGCCGCGTAAAACCTCGTTTTCAAAACCAAGGGAAACAGAACAGGCACCGGAAGGATCAAAATCAATCAGAAGAGTTTTCTTTTCAGCAATAGCAAAGGCTGCTGCAAGATTTACTGCAGTTGTTGTTTTACCAACACCGCCTTTAGGAACAGCAATTGCTATTTTCTTACCCACAAAAGCCTTTACAATGTGGATGAAATGTTTTTATAAGATGCTCGCATCAATCTATAAATTAACTTTTGATTAAACAATAATTATTTAATAAATACTCTTGTGATAACTATCATAAATACATATATGAATTGCTAAGTGAATTTTTCTTGTATAATTAATGTTATAAGTTTAATCAACTAAATCGATTGAGCAATTTTTTATAAAAACAGGAGGAAAAATGAAAATTGGAATATTAGGCTCCGGAATCGTTGGTAAAACATTAGCCGCGGGTTTCTTAAAATATGGTCACCAGGTCAAGGTTGGAAGTTCAGACACGGACAAATTAAGCGATTGGTTAAGAACAGCAGGTGCCGGAGCATCAGTTGGTTCTTTTAGTGAATCTGCTGAGTTTGGAGAAATTATTGTTCTTGCAGTAAAAGGGACAGCAGCATTAAATGTATTAGAAAAATCTGGTACAAATAATCTTGCAAACAAAACTATAATTGATGCAACAAACCCGATCGCAGATGCACCGCCAGAAAACGGTGTTTTACAATTCTTTACTGATTTAAACACGTCATTGATGGAAACCCTGCAAACTAAGTTTTCATCTGCACATTTTGTAAAAGCGTTCAGTTGTGTTGGCAGTGCTCTTATGGTTAATCCGGATTTTGACGGTATAAAACCCACAATGTTTATTGCCGGAAATAATATTAATGCAAAAGCAAAGGTTAAGGAAATACTTGATAATTTTGGCTGGGAAGTGGAGGATCTGGGTACTGCTGAAGCTGCACGCGCAATTGAGCCGCTCTGCATTCTTTGGTGCATTCCGGGATTTAGAGAAAACAGATGGTCACACGCGTTTAAACTTTTAAAGTAATAAATATTAATTACTCGGCGTTTCTCAATTAAAAACTCTGTGCAAGTGATTGTAAAATCCTTACACAGAGGATCACAGAGAAAACACGGAGAATAAAAACCTAGAGATGAAGATGAAGAAGAAATTAAAAATTACATTTAGCACATTACTAATTATAATTTCTTTTATCGGTTGTAACGAAGGTAAATCTGAAGTAAAACAGGAAATGAAAAATATTATGAATGATAAAAATCCAAAATTAGAATCTGCAACATTTGGATCCGGTTGTTTCTGGTGTACAGAAGCTATCTTTGAAAGAGTAAATGGGGTTGTAACTGTTGTGTCTGGTTATTCTGGCGGAACGGTTGATGATCCAGCATACAAAGAAGTTTGCGAAGGGACTACAGGACACGCTGAATGTACACAAATTACTTTCGATTCTTTTGTTGTTAGCTTTGATGAGTTACTGGAAATATTCTGGAAGACGCACGATCCAACAACTTTAAATAAACAAGGGAATGATGTTGGAACTCAATACCGTTCTGTGATTTTTTATCATAATGATGAGCAAAAACAAAAAGCAGAATACTACAAGAACAAATTAACCGATGAAAAGATCTGGGATAAACCAATTGTAACAGAAATAACAAAGCTCGATAAGTTTTATCCGGCAGAAGATTATCACCAGGAATATTATGATAACAATCCCAATCAGGGTTATTGTTCTTTTGTTATCACACCAAAAGTAGAAAAGTTTGAAAAGATATTTAAAGACAAGCTTAAGAAGTAGTTAATTGTTTTTTTGAATTGGATTAAATTCCCACTTTCGCGGGAATGACAAGACACAAACATCAAATTGTTATTACAACATTTCCTTTTTTGTTTCCCTGTTCAACATACTTATGTGCTTCGGCAGCTTTATCCAATGGAAAGGTTTTATCAATAATTGATTTTAATTTTCCTTCTTCGATCATCTTACTAATAGCAAGAAGCTCTTCCGGTTTTTGCGGAGATAATACACACATAACTTTTTTACTGCCAACAAATGATGTCCACATCATTTGTAAAAGCTGTTTTACTTTAAAGCTTATAAGCACATACTTTCCATTTTCTGTAAGTGAGTTTTTACATTTTGAAAATCCTGTTCTGCCCAGCACATCAAAAATTACATCATACTTTACACCGTTATTAGTAAAATCTTCTTTTGTATAATCGATAACTTTATCTGCACCTAATGCCTTAACAAAATCTACACGGTTAGAACCGCAAACACCTGTAACTTCTGCACCAAAATCTTTTGCAATCTGCACAATAAAATTTCCGTTACCGCCCGATGCACCGATAACAAGCACCTTTTCTCCCTTTTGAACATTAACTTTTTTCAATACAAACAAAGCCACCATACTTCCACCGGGAACTGCGGCGGCTTCTTCATAAGAAATATTTTCAGGTTTTAAAGTAACAACACTTTTTTCGGGAACAACAAAATATTCTGCATAGGTTCCCATACTTTGTCCGCGGTAACCAAAAACTTTATCACCAACTTTAAATCCTGTTACGTTTTTTCCAACAGCCTCAACATCACCGGAAAACTCACTGCCAAGAATTTTTACTTTTGGTTTGCTAAATCCAAAAAATGCTCTTGCCATTATCCAGAAGAGAAAAGGCATATTAAATTTATGCGGAGTTACATCTTTAAAATTTCTCGCTAATATATCCCCATAGTTTACTGAGGCTGCATGATTTCTTATAAGTATATCACTTTCTTTTGGTACGGGTTTGTTTAGTTCAACAAGTTTCAATACTTCGGGTGGACCGTAGGTATTATAAATTATTGCTTTCATAACTCCTCTGTTTTTTAATTATGATGTAATGGAATTTAGTCGCTCTTCTTCTACGCCCTTAAATAGCAGCCACAAACAAAGAGCAAGCTCGCCAATAAATGCCGGTGCTAATACTGCCATTGTAAGTATTTCCTGGTAGCTGCTGTAGTTTGATAATAAAATCTTTGCAAATGCATCCAGCAAGTAAGCTGATGCCGCAATGATTATCATGACGCTCAGTGTTTTAGGAAAGTAGCCGGATTTATACATCAACACGCCAAGAATAATCAGATTTAAACCAAAGAAGACGAGTGCAAGAGTATATCCCGTAGAGTGAGATTCAAGAAACATCATTACAAAAGCATTTAACTGGGCAGAATCAAACACAGCAAAATATTTTGCCCCGCTGATAAGCTGCAGAACAAAAAACATATTTAATAAATTTACTCCAAGTGAGGTAGCTTGCGCCAGCCTGAAGAAAGAAGCAAGCAACGCAAGTGGTTTACTTACAGGTTTAAGCAGAAGATAAAAAAGTATTGCTAATCCAACATCGCAGATGATCATAATCAGATCTGCAAATATGTTTAACCGGAAAAGTGATTCTGATGCAACTATGTTATTTGTAGTTGCGGAAGCATCGCCGGGTACAATCAGGTTTGCTCGAACAAAAAACTCTGCAAACATTCCCGTTGCAATGATAATAAAATATAGTACACCCGTTAAGCGGGATGTTTTTCTATTCTTTTTCATTTTTTTCCCTTTTGTAATTATGGATTTGTGGGTTTTTCTTTTAAATGCTGATCTAAAATTAATATATAAAAAATTGAATTGTTTTTAAAAAGCTTATAAAAATATTTTTTACATATCATAGATCTTAATAATTTTACATCAATGAAATTAAATCTCTCCAATCAAATTACAGCAATACTACTTGCGCTGTTTGTAACCTTTCTCTGGTCAACATCTTTTGTGATAATAAAATTTGGATTAAAAGAAATTCCACCGCTTGTATTTGCAGGATTAAGATACTCTATTGCTTTTGTTTTTCTGCTTCCATTTTTGTTTACAAAGAAAAACAAAGCAATCGTAAAAACTCTTAATCGCAAGGACTGGATAAATCTTACATTACTTGGAATTCTTTTTTATACATTTACACAGGGCACTCAATTTATCGGGCTCTCACTTCTTCCCGCAGTAACGGTTAGTTTATGGTTAAACTTTACTCCGCTTATTGTTGCTGTGCTTGCAATATTTTTAATAAAAGAAATTCCAACCATGCTGCAGATATTTGGTGTGGCATTATTTATAACCGGAATTCTAACTTACTTTTACCCGGTAAACTTAAGCAGTAATCAATCAACAGGATTGATAGTAATGACAGTTGGTGTATTTGCAAATGCAGCTTCTGCTGTACTTGGAAGAAGTGTAAACAGAAAATCTCATTTAACTCCTATTGTGATAACTGTTATTAGCATGGGCATCGGCTCCATTATACTTTTATCGGTTGGAATAACTCTCCAGGGATTTCCAGCAATTAAAGTTGAAAACATTTTTTATCTTCTCTGGCTTGCAATTATAAACACAGCCTTAGCAATGACTATCTGGAATTACACACTTAGAACTTTAACCGCTATGGAATCCAGCATAATAAACGGAACGATGCTTTTACAAATTGCAGTACTTGCGTGGATATTTCTTGGAGAGGATATTTCGTTCAAAGAAATCATCGGAATGCTGATTGCATCATCGGGTGCGGTTTTGGTTCAGCTTAAGTTTAAGAAATGATTTTTCCTTTGCGAGCTTTGCGAAAAACCTTAGCGGTCTTAGCGTGAAATGCGTTTAAGGAGTTTCTTGCAAAGTGCGCAAAGTAAAACACGCAAAGCACGCAGAGCAAATGCAAATATTTAATTATTGAGATTAGTGGTTTTAAGATTTAAGTTGGCGGTGAGGAACAAATTATACTAATTATTATTTCTTAACTAATTAGTTTTGAAAATTATATCACTCTTTTGATACTGTATTGAAGGGAAAATAAAATGAAAATTGTTACAATGATCTTGCTCTTATCATTTCTGTTATTAAGTTGCAGTTCAAGTGATAAAATAAACAACACTATAAACACAAATAATCAGATGGAAATAAATATGAATGACACAACACCAAAAGTTACCGGAGTTGGCGGGATTTTCTTTTACTCAGACAATCTTAAGGAATCAAAAGAATGGTACACTAAAAACCTGGGGATTGAAATAAATGATTGGGGTTCTTCAAGTTTTGAATCCAGAAATATTAATAGACCTGATGAAATAACTTCTCTTCAATGGAAACCTTTTAAAAAAGGAGATGAATATTTTTCTCCTTCTAAAAAAGATTTTATGATTAATTACACTGTCCAGAATATTGAAGGACTTGTGAACAAGCTAAAAGAAAACGGAGTAACCGTACTAGACAGCATTTCGAGCTATGACTATGGAAAGTTTGTACATATTATGGATGCAGAAGGCAACAAAATAGAATTATGGGAACCAAAATGAACTGGTAATAAAATTTAAGAACTAATTTGTTCTTTGCGCTCTTGGCGTGAAATGCGCTTAAGGAATTTCTCGCTAAGAGCGCAAAGTAGAAAACGCAAAGGCTGCCAAAGAATCACCAATTTTTTCTTTTCTGAATTTTAAGAATACTATCCACATACTTTAACGCCCCATTTTCATTTTTGGAAGTACGTGGTTGAAGCTTCAGCGGCCTATTTCCGTTTTTGGAAGTACGTGTCTGAAGGTTCAGCGCCCTATTTCCATTTTCGGAAGTACGTGTCTGAAGATTCAGCGCCCTATTTCCATTTTTGGAAGTACGTGCCTGAAGGTTCAGCGCCCTATTTCCATTTTTGGAAGTACGTATCTGAAGGTTCAGCGTCCTATTTCCATTTTTGGAAGTACGTGTCTGAAGGTTCAGCGCCCTATTTCCGATTTTGGAAGTACGTGTCTGAAGGTTCAGCGCCCTATTTCCATTTTTGGAAACGGAATTTAGAAGATTTTGAGCCTTTTGCCTGATTTTAGATAAGCTAATTGTTGACAATTGTAAAGCATTTAAAATCTTGATGTTTATTTTTTATAAACCTAAGTTGCTAGCGAGATTATAACTAAACTTTGATTTACTTGTAATTACATATCCCTTTTCTTCTTTATCTAGCTCAGGGCGAACGATCTTTTTCTCTTGACTGTCAATTAAACTATTTTTAGATGAATATGAAAGAACTTTTGTATGAATGATGTTGAATTTGAAAATTTAATGTCAACCGACTTTTATACGTTACAAGGTATAATTGGTCTTTTGAGCTTTGAACAATTGAATTTGTTGCTGCAAAGATCAACTTTGGAACTAAACGCTTTGACTCCTGAATACTATTTTGCACTCTTAAAATATTTTCTGGCGACATTAACCTTTCTATTCTTAGTCACTCTTGGGACAATATCTCCGCTAAAACTTTTAGGTGATGCGCTGGGCTATAATAGCATTATTCTGTACTTAGTTTCTGTTGGATGGATATTATTTTTTCTTTGGTTGATTGTAAAAAATCCTGTAATCAATAAAACTTTAGTGCAGTACGAAGAAAAAAAAGATGAATTGAAAAGAGCAAAAAATGAACTTAGATCATTGATAAAAAACCTGCAGTTAGAAATTAACAAGGGAACCCATAAATAATCTTGAAGTAATTCTAATACTAATCAATGACCAACTAAGAGAAAGGTTATAATTATGTCTGAAGACAACAGAGAGCCCGCAGAATTAAATAAACCGAGTAGCCATAAAAAAACTTTTTGCATAAATCATCCACAGAAAATTGCGCTCAGTTTCTGCCATCATTGCCAAGAATACTTTTGCGATGAATGCTTAAACGAAGGCTTGGTTTACTACTATTGTAACAAAGAAGAATGTAAAAAACAGTATTTATTACAGAAACCCCCAAAATCAACTTTAGATAATTTTGATCTTCCTTATTCAGATATTTTCTCACGTATGATTGCATTGTTAATTGATGGTTTAATTCTATTTGTTTTTAATTCTATAATAGCTTTCGTTTTTAATCTTGAGGTTAAGGATATAATTGCCCAATTTGGAATTATGGTAATATTTCGCCATCCATTGTTCCTTATTACTGGCTTAATATATTATGCAGTTATGGAAAGCAGCAAAAAACAAGCAACTTTCGGAAAATTATCACAAAATCTAGTTGTAACTAATCTTCAAGGGGAAAGAATAAATATACTTCAATCGATTGCACGTAATTTTTCAAAAATATTTTCAACTCTAATATTTTTTATCGGTTATGTTATGCCAGCATTCACTACAAGAAAACAAGCATTACACGATTTGATTGCAAGTACTTTGGTCATCAAAATCAATAAGGATGTTTTGCCAATAGAAATTATTTGCGCTGAGTGTAATGAAAATATAAGTCTAAGCATTCAGGAAAGAATATTAAATGAATATGATTGTCCAACTTGCAAAAAAAAAATTAAGATAAATGGCTAACAAAGAATTTAAGTCTACACAAAATATTGATTGCTTTGAGTTGAGCAAGGTGAAAGGATAATAAAAAATTGATTAACAAATTAAAAAATATTTTTAATGGTAGAACGGCTAAGTGGAATCAAACAAATAATAATGTTGTTAAAGAAATGCTTGAGAACCTTAGAAATTTTGATGGCATAATTGAAGTAATCTTTAATCATTTACTAATTTCAACCGATTTATTTGCTTCTGAATTATTTGGTATTAACGGTGCCCATGCGGTCTTTGATTTTTCTAAAACTGACATAACAAAATTTAAAAAGCTCTATACTATTGTAATCTGTTTTTATGGATACAACATTGCTTTAAAAAATGAATCCATATATGAAGAATTAATGGGTTCTTTACCACAATTTTGCCCAGATATAGAATCAATAAAGGAAACAATCAGAATATTCAACAAATTTTCAAAAACTGAGCAGTTAGAATTATCAAAAGTCGGATTTAAAGTTTTAGATAGTATAGGCAAAGTTTTTGGTGAAAATATTAGTGTCGAAAATAATATCAGTTCACTGCAAAAACTGATTTTGTATTATAATACTGCACTAAATTCAATCCATATGTCTTTAAATATAAATTGATTGTGTCATCATATATATTAAGTACTCTAATGCCCTTCCCCATAAACCTTTTCACCGGCTTCTATTTTTAACTTAAGATAATTTTGTAACGGCGGTAATGGACACGTTGCATATTTTGTAAACACACACGGCGGGTTGTAAGCTTTATTAAAATCTAAAAGTATTGTTCCTGTAGAGTCCGGTTTGTTAACATACATAAATCTTCCGCCGCCGTAAGTTTCCTCACCACTTGTTTGATCCGCAATAATAAGAAACAACCTATCTCCGCCCCCATCAACAGCATCGATTCGGTGTGTTTTGCCATCACGTTCAAACACAACTGCCCCGGGACATTTTTCTTTACTGATTTGTCCTAGTACATTCGGCACATCAATTTCTTTAACAGGATTATAAGCTTCAAACTTTGCCATTATCTTCCAGCTTTCATCAATAGCATATCTTTCTACTCCCTTAAAGCTTTTTACAAGATCAGAATTAAGATCACGAAAACGGATTCCGTACAAAGTATCTCGTATCATTAAATTAAACTTTATAGAACCGATTTGTAAAACCGTAATATCTTTCTTTTGATCATCAATTAAAACAATTTCTTTAACCGGTTTTCCATCTAACAAAACTTCAACATCGTCTTTAGCTTTAAATGTTACAACGGAATCCTTAAAAATAAATAAACCGATATGTTCCGGCAGCTTTGATGACTCAACAACAATATCATTATCCTTGGATGAACCAAAAGTACTTTCGCCTTTCTCAAGCCAGAATCTTCCGGCAAGATTAAGCCAGCCGTCATCAGCCTTTAACCTGTTAATTCGTTTTGCATCCCATTCGTTAATCTCTTTAACATAATTTGGATCAGCCGTTGGTTTTTGTGTGCAGGCATAAACTAAGAAAAGTAAAATCAGTGCAGCAAAATATTTAGTCATCAAAACTCCAATTATTATTTATTGGAATGTAATGAATTAATCAGAAAAACTATATGCTAATTTTCTAATGGAAAGATTAGATTAAACCGCGTTCCATTTTCCTGCTTAACCACAATTTTACCGTCAAGTTGTTGTGTTAGCATATTAACAAGCTGCAAACCCATCCCTTTGGAATTTTCAATTTCAAAATCTTCAGATACACCAACTCCATTATCAAATATTTCTACTTCTGCATTGCCATTATTGTTTTTTAAGGAGATAGAAATAATTCCCTTTCTGCTATCCGGAAAAGCATACTTAAGTGAGTTAGTTAAAATCTCATTAACAATTAATCCAACAGAAGAGGCAGTTCTTGGCGAAGTAATTATTTTTTCAAATGTTGATTTTACTTCAACAACACCCGGATCATCCAGGTAAGATTCAGCTAACGATTTTGTAATTTCATTCAAATACTCACCCAGATCCAATTGCTGCGATATTCCACTTAAGTTAAGCAGAGAGTACATTTTAGAAAGAGTCCCGATTCTCATTTCCAGATTCTCAAATATTTTGCTTGCTTCCTTGTTGTCAAGTTTTTCCCGCTCAAGATACATTAGTGATTTAATTAGATTAAAACTGTTTTTAACTCTATGCAAAAGCTCCCGATGCAATGCTTCTTTTTCAATTGCAGCATTCTTAAGTACTTGTTCCGTGTTCTTTCTATCGGTAATGTCATTAACATAACCCCAAAACTCAATTAAATTATCTTTCTCATCAAATACGCCCAAAATGTTTTCTAAAGTTTTAATAATTTTTCCTGTTCTAGTAACAAGTTCACCCTCATAGTTAGTTAATTTTCTTTCTTTCCTTAGCAGATTCAAAAAATCAATTCTTTGTTGCGATTGCGGATAATGAGAAACAGGATTTGCTTGTAAAAGCGATTCGATGCTGTCGTATTCCATCATATTAACATAAGCCCTGTTACAGATTTTTATGCCAGATTCAGGAGTAGATAGAAAAACTCCACTAAGATCTTCTTCAAAAAAGCGACGATACCTCTCTTCACTGTCGATTAAATGTTCTTCCGATTTAACTCGATCATCAATATCAAGATGAATTCCGTTTGCTTTTAATGGAAGGCCTGCATTATCTCTTTCAGAAATTTTTCCCCAGTTCAATATCCACTTATAACTTCCATCCTTACATTTTAATCTATGCTGAACTTTATAGAATTCTGTTTTCCCCTGTTCATGTTCTTCTGCTGCTTTAATTGTCATTTCATAGTCATCAGGATGAATAAGAGATTTCCAGAAGCCTAGTTTATTTTCTATTTCATTATTTTCATAACCAAGCATGCTGGCCCAATATTCACTTCTAATTACTTCGCCTGTTTCAAAATTCTGACTCCACAAACCGATCTGAGCACCTTCAATTGCAAGGGTTAGTGTTCTATTAGTTTCGAACAATCGCTGCTGTGTTTTAATTCTGTCATCTATATCTATATGCACACCCATAGCACGTATTGGTTTCCCCGATTCGGTTCTTTCAAACACTTTTCCCCAATCCAAAATCCATTTATACTTTCCTGATTTTGTTCTCATTCTGTGTTCAACACTAAAACTATCAACCTCTCCAGCTTCATGTTTGTTAACCTCAGTCATAACTCTTTCATAATCATCGGGATGAATATGCTTCTGCCAAAATTCAGGGGTGTTATCTACTTCATCTATCGTATATCCAAGCATTGATGCCCAAATATCACTTCTATAAACTCTGCCTGTTTGATAATTTGAATCCCAGAAACCTATTTGAGCACCTTCCAACGCCAGGTTTAAAGTTTTTTCGCTATCTCTCAAAGCTTTTTCAGCTAAATATCTTTGGCTTATATCTCTGCTTACTCCTATAATTCCAGATGGAAGCCCGTGTTCATCAAGTAAAAATCTGGCTCTTATTTCTGTTGGGAAAACAGTTCCATCTTTTTTTCTTTGGACAATTTCTATGGTAACAATATTTTTTTCTATTTTGTCTTTTAAATAGGCGCTTATCTCTTCACCCAGAACATCAATAGCTTTTTGTGCTGATTCTTCTGTAACATAGTCCTGCAGATTTAATTTCATCATTTCATCTACAGTGTATCCATGCATTTTTTCAACGGAAGGACTTATATATGTAAACCGGAAATTCATATCCATCATCCAGATAACATCGTCAATTTGTTTTTCCAGGATATGAAACTTTTTATCACTCTCTAAAAGTTTCCTTTCACTTTCAAATCTTAGCTTATGTGCTTCAAATAGTTTAAATGCCATTTTGATTGAGGCAAGCAAAACGGTTTCACCACTGTTTTTAACAACATAGCCGTAAGAAGTTATCTTTTCTGTTTTATCAACAATTTCTTTTTCTGTATGATTTGAGAGAAAAACGATTGGTATATCATGAGTTTTAAGAATTGTTTGAGCCGCCTCTGTTCCATCCATTCCCTTGCCTAAATCAATATCCATAAGTATTAAATTCAGATCAGGATTTTCGGTGGCTAATTTTATTGCTTCTTTTCCATTATAGGCAGTTATTACCCTAAAGCCATTTTTCTTAAGCGTGTTAGCTTCAGCCATAGCGATAATTGCCATATCTTCTACAAGAAGTATGAATTTGCCGGATTGAGTCTGCATTTTTTCTCCCTGATGTTTGAGAGTAAAACGAAATTTACCCGCAGGATACTATTATTAAACACTTCTTCTTAATTAAAAATCAATTTTTAAACAATGTGTTTTAATATTATCGATTTAAATGTGTATATATTTATAACAAATATCCATATTTTCTTAATTTTAGTTAAAAGTATTCAAAATAAGTGATGAATGATATCTATCAAATATTAAATGATAAGTTTGGTTTTAGTTTATTTCGGGGAGAACAAGAAGCAATTGTTAAACGAATTACTGTGGAAAAAAAACACTGCATTGTCTTAATGCCCACAGGCGGCGGAAAATCTTTGTGTTATCAAATTCCAGCTCTTTACTTTGATAACTGTACAATTGTTATTAGTCCGTTAATAGCTTTGATGCAAGATCAAGTAGACGCATTAAGAAAGAAAAATATTTCTGCAGCATTTATCAATTCAACATTATCCAAGCAAGAAAGAGAAAAGAGATTAAACAATTTTGTTGATGGAAAAATTAAACTGCTTTATGTAACACCGGAAAGATTTCGTAAACCAGATTTTGTTGAACAGATAAAAAAAGTAAAAATCGATATACTCGCTGTTGATGAAGCACATTGTATCTCAGAATGGGGACACGATTTTCGCCCAGATTATTCCCGCATTGGTGAGTTTAGAGAATTACTTGGTAACCCGCTAACAATTGCATTAACAGCAACAGCAACTCACGATGTTCAAGAAGACATAATCAAAAAACTTCATATAGACATATCAGAAATAAAAATATTTCATCAAGGAATCGAAAGACCTAATCTTAGACTTGAAGCTGTGGATGTTTTTGATGATAAAGAAAAATTAAGAGAAATATTTTCAACATTAGAAAAGTATAACGGCAGCGGAATAATTTACTTTTCTTTAATTAAAACCCTGGAAAGATTTTCTGAAATTCTTAGTGACAAAGGATTTGCTCACGGAGTTTATCACGGAAAACTTGAAGATAGACAACGTAAACGGATGCAACGGGATTTTTTGGATGGAAAACAAAAACTGATTCTTGCAACAAATGCCTTTGGAATGGGCATAGATAAAGCTGATATAAGATTTGTTATCCACGCTGAGGTTCCCTCTTCAATCGAATCTTATTACCAGGAAATTGGACGCGCAGGACGCGATGGTAATGATTCATTATGTCTTTTGCTTTACAATCAGGAAGATCTTTATACTCAGATGGAGTTTATTAAATGGTCCAATCCGGATGCTAATTTCTATTCTGCTTTGTATGATATTTTAAAACGGGAAATCGGGATAATAAATTCCAGTGGAATTGATTACGTGCGCGAACAAATCAGTTTTAAAAATAAAAATGATTTTAGAGTTGAAACTGCACTTGCCATGTTAGATCGTTATGGTGTTACAGAAGGAGATGTTGAAAAACAAAATCTGCAAATTGTAAATGAACTTCCTGAAATTTTACAGGACGAAGATCATCTAAAAGAAAAATTGTTAAGCGATAATAAAAAACTTCTTTCGGTTGTAAATTATTTTCGCGGAGAAAAATGCCGCAGAGTTTTTATTTCGGATTACTTTGGCTTTCCGGGTGAAAAACCTTGCGGCAATTGTGATAATTGTGTGACTAATCAATAGAACTAATTCAAAAGAAATTTCTTTAAACGTTACTTATAACAGATCAACAAAAGGCTTTGGCGGAGTAGATGTTGCAGGATTTGAAATTTCGGGTAAACTAAATCGTTTTGATTTTGGTTTGCAATGGAATGCCCTAACCGAAGTGGGTGGAATTGTAGTGGGTGATGAAGTTAAGATTGATATAACCACAGAATTACAAAAAGCCTGAAAATAGGAGCCTTAAAAAATTTCTGGTTTTTTCGATAATCTTTATGTGTCGTTTCAAAATAATTTGGAGCGATTTTTAATAAACATTCACCTTCGGGGTTTATTTTACCAGTTACCCCGAAGGTGGAAAATTTCCAGAAATCCGCAATTTATTCCCCAAAGTAGTTTTATTACTTAATTCTGGCATTATTTTAAAAACACGAATATTGTATATATATTAAATATTGTACTTTCGCATATATTTTTAACGCTTAATAATTTATAAAACTTCAGGAGGCTTAGATGAAGTATGTTTATTCTGTACTAACTGTTTTGATTTTCTTTTTTTTTATTTCCAGAATTTCGCTGGCGCAAAATCTCTGGGAACCCTCTGGTATTGATGGAGGAAGAACAAACACAATTGTAAAGGTTACGGATAATGTTTTTCTCGCCGGTTATGTTGGCGGCGGACTTTTTAGATCAACTGATGGCGGAGAAAACTGGTACTCTATATCAAACGAAATTGATAACATCGGCGTTTTTGTTCTAAAGATTAGCGCTGCTGGTGATGTTTATGCAGGAACGCTGCAATCAATTTATAAGTCTACAGACCAGGGTGTTACCTGGAATAAAGTAGATGCGAGTCTACCTCAAAATGGATATGCTGAAGATATCACATTTGATAATTCCGATAATATTTATGTTACAAATGCTTATGAGGGCGTTTATAAATCAACTGATGCTGGAAACAGCTGGACATTATTTAGCAATGGGTTGCCTTCCTCAAAGTATGTTAGAAGAATAGAATTTACTTCAAATAATATTTTGCTTCTCTCAGATCTGTATCGCGGAATTTATAAGTCCACAGATTTTGGTGCTAACTGGATTCAATCAAATACAGGATTAGATTCAACTTATTATGTATCAAGTTTTGGTTCAAACTCAGCGGGTGAGATTTTTATTTCTACTTCTGGTAATGGACCTTTTAAATCTACAGATAATGGAAATAGCTGGGTATCGATTCAGGGTGATTTGTCTTTACCTTATGCTTCAGATATAGATTTTACTTCTACTGGTGATCTTTACTTAACAATAGTGCAACAGCTTTATAAATCAACAAACGGAGGAACAAACTGGTCTAACATTACAACAATGTTTAATGGGTTTGGATTTCAATCTGCTTATGTGGATAACAATGATAATGTATGGGCTACAACACTTACTTCCGGAATAATTAAATCCTCAGACGCTGGAGCAAATTGGATTAACTACACAAGTGGTCTTACATCAACTTTAAACAATTCGTTTTTTTCTGATGCTTCAGGTAATCTTTATGCAGCAATTCAGGGTAAAGGATTTTATTCATCCACCGATAACGGAAATACCTGGAATAAAATTACAATAGTTAATAATGAAGAAGATACTTTCATAAAAACTGCAGAGCTTATTCCCTCTGGTGGAGTGATTGTGTTTAATGCTTATAATGGAATAAAAGTTTCTACTGATTTAATAACCTGGAATTCATTTTCTACCGGACTAACTAATCAAAATATACAAGAGTTAGCCGTAAGTGATAGTGCCTTTTTTGCAGCAAGTTCAGATGGAAAAATTTATGGAACCTATAGATCTGCAGCTAATTGGGTTGAGATAACAGACCCAAGTGTTTCTGGATACCCTTATGATCTTTTCGTTAGCTCTACTGGAGCTTTATATTATCTGTTTGATGAGGAAATTTATAAATCGACAAATGATGGAGACGAATGGATTAATATTGGTAATGGTGTTGATGGTTATTCATTCTCAATTACAGAACATTCGAATGGAAATGTTTTTGTTGGAACAAGTGATGGAGTTTATCGCTCTACAGACGCAGGAGATTCCTGGACAAAAGATGTGTCTGGTTTAACCGACGGGGGATTATCACTGGCTATTCATAGTAACGGAAGTATCTTTGCTGGGGGTTATAGTTCTACGTCAAGATCTAACGATCTTGGACAAACATGGATTCCTTTTACTTCTGGAATGTTTAATTGCAGAATCACCGATCTTGCATTTGGTAGTGGTGATATTTTATTTGCATCAGCAGAAAATATGGGAGTTTATAGAACAACCAGCTCAGTAACCTCTGTTGATGAAAATGAAAGTGGAGTTGTAAATAACTTTAGTCTTGAACAAAATTATCCAAACCCATTTAATCCAAGTACAAATATTCAGTATGCAATAAGCAATAAACAATTTGTGCAATTAAAAGTTTATGATATGCTTGGTAATGAAATTGCAACTCTTGTTAATGAGGAGAAAACTGCTGGCAATTATGAAATTAATTTCAACGCTTCAAAATTTTCCAGCGGAGTTTATTTTTATAAATTAAATGCAGGATCGTTAATTGAAACAAAAAAAATGATTTTAATAAAATAACGCCCAAATAATTTAATCCATACTTCTATGGATTTTGAATCTCATTAATTACAAGCCCAATTCGACAAAAGAATTGGGCTTTTTGTTTAATTAACAATGTTAAATTATTTATTATTGCCAACACAAATTTTAGAACTATGAACAAAACAATTACAATTTTCGGAAGTGCAATTCCCAAAGAAGATGATGCACAATATAAATTTGCTTATGAACTCGGTGCCGCGTTAGCTAAGGAAGGATTCAATATCTGTACTGGTGGTTACGGCGGAATTATGGAAGCAGCTTCAAAAGGAGCATATGATAATGCAGGATTTGTTTACGGTGTTACGATTGAATTGTGGAATAAAGAACCAAATCCATTTATAACCGTGGAAGTACGTGAGCAAAGATTATTTGATAGAATTACAAAACTTCTTGAGCTTGGTGATGCATATATTATTCTGCAAGGGGGAACCGGAACATTGTTAGAGTTTGCTGCCATTTGGGAATACGCAAATAAAAATCTTCAGCAGCCTAAACCTATAATTTGTCATTCGAATATGTGGAAAGAAATTGTTGATGTGATGAATAAACAAATGCTTCTTGAGAAGAGAAGAACTGACTTAATTAGTTGTTTTAATACCATTGAAGAGATTGTTGAGTGTTTGAGATTAAAATAATAAACACCTAAGATTGTCAATTATGGTCACACGTCGACTTCGCTCAGCGTGACAGGAGACTAATTACTTTTATTAACAATCTGATTATCCAAATCTTCTTACATTTGAATTTAACATCTGTGAATGTGGTGATTGATGGTCATTATTTTCTAATAAAATGCGGCATTTCATCCGGAATATTGAATGATAATTCTACCATTCCTTCAATTTTATTTTCTTTTATCCACGGAGTTTGATAAATGATTTTCTTCTTTCCTTTTTTTTCTATCGTATAAACATTTGTACTTCCATCCGCCAACATCTCTTTTAATTTTGTTAAAGCGGGATCTGGATGACAACCGAACAAACTACTGCCTATTAAATTTTTTCCACCATCGTTTTCAAATACCTGTTCTGATTTTTTATTCATATAAACAATTATTCCACTGTTATCACAGATAGTAACAGCAGCATTAATTTCCTTTAACCAATCCAAGGTAGTTCTCCTTTTTAAAAAATATTATTCCAGACCTTATCAACTTCCAATTCTTTTATACACTTAAATTGAACATCAGTTCGTGAGCAGGTGAGTGGTTTTGGTGAGTAAAAGAAACATGGGGCACAATCTAGGTTCAACGAAACAATTTTATGTTCAGTTTTCCACGGATGAATGTAGTGCGGATTTGTTGGGCCGATTATAGCTATTATTTTTAATCCCAATGCAGATGCAATGTGCATTAATGCAGAATCATTTGTAACAAAAACATTGCAACGTTTCATTATTGCAATGCTTTGCAAAAACTTTTCTGTTTTTATCGTAATTGATTTTTCGGAATCAATCATTTTATTTATTGATAATTTTAATTCTTCTTCTTCAGGTCCACCAAACAAAAATAATTTTGCATTTTTTTCTTTGATAAGTTTTTTACCAAGTTCGGCAAATTTTTCAGGTTCCCATCTGCGCTTAATATGATTTTTTAATGTAGCACAGCCGGGATGAAATCCAACTACAAAATCTTTTTCTAAAATATTATTTTTTTTAAGAAAGTTTTCTGCAAATAAATTTTCTTCATCAGAAATGGAAATTTGCATTGCCGGTTCTTCATCAAACTTTTTATTAAGCAGTTTTTCCACAAGCCTAATGTTTGTTTGGGCATTGTGTGTTTCATCGTTTTCTAAAATTGTAACATTATTTAGCCAGCCAAAATTTTGCACGTTCATTCTTAAATACTCAACACCGGCTCTTTGTTTAGCTCCAAGTAAAAAACTTATAACATTATATTCTTTTCTGTTGGATGGATAAACATTAATTGTAGCATCATATTTTTTTCTTAATGATAAAACAAACTTTAAAGAATTAAAGGCTCCTTCTTTAAGAAAATCAAAATAGATTACTTTGTTAAAGTTTGGATTGGCTTCATAAATCTCTTTTGTCCCTTTAAACATCACAAGAGCATCAATCTCAGAAGCAGGAAGTGCCTGGCGAAGCAACTTTAATGCTGGCGTAAACATTAACGCATCACCAATTCCGGATAGTGCTAAGATGAGTATTTTCATAATTGGTTTAACTAAAGAGTTTAAAAAAGATCATTCCCGAAAAAGCTGAATCATAATTAGAGTTAATTTAGATTTATACCTTTTCGGGAATGACAAACAATAATTATTTAGTTTTAGTAGTGTCTACTTTTCCTTGAACAAGGTTTCTATATTTTTGAATGTTCGCCTGTACATTTGGATCTTGAGGAAACTTATCTCCAAGTTTTTGCCAAATCTCTAATAGCTTATCATTTCTGCCTTGAGCTTCATATACATCAATTAAAACTCTGTAAGGATTATAAAATGATTGGACATCATCGGGATCTTGTTCAAGTTTTGCCAATGCTAGTTTTTCAACATCTGCAGCAAACTTATTGTATTTCTCTTTTGCGCCTGCACGCAAATACAGATTACTTATCTCGTACAACAAACCATAATCCATAGGAATTAAATCATTAGGAAGTTTTTCATCCATTGAGTTAAGTGTGTTTACGGCAAGTTCGTTTTGTCCTTGTCCAATATAGTGCAGCGTTAATCTTAAGAAAGCGTTTCTATAATTTTGGACCATACGTTTATGGTTATCATCAAAAAAGATTTTTGGATCATTAAGACCGCGGAATTTAAATCCCGGTTGATAATCTCTGCTATATCCAACCGCTTCAGTAAGATTTGCTTTTAAAATATTTGGTTCGATAAACTCATCATTAGCCTGTCGTTTTTCCGGAACCAGACGGAAAGCCATTCCTTCCATTCTTAAATAATCACTTAATCCAATTTTGCTATCTTCAGAACAAGTAACAGCAAAGTAAATTGGTCTTTCCCAATTATTTGCTTCTACAATTTCTTTAACCATTAAATCCTGCACACGCACAGCTTGTACGTTTCCATAATTAAGTGTTGGATTCATTGTCCATGTAATAGCTCCTTGTTTAAGCAGTGAAGTATCTCGTAAACCAAATTGCTGCATAATATCAGAAAATGATACTGTGCTGTTTGGCCTTGGAAGTGGAACTGTAATATTACGCGGAGTCCATTGTACAGGCCTTACATCTTTAATTTGCTGATCGCTTAAGCGAATTTTTACAGTCCCAACTTTGTATGGGTCGTTATTTTTTAATTGTGATATATACCATTCTGTATTTAACAAACTAAGATTTGCTATCTTAACATCGCGCCTTACACCTTCAACATCCTGCAAATACCAAAGTGGAAATGTGTCATTATCTCCGTTTGTAAACAGAACAGAATTTGGTGCACAGCTTTGTAAAAGATTATATGAATAATCCCATGGAACCCAATTGTTTGATCTATCATGTGTAAAGTAATTTGCTTGAAGCATTCTAACTGGTACTAAAACAATTCCCAATCCCAAAACAGCATAAGCAACAGCATTTCTTGCAGAAGTATTTTTAACATACTTATGAACTAGATCAATTAAGCCTCTAACTCCGATTGAAATCCAGATTGCATAAACAAAGAAAGCTCCCACATAAAAGTAATCTCTTTCTCTTGGCTGAGGTTGTTGTTGATTTTGATAGAATGCAGTTAAATATCCCATAAGGATAAACATAATCATAAACACAGAAGCCATTTTCCAATCTTTACGGAAATGAAAATAAATTCCGAGTAGACCGAGTAAGAAAGGAATGCCAAATAATGAATCCTTGGTTTCACCGCCAAAATTAATTCCTAATAATTTGCCAAAAATATTTCCAATACTATTAAACGGAGCAATGTTTACGCCTTGATCTTGTTCCCATCCTTCGCGTCCGGCAAAGTTCCATAACAAATATCTTGTCATCATATGATTCATTTGATATGTGTAAAAGAAATCAAGATCTGAAGAGTAGCCGGTGTAAACAATTTGCTGATGTGGTTCTGTTGCAAATCTTCTTTTAAAAGTAGGGAAGTCGCCGTATTGTTCACGGTTTAAGTATTTAACAAGTTCGGTAAAAGTATCAGGATCATTTTCATCCATTGGAGGATTTTGGTTTGAACGAATGATAACCATAGCAAAAGTCATAAATCCAATAAGAACAAACAAAAAAGACATAAACGTAAGATGCAGGGTTGGTTTAGATTGTTTTTTTGCATAATGAATTCCAAATCCAAGACCAGCAAAAAGAGCAATAAGTATTAATATTTCTACAGTAATATTATCGCCAGCAATTGCAGTCATAATTGCAGGAAGATATTTAACAACACCAGGATATGTTGCAAAAAGTGCAATGCCACCGATTATCATAGGCATATAGAAAGAATTTCGGGTAAATATTTTTTTCCAATATACGCCCATAATTAATGCACTTAAGCCCGCAACAAATAATTTAAACTTCGAATCAAAATCCTGATATTCCTCAATGGATGGAGCAGATTGAGTTTTTTGAGAACTCCACCAAAACACAGCAAGCAAAAGAATAATTGCCGAGTGACCTAAAAATATATAACCGGTTTTCTTTAATGCTTCTTCATCATCAACATATTTTTTAAACATTATTATCATTACAACAGGAACCAGGGCAAGTACACTCATCAAATGCACACCAGTTGATAGACCGGTTAGGTATGCAATCATTAAAATATATTTTTCGCTGTCTTTATTATCTGCACGTTCATTCCAGCGGATAATTAAATAAGTAACTGCTGCAAAAAGAAAGGTACTGAATGCATAAACTTCGGCTTCAACACCGTTGAACCAAAAAGTATCACTAAAAGAAAAAGCAAGAGCGCCAATAGCGGCAGAAACATAAGTTGAAATTGCATCAAACATATTGTCTGCTTTTTTTCCTTTATAGTTTTCAATCAACTTTACTGCGATAAGATAAAGAAGAAGAATTGATAGTGCGGATGATATTACAGAGATAAGATTAACTCTAAATCCTATGTTATCACCTATAGGAAGTTTTGCAAATATATTTCCTAACAACAAAAAGAATGGCGTTCCGGGAGGGTGCGGAACCTGTAGTGAAACCGATGCTGCAACAAACTCACCGCAATCCCAGAAGGAAACGGAGGGCTGGACCGTCATAAATAACACTATGAAAGAAATTATAAAAACAATTCCTGCAATAACTTTATTTAGCAGATTGAAATTCATTATTACCTCTAATTTGGAATGAGCGCTGTATTTTTAATATATAATATTATGAACGAATGCTTTTTTAGACGTTCATGATTCAGTTTCGTTACTTTTTTTAAATAGATGATCGTATTTGGATTTATCTACAGGAGTATAAAACTTATCGTATAGATCTTTAAGTTTTTTCATAGAAACAGTATCAAAATCTTCATCATCTTTTTGTCGTTTTACAAACTTTTTATAATCCTCAAGTTCGTTACGCTCCATTTTATTCTCAAATCTTTTGAGAAAATCCAAATATTTTTGCTGATCTCTATATGCCATTGGGAATACCCTTTATTTTGTTGGATTAGCAAAATTAACCGCGCAAAAAATAAACAAACTTTAAGTGCTAAAAAAATGTAATTAATAGCTTAATTGGGTTAGTTTTTATAGGTATAAAAAAATGAAACTACTTATTTATTTAATTGCTTTTGTTTCTTTAAATGTTTCTGCAATTCTATTTAACTCCATTTCAATATTACTGGGAAATTTTAATCTGCCCCGATGCCAATAATTTTGTTCCCGAATGTCCTTAAACTGATGAAGATTTACTTTCTTAAACAAATCTGTTTCTTTAGTCTTTAGTGAATTTAATCCCAATAAATATTCTTCTTCACCTATTCTATTTAGCTTAAAATCATTTTTAAGTTTATTAAAATCAGAAATAATAATCTGATCGAGATTTCTGTATAGTAAATCCTCAGATCCCGAGCAGGAAGCAAGCAGTAAAATACTGACAAATAAAACATTTGTAATGTTTTTCATTTATTACTTGGAATAAAAACTATTAATTTTATAAAATGTGTTAGCAAAGCTATGGATTAATAACTTTAAGTATGTGTTGATTTTTAGAAAAAAACGATTAGGTTATGGTTAAGATATTAAAAAAGAATAGACGATATTAAATTATTAATGCTCGGAGAGGGAAAAGTTACGATAAATAAAATAAAAATCTCTGATAACAATAAATATATAATTGTTCAGGTTAATGAAAACATGACAAGAGCACTCGCAGAGCGGTTGGGTTTTGAAGCTATTCAATTGGGAAACACAAAAAACATTACAAGATTTTTATACGATCTTCGAAATTCACGCAATACTGAATCGATAAATGTAAACTACATTTTTGCTAATCAGGATATGAAACGACTGGAAACAAATCCAAACAATATGATTGCAATGCTTATTAGTCCTGGCGATAAATCCCACGATTTTATAGAAACTGTTTTAAGAAACGCAGGCTACAATGTTAAACTTCTTGAAGTTGAGTCAGAAGCAATTGCCTGGTTAGAAGAATCAAGCAACATTTTATAGTTTTCAACGCACAAATCTATTTTACTGTTCTGAATCAAGAATATCTTTTAAGTTGTGGATTAATATTTACTCAGCTAAGTTTGGATTAGAAAATAATCATCGATAGGGAAGTGTGATGAAAACAATATTAACTGTCCTAACTATTCTCGCAATTTTCATTTCTGCAGAAGCACAAGACACCACATCATACAAAATAGTGGTTTTACCATTTATTTCTAATGATATCGATTTTGCTTCAGTGAAAACATCGGAATCAATTCTAAGAATGGAAATATCAAAACAGATTTCCGCAAACATTGTGTCAGAAAAGAAAACTATTTCTGTTATTGGAAATGAAGGATGCACAGATGAAGAATGTGCAAAAGAAATTGGAGAAAATCTTAATTCAGCAGAAGTATTACTCTGTAAACTAAATCCGCTTGGTGAAAAAATAATTGTTCAATATATATTAGTTGAAACCGCAACAGGAAAAAATATTTTATCGGAAAGCGCAACAGCTATTAACCTGGAAGATCTTGATGCCGTTATGAAAAGAGTTGCAATCAGCGTTGCAAATCATTCGCCATTTTATTCAAACCAGGAAGTCGGGAATATTGTTGGACAGGAATCAATAGAAAATTTAAAAAGAGCATCACGATTTAATTTTGGTGTTGGATTCGGATATTTATTCCCATCAGAGGGGTACAATGATGACAAAAAATCTTTTACATTAAATATTTATTTGGACTACGAGATTCAGGATTATGCTGTTGGAATGATGGCTGGCGCACGTGATGGATTTGCAATTAATCTATACGGTAATTATTTGTTTACCCGAACAGATTTTTGCCCTTATCTCGGAGGCACATTAGGTTTTCACTGGGTTGCACATGATGAATTATTATTGATCGATCCTTATTATGAAAATGGAGGTGTTGAAAAAGATGCAGATGGGATTGAGCTTGGGGTAAATGCAGGAATACGACTATTACATACTTACAACATTCAATTATTTTTAAATGTTGAGTACATTGTAACATTTAACGATTACAAAGACAAAGCAATTGTTTTTACAATAGGAATATTGTGAGAAGTAAAACTTTGGAGGAAACTTGAAAAAACGATATTTGCTTTATTTTATTTTGGCGGCACTATTGGGTTGTGGCCGAACTGGCGTGGTTTCCGTTCCATTTCTTGAACCCAAACCTTATAATTTAGGCAAACGAGACATTATTAAATTCTTTAAGGAAGACAAATTATTTTTTGATAGTTGTAAAGTTTATTTAGAAGAAATAGATACAGCTCAAATTTCTTATTGGGATAGGGGTATTAAGCTTAACAAAGCAAAGCACAAAGACCAAAAGATATATGTAGAAATGATAGATTGGTTTGACTTAGAAAAAACAGATAAACATAAATACAAAACTCCGGAATTATTTTTTAGCGAAGAGTATAACAAGAATTTTCTAAAAGGCTTTAGATTTGGTGATGACAGATATATAAAAACAGAGGGGTTTGGTAAAAAAGATTTGGAGTTAGTTGATTTAGAAATTATTAGAAAAGAACTTCCCACAAATCCTAAAATATTAGTTGAATTGATTCAGCCAGAAAATATTTCAGAATTCTGCAGTTGGTTTAAAGGAAAGTATAAAGAAGCAGATTTTGTAATTTTAAACAATGGAATGGGAATTACGTTGGGAACGTTTGATGGGTTTGCTCCATCTTTTTTGTATACAACATCTTCAAGAGCTTGTGCTTTGCGGGTGCCCAGAACAATTATTGATATAAATGGAAAAAAAATTGTTGCTTACTATTTAGAGCAAAATAATATTTATTATTCATCGGGCATAAGAACTATAAAAGAAGGAATGATTGAAGAGTTTGAAAATGTTGGAAAATCATTTAATTCGGATTTTTAACCTAAGAAGGAGATCAATTGATAAAACACATTGTATTCTGGCGCTTGAATGAAAGTGCATACGGAAATGATAAACAAACCAATGCACAAATCTTAAAAGAAAAACTTCTGGCAATGCAGGGCAAGGTTGATGGATTGTTAAAAGTAGAAGTTGGATTTGATTTCAGTAATGAAAAAGATTCCTGTGAAGTTGCATTATACTCAGAGTTTAGTACCAAAGAAGCCTTACATCAATATCAAATTCATCCCGATCACGAAGAAATAAAAAAATGGCTAAGTGAAGTTCGTTGCGAACGACGAGTTGTGGATTATGAAATTACTAAGTGAAATTTAGTGTTCTTGGTGCCTTAGTGGTAGAAATAATTTTACCACTTAGACACTTATTTCACTTAGAAACACTAAGCTGCTTCTTCAACCCCTACTTTCAATTTCACTTCATTTCCAAAAAGTTTTGAGACTCTACCGCAGAAAGTGATTAAGTAAGAGAGAATATCTTCTGCTTTCTCAAATCTGTTTTCAATCACAAGTTTCATTACTTCTTTTTGCTGATTGAATTTAATTTTGTCTTTATAATGATCCATTATAAATCTCATCAGCTCAACAAAACGAACTTTATAATAATCTTCTTTTTCTCCACGAGGCAGAATTATAAAAATATTTTTTCTTTGTATTGCAACTCTTTCGAACAAAGCAAACGAAGAATAAAATTTTAAAGTAGCAGTAAGAACCAATCGTTTTACAACTTCCGGAAGCACTCCAAATCTATCCAGCATTTCTTCTTTAAGTTCTTCAATCTCAGATAAACTTTTTACAGAATACAGTGCCGTGTAAAAATTCAAACGATCCATTTGTTCCGGCATATAAGTTACAGGAATACCAATTTCAAAAAATGTATCAATCGTTGGATCTGTTCTTTCTTCAATCTTTGGTAAAGATTTAAATACTTCTTTAAAGTCCTGATACTTCAATTCATCAACAGCTTCATTTATCAGCTTAACATAAAGATCAAAACCAACATCGTTAATAAATCCCGTTTGTTCTGTGCCAAGTAAATTTCCTGCACCGCGAATTTCCAAATCTCGCATAGCAACATTAAATCCCGAACCAATTTCTGTGTATTCTTCAATCGCTTGCAAACGGCGCAAGGCTTTTTTTGTAATTCCGCTTAACGAAGGAACTATAAAATGTGCATAAGCTTGTCTGTCACTTCTCCCTACTCTTCCGCGCAACTGATGAAGTTCTGCAAGTCCAAATCTATCAGCACGATTTATAATTATCGTGTTAACATTCGGAATATCAATTCCTGATTCAATAATTTTTGTTGATAACAGAACATCAAACTTACGATTGAGAAAACCATGGATAACTTCTTCAAGCTGTGATGGTTTCATCTGTCCATGCGCAACTCCGATTTTTGCTTCAGGAACATAACGTTTAATGTAGTCTGCAAGTTTATCAATCGATTGAACACGATCGTGAACTAAATAAACCTGTCCGTTTCGTTTCAGCTCATTCATTATCCATTCACGGATTTTTAAAGCATCAAAGGTGGAAACATTTGTAAAGATTGGCTGCCTGTTTGGCGGAGGTGTTGCAATAATTGAAAGATCACGCGCACCAAGTAAAGATAAATTTAGTGTTCTTGGAATTGGAGTTGCCGTTAATGTAAGCGTATCAACATTAACTTTTACCTGGCGTAACTTTTCTTTAGCCGCAACGCCAAAACGATGTTCTTCATCAATGATAAGCAAACCAAGATCTTTAAACTTAACATCTTTAGATATTAGTCTGTGCGTTCCAATTAAAACATCAAGTTGACCTTCTTCCAAAAGTTTTACAATTTCTTTTTGTTCTTTCTTTGTTTGAAATCTTGAAAGTGCTGCAACACGAACAGGAAATTGAGTTAAGCGATCTTTAAATGTATTGTAATGCTGTTCAGCTAAAATTGTAGTTGGAACAAGCACGCCCACTTGCTTTCCATCCTGAACAGCTTTGAATGCTGCACGTACAGCAATTTCGGTTTTACCAAATCCAACATCTCCGCAAACCAAACGGTCCATCGGATTTTTTGCTTCCATATCAATTTTAACATCTTCACTTGCTTTTGCCTGATCAGGAGTATCTTCATAAAAAAATGATGCTTCAAGTTCTCGTTGCCATATTGTGTCTGGAGAAAACCTATAACCTTCGGCTGATTTTCTTTTTGCATAAAGTTCAATCAGTTCTCGCGCAGCTTCTTTAATCTTTTTCTTAGTTTTGGTTTTTGTGCTTTCCCATTCACCGCTGCCGAGTGTTGCAAGGGTTGGTTTAAGATTTTCATTTGATGAATACCGTTTAACCAATGCAAGATAATTTAGATTAACGTAAACAACTCCACCTTCGGCATAAAGTATCTTCATCGATTCCTGATCAGCATCACCAATCTTTATTGTCTGCAAGCCCGCATACTGGCCAATTCCGTAATCTTCATGAACAACATAATCTCCACGCTTAATCGATGCGAAACTTTTTGCCTTAGATTTTTTATACTTTTTTGCTGATGATATTTTTGTACGATAAGGTTTATTAAAGATTTGATAATCTGTAAGCAGTAAAATCTTTACGTTACGATTTACAAATCCATCTTTAATTGCAAGCGTTTCAACTTTAATTTTTCCGGAATCAATTAACTCACTAAGTTCGGGATTTATTTCTGCAAGTAAATCTTTTAATCGATTTGTTTGAAGTTCATTTTCAGATGTTATAATAATATTAAAACATTTATCCGAATATTCTTTTAAAATAGAAAATAAAATCTGATAGTTTGAGTTAATTGATGGTGCAGGCGAAATACCAATCTCAATTCTATTTTCAGAGGTTAACTCTTCTTCAATTATCCAGTTTGCATTTTTACTTTTGTAATCAAAAGAATTTGTTTCAATAATTTCGGGTTCTACGGAGATAACTTCTTCAGCCTCTGGAAATTCATCTTCATCAAGAGCCTTTTCTTTTTTCTTTGATTTTATTTCTTCTTTAACGATGGGAACAATTTCTTCTTTGATAGATTTTATATTATCTAGTTCGTAAGCGGAAGCAATAAAGATTGGATTATTTAAATAAGCAAAAATATCTGAACTAAAATCTTCAGCTTGATTTTCAAAAGCTCCAGCGAGTGTCACTTCTTCAACTTTTTCAAATGAACGCTGGCTTTCTGAATCAAAGTAACGGATTGATTCTATAAAATCACCATCAAACTCTAATCTTACCGGACTTTTTTCTGAGTAAGACCAAAAATCAACTATCGCCCCACGTTGCGAGTAATAACCAGGAGCCTCAACAAATTTATCTCTGGTGTAAATTAGAAGATTTAAATATTCAATTAAGTCATCATATTTTAAATCACCACCAACTTTAACTTTTGTAGTAAGATGATTTATTTTTTCTTTGTCTGGAAGCTTTAGATTTAATACTTCATATGTGGTAACAAGAACAAATTTTTTACGTTTAGATATTTCTGTTATCTTTTCCTGAATCGATTCAAGATTGAAATCATCAATAACTATTAAACTATCTGCGATACCAAGAACACTTAATTCAACTTTAGTTTCGTTAACAAGTTTGATATCAGAAAGAAGTAAAACTAATTGTTCATTCTTCTCCAACAAATCTTTAACGGCAAAACTTTTGGAAGATCCATAAAGTGGACTAATGAATTTTATTCTATTGTTTTGAGATTGTATTGAATCTGAAAAATTCAGGATATTATTTGGGAGATGGTCAAAAATATTTTTTGAAATCATATTTTCTTAAAACGGAATACTGAATGAAATAATTGATGGCGGCGGTAAAATTGGTTGGTTTATTAATTCTGCTTTCTGATTCGTCGAATGACTATTTACAAATTCACCTACAAATAATCCTATTGCGGAACCGAATATTATATCCGAAAACCAATGCTCATTATTGTAAACTCGGGCATATGCTGTTAATCCTGCAATAGTATACCACCCAAACTTCCAAAAAAAGTTTTTATACTCTTTTGCCATAACTGATGAAAAAGCAAATGCTAATGTCGAATGTCCCGAAGGAAAAGAAGTTTGCTCAAAATTTGTTTTGAAAGGATCAAATTCAAATGGATTTTGAGCGTAAAATGGTCTGCTTCTTCCACCGACAAACTTTAAACTCATATTTATCAAACTTCCATAAACAGTTGCCTCTGCAAGTCGAAGAGATAAGTTTCTCACTTCATTATTTTTATCAATTAAAGCATAACCATACAAGACAACAATACTTGCTGCCATAAGTTCGGAATGATAATAGTCATCGATTTTAAAAACTGTGTTTAAAAAATCAGTTTTATTTGATTGAGAAAATTCTTTTATATCATTGTCAAATAGAAGAGCTAATCCCGTTACTCCGATTGAGGCAGAAAGTTTTATCCAATCATCAGAATTAAAATCTTTTGGCGCAGTTAATACGTCTCCCCCGACTTCAAAGAATTTTCCGAAATCTTTTTCTGCGTTATCTTCAATTTGTGGGAAAGAGATTGAAGCAACCAGAACAAAAAAAAGAATGGTGAGATTAAATCTCATTAATTGAAATGTTGAAATTAAAATGTAATTCGAAAATTATTTTTGTAATTCTATAACTACTAACTTCTTCCCTTTCTTATTTCTTAAGTTTGATGGCTTATAAGCAAGTTCATATACAGTAGATTTTTTTATAAAAGATTTGTATTTCAATTCTGCTTTCTGAAATTCTTCGTCAAGGTTTCCTCCCTTCATCGCTACGATGAAAGCCTTGTCTTTTACCAATGGAAGTGCATATCTAAATAAAATTATAATCGGCACAACAGCTCGACTTACAATTAGATCAAAACTGCCTTTGTGTTTTTCTATAAACTCAGGACTTTCAACTCGTGCATTTTCTGCAACTGCATTGCTTAATTTAAGTTTATCAATAAACTCTTTAACTGCTTCAATTTTTTTTCCTGTTGAATCAGCAAGCACTCCACGTAATTCTGGACGCATAATCGCTAATGGAATTCCGGGAAATCCACCACCGGTACCAATGTCTAAAAATCTAGTTAGTTTATCAGGAAGAAATTTTGTGATGTATGCAGAAATGAAAATATGATTTTCAATTATACCCTCAACATCTTTTCTGGAAATTAAATTTACGCTTTCATTTTTCTCAGCTACCAATTGAGCAAAAAAAGCCAACCTTTCATTGCGCATTGGTTCTGGATTAAATCCGTTATCCCAGCAAAAGTTCTGTAATTCTTTTAAATAAATTTCTTGTTTGGTAGGAGGCATCTATAAAAAACCTTACAAATTAGTTCTTCAAATATACCAACAAAATTGAAATATCTGAAGGAGTTACGCCGGAGATTCTTGATGCTTGCGCAATAGAACGCGGCTTAACTTTGTTCAGCTTTTCTCTTCCTTCTGTTGATAGTTGTTTGATTTTTGCGAAATCAAAATTTATTGGAATTTTTGTTGCTTCATATTTTTCTAATTTAGAAACAGCTTCGTGTTGTCTTAGGATATAACCTTCATATTTAATTTCTATTTCTGCTTGCTCAAGTGCTTTTTCATCTTGAAGTAATTCTACTGCTTCAATATCATTTGAAATTCCATTAAACTCTAATAATTGTTTTAGATTAAACTCTGGGCGTTTACAAAGCTTTGAAATTGTTTCAGTTGAATCAATTTCATTTGATCCAGAGTTAACTAAAAATTTATTCACATCTCTTGCATGATATTTTTTAGTGTAGCAATAATTGATTCCATTAATAATTGTTCTTTCTCTGATTTTAACATCTTCAAATAGATTCTCAGGGATTAATCCAAATTGATAACCATATTTCATTAATCTTCTATCAGCATTATCCTGACGAAGTAACAATCTATGCTCTGCTCTGGAAGTAAACATTCTATAAGGCTCATCTGTAGATTTGGTTACAAGATCATCAATCAAAACTCCGATGTAAGCCTCACTTCTCTTTAACACAAATTCAGGTTTTCCCTGAACTTTTAACGCAGCATTTATTCCGGCAATTAAACCTTGAGCAGCCGCTTCTTCATAGCCGGATGTTCCATTTATTTGTCCGGCAAAATATAATCCTTCAATCAACTTAGTTTCTAATGTAAGATCGATTTGGTGTGGAGGAAAAAAATCATACTCAACAGCATAAGCAGGACGAATCATCTCAACTTCTTCCAATCCAACAATTTTGTGTAAAGCTTCAAGTTGAATTTCAACTGCTAAAGAGGATGAAAATCCATTTAAATAAATCTGATTTGAATCCAATCCTTCAGGTTCTAAAAAAAGTTGATGGCGTTCTTTATCTGCAAATCGTACAATTTTATCTTCAATAGATGGACAGTAACGAGGACCAACACCCTTAATCAACCCGGTAAAAAGTGGGGACTCCGCAAAACCTTTTTCCAGAATTTTATGAACAGTTAAATCCGTGTATGTGATATGACAACTTACTTGTGGAAGAAATGGAAATTGGGACAAATCTGTTTGATGCGAAAATGGTTGCGGATTTTCATCGCCAGGCTGCTCTTCTAAAATACTCCAGTTGATGGAATCTTTATTTAATCTTGGTGGAGTTCCTGTTTTTAATTTGCCATGTTCAAAACCAAGCTTAGCTAAAGACTCTGTAATTCCGGTTGCAGCTTGTTCACCGAATCTTCCGCCAATAGTTTTATTCAATCCTGTGTGCATCAAACCATTTAAAAAAGTTCCGGCGGAAAGTACCAAAGCTTTACAAAATATCTCTTCCCCACTCGCAGTTTTAACTCCAATAACTTTTTTGTTTTCAGTTAAAACTTCAACTACAGATTCCTCAACAATTTCTAAATTTTTTGTTGGGAAGATTATTCGGTAAGCTTCTTCAGAATATAATTTTCGATCAGATTGGCAACGAGAAGACCACACCGCAGGACCTTTAGATTTATTTAGCATTCTGAACTGTATTCCGGTTCGATCTGCGATTTGTCCCATTACACCACCAAGAGCATCTATCTCACGAACTAAATGCCCTTTCGCTGTTCCACCAATTGCTGGATTACAGGACATTCTTCCAAGTGCAAATCTATCCATCGTAACCAGTCCAACTAAACAACCCATTCTGGCTCCAGCAGAAGCAGCTTCTATTCCGGCATGTCCACCACCGACTACAACTATATCAAATTTCTTCATATTCTAATCTTTTTTGTTTTCACGTGAAACACAATTATTTGCGAAATGTTAATGATTTCTGTTTCACGTGAAACCGAAACTTACTTTCCAATGCAAAATTTCATAAAAATGTTATTTAAAATATCATCTGAGGTTACTTCTCCAATTATTTCTGCAAGATTCATTTCTGCATTTCTAAGATCAACGGAAATGAATTCTCCACTCATTTTTTTCAAAACCGATTCCCTTGCATTAATTAAATTTTCTCTTGATTTCTTAAGGCAGTTATGATGCCTTAGGTTTGTAACGATTGCTGTTTTTTCTGTATAGCTTTCGTTTCCAACAGTTTTTTCTTTTAATTTTCTAAATAATAAATCAATTCCTTCGCCTGTTTTGACTGAAATTTTAACATCTGAGATGATTTCAGATTTTTTATCCAAATCGATTTTATTAAGAACTTTTACAATTTTATCCGAACTCGAAAAATTTAAAAGATCTACAAAAAGTTCTTTTGATTCTCCTTGTATAACATCTTCAAGGAAAATTACAACATCCGCACTTCTAACAGTTTCTTGGCTTCTAAGAATTCCCTCTTTCTCAATCGAATCATCTGAAACCCGAATTCCAGCTGTATCAAATAATCTAAACAAAATTCCACTAATAGAAACTTCCTCGCGAATTACATCACGAGTAGTTCCAGGTATTTCGCTTACGATTGCTCGGGATTCTTTTAGAATATAATTCAAAAGCGAAGACTTCCCTACGTTTGGTCTTCCAACAATTGCCACGTTTACGCCATCTCTAATAACTCTACCAAATTCGTAGCTTTCAAGTAAAGTATCAATTTCAATTATTATTGAATCAATTCTTTTCAGTAATTCATCCTGATTTACAAATTGAATGTCCTCTTCTACAAAATCCAATTCCAATTCCACAAAAGATGAAGAGTTTAATAATTGAGATCTTAGCGCATTAACTTTTTTTGATAATAATCCATCGAGTTGATTTCTTGCGCCACGAAAAGAAGCTTCTGTTCTAGAATTAATTATGTCGGCAACTGCTTCTGCTTTTGCAAGATCGATTCTATTATTTAAAAATGCCCGCTTTGTAAATTCACCTGGCTCTGCTAATCTGACATCAGAATTTAAAATTAAAAGCTCAATAACTTTTTGAGTAACAAGTGGATTTCCATGTGTGCTTATCTCAATACTATCTTCACCAGTATATGAGTTTGGAGCCCTAAAAACAGATATCAAAACATCATCAATGTGTTCATCATCCTGACTTTTTATATCGCCATAATGCAAAGTATGTGTAGTTGCATTTTCAATTTTATTCTTACCGTAAAAAATATTATCAACAGCAGAAAACGATTGTGATCCGCTTACACGAATAACTGAAATTGCACCAACTCCAGCAGGAGTGGCCAATGCAACAATTGTATCTTCATTCACTTTAATAATGCTCAAAAATTAGGATTGCAAAAATAATCATTATTAAAAGGGATATCAATTGAAATATAAATTTCAGAACAACTAACACAATTGTAATATTGGCAGATTATTGTGACGATATTGATTTGTTATCAAAGTTTTTGTCAATTTATCCGCCACTTTGTCGATATCAATTAATAGACGAGTTATCGCTGTAACTCTTTGTTTTACAATATATTATGGGGATTTTTAGTTTCGGCACGTTGATTGGTTTTCTATACACGAGTTTGAAAATAAAATTAACAACAACAAATAAAAAAGGAGATATACTATGACACTTGTAAAGTTCAACCCGGTACGAGATCTTATTGATTTCGAAAGAGAGTTTAACAAAATGTTTAACTCGCTTGAAAACCGTTTTGGTATTTCAAAGAGCAAAGATGTTGATTCTGAATATGAAAATGCTGTGTGGATGCCGCTTACTGACATCTATGAAAACAAAGATAATTTTTCATTAAAGATTGATTTACCAGGAATCAAAAAAGAAGATGTGAAAATATCTTTTACAAATGGTAAGTTAAATATCAGCGGCGAAAGAATTCAGGAAGAAGAAAATAAGGATGCTAAATGCCATCGAATTGAAAAATCTTATGGCAAATATTTCAGATCATTCAATCTTCCTGAGTTGATCCAGGCCGAAAAAATAAATGCAGAATTTGCAAATGGACAGTTAACAATAACTATCCCAAAAGCGGAAGAAGCAAAGCCAAAAGAAATTGAAATAAAAGTTAAATAAGCTAAGAGTAGATGAAGATGTGAATAAGGGTAACTTTTTGGTTACCCTTTTCTTTTGTCTAAATTTAAAAGAATAAATCAATAACTTTTTGGTAACCGCAGGCTTCAGACTGTGAACAGTTTTTATTTCCGCAACCTGAAGGTTGCGACTACCGAGCTCTAAATTCTAAAAGCTTAAAATGGAATATAAAGATTATTATAAAATTCTTGGTGTAGAAAAAACAGCTACGCAGGATGAAATAAAAAAAGCTTACCGAAAGCTTGCTATGAAACATCATCCTGATCGTAATGCCGGAAAAAAATCTTCTGAAGAAAAATTTAAAGAGATAACAGAAGCCAATGAAGTTTTAAGCGATCCTGATAAAAGAAAAAAATATGATACTCTCGGTTCAAACTGGAATCAATATCAACACACTGGTGGACAAGGTTTTGATGATTTCTCTTCGCGATTTGGAGGAGGAAGAAGACAATCTGGCCAAGGTTCAACTTACGAGTACTCTGGTAATATTAATGATATGTTTGGAAATGCTGGCGGGGGATTTTCTGATTTCTTTGAATCATTTTTTGGCGGCAGTGGCGGAGGATTTGGCGGTAGAACTCAACAACAAAAAACTGCGATTGATGTTGAAGCAAACATGAATGTTACTCTTGAAGATGCTTTTGTCGGAAGCGAAAAGACAATCAGTGTTGAGGGAAAAAAACTTAAAATAAAAATTAATCCGGGAACAAAAGATGGGCAGAAACTTAGATTAAAAGAATTGGGAAGATCTAAAACTGCTGATGGTACAAAGGGAGATTTATATCTAAACATCCACATTCTTCAACATCCATTTTATGAGATAAAGGAAACTGATTTATATTACAATCTTGATGTTGATTTATACACGGCAGTTCTTGGTGGAAAAGAAAGCATAAGAACATTGGATGGAAAAACAGTTAGTATTAATATTCCGGAAGGAACTGAATCAGAAAAGATTTTAAGATTAAAAGGATTGGGTTTGATTAACGAAAGCATACGCGGAGATTTGTTTGTAAATATTCATGTAACAATCCCCAAAGATCTCAATAAAGAAGAAAAAGAATTATTTAATAAGTTAAAATCATTAAGAAAAGAATAATCCGTCATGCTGAACTCGTTTCAGCATCTTACAAATTGACTAAAGATCCCGAAACAAGTTCGGGATGACTAAAAAAAGGAGAACCAATGACCGAAACACACAAAACAAAATTTGAATTTAAAGCTGAAACTAAAAAGCTATTAGATATTCTTGTTCATTCACTTTACACGAGCAAGGATATTTTTCTTCGTGAGTTGATTTCAAATTCATCAGATGCTTTGGATAAACTTCGTTTTGAATCTAACAAAGGAACCGATATTGCAGATAAAGAGTTACCTTTAGAAATAAAGATTGGGTTTGAAGATAAGAAAAACACAATTACAATTTCTGATACTGGAATTGGAATGACTCGTGATGAACTGATTGCCAACATCGGAACGATTGCTAAATCTGGATCTGAAGAATTTTTGAAACAGCTTTCCGAAAACAAAGAAGCCGTTAATAATATTATTGGAAGATTTGGAATTGGGTTCTATTCTGTTTTTATGGTTGCAAAAGAAGTTATCATCAAAACAAAATCTTATAAAAAAGATGAAGTTGCTGTTGAATGGAAATCTGATGGACTTGGTGACTATGAAATTTCTGATATTGATGGCGAGATAAATCGTGGAACCACAATTGAAATATTCCTTAAAGATGATACGAAAGAATTTTCTGAAAAATATCGTTTAGAATCGATCATCAAAAAACACTCTAACTTTATTTCTTTCCCGATTTATTTAGAGAACGAAAAGATTAATACAATTGCAGCAATCTGGCGAGAACCAAAATCTAATCTTAAGAAAGAGCAGTACGATGAATTCTACAAGTTTTTAACTTACGATAACGAAGAACCGTTCGAATCAATTCATACATCGGTTGATGCGCCAATACAGTTTAATTCTTTATTGTTTATTCCAAAAAAGAGTTATGAGTACTGGAGATTTAATCGTGATGATTACGGTTTGGATTTATACGTCCGCCGTGTGCTCATTCAGCATCAGAACAAAGAATTGCTTCCGGAGTATTTAAGTTTTGTTAAAGGTGTTGTTGATTCAGAAGATCTACCGCTTAATATTTCCCGCGAAACGTTACAAGAAAATATTGTGTTTACAAAAATTGCACAGAGTGTTGCCAGCAATATTCTTTCTGATCTAATTAAAGTAGCAAAAGATTCCCCTGAGCGTTATGCTGAATTCTGGAAAGAACACGGAAGAATATTTAAGCTTGGCTATATGGATTTTAGTAACGCTGAAAAATATCAACAGCTTTTAAGATTTAATTCGTCAGTAAGCAAAGATGAAAAGGAACTTGTTTCGCTAGAAGATTATGTCGGCAGAATGAAGAAAGATCAAAAAGAAATTTATTACTCGCTTGGAAATAGTAAAGAAGCGATTGATTTAAATCCGCATCTTGAAATCTTTAAAGCAAAGGGATTAGAAGTTCTTTATTTGTATGACCCAGTTGATGAGTTTGTTGTTTCATCAATCCGCAAGCATAAGGATTTTGATTTCAAATCTGTTGATGGCGTTGATTTGAAAGAACTTGATAAACTTGAAGATGTTGAAAAGAATGAAGAGCCAAAAGAGAAGTTCAGCAAAGAAGATGATAAAGCATTTGGCAAGTTATTATTGAAGATGAAAGAAATACTTGGTGATAGAGTTACAGAAGTTCACGAATCAAAACGATTAAAGGGGAGCCCATCTTGTTTGATAAATCCTGATGATACAATGTCATCAACAATGCAGAAGATTTTGAAGATGTCTAATCAAGGAATGGCAATGCCGCCGCAAAAAAGATTAATGGAGATAAATAAAGATCATAAGCTTATCAGAAACCTGATGAGTGTATTTAAGAAAAATGAGAGTGATCAATTTATTGCGGATACAACGGAACAGCTTTATGAATCAGCATTATTACTTGAAGGAAATCTTGAAGATCCGCATAAGCTTGTGAACAGATTAAATAAAATGTTGACTGATGCGAGTGAGTTGTATAGTAAGAGTAAGCAATAGATGATATGGTGTCACACTTCGATGGCAATGCCACTCAGTGTGACATAAGAAGGTTGTCAGTCTGAGCTTGTTGAAGACTGACCTTCAGAAATGAAAGAAAGATAAAATGTCGTTTAATTTAAATAGACTAACAGTAAAAGCCCAGGAAGTTCTGCAAAGCGCAATTGAGATTGCACAAAACTATAACAACCAGGTTGTTGAAGCTGAGCATGTACTTGCGGCGATTGTCCAGGAAAGCGGGAATGTTGCCGAGAATGTTATTAAGAAAACCGGCGGAAATTTTAATGCAGTAAAATTAAAAGTTGTTCAATTACTTGAGACACTTCCCAAAGTAAGCGGAACAGGTTTAGGCAATCAGCAAATGTCTCAATCTCTTGCAAAAATTTTTGATGTTGCTGCAGAGGAAGCGCGCAATTTAAAAGATGATTACGTTTCAACCGAACATATTTTACTTGCGTTATCCAACGACAAAGGAAAAGCTGGACAACTTTTGCGTGACAATGGAATCACATATAAAGATATACTTACTGCATTAAAAGACATTCGCGGAACACAAAGAGTTTCTTCGCAAAATCCAGAAGACACATATCAATCTTTAGAAAAGTACGGAAGGGATTTAAATGAACTTGCCAAGCAGGGAAAACTTGATCCTGTAATTGGCAGAGATGAAGAGATAAGACGAGTGCTTCAGGTTTTATCAAGAAGAACAAAAAATAATCCTGTTTTGATTGGTGAACCCGGCGTTGGCAAGACGGCAATTGCAGAAGGTATCGCTCACAGAATTATTACAGGGGATGTTCCTGAAAACTTAAAGACAAAAAGAATTGTTGCACTTGATATGGGTGCGCTTGTTGCAGGTACACAATTCCGCGGACAGTTTGAGGAACGATTGAAAGCTGTTATTAAAGAAGTACAGCAAGCAAATGGAGAAATTATTCTTTTCATTGATGAGCTTCACACACTTGTTGGTGCGGGTGCAACACAAGGTGCAATGGATGCAGCAAATATTTTAAAACCGGCTTTGGCTCGTGGCGAACTTCATGCAATCGGCGCTACAACTCTTGATGAGTACAAAAAACATATTGAAAAAGACGCTGCGCTCGAAAGAAGATTCCAGCCGGTGCTTGTTGGTGAACCATCCGAAGAAGATACAATATCAATTTTACGCGGACTTAAAGAACGCTACGAAGTTCATCACGGTGTGCGTATAACTGATGGTGCAATTATAGCCGCAACTCAGCTTTCCGAAAGATATATAACAGATAGATTTCTGCCTGATAAAGCAATTGATTTGATTGATGAAGCTGCATCAAAACTAAGAATTGAAATTGATTCGATGCCCGAAGAGCTTGATACACTTGAACGAAAAGTTAAACAGCTTGAAATTGAACGTGAAGCTTTAAAGCGAGAAAAGGATGACGCTTCTGCAAAACGACTTGATGAATTACAGGATGAGCTGAGTGAATTGATATCGCAGCGATCAGAACTAAGAACTCATTGGGAGATGGAAAAAGGGAAGATTCATAAAATCCGTACAATGAAAAGTGAAATTGAAAATCTAAAACAGGAAGCTGATAAGTTTGAACGTAATGGTGATCTTGGCAAAGTTGCAGAAATTCGTTACGGCAGAATTGTTAATCTTGAAAAACAATTGAAAGAAGAAACTCAAAAGCTTGCACTGGCTCAGCAGGATAAAAAAATGTTAAAGGAAGAAGTTGATGCTGAGGATATTGCCGAAGTTGTTGCAAAGTGGACTGGAATACCCGTTAGCAAAATGCTTGAAAGTGAAAGAAGTAAACTTTTAAAATTGGAAGACGAGTTACATCAAAGAGTTATTGGGCAGGATGAGGCTGTATCTGCTGTTTCAAACGCTATTCGTCGTTCACGTTCCGGATTGCAGGATGCAAACAAACCGATTGGTTCTTTTATTTTTCTTGGAACAACCGGTGTTGGTAAAACAGAACTTGCACGCGCACTTGCAGAAATTCTTTTTGATGATGAGCACGCAATGATACGAATTGATATGAGCGAGTATATGGAAAAGTTTTCTGTATCTCGATTGATTGGTGCACCTCCCGGTTATGTTGGATATGAAGAAGGGGGACAGTTAACCGAAGCTGTGCGACGAAGACCTTACTCCGTTGTGCTGCTTGATGAAATAGAAAAAGCACATAGCGATGTGTTTAATGTTCTGCTGCAAGTATTGGATGACGGAAGATTAACAGATAATCAGGGACGAACCGTAAACTTTAAAAACACAATTATTATAATGACATCAAATCTTGGCTCGCATTTGATACAGGATAGACTTGAAGCATTTGATGAAGATAATGTTGAAACTTTTATGGGTGAGCTTAGACAGCAAATGCATGACTTGCTAAGAAAAACAATTCGTCCTGAGTTTTTAAACAGGATTGATGAAATTGTTCTGTTCAAACCACTATCACGAATAGAGATTAGAAAAATTGTTGATATACAACTTAAGCGTGTGCAGAAAATGTTAAAGGATAAAGAAATTATTCTCGATGTTTCCGATGAAGCAAAAGACTGGCTTGCACAACTTGGTTATGATGTAAACTATGGTGCACGTCCGTTAAAAAGAGTAATACAAAAATATCTTATAAATCCCCTTTCACAGGAATTGCTTACCAATAACTTTGTTGATGGTGATACGATTAAAGTTAATGTTGCAGATAGAGTGGGGCTGGTTTTTAGTAAGTAGATGACAGATACTTGAAGGGTTGGTTAACCAATGAAAAAACCTACCCGGTTTTTTCATTGATGATAGAACTTTGCTTAACTATATTTTGAGTAACAATTTCAGGTTTTATCATGACAAAAACCAAACTGATCCTCTTCTCTCTACTTTTCATTTATGCTAATATAAATGCCCAGGTTATCGAAAAAACTTACTACTTTGATAATTACAAGATAACCAAAACAGCCGATCACGAGACTATCAATTTTGATAACACAATGCTTACCGGAAAAACTGGTGAACCTGTTTTACCTTATCAATCCGTCTCGCTATTGTTACCACCAGGTGAAGTGGCTGAATCAATAGAGGTGATCGGAGAAGATGAAGTAAATATAAGTGGAACTTTTTCTCTTTATCCACAGCAATATGTTCGTCCTATGTCTGAGGAATCAAGTGGTGAATTTGTAAAGAACGAACTTGCATATTCGATGACAACCGCTTATCCATCCTCACAAACAGGTGAATTGATTACTCAATATATGAATGGATACTCTATTGCTCTTTCTACTTTTACTCCTTTAAAATATTTTCCGGCATCAGGAAAGGTTTCGTTTTATAAAAAGATAACTATAAGGATTCATTCACGAAAAGATTCAAAGGCTAATGATGCTTTGACAAAACTAACTTCAAATAACGAAGTGTTAAAAAGAATTAAAAAGTTTGTACAAAATCCTGATTTGATTAATCTTTATCCCAAAAGAGTTCTTAACAATAATGGCTATCAATTTTTAATAATTTCACCAGCACAATTTGAAAGTGAGTTTCAGGATCTTATATATTTATATCGCATTAGAGGATTAAAAGCAAAAGTTTTTACAACAGATTCCATTTACGCTTCTTCAACAGGACAAGACTCTCAGGAAAAAATTAGAAATTTCATATTACAGGAATATCAAAACAATAATATAGAATATGTTCTGCTTGCCGGAGATGTTGAGCATATTCCATATCGCGGATTCTATTGTCACGTTCAGTCTTCTTCCGTTTATGAAGACTATAATATACCTTCTGATCTATATTACTCGGCTTTAGATGGAAATTGGAATAACAATAGTAATAATAAGTGGGGAGAAATTGGTGAAGATGATTTATTGCCTGAGATTTCAGCTGCCCGCATCCCGGCCAGTAATGCAACTGATTTGAATAATATGATTAACAAAATAAAATCTTATCAAGACACTCCGGTATTAAATGAATTAAATAAACCATTATTGGCAGGTGAAGATCTGTGGTCTTCTCCGCAAACCTGGGGCGGTGATTATTTGGACTTACTAATCGGATATCATGATGATAATGGCTATACAACAATCGGCATTCCTACCGATGATAACATCGAAAAACTTTATGATCGAGATTTAGGATTTTGGTCTGGAAGTACATTAATTTCAAAGATCAATCAGGGAAAATCTTTTATACACCATGCAGGGCATTCAAATTATAATTATGTGATGAGATTGAATGATGGCGATATTACGAATGAAAATTTTTCTCAGGTTAATGGCATCATTCACAACTACACATTAGTAAATACAACCGGATGTAATTGTGGCGGATTTGATGAATCCGACTGCATTGCAGAAAAAATGGTGAACATCGAAAATTTTGCTGTTGGTTTCATTGGTAACTCACGATATGGGTGGTTTAATGAAGGTCAGACAGAAGGACCATCAACTCATCTTCAGCGTGAGTTTGTAAATGCTTTGTATAATGATAAACTACACAGAATCGGTACAGCTCATTTAATATCTAAAATTGAAAGTGCTCCGTGGGTAACAGCTCCCGGCCAGTGGGAAGAAGGAGCTTTGCGATGGTGCTTTTACTGTAATAATGTTTTAGGTGATCCTGCAATGGGAATATGGACAAATGAACCGATTAATATTCAAGCTAATTATCAGACATCTATCCAACCGGGAACAACATCTTTTAGTGTATCAGTTACTTCCGAAGGAATAGCTGCAGAAGGATTAACTTGTGTGATCTTGAAAGACAGCATATTGTATGGAGTTAGCAATACTGATACTTTAGGTAACTGCAATATTATTTTGGATCCGCCGATTATAGAGATTGGAAATGCTGAATTAATAATTTCGGGCTACAATTGTTTGTCAACATCATTCCCATTGACCATTACTTCGGTTCAGGATGATGGGAATAATCTTATCCCTCTTGAAACAAAACTATTTGATAACTATCCCAACCCTTTTAACCCAAGCACTAAAATAAGCTGGCAGTCTCCCGTAAGTGGTTGGCAAACATTAAAAATATTTGATGTTCTTGGTAAAGAAGTAGAAACTCTGGTTGATGAATTTAGAGAAGCGGGTCTTAATTCTATCTTATATAATGTAAATACATCCTTACCTAGTGGAGTTTATTTTTATCAATTAACAGCTGGATCATTTAACCAAACAAAAAAGATGATTCTGCTTCGTTAATATCTTTAATTAACAGATTAATAATTCTAAACCGCAGAGAAAACTTCTGCGGTTTTTATTTTACACTCAAATAGCTTCAATCATAACAACAGTAATATCATCACTTTGGGTATTTCCGGATGTAAATTCCTGAACTGTACTAATAATTATATCAGGTGTTGCAGAATTTTTTTCAATCACTCTTAATAATCTTTCCGTACCAAATTCGTCTTCAGATTTGTTCATTGCTTCAGTTATACCATCGGTATAAAAAAACAATTTATCGCCTTTGTGTAAACTTATTTTTATATCATCATAATCATACTGATTGATTCCCAATGGCAAGCCGGATTTTGTTTCAAGTAATTCTGATTTTGATTCGCGGTAAATTACAGGGTAAAGATGTCCTGCATTTGCAATAGATATAGATTTTTCAACTGGATCAATCACCGCATAAATCATCGTTACAAATTTTGAAGTTGGAAAATCATTTATGAGAAGCTCGTTAACTTTTTTAAGTACATTGCCCGGAGCTAAGTTTTGATTTGCAACAAGACGCAAGATGCTCCGTGTGGAAGACATAAGTAAAGCCGCACCCATTCCCTTTCCTGAAACATCGGCGAGCACAATCCCTGTTTTTCCATCTTCAACTGGAATGTAATCAAACCAATCGCCGCCTGCTTCAAGGCAGGGAAGACAAATGCCGGAAATATTAAACCCGGGAACAATCGGGGATGCATGCGGAAACAAATGAAGCTGAATTTTTCTCGCTTCGTTTAACTCGCTGGAAATTCTTTCACGCTCCTGTTTTTCTCCGCGGAATAATCTTGCATTTTCTATTGCTATGGCAATCTGCGAAGCAAGTGTTTCAAGCAGTTCTATTCTTTCCTGATCAAAAGCATTTTTTTCATGATGCTGAATGCTGAACACACCAATCAGACTGTCCTTTATCATCAGCGGAATATCAACTTCGGAGCGGGTTGATTCTTCGCTCACTTTATAATATGGATCAACTGTTACATCAGGTGCGTAGTAAGTTTTTTTAATTGCCGCAACATGCCCGATCATTCCGTAAACACCAATTTTAAATCGGTCCCCTTTTATGTGATAGTTTTTTGTCCAGCCTCTTACTGCCGCAATTTCAAGTTCATCGGTTTCATCATCCTTAAGCAGCACACCTGTGCGCAGGTAACCGAATGTTTCTGCAACGTCGTTTACTATTTCTTCAAGCAGCACATCAAGATCGAGTATTGAGTTAAGCTTTTGCGAAGATCGCTGAAGAAGTAAAAACTCCTGTATTTTTCTTTCGCTATTTTTTGTTCTATTCATGGTTTTGCTAACCGAATTTAAGCGCAATATTAAATAATGATAAGTTATTTGCAAAAGCAATTAAAAAGGTAGACAAAAGCTGTGATCTGAATTATGATATTCCTGATCTGCAAAGATTAAACAATGTTGTAAAGCTTTTATGCTTTATTATGATGTAAAATACCAGATAAAACACGTTTTCATCAAAAAATCTTGCCGTCCTGTGGTTTACGGGTAACTTTCCGGATTTTAAGATTGCAGTAAAAAAATGTTATGCACCTAGTATGCATTTGCATACTAGGTATATAATAAATTATTACCCATATATGTATTTGTATACTAGATATATAATTAATTATTATCCATATATGTATTTGTATACTAGGTATACAATAAATTATTATCTATATATGCATTTGCATACTACATATATAATAAATTATTAACTATATGTGCATTTGCATACTATGTATATAATAAATTATTAGCTATGTATGCATTTGCATACTACGTACATAATGTTTCTGGATGGCATTTCCGGTTTTGGAAACTGGAATTTGAAGAGTTTTTGGGGTATTGCGGTTTCTGAATGCAGGATTCGGGACAGATTTATCCCCGCCTTGTAAAGCATAAGCGCAATTTTGATATGAAAAGACCCTTCTTTAATAATATACTTGACCACTTTTCAAGGAAATTACTATCAAGAATTTTTTGGATGGGGCGTAATTAGGGGAAAACAAAAGTCAAAATAGTAAGTTAATGTTTTGAAAATAGATAAGACCAACTATATAATTATTAATTTGGTGAAATTATCACTCAAAGAGCATATCATTCATTAAATATTAGGAAAATTAAAAATATTTTCCTAATTTGCGTGAAATATTCACGCTTAATAATTTGAGAGAGCAATGTTAATACGATTCACAGTAGAAAATGTCTTTTCTTTCGGCGAAAGAAAAGAATTCAGCATGATTCCTTACAGTGGATTTAAAACTCTAAAAAATCATAAATATAGTATTCTTGATTTTAATGTACTTAAAATGGCTTCAATATATGGGGCAAATGGAGCTGGCAAATCTAATCTTATCAAATCGCTCAACTTGTTACAAAAACTGGTTTTAAAAGAAGATATTCCTTTTAGATTGAATCAGACTCAGTTTAAGCTTGTCCCAAAAGAAGAGGCAAAAAGTCAGATTCTAGCAGTTGAGTTTTTTCAAGAAGATTGCGCATTTTATTACGCTCTTGAACTATCTAATGGAATCATAAAAACAGAAGAGTTATATGAATCTGGGCTTGGGCTAAAGGCGGACAAGCTTCTATATGAAAGAAGGACTGACAATAAAAATAAAACAACAATCAACTTTTTTTCTGACTTCGAAAAAGAAGAAAAAAATAAAATTTTAAAATCAGTATTAATAGAAGAATTTATTAAACCAAGTGAGCCAATTCTTAAAATTATCTCAAACAGAGATAACCAACAACTAGCTATAGTGAAAAAAGCATTTAATTGGTTTAATGATACATTACTAATTATTACGCCCGAGTCAAAACCGATAGGACTTGCTCACGAAATTGACACAGAACCAGATTTTAAAAAATATGCTGAAGATTTAATGTGTTCATTCAATTTAGGCATTACTTCATTAAACTCTGAAAATAAAGACATCTACACTTTTTTTGGTAAAGACAATAAAAGGGATGTAGATAGCATTATTAAACGAGTTGAAGACTCCCCTTCTAAAATACTTGAAATGATAAACTCGAGAGTAAATACAATAACAGTTGTAAAGGAGAATGAGAAAATTTGGGTGAAGCAATTAAAGGTAGGCCATTCTGGAATTGATAATAAAAACATTATGTTTGATTTAGAAGAAGAATCTGATGGCACTGTCCGACTTCTTGATTTTCTTCCTGCTTTTAAGGATGTTCTTTTAACTAAAAAAGTTTTTATTGTAGATGAAATTGAAAGAAGTATTCATCCTTTGTTAATTAAGGAGTTGGTAACAAAGTTCTCTCTTGATGATGAGACTCGTGGACAATTTATATTCACAACACATGAATCAAATTTATTGGACCAAGAAATATTCAGACTTGATGAAATATGGTTTGCTGAAAAAGATAAAAATGGCTCTACCGATTTGTACTCATTAAGTGAATTTAAGGAGCATAAAACTATTGATATTCGCAAAGGATATCTAAATGGTCGTTATGGCTCAATTCCATTTTTAGCAAACTTGAAAGATCTAAATTGGCATCAATATGATTTTAAAAAATAGGCTTTTTGAAAGAGAGAGGCCCACCAGAGAGGCAAAAAGTATTTATATTTTCTGCGAGGGAGCCAGAAGAGAACCGGATTATTTTAGTTATTTCAGTGAAATAGATTCCAGAATTAATGTTGAAGTATATAAGCTTTCACAGGTGGAGGATAACTCACCTCTTGGACTTCTGGAAATTGCAAAAAAAAGTATTCTGAAAGATGAACAAAATCAGAATCCTAAATACGATTTTCAGGCCAATGATGAAGTCTGGATTGTTCTTGATACAGATCCGGACAAAAATAATTCTAAAAGACCACAAATTGATGCGGTTAAGAAGTTTTGTGAAGAAATCTCAGACTGGCGCGTTAGTGAAAGCAATCCTTGTTTCGAGGTATGGCTTTACTATCACCTGTTCAAAGAAAAGCCTGAGTTTACAGGAGATGATTTTTGTGTAAACTGGAAAACTAAGCTTAACGAATCGATTAAGGGAGGATTTGATTCAAGAAAACATTCAATCTTAATCGATAATGCTATAGAGAATTCTCAAAACACTTTGCAAATCACGAATAACTATCCTTTAAAAGGATGTACTGAAGTCTTTTTACTTGGGAAAAGTATTACTTTAGTATTAAGAGAGAAAATAGACAAGGCGTTGGACAGATTAAAAGATAAGTAGCCAATTTATTTGAATGTCATAGATCTACATTCAATTTTACAATAACTGAAATTAATAGGATAGCATTATTTGATAAGCCCTCATCTCTGTTTCATTTGTTTAAATTATTTAATTTCTATTCCAAAATTTCCTTAACCCGCCCAACCTCTCCTGTTTCAAGTCGCACTTTTATTCCGTGTGGGTGCTTTTGAGATTTTGTTAGAAAATCTTTAACAATACCTTCTGTAAGTTTGCCTGTGCGCTGGTCTTTCTTTAATACTATTTTTACTTGCATTCCTGGTTTTAGATCAGATCGCTTAATCTCACTCATTTAAAAATATCCTGTTTGGTTTTATAAATATCTGCACATCATTTTTAAAGATTGAAAGTGATAACTTCCAAAGCTTTTGCTAATTTTGCTTGTGGTAAAAGTAATTAAAAGAATACTACTTCTAATGATATTAAAAAATATTAGTTATTATGAATAATATAGAAAAGCTAGGATTTGATAATTGGTTTAAAGATAAAATTGATTTATCTCTGAACCCCGACTTCAAAATTGTAAGAGTAATAAGCGTAAACAAAAACAGCTTTGTTGTTTCTAACGGCGAGAAAGATATGTATGCAGAATTAACAGGTAAGTTTCTGTTTAATATAGATTCTGCTTTAGATCTGCCGACAGTTGGTGATTTTGTCTATGCACAATTGTTTGATGATGATACTCTTGCAATAATACAGGATATTCTTCCAAGAAAATCTTTACTTAAAAGAAAAGCTGCAGGAAAGAAAATTGATTATCAATTAATTGCCTCCAACATTGATATTGCAATCATTATGCAAGCACTTGATACTAATTTTAATATCAGAAGACTTGAGCGATATCTTGTAATTATTAATGATAACAACATCACCCCAATGATACTTTTAAGTAAAAGTGATCTTATAAGTCATGAAGAAGCTGAAGAAAAGAAAAAGCAGATACTTGAGATTTTACCCGATGCAAAAATATTTTCATTCAGTAATAACAACATGAATGATATTGAAAACATCAAAACAATTTTTGCTCCGCATAAAACATATTGTTTGCTTGGTTCATCGGGAGTTGGCAAAACAACTCTGCTTAATAATTTAATTCACGAAGAACTTTACAAAACTCAGCCCATCCGAGAAAAAGACGACAGGGGAAAACACACAACAACAAGACGCGAGCTTATCATTTTAGAAAATGGGGCTATCATTATTGATAATCCGGGAATGCGTGAGCTTGGAATAATATCTAACGAATCGGGAATAAGCAGTACGTTTGGTGAAATTGATGAGTTATCTGATCAATGCAAATACAAAGATTGCACACACACCGTTGAGGCCGGCTGTGCAGTGCTTGAAGCATTGGAGCGCGAAGAAATCTCCCGTGAGAGATATGAAAATTTCTTAAAGCTCTATAAAGAATCTAAATACAACGAAATGTCTTACGTTGAAAAGCGGCAGAAGGATAAAAAGTTTGGAAAATTCTTTCACTCAACGATGAAAGACGTCAAGAAAATGAAAGGGAAATGAAATTTTAAAGACATCAAGGTCGTATCGTTAAAGCACATTGCCAATCTAGGAAATGATAACGAAGGCATCAAAACAAATAGTACAATTATCTTATATTTACCCTGCGAATATTTAATTCCACTTCAAATAGAATTTTTTCAATTTAATATTTTATAACCAAGATTTAATCTTAGGAGAATTTTTGCGATGAGAAATATCTTTTTGCTTTCTGTGCTGATACTTTTATCGATTACCATCAATGCACAAGACAAAGTTTATGTCTCTGAAAAGTTTGGCAACGCATTAAAATTATTTCTTAAAGAAGACAACACATATCAATTGATTTACAATGAAGGTGTCTACGAACAAAAACTTGATTCGCTTTATCTTAAAACAAATGTAAAAAGCTCCGATAACTTTACAGTGATTCCTGTAGAATCAGGGAATGAACAGGATAGTATAGAATTAACTTTTACAAGTGAGATGGGATATCTTTCCACGTATAACATTGCTATTGCAACTTCTTCGGGTGATGAGAAGAGTTTAAGTTTTTTACCCTTGTTTAGCTACCAATCAAATTCAATGACAAACTATACTGACAACTTGATAAAATTTAAAATCAAAAAAGAAAAATTCCTGTTTATTGCAAAGCAAAACTATGTAAACAACCAAACCGAAGTTTCAAAATTCGAAATTGCGAATGATATTAATTCGCTGGAAATATCGGAAAATTACAAGATCACTAACAATCTTGTTGCGGCTATCAATGAAAATGGAAATATCGTTGTAAGTGAAAACGGAACCAATCCAATAGAATTTGTTTTGCAGGATAAGCTTGCCGTGCAAGAAAAACAAAATGGATTAGATTACTCATCCGTAGAAAATGTGATTATAGATTGGAGCTTCCCATCGCTTTATAATACTGAAAATTATACAGCACCGCTAAACCCAGACACAGTAAAAATTAATATAGAAACATCACTCAAAGAGGCTTTAAAAAACTTGAAAGCTAATCTCCAAAGCTGTTTGCTTATAGTTAATGAACCAAAAGAAACTTTTGATAAGTTTGTTTCAATGCACAAAACAGCAGCTAATGATTTAAAGTATTATGATGAATCCGATAAAAATATTTTTGATTTTAGCTTTTATAGTCTTACAGAAGATGACCAAAGCTGGCTGGAAAAAATCAACCATTCTGAAAAGACAAAATTTATTGTTCTTGGATTAAACGAAAATGTTATTTACTCCTCAGAACAATCCGTAAGTAAATTTAGTGTAGATGGATACTATAGTTATGAGTACATAACCCTTGCAAGAGAAATAAAATCCGTTGCAAACATGTGTGCGGTTAATGAAAGTCTTTTGAATAAGAAAAGTTCAGTCACGCAGCTTAAAACCGCACTTTATAACGCAAGTGTTAAATTAAATCATCGAATTCTTTTTCCTGAAGTAACTGAAGTGCCGGCCACTAACACGGATCCGGTTCCATCAACTAATGAGTTAGATTCAACGGTTGTTGAATATTCTGATTATACATATCCTGCAAAATTGAATGGTGTATTTTATAAATCAACAATTACCAAAAAAGAATTAGAAGCTGTATGGGATAAGGTTTTAGATAATTACGAAAAGGAATCAAACTACGATAAAGAACTTTTCCACACGATTTACAAAGAGCTGAACAATGACGGCTTTTCAATGAATCTATTTGGCGAGCAAAGATTTATTTTGAACGAAAATGATTTTAGAGCATTTGATTATTTGTTAAAACATTATCAAAAAGCTACTACTGCAGAAAGTAACACAGATTACAACTATGATTACTCTACTTATTTTCCTGCTATAAGTGATGTTAAATATCTTATCTCAAATGTTCTTTCAAGAAATCTATCAGATGGTTATGAAGTAAATCCAACAACTGAACAGAAAAAAGAAATAATTAATCGATACGGAAATTATATATACGATTCTCCAAATGATTATTACATGCTTACCACTTATGTTAATTCCTTAATCGCGAACAAAGAAGAAAAAGAATTATTTGATTTCTATGAAAAGTTTGTTTCAAGATTCGATACTAAAAATATTTTAGAATCATTAAACAATTATTACGAAAATAATTACGAACTAAACTGGTATAATTTGAAAAATGATTTTTCAACAATGGCAAACAATGTAAGCTGGTATGTTGTTGATAATCAAATCAGCGATCCAAACAGAATTAAAAAAGCAATTGAATGGTCTGAGATGAGTTTGAAACTTTCCAGAAATAATTTTTACTATATGGACACACTGGCTCAGCTTTATTACAAAAATGGCGATAAACAAAAAGCTATATCAATACAGGAAGAAGCAATAAAAAATTATAAAGATACCGAAGTAAATCCTGATACTTTAAATGAAATGAAAAATGTTTTGGAAAAAATGAAAAGCGGAAGTTATTGATAAATGTTTTATGCTAGCGTACGCTTGCTTGATTGGAACTTGAGATATCAATGTTAGTCAAAACGGCTCACATCCGTCTCATCATTAATGCAGATGAAAAATTTATTGCACAAAAGATTTTAGATGAAATTATTTCTAAAGTTGCTGTAGCTAATAATTCATTAACTGAATTAGAACTATATCAGGAAGCCTATCATTATGATGTGTCTTTTTCTGTTGAACTTGAAGCTGAAAATTTTTCTGATCTTGAGCATAAAGCATTTCAACTTTGCTCAACAATTGTAAATGGACCATGGCTTTTTGTTAATCTGCCCGACGCAGAAAATGATTTTGAGTTTGAAGCAATATACAATCACGAGGCATTCATACTTCCTTCGTTTGAATATATGAACAAACTTAAGTGGGCACATTTAGAAGTTGCTCAATAGTTGCGTTTTGGCAAGTCATATTTTTTAACTAATGCTAACAATTGAGTTTTATTTTTTTAATGTTATAGTATGATTTTAAAGAGTTTAGAATCCAATACTATTTATTTACATCAGATAATTAACAAATTTAATAATTAATTTTAAGGAAAATATAATGGAACAAGCAGTTCAAACTACACCAGTATCAATGCCGCGCATTGGCGATAAAGCACCATCATTTAAAGCAGTAACAACACAAGGCGAAATTAATTTTCCGGCAGATTACTCCGGTAAATGGGTAATACTTTTTAGTCATCCCGCAGATTTTACACCTGTGTGTACATCTGAGTTTATGACTTTTGCTACAATGGAAAAACAATTTGAAGAAGCCAACACTAAACTTGTTGGTCTTTCTGTCGATGGACTTTACAGTCACATTGCATGGTTAAGAACTATAAAAGAAAAAATTGAATACAAAGGAATGAAAAATGTAGAAGTTAATTTTCCTTTGATTGAAGACATTACAATGAATGTTGCAAAAACATATGGAATGCTTCAGCCGGGTGAAAGTACGACAAAAGCAGTACGTGCAGTTTTCTTTATCGATCCTAAAGGAATGATAAGAACAATAATTTATTATCCGCTTAGTTTGGGTAGAAATTTTGATGAACTTTACAGAGTTATAATTGCACTACAAACTGCAGATGAGTTTGGCATTGCAACTCCTGCTGATTGGAAACCGGGTGATGATGTAATTGTTCCTCCTGCAGGTTCTTGCGGAACAGCCAAAGACAGAATGGACGGAAAAGAAAAAGATGTTAAGTGTTATGATTGGTTCTTCTGTACAAAACCAATTAGCAAAGACACCGTAATGAAAGCAGTGCTGAAGAAAAAATAAGAAATTATTTTTCAATTAAAACTTAAAGCCGCAGAGTAAATATTCTGCGGCTTTTTTTGTTTTATGATTGTAACACTCTCTAACCCACGACTTAAGTCGTGGGCTAATAAAGTCTCCCTGAACAGAAGATGATTGAGATTAAAAAATATTAGTGATAATTTTAAACAGAGAATTTGTTCATCCATCGTGAGAACTGCACATATATTTAGACGTTAGTTCATAATATAATTATTTAGTGTAAGGCAAATATGAAAACATTGGTTTTAGGCGCAAGCGGAGCAACCGGTAAATTGGTAGTGCAGCAGCTTGTCAAAAAAAACATTCAGGTTCGGGTAGTTGTGAGAGAAACTGCCATTATACCAAACCAAATATCAGACGATAAAAGCATTGAAGTAATAAAAGGAAATATAAATGACTTTGAGTTTGTAAAAATAAAAGACCTTGTAAAAGATTGTGACTCTGTTATCTGCTGCCTTGGCCACAACATAAGTTTTAAAGGGATTTTAGGTCCTCCTCATAAATTAGTTTTCAATACCGTTGTTAAAATAATAGAAGCTTTGCAGTCCCAGGAACTGAAACCAAAATTTATTTTAATGAGTACAACCGCATATACAAACAGAAAGACAGGAGAAGTAAACACCTTTGGAGAAAAGATAGTCTTCTCGTTATTAAAAATTCTGTTACCGCCTCACAAAGATAATATGCTTGCGGCTGATCATCTTGTTTACAAATTAGGTTCAAAAACCAATATTGATTGGGTAGCAGTTCGCCCTGATTCACTTTTCGATGAAGACAGTGTGAGCGCATATGAAGTCCATAATAATAAAATACGAAGCCCCATTTTTAACCCCGGCAAAACAAGCAGAATAAACGTAAGTAATTTTATGGCAGAGCTGGTAACAAATGATAAGTTGTGGCAGGAATGGAAACATAAAACTCCGGTTATCTACAACAAAGAATAAGAATGTGTGTTCTTGTCATTCCCGACTTGATCGGGAACCTGAATAACAAACAACAAGAGAACACTACTTTTCTTTTTACACGTACAATTTTTGTAAAATAAAAACCGTTGTCCGAAGGACTCCTATGGAGAAACGGTTCAGAAAATAATCCTTTACTCTTATTAACCCACTCCGCCAACGGCGGATTAAGTCGTGGGCTAGAAAAAAAATCCTCTTAGATATTAACCGTTTTAACGGTTTACAAAACAACAGTCAGTTTGGGTTAATTATAAAAGCTAATTGTGTTTACATATAATTTATTTTAGTTTTGAATTGACAATATGTAAACCCCTTTCTGATTACTACAATACTGGCTGGGGGAATGCCGGAGATGAATACCAACCGTAATTGTGATTAATATTTTTAATTTTAGAAATAATGTACTGCAACGCAGTGAAATTAATATTTGGCAATGTGTTTTAGTTTGTCGCTCTTGTTATGGGCGGCGGGTTAGGCGAAAAAACATTATGTGCACTAATAAATATTTTAGATTTTAATAAAAAAATTGTAGTTTGATGAAATAATAATGAAGGAAATTATTTTACACATACATAGGATTAGTCAATTATGCGTATACGATTTATCTCATCATTCCTAAGCATTACCGTACTTGTCATTATACTTATCTCAGCTTCATCTTCTCTTGCCCAGGACATCTCTAACCCGGATTCACTTTCAAAAAATACATCACATTGGAACCAGGAAGAGCGTGAAGTGCCGAAGGGGACTAAAGTGCATGAGCTTCCACAAGGATTGCCCATTACCGCATTTAGCCCAGGCGGAGAAAAAGAAGAAATGTTGGAAGATTTTATGGTAGAACAGAAAGTCGCCGGTTTAATTATTTTACAGGATGGAAAGATCCGGTTGGAACGCTACGCTCTGGGACACAGTGAATCGAACCTATGGTCTTCACTGTCAGTTGCAAAGTCTGTAACAAGCACGCTTGTGGGTGCTGCTATAAAGGATGGTTACATTAAAAGTGTAGACGATTACGTTGTAGATTACATCCCCGATTTGAAAGGTAGTTCCTACGATAGTGTGAAGATCCGCCATCTCCTAACTATGACTACAGGTATAAAATGGAGTGAGGACTATACTGATCCAAATGGTGACATTGCCAGGTTTTCTACAGATCCGATTGAGCCGGGCATGAATGCAACAGTTAGTTATATGCGACGATTGCCAGCAGAAGCAGAACCCGGTAAAAAATTTTTGTATAGTACTGGTGAAACTCACCTATTGGGTGTTCTTGTAAGCTCAGCAACCCATCAAACTTTATCGCACTACCTTTCCTCCAAGATCTGGATTCCTTATGGTATGGAGAATAATGCAACCTGGAGATTAGATCGAACTGGTCATGAAATGGCAGGATGTTGCCTGCAGATGACACTCCGTGATTTTGCGAGATTTGGACAGTTTGTTTTGGAAGACGGACGCATTAACGGTAAATCCATTGTTCCAAATGATTGGTTCGAGACAGCAACTAAAATACAAGTGCCGCTATGGCCCGGTGGAGGCTATGGATATGGATGGTGGATTTTTAATGCCAGCAGTTTTGATGCATTAGGGATATATGGTCAGAGAATTCATGTTGACCCTTCAAGACGACTGGTCATTGCAGTAAACAGTGCATGGCCCGAGGCTGATAGTAACGAGCGGCAATTAGCTTTCGCCAAATTTCTAACGACTATTTATAACGAAGTTGACAAGAAGGAGTAAGGTGCTCAATACGAGAAATAAGATGAAGAAAATTTGCATCGTCGGGGCTTCCGGCAAACTCGGAAAATATATGGTGCAACATGCACTCGATCGAGGATATGAGGTTGTTTGTGTTTGCAGGGAAAAGAGTATATCGAAGCTTGAAGATTTTAAAAATCGAATAATTATTTTTCCGGGTGCAACAAATAATCGTGAGGTAATAAAAAAAGCAGTTTCAGGTTGTGATGGAGTTTTAACAGTTTTAGCTCCATGGGGTATTCAGCAATACTCTTCGGGAACAGCTCAGGCAGTAATGGATTTTTCCGATCCCGGGGCACGGCTGATATTCTCTTGTGGATGGCATATCAGCCGCGATGGCAAGGATATTTATTCCTGGAAGCTAAAGGCTTTTGTAAAGATTTTTGGTGGTATTGCCAGGTTTTTTCGTCTCGTTGAATTGGATGACCAGGTGGTGGCATGTAGGAAAATATTTGAAAGTAATACGAGATGGACAGTAGTTCGTGGGAGTGACCTTGAAGAAGGTGAAAGCCAGGGCTTACCTGTTTGGAGCAGGCACGTGGGAGATCCCATACTTGAGAGCAATTTAACTCGCCGTATTGATTTTGCTCTTTTTATGGTAGAGGCGCTTGATAATGATGAACTTGTCCACGAAGCTCCCGCAATTGTCGGATGTCAGTCACCATCGGCTCTTGCCCATGCTTCGTTAGAATAGGTAGTTCCATAATATGGGTCCACCCGGAAAATGCACATAACAATCTGTTCAAGCTGACTGCAATAGATAACTGTTTGTTTATAATGATGATTGTGTTTACAAACAATTTATTTTAGTTTTGAATTGACAATATGTTATCCCCTTTCTGATAACTACAATACTGGCAGGGGAAATGCCAAGATACAGTGTGTGAAGGCAATGCCGGAGATGAATACCAACCGTAATTGTGTTTAATATTTTTTAATTATAGAAATAATTTACTGCAAGAATATCGTGCGGTGTGAGTAATAGCAGGAATAAACATTTTTGTTTATATGAAATTCAGAGGTACTAATGAAATTTCTCTTACATAATATTTCAATAGACAAACGAGTAAGATTCCAAGAATTAATTAAAAATGCTTACCGACAAGGCAGTTACTTATCTGCATATGTTCAAAACCCACCCAAGCCAAATTATTGGCTAATAGGTATTTGTTTAATTTTTATACTATTTGTGTTATTTGTTAATTCTTGGTCACTCTTTTATTTTTTATTTATTTGTGGACCAATCCTAGCTTATCTTGTTTTTAGGCAAACGGAACTGTATTTAAGCTGGAGAAAACTAGGAAAAGATTCTGTTTTTTTTGATGACCAATTCTTTGTTTCTATAGAAAACAAAACTTTATATTTTATTCCATTAACTGAATTTAAATACTCGGATATCATTCTCTCTTCTAATGAACGATATTATATAATTCGTTTTCATTTTAATTCAATTTCGATTGTGCAACCCTGCAATAAAAAAGATGAAAAAACATATCAATTTCAGAGTTTACTGAATCACTATATCGCTGAGTTAAAACCATCAACTACGCAAAATAATTATGGTTCTGAAATAACGTTTTCATTTATTGATAAACTAATGTTTCAGAAGAACGCTATCATTGTTGCTTTAACTTTGGGTGTTATCCTTTGGTTTGCACTTCCAAATATTATTGATTCGAATGATTTTAAATATGCTAAAGGTATTAATACCGCGACCTCTTTTCGTACTTATTTGTCAGAGACTAGAAATGTCAAGTTTCGAGATGAAGCTAGGAATCAAATAAATAATATTTATGACAAATACATTATTAAATATAAGAACTCCTTGTATTCATCATCGGCTGGCGCTTTAGCTTTTATTGAAACATTAAAGTATTTACGAGATAAAAACCTTTACAATGTAAACATGCAGTTTATATCCGAAAGTCGCCTTGAAAATATTTATTCAGATGACCATGAATATAATGTTATACCAATTGAACAATCTTTTACAAAAAACAAAAATACTTTGAGAGAAAAAGAAGTTTTTAACACACTAAAAGGTTCGTTGGGTCAAATATTTCCAGCTGACATTTTTAATTTAAGTAGTACAGAAAATACTATGATCCCAAAATTTGAAGTTCATTATGTTTACAAAAACAGCAGCGAGAGTATCTATTATCGTACTGAAGAAAAAAACTTACCTGATGATAAGAAGACTTGGTACTATGGAATTGAAATTGAATGGTGGTTCAAGATAATTTTACCTTCCAGTTCAAATGCAATTTATGAATTTAATCTAAAATCTGAACCAGCTAATCAATTTAATTCAGAATCATTCAATACAGATGCAGTATATACAAATATGGCTATCTCTGCATTTAATGATTTCAAGGATGAATTTAATAAACAATTTTTAACAGAACAGTAAACTACCTAACAAACGCCAACCGCCAATTTAGTTTTGCTGATTTGTGATTTTTGAATTGTATTTTTATTAGAGTTTTTTGTTCTAAGTGTTCTTACTTAATTAATTTGCCCGACGCATCGGGATTAAATATTTGGCAATGCGTCTTAGTTTTTCGCTCTTGTTCAGGGCGGCGGGCTAGGCGCAACGACTTTATATTGCTAGTTTAAAATGCAAAAATAAATAAAGGCTATACAATGGCTCTTCAAGAAGAAATTGATCTAAAAGCAAAAGAAATCCATTCGGACAGTTATCCAATGTCTATTGGTGAAATTGTTTCCATTTATTCAAATAATGAGTTGGATATTCACCCAGACTTTCAAAGGTTTTATAGGTGGTCACTACAACAGAAATCAAGATTAATAGAATCCATTCTACTTGGCATTCCTATTCCATCCATATTTGTCGCTCAAAGAGATGATGGTGTGTGGGATGTAGTTGATGGCTTACAAAGATTATCGACAATTTTTGAGTTTATGGGAATACTTAAAGATGCCGATGGAACTGTTTTGCCAAAATTGAAACTAGCTGCAACACGTTATTTGCCTTCTTTAGAAAATAAAGTTTGGGATTCTGAGGACGAGGCACTAAGTCTTACGCAAACTCAGAGGCTTATTGTAAAAAGATCCAAGTTACAAATACAAATTGTAAAAAAGGAAAGCGATAAGGATACAAAATATGAATTGTTTCAGCGTTTAAATACAGGGGGTTCACGACTTAGTGATCAAGAAGTTCGGAATTGTTTACTTGTGATGATCGATAAAGAGTTCTTTATTTGGTTAAAAGAATTATCTGATAACATTGATTTTCAAAATTGCATATCAGTTTCAGAGCGTGCTTCAAATGAAAGATATGACATGGAATTAGTTCTTCGTTTTCTTGTTTATAGATATACTGATTCTACTGAAATATCTAGAAGCACAGAATTAAATGAATTATTAACGAACAAACTAATTAGTTTTAGTGAAAATGATATATTTGATCCGAACCAAGAAAAAGAAGTTTTCATCAAAACCTTTCAGTTGTTGAATGCATCATTGGGTGACAATACTTTTCGGAAATACTCACAAGATAAAGCTCGATTTGTCGGCCCATTCTCAATATCTGGATTCGAAGCAATTGTACCTGGTTTTAGTAAATATGTAAACAATTACTCAATTTCAGATATAGAAGAAATCTCTTCTAAAATAAAAAATTTATGGGATATAGATGAGTTTAAAAAACATTCTGGTGCTGGATTAAGAGCGGCGGACCGTGTTCAACACTTATTCCCACTAAGTGAAACTGTATTTAGAAAATGAAAATTAGATCAGCCGAAGACTTTTCTGACCGAATAAGCTCTGATATTGCTTGGAGAAGAAAAGAAGTTCAGACACTTCTAAATTATGCTCGTAGTTCTAATGGGCGCGATCAAATGTCAGCGTTAAGAGCAATCCTACCAATATTATATTCTCATTGGGAGGGATTTATTAAAACGTCAGCTGAATTATATCTTGTTTTCATCAAATCTCAAAAATATTTATATAAGGATCTAAAAGACAATTTTCTTGCGATTAAATTCTATTCAGCATTAAAAAGCTGTGAAGAATCCAATAGGATTATATTTCACCAACAAATAATTCAAGCTATTAGAAGCGAATGTAATGAACGTGCAAACATTCCAACGGAAAATGTAATACGCACAGAATCAAATCTTAGTTCTGAAATATTGCGTAATATTCTTGTTACCATTGGGCTTGAGTCAGACTTATATGAACTTAAGAATCAGCTAATTGATTCAAAATTAATTAAAATAAGAAATGAAATTGCTCACGGTGAGGAGACATATATTGATTTATCTGACTACGAGTTATTACATACTGAGATATTTAATATACTTTCGGATTTTAAAAATCGACTTGAGAATATGGTTATTACAAGATCATTTATTTCCTCTGTTTAAAAGCAATATAACCCGCCAAGCAAGAGGACTACTAATCCAGATTCCGGAATTACACACTAAATAATTTTACAGAAAACAATGACAGAAATTTTAGTTAAACATATAAGCAGCACACTTTCAATAAATAAATCACAGGTATCAAACACGGTTAAGTTGTTGGAGGAAGGAGCGACAATTCCTTTTATTTCCCGCTACAGAAAAGAAGCTACCGGAAGTCTTGATGAAACGGAGGTAACAGCAATTGAAAAAGAATGGAAACGATTGCTGGAATTGGTTAAGAGACGTGAGGCAATTCTTAAAAGTATTAACGACCAGGAATTGTTAACTCCGGAATTGGAAGTAAAAATTAATAACTGCTGGAACATGGCAGAGCTTGAAGATATTTATCTTCCATACAAACCAAAACGAAAAACAAGGGCAAGTGCAGCGCGGGAAAAAGGATTAGAACCTCTTGCAGAAATTATAATGACACAGAAGGAAGATTCGTTAGAGAAGATTGCAGAAAAATATTTAAATGATGAAGTTCCGGATATTGAAACTGTATTAGCAGGCGCAAGAGATATTATTGCAGAATGGATTAATGAAAATACAGATGCCCGTAATAAAATAAGACAGTTATTTGAACGTGATGCAATTATCAGTTCAAAAGTAATTGAGAAAAAGAAAGACGAAGGAACAAAATACCAGGACTACTTCGATTTTAGCGAACCGTTAGAACGCTGCGCTGGTCACCGTTTGCTTGCAATACGCAGAGCAGAACAGGAAGGAATTTTACGTGTATCAATTTCCATAGATAATGATAGCGCAATTGAGAGTCTGGAAAAAATCTTTATAAAAAATAAAAATGAATCTGCCGTGCAGGTCGGATTATCAATCAAAGATGCTCACAAAAGATTATTGGCGTCTTCAATTGAAACCGAATTTAAAAACAGTTCAAAAGCCAAAGCCGACGAAGAGGCAATCCGTGTATTCTCGGAAAATCTGCGCCAGCTTCTTTTGTCTCCCCCGCTTGGTCCAAAAGTTACAATGGCAATTGATCCCGGTTTCAGAACAGGCTGCAAACTTGTTTGCCTTGATCAGCAGGGAAACCTGTTGCATCACGATACTATCTTTCCACATCCCCCGCAGCCAAAAGTGGATGAAGCAACTGAGAAAATAAAAGGGCTGTTAAAAAAATATAAAGTAGAAGCAATTGCAATTGGAAACGGAACTGCAGGCAGAGAGACAGAGCGATTTATAAAATCTTTACTTGGTGAAACAAGCACAACAGAAATATTTATGGTAAACGAAGCTGGCGCATCAATTTATTCTGCTTCCGAAACTGCGAGAGAGGAGTTCCCCGATCTCGATTTAACTTTCCGAGGTGCAATTTCTATCGGAAGGCGGTTGATGGATCCGCTTGCAGAGCTTGTTAAGATTGATGCGAAATCAATCGGCGTGGGGCAATATCAACACGATGTTAACCAGGATGATTTGAAAGATGGTTTGGATAAAGTAGTAACTTCTGCTGTAAACCAGGTTGGTGTAAATTTAAATACAGCCAGCCAGCATTTACTTAGTTATGTATCGGGCATCGGACCGAAGCTTGCAAAATCAATTATAAAATACAGACGTGAGAATAAAACTTTTCGCTCGCGCAAAGAACTGATAAAAGTAAGCGGGCTGGGGGCAAAGGCATTTGAGCAGTCTGCAGGATTTTTAAGAATTCCCGGTGCGGAAAATCCGCTTGATAACAGCGCTGTTCATCCGGAAAGTTATTCCATAGTTGCAAAGATGGCAAAAGATTTATCTCAGCCGGTCAAATCATTAATTGAAGCTGCAAATTTGCGTCAACAGATTGATATCAATAATTATGTAACAGATACTGTCGGTTTGCCAACATTAAAAGATATAATGCAGGAACTTGAAAAGCCAGGGTTGGATCCAAGAGGCAAAGCAGAAGTATTTTCATTTTCAGAAACGATAAATGAAATCACAGATTTAAAACCCGGAATGCGTCTGCCGGGTATAATAACAAATCTTACTAAGTTCGGTGCTTTTGTAAATATAGGAATAAAAGAAAACGGCTTGCTGCATATTTCTCAAATAACAGATCGATATATCAAAGATCCCTCTGAAGTTTTAAAGTTAGACCAGAAAATTATGGTGAGAGTTGTAGAGATTGATATTGAAAGAAAACGAATTCAGTTGAGCATGAAGGAAGGCTGACCGCTCTTATTGTCATTTCGAAGGAGTCTTCGATTGAGAAATCTGTTTGATTTTTAAGACTTCTCCCTTCGGTCGAAGTGACAAATGCAAATATTACACAAACACTTTTTAAGCAACTTAAAAGAAGATTTAAATTTTTTTTGAGCATTTTAATAATTGTTAGTAAATTCAAACAGTATAATTATCAATGGGTTATTAGTGGAAGACATTATTGTTTATAAAGAGGACTATTGCATTTCTACTGAAAGATCAAGGGTTGATTTAAATGCAATGCATATTTTTCTTTCAACACAAACATATTGGTGTTTGAATATTCCATTTGAGCGAATAAAAAAATCAACAGAAAACTCTTTAAACTTTGGATTGTATTGCAAAGATCAGCAAATAGGCTATGCTCGAATTGTTTCTGATTTTTCTACTGTCGCTTATCTTGCAGATGTTTATGTTTTACCGGAACATCGCGGCAAAGGTCTTTCTAAATGGATGATGAATACAATTATGACACATCCTGAACTGCAAGGTTTAAGAAGATGGATGCTTCTAACCGCTGATGCGCATGGATTATACAAACAATTTGGATGGAAAGAAGTTTCAAATCCTGATAGATATATGGAAGTACACAATAAAGATATTTACAAAAAAGGCTAACGGATTTGTATGAACAAAGTAAACATTGATCAGAAGCTTTCTTTAATAACTGGTTATTGGGATCCGAAAATCGTTGGCGAACTAAACGGGCAATATGTTAAACTCGTAAAATTTAAGGGAGAGTTTGTCTGGCATAAGCACGATAACGAAGATGAAATGTTTTATGTACTTAAAGGAAGTTTTAAAATGGAATTAAGAGATAAAATTCTTTCCATAAATGAAAATGAATTTATAATTATACCAAAAGGTATTGAACACAAACCTGTTGCTGATGAAGAAGTTTCTGTTATGCTGTTTGAACCCGCTGCAACATTAAATACCGGCGATAAGATAAATGAATTAACTAAAATTAATTTAGAGAGGTTATGATGTTAATCGAAACGTTTAAATTTTTATTTAAAAGAGATTTGTTAAAACTAAAACAAGAAATTGAATCTTATAATGATCAGAGTAAACTATGGTATGTTGAGAAAGGAATTTCAAACTCTGCAGGCAATCTGTGTTTACATCTAATTGGTAATCTTAATCATTTTATTGGTGCCACGCTTGGCAGCACAGGTTATGTAAGAAATCGTGAGCTTGAGTTTTCACAAAAGAATGTTCCTGCTGATGAACTTGTAAAAAGTATTAGCGACACTGTGGCCGTTGTTGAAAGTACACTCAACAAATTATCAGACGATATACTTAATGAGGATTTTCCGTTATTGTATCATGATGAAAGAGTATCAACAATGCTTATGCTTACTCATTTATTAACACATTTTGGCTATCATTTGGGACAGATAAATTATTTTAGACGTCTATACGATAAAAATTAAATGATTAAAATTCTAAGAACATATTCTTCCAACCAGGATTTTATTGAACTGGTAAAACTGCTTGATAAAGAATTGCAGATTCGCGATGGTGGAGATCATACTTTTTATGCGCAGTACAACATGATTGATAAACTTAAAAATGTTGTTGTTGCGTTTTATAATGATTTTGCTGTTGGCTGCGGGGCAATAAAGGAATATGACATCAGTACAATAGAAATAAAAAGAATGTTTGTTAAAGATGAATACCGAAGTAAAGGAATCGCAACAAAAGTTTTGATTGAGCTTGAACTCTGGACTGGAGAACTTGGTTACAACAAATGTATTTTAGAAACAGGATTCAAACAGCCCGAAGCAATAAGATTATACACTAAGAATAATTATAATGTAATACCCAACTACGGACAGTATGCCGGCGTGGTTAATAGTGTTTGTATGGAAAAAGTTCTCGCGTAAATATATCTTTGGATTAACACTTCTCTAATTAATTTATCTATAACAATAAGAGGCAATTATGTTTATAGGACATTTTGGTGCCGGCTTTGCCGGTAAAAAATTTGAAAAGACTGCTTCGCTGGGAACTTATTTTATGGCTGCTCAATGGATTGATCTTATCTGGCCAATATTGCTTCTGCTTGGAATTGAAAAAGCAGAAATAAAACCCGGTGTTACAACTGTTACCCCTTTAGATTTTACCTACTACCCCTTTACTCACAGTTTATTTGGGGTACTGGTATGGGCAGTACTTTTTGGCGCAGTTTATTTTTTTATAAAAAAGAAATCTAAAACGGCAATTATACTCGCGCTGCTTGTTTTAAGTCATTGGTTTTTAGATTTACTTGTTCACATTCCAGATCTGCCGATCTTTCCCGGTTATAATCTTAAAGTCGGTTTTGGTTTATGGAACAGTTTTATGGCAACAATAATATTTGAAGGACTTATCTTTGGATTGGGGGCCCATCTTTATTACAAAGTAACCAAAGCAAAAAATAAAGTTGGCACATACTCGTTAATTGGACTAATAATATTTTTATTAATAATGTATATCTCAAATCTTGTTGGTCCTCCTCCGCCATCGATTGAAATGATTGGTATCGTTGGCAATGCACAATGGCTAATTGTTCTTTGGGGTTACTGGATTGATAAAAACCGAGAGGCAAAGTAATTTTGTTACAAACATTTTTGTGATTAAGAATTGAATTATTAAATGAACATTGTCTTAGTCCACGGCTTTATCAGCACTGGTAAAATATTCTTTTTTATAAAGAAGAAACTTGAAGCACAAGGACATAAATGTTTTGCGCCCACATTAAAACCAATCGATGCAAAGTACGGAATAGAAGATCTTGCATTAAAATTGAACAACTACATACTAAACAATCTGGAAGCTGATTCTAAATTTGTACTCATCGGTTTTAGTATGGGTGGAATTATTTGCAGATATTATTTACAGGAACTTGGTGGAATCAAAAGAGTTGAAAAACTTTTTACAATCTCCTCACCTCATCATGGTAGTTATCTTTCTTACATATATCCAGGCAAAGGAATGAAACAATTGCGCCCTAGAAGTGAGTTCTTAAAAAAATTAGAAACTAAAGAGTTTTTATTAAATAGTATTGCTTTGTTTTCATATAGAACTCCACTTGATTTAATGATTATCCCAAACAACAGTTCGCTTTGGGATATCGCAACAAACAAAAGATTTGTTTCGATTATGCATTCTTCGATGCTGATAAACAGTACATTAGTGGAGGAAATATTAAACGTTTTATAATTTTATGATTAACAAAAAACAACTAACAAAAGATTACAAACAACAAAAGCAGCCTGCGGGTATTTATGCAGTGCATAACAAAGTTGATAACAAAATGTACATTGGTACAAGTAAAAACCTGCCAGCAGTAATAAGAAGATTTGAATTTACTTTGCAGATGGAAAGTTTTCCTTACCAGGATTTGATTGATGATTACAAAAAATTCGGCAAAGATAATTTTGAAATAAAAATTCTCGATGAACTAGAATTAAAAAATGAAACCGATAAAGAAATTACTGCCGAGCTAAACGAGCTTGAAGAATTATGGCTAGAGAAACTAAAAGGCGAGAATGTTTCTTTCTATAATAAAAAATAGAGGATTTGCTTATGCCAAAAAATAATCCAAGAATCGATTTATACATTTCTAAATCAGCTGAGTTTGCTAAGCCAATTTTAATGCATTTGCGAGAACTTATTCATCTTGCTTGTCCCGAAGTTGAAGAAACAATAAAGTGGAGCTTTGCAAGTTTTGATTATAAGGGACCAATGTGCAGTATGGGTTCATTCAAACAGCATTGTGCTTTTGGATTTTGGAAAGCTTCGCTGATGAAAGATAAAACACTAACTAAAAATGCTGAATCCGAATCTGCGATGGGGCATTATGGTAAAATTACAACGTTAAAAGATTTGCCTTCAGATAAAAAAATTATTGCACACATAAAAGAAGCAATGATGCTGAATGAAAAAGGGATTAAACTTCCACCAAGAAAAGTTACAACCGCTAAAATGGAAGTTGTTGTTCCGGATTATTTTTTAAAGCAGTTAAAGAAAAATAAAAAAGCGTTTGCAACATTTAAGAATTTCAGTCCATCACACAAACGTGAATATGTTGAGTGGATTACAGAAGCTAAGACTGATGAAACAAGAAATCGTAGAATGGAAACTGCAATTGAGTGGGTGTCTGAGGGTAAATCACGCAATTGGAAGTATATGAAAAAGTAAAGGAAAGAATTATGACAAACTCAGAAAATAAATCATTATTGCTCAGGCATATGCAATGGGCAGATGTAGAGGTCTGGAAAAAAATATTAAGTTTTTCTTCAGCTGAAAATGATGAAAGAATAAAAAAACTTTTATATCATCTTCATCAGGTGCAATATGCTTTTTACTTTTTATGGAACGAACTACCGTTAGAGATACCAAAACCCGAAGAGTTTTTCGACCTTAAATCCATTGCAAAATGGGGATTTGATTATCGACAAAAGTTGGATGAATTTCTTTCATCACCAAAGTCTGATGAAAAAGATAAAGTGATCCAGATTCCCTGGTCTGTTTTTGTTGAAAGAAAAATGAAACAGAAAGTTGTACCTGCGACACTTGAAGAAACAATGATGCAAGTTGCTTTACACAGCACTTATCATCGCGGACAAATTAACACTCGCTTTCGTGAGCTTGGCGGCGATCCAGCCTCAGTAGATTTTATTGTTTGGGTTTGGCTTGGTAAACCAAAATCAGAATTGGGAGAGATTATCAAATGAAAATCATTGTGATAGTTTTATTTTCTATCCTATTAACGAGTCAAAATCATTTTGGCCAGACAGTTTCCATTCCACCCAATTATCAAATCGATGAAAAACTTTCCAAAGATTTATATGATATTATTCGTGAACTTGATCTTGATCTCAACTTCGATGTTGGAGAAGATGGAATTGAACAAATCTCTTTAGCTGTAATCGATTTAACTGACGATCAACCAAAACTCGGCGGCGTTAACTATGATAACTTTATTTATCCTGCTTCCGTTTATAAAATGTATGTTGCTGCGGAAATTCTAAACCAGATTTCGCAAGGAAATTATTCTTTATACGAACCTTATGTCGCAAAAGAACCAAATGTTGTGGATAGATCAAAACAGATTCATAATGATCCGAGACCTTTATTGCAATATGGTGATACCGTTACGATAAATTATCTTTTAGATTTAATGATTACGCGAAGCGATAATTCCGCCGCAAATTGCTTGATTGATATCGCACAAAGGAAAAACATTGATAGTCTTTTACATTTATATAACTGGTACGGAAGTGAAGTAACTAGAAAGTTTCTGAAAAGAAAATTTGAAGATCCCGGCTATGAAAAAATAAGGGGTACAGAAACCTGCGCCTTGCACGCAGTTGATTTTATGTATAAGATTTACTCGAGTACGCTGGTTAACAATTGGGTAAGTCTTCAAATGAAAACTTTGCTTGGAAGACAACTTGATAAATCTAAATTGGCAACCGGGTTGCCGAACTCCGCAATGTTCTATCATAAAACAGGCTGGTTTGCTTACTGGGCAAATGACGTAGGAATTATTGATGATGGCGAAGTAAAATATATAATTGGGTGCTTTATTCCGCTTGAAGAAGAATTAGCTTTACCAAAATATAAAGTATTGTCTGAAAAAATTTATGAGTTAATAAAAAACAGGCAGTAATTTTCTTGCTTAGTGTACTTTGCGTTTTACCTTATGCGATCTTTGCGAGAAATTGTTTCACGTAAACCTGCCTGCCTGTAGGCAGGGTATGCAAAGTTTTTGGCTAAGGGCGCAAAGATTTGGTTAGATAATAGTTTTACTTCATTGATTTTACTGTTTCAGCAATTCCATCTTTATAACTTGTTGGTGTAAAATTAAATGCTTTTTCAAACTTTGTGCTGTCAAATAAATAATCATACTCGTTCTGGTACAACATTTCAATGCTTTCTTTAACAACCGGAACAAACATTCCAACCATTTGAATCATCCATTTTTTTAACACAATAAATTTTGGATCAACACCAAATTCTTTTGCTGCAATTTCAATAAACTCTTTTCCAGTTAACGCATTTTTATCTGTTGGCAAATGCCAGATTTGGTTATATGCCGAATTTGTATTTCCAAGCATTGCTGTAGCTTTTCCTGCATCCGGTGTGTAAGTCATTGAATGTTTTTTTCCAGCATCTAAAAACCATTGTGCTTTCTTTCCTTTTTTTAGATTATGAAAAACGGTTACTGTTGCAAAACTTAATGGTGTATTCGGTCCATAAAAATCAGCTGCTCTTGCAATAATTGCATCAAGATGCCCCTTTTCAACTTCGGTCATTATCATCTGAGCAATTTGCGCTCTTACTTCGCCTTTTTTACTTATTGGATTTACAAGTGTATCTTCTTTCATCCAACCTTTAACAAGACCATAAACATACACGTTATCAAAAAAAACAAGTTTGGATTTATGAGCTTTACAAGCCTCAATTACGTTTTTCATAATGATTGGCCATTGGGTTTGCCAAACACTTATTTTATACTCAAGACCAACTGTTAGATAGACAATTTCCGATCCCTCCACTGCAGATAATACTTGCTGCTTGTTTGTGAGATCAGCAATAACTAATTGATCGGTTTCGTTTACTCGTTTAGGACTACGGCTAACAAGTCGAATCTTATCCGTGTATTTAGTAAGTGATTTTGCAAGCTCAATTCCTACTACTCCCGATGAGCCTAATATTGTTTGCATTTTATTCTCTTAATTTTTGTTAGGTAAATATTGGATAAAAATTGTTTCGGTCGTTTAATTAACATCACATAAAAACTATCTTGTGAGAAATATCGCATAAAAATTAACTCATTTATCTATTGAATACTGACAATCTTTTAATGATTTTTGAAACACAAATTTTAATGATTGAAAATGATAACAATAGTTGATTATGGTGATGTTTGCATTGGCGAAGTTGCAGCATCTGTTAAAAAAATAACGGACGAGTTTAAAGTATCGAAAAACGAACTTGATATTTGCAAATCAGATAAGATAATACTTGCCGGCTGCGGAAGCGCTCCATCTGTAATGAAAAAAATTCAGATGCTTAATTTGTATTCTGTTTTACGAGTTATTAAAAAACCTATTCTTGGCATTGGTTTGGGTATGCAGTTAATGTCTGATTATTCAACCGAGGGAAATTTTCCTTGTCTGGGATTTTTTCCTGGCACTGCAGTAAAATTTGATCCTGATTTGGATGAATCTACTTACAAAGGAATGCACAAAGTTAATTTTTGCAAACAAAGTTTTTTGTTTAATGGAATTGAAGATGATACTGAATTCTTTTTTAATAACTCGTACTATTTATCTCAAAGCGATTTATCAACTTCAACTTGCCAAAACGGAATAACATTTTGTTCATCAATGGAAAATGAAAATGCCTTTGGCGTACAGTTTCATCCTGAAATGTCTGGCGAAGTTGGACTAAAACTTCTTAAAAATTTTGTTGAGATGTAAATGACTAGCGCTGAACAAAATACAAACTCAATTTTTGAAACAGAAATTATTGTTCGTCCTGATGATATTGATATGAACAATCATGTTCATAACTCCAAGTATCTTGATTATATCCAGACAGCAAGATTTATACAGATGCGCGACAATTACAAAGTTCCGATGGAAGAATATATTGGCAAAGGACTAAACTGGTTTGCAAGCGAAGTTCACTTACAATATAAACGTGAATTAAAATTTGGCGACATTGCTTTGGTTAAAACACAAGTTGGAGATTGGAGGGGCGCACAGGTTACAATTAACGTTTGGGTTTATAATAAAGTGACAAATAAAATTGCTGTAGAAGGCAAAATGCTTTACACGCTCGTTTCACTTTCTTCCGGGCGACCGACAAGAATTCCTGATGAGCTTATTGAAAGACATAAAATTTAATAAGTAATGCTGAATTAAGTTCAGCATCTCTTTTATATATAGAAAAGAACAAACTTATTTAATTTGCAAAATCGTTTTCTGTCAACTCCTCATCAAATAAATCTTTCTTAATAACAAACTCATAAAATGCATCTGTATATGGAACCGTCTTGGGTGGAATTGAAAATGACGCAACATATTTTCCGATGAGATTATTAGAAAATAAATTGTAAACAGAAATTTCATTTTGATTTGCGATGATTAAATATTTTCCGGATTTGTATTTTCTGTTTGTAAAATGTTCATTAAAGATTTTGCTTTGATAGTTCTTTACTTTTTCTTTCGTACCAATCAATAAAGTATCCTTTATCCTAAAGAAATATTCTTCCTCATTTTTATAAACTTCAAAATTATTTTGCTTTGCAATCGGCTCATACTCCAAAAC
>JBATOT010000079.1:0-5144 GCA_049291095.1 Ignavibacteriaceae bacterium | reverse complement strand
CTTGTAATTGCACTTATAGATAGTTTAAATAATACAGGTATTTCAACTGCTAAAAAATTTTTTGTGTACAATCCTGATATAGTTGTGATTGATACATTTGTGGTGTCATCTACTTCTGTTTTAAGTTCAACTTTTGGTTCTATGTCTGAGGAAGAATTAGATGATTTGTTTGCTAAATCAAAATATGTTGCTTCCAATCTAGAAATTGATAAATATGAAAGACTTTCTACAATAGACGGAAAAAGAGAATTCATGTTTGAATTCTGGAAAGCTAAGGATGAGATTTCTGCTACTCCGGAAAATGAATTTTATCGTCAATACCTTCAAAGAATTGAATTGTGCAACGATAGATATACTTCGATGGGTAAGGCAGGGTGGAAAACTGATCGAGGCAGGATTTTTCTACTTTATGGTGAACCAACTGAAATTGAAAGATATCCAAATCAACTTGAAACAAGACCTTATGAGACTTGGCAGTATACTGAAATTGAGGGTGGAGTATATTTTATTTTTGCGGATTTAACGGGATTTTCAGATTACACACTTATTAACTCAACAAAAAGGGGAGAGTTAAGAGATGATAACTGGTCCCGGAGAATTGTAATTAGATAAAAATTATTTAACCCCGATTTTATATCGGGGTTTTTTTATTAATAAATCCAATGATTTCGCTATTTTTGCTTAACAATGTTTATCAAGATTGAAAAACTTTTTTGAATATATACTCTTTTTAACACTTAGTTATTTTTGCAGACTTCTCGGACTAAAATTATCCAGGAAATTTGCTTCTTTGTTAACGCTGTTTTTTTATTATTTAGTACCGATAAGAAAGGAAGTGGTCTTTGATAATCTAAAGCATGCATTTCCTAATTTAAATCAAACTAAGATTGAAAAAATTGCGTTTGGCAGTTATAAAAATTTGGCCATCACTCTTGTCGAAATATTGTATTTACCGTGGATGAGCAAAGAACAAGTGAAGAGCGTTGTTAAGTTTAATAACATATCCTTGATTGATAAAAAACACTCTGAAGAAAATGGTGTTATCTTACTATCTGCACATTTTGGTAATTGGGAGTATTGTGCAATCTCTGGAGGGGCACAGTTAAACAAAAAATTTTCGGTGGTAGTTAAACCTCAAAGAAATTCTTATGTAAATGATTGGATGAATAAAGCGCGTACACGCTGGACTAATGACATCGTACCACTTGGTGTTTCAATTCGCAATATTGTTACGGTTCTTAAGAACAATGGTATTGTTGCTATGGCAGCTGATCAAAGAGGACCCGAAGATAGTATTAAATTAGATTTTTTTGACAGAAAAACTTCTGTTTACACCGGTCCGGCTATTTTATCATTAAAAATGAATGCTCCAATAATTTATGGAATAACTATTAGACAGCCTGATTTTTCTTATGTCTCAGATATTGTTGAAATTAGTAAGGATAATCTGCCAGATGATTTTGATGAAAAAGTAAAAGTACTTTCTGAAAGAATGTTAAAATATTTGGAAGATGTTATTAGAGCTTATCCAGAACAATGGTTTTGGATGCATAAAAGATGGAAACATTAAATGTTTGCGGAAAAAATTTTATTTATTCAAACAGCGTTTTTAGGTGATGCTATTTTATCACTTCCTGCTATACAGAAGTTAAAGGAATTAAATTCATCAATGAATATAGATGTTTTATGTATTCCGGAAACTAAAGTTATCTTTGAATCATCAATGTGTGTAAATGAAGCTATTGTAGTTGACAAAAAGGGAAAACATAAATCAATATTTAAAACTTATTCATTAGTTAGTGCGTTAAAAAATAATGGTTATACTAGAATTTATTCTGCACATAGATCATTTAGAACTGCTCTGATTGTTTTATTACTAGGAGTGAGAGAGAGCTACGGTTTTGATAATTCTAATCTTATGCATGTTTATAAAAATTTAATTACTTATGATATTAATAAACATGAAGTACAAAGAAATCTGGATTTAGTTGGGATTTCTTATGATGATAAATCATGGAAAATTCCACCTAAATTAACTGTAAATGATTCAGTCAAATCAAAAGTAAGTGAATTTATTTATTCCAACAAGTTATCAAATGGATTTGTAGCAATTTCCCCGGGCAGTGTATGGGAAACAAAAAGATATCCGATTGAATATTTTAGAGTTATCATAAAACACTTTATTGATAAAGGAAACAAAGTAGTTGTAATTGGTGGTAAAAGTGAGGAAACACTTTGCGATAATCTAATTAATGGGAATGAGAATGTTTTTAATGCTGCTGGTAAATTTTCTGTAATTGAAAGTATTGAACTATTGAAATTTTCGAAATTATTAATTTCGAATGATAGCGCTCCAACGCATATGGCAATGAGCGCGGAAATAAAAACATTAACAATATATTGCTCCACTATTCCCGAATTCGGATTTTATCCATATAATGATTTGAGTTTATCAATTAGTTTTAATGACCTTAAATGTAAACCATGCGGTATTCATGGTTATCAAGAATGTCCGATTAAAACTTTTGATTGTGGTTTAAAATTATTACCAGAAAAAGTAATTCTAAAAGCAGAGGAAATACTCGGTGAATGTTAAGAAAGAATCTATTTTAGTTAATATTGATGAAAGTTTTGAGAAAGGAATTGAAATAGCTCAGGAACTTTTTTTAAATGGTTCGATATTTATTTATCCAACAGATACAATTTATGGATTTGGCGGTAACCCTTTCAATGAAACTTCAATTAGGCAAATAAGTGATGTTAAAGGAAAACAAAATTGGCGAAGGTATATTTTTTTAGTTTCTGATTTAGAAACACTAAAGAGTTATGCGGATATTAATTCAGAAAAGCATCTTGATTTACTTTTATCAATCTGGCCAAATCCTGTTTCTGTAATATTAAAACTAAATAAAAAATATCAAGAATTATTACAATCTGAAACAGGAGCATTTAGAATTCCGAATCATAGGTTTTGCTATAAATTAATAAGTGAATTAAAAATGCCATTGATATCTACAAGCGTAAATAGAACAGGGAATGAACCCCTGAACGATCCCTCACTTATTATTCAAGAGTTTTCAAATGAAGTTGATGCAATATTCTATTCAGAAAAAAAATCATATTTTGAAGCCTCAACCCTTATTGATTTAACTTCAGATGAACCAAAACTTATTAGAGAAGGCAGAATTAAATTTGTAGAATTAATGAAAAAGCTGAATTAAATTTGTTCAGACGATGAAAATCTTTAAACTAAAAAAAATAAAAAATTATTCTATAATAGTTGTTCCGGAAGAAACCTCGAGTGAACCGCGATCATTTAAGATTACTTCAACTAAACTGATAAGTTACTTTGCAATTTATAGTTTATTTATTTTTTTACTTGGCTTTTACATTATTAGTTATACTCCTTTTAATGAAATGCTTTTACCTTATTCATTAAGATTAACTGATTCAGATAAAAAGAGAGTTGAAATACTTAATGAAAAACTTGATGTTTTAGCAAATGAAATTGAATCTTTAAAATCTGTAAATAAAAGGCTGAAATTTGCTATTATGCTTGGTGATTCGACACTTTTAAAGGATTTGGAAGTTAAAAAAGATTCAAGTACTACCACAAAAAAAATTCAAGGAAATGTATATAGTATTGCTCTAAAACTTATTACTAAAATTTTTAGCATTCAGCAAAACGATGTTATATTTTTGAGCCCTGTAAATGGATTTGTTAGCAGAGAATTTAATCCTGCAAAAGGTCATTATGGTAACGACTACGTATTGAAGGAAAATAGTCCAATATATGCGTCAGCAAGTGGTTATATTGTTTTTTCAGATTATACAACTAAATTTGGAAATAGTCTGATAATCAATCATCAGGATAACTTTGTTACAAAATATCTGCACTGTTCATTACTAATAAAAAAAGAAGGTGATTTTGTATCGCAGGGTGAGCTTATTGCACTAAGCGGAAATTCCGGAACAGAATCAACTGGGCCGCATTTACATTTTGAAATTTGGGAAAATGGTAAACCATTAAATCCGGAAGAAGTATTAATAAAATTTTAGGAGTTTTATTTTGAAAACTAATAATAACAGGAGTACTATGGAAGAAGTAACAATCATTAGTAGCGGTGTTGTTATAGACGGCAAAGTAACAAGCAATGGTAATGTCCGTGTTGATGGAGTTGTTAAAGGTGATATCATAGCTCAAGGTAATTTAACAGTTGGAGAACACGGCAGTATTCAAGGCCAATTAACAGGGGAAACGGTTTCCGTTGGAGGGAAAGTAGAAGGAACTGTTAATGCTAAAGAAAAATTGGTGCTTGAATCTAAAGCAGTTTTAAAAGGAGATTTAATAACCAAAATTTTAGTGGTAGAAGCAGGTGCTATTTTTGAAGGAAGAAGCTCTATGGGCTCTCAAGCTTCATTTAAACCTGTTAGTAAAGGAGAATAAGTAAATGCAAAAACCGGAAGACACTTCCGGCTTTGCCAAATCTCTTCGCGACGTAGGTCCTTATCTTGGGTTAGGGCTACAGTTGGCTGCAACTATAGTTTTAATGGTGTTATTAGGCGGTTGGTTAGATAAAAAATTTAATCTCAATTACATTCTTACGCTAATTTTTGGATTGTTGGGTATTGGAGTTGGGATGTACAATTTAATAAAAACAGTAAATGATCTTGAAAAACGTGATAAAGATGAATCAAAAAAGTAGATTATTGCAGTTTTTATATTTTTTACCTCTGCTATTTGTTATAACTATAACAACTTTTTACTTGTCAAATCGTTTAGATAACCAATTATTTTATAGTATGTTTTATGGATTTATTTTCCCAACAATCAACTTTTTACTGGGAATTTTAGCTATTCATTTTGGATTTGAAAAAAGTGATAAATTGTTTCTCACGATAGTATTTGGAGGCTTAATTGTTAGGTTTTTCTTAATGCTTATCCTTATTGTAATAGCCTTGAAATTGTTGTTTGTTAGTCTCAATTCGTTTATCTTTACAACCTTTATTTTCTATTTCTACTATCTCATAGTAGAGATTTTTATACTAACTCGAAAGAAGAATTTAATAATCAATACCAAGCAATGATCGACTCAACTTCTGTACACCAAACGGTTGATAGCCTAAAGACTACTCACTCAGAG
>JBATOT010000078.1:0-34240 GCA_049291095.1 Ignavibacteriaceae bacterium | reverse complement strand
CATGCATACCTGCTACTCGACTTGGAAGTTTTGCAAGTTCATATTCTTTCAAAGCTTCTAAACTATATTCTAAAGATTTATTTACATTGTTTCTGGATCTTACCTCTATCATTGCCATTAAATTATTAGCTTTTCCTTGTTCTTCTAGTGAGAGACTGGAATCGCGTAATAATATTTTACAATACTCTTCTGATTCAGAAAATCTGTTTAAATCAAACTCTGCTAAAGCCAGCGCCACAGTAATTCTATTTGATAATTCCTTATTAATTTTTTCAGACATTAGATTAATAAGCATATCTATACCATCTTTTGTATTCCCTAATTCTATTAAACTGCTTCCCTTAATAAATCGTAAATTATGAAGTTCCGGTTCAGAAAATCTTTCTAATTTAAGTTTGTATAAATTTTCAAGCACAAGTTTATAATCACTCAGTTTATAAAGTGTCTTAACTAGTTCAGCAGTCAATCTTAAAGTTGTCTTTTCCGGTAAAAAATTCTTTAATGATTTTTCTAAAAGTTCTTTTTTATAACTATATGCATTAACCTCCTCAGCCTTATCTATTTCTTTTTCCAAAACCTCAACAGCTTTTTCAGGTTCATTTGCCAGATCATATTGTCGTGAAAGTTCAACAGTATTAAAATCCGGGAAAAGTTTCTTGATGGAGTTAGCTAGGATAAGATGGAATCTGATTCTATTGCTTATTGTTGAGTATATATACCTTTTAAAGTTAAACGAATTTATAGAAGGCGCATTACTTAAATTCAAAGATTCAATAATATTCTTTTTTTCCAATTCATTAAGTAGAGTTTTAAGATTAGAACTTGAAACATCTAATAAGGCAGATAAGACAGTTTGTTCTACCGAGATATCAAAAGCTGAAATTATTTGAGATAATTTTAATTCCAAACTATTCAAATTACTCAATCGCATTCGATAGATTTCCTCGTGTGAGCTTTGAAGAGCAAGTACGATGTCTTCTGTGGATGAAAATGAAACAATTGAGTCATCAAATTTTAAAACCTTGAGAAGAATCAAGTCTTTGATGAATTGTTTAATATTTCCAGGAAGTAAATCAGAATACAGTAATATATATTTTTTTAATTCTCGCTTTGGGAATGGCTGATAGTAGCTTAAATCCAGGAACTCTGAAAGTTGATGATCAGTAAACTGATTTAGCTGAATCTCGCACAAATTATTTAGCTTTGAAGATAAATAATCAAAGTCTGATGATTCGGTAAGAATGACTTTTAAACCTTTTATCTGGAAAATACGAATTAGTTCAGTTAGAGTTTCAATAGTAAAGTTGTCGTATAAATTGTAGTCATCAAACAACAAAATTAGTTCTATATCACTCCTAAGAGTGTTAAAAATTCTTTTTACGGTTTCAATAATTTTAACTGAGGAACTATTAAATAAATCCTCAATTATTTGTGAATATTCCGGTTGTTTTTCTAAATGAATTAATTCGTTTAAAATTATTTTTCGAAAAATATACTTAATAGAATCTAATCCGGTTTTAGTTCTAGTATTTTCAATAAAAATTGAATTTTTATTTCTAAAATAAATTTCCTGTAAGAGTGCTGATTTACCTGAACCATCAAAGCCAGTTATAGTAAATACTTCATTACTTTTTTTATCTTTTAAGTAAGTATTAATAATATTTAAAGCATCATTTCTGGCACTAATGACTTTGGCTGGAATAAAATCTTTTACAAGTTCTATATCGATTGATATATTAAGTTCTTTTAAAATCTCAATTGCGTTTTCAAATCGCTCTGACGGATTTTTCTTTAACAACCTTGAAACAACACTAATCAGTTTTTTAGAATAAACACTTTCACTAAATATAAATTCATTCTCTATTTGTGATTTATATATGTCAAGTTCGTTATCTGTTTTAAATGGATATTTCCCAAAGATGATTCTATAAAGCAATATGCCAAGAGAATAGTAATCTACTGTATGATTGTGCTGTTCATTTTTTAGAAGTTCTGGGGCAATGTATTGAGGGGTTCCCTTAATATTATTTTCTAATTTTCCTGCATTATAAGTTGCAAATCCAAGATCGATTAACTTGACCTTTGGATAATTCTTATCTTCAGTGACAAGAATGTTTTCTGCTTTAAGATCATAGTAAATATAGTTTGACTGATGAAGATAATATAAGACAGAACAAATTTGTTTTATAATGAAATTAAGCTGCTTCTCATCTTTAAGGTTTTGATAATTCAATATTTCTGTTGCAGAAAAATACTCCATTGTGATAAAAGGAGAATTATTTTCAATTTCTTCATCATCATTATCTTTTACCAGGACTAAGCTTAAATCAAATGATTTAATTATACCTGGGTGGTCTAATCGTTGAAGTGTAAAAAATTCATCCCTAAATTTTTGCTTCTCTTCTTCTGATGAAGTTGGATCTAAAAATTTAGCAGCAACTTCTCTTTCAGGAAATTCAGTATCAATTACATGAAATACTTTACTTCTGCCTTCGCCAATCTTTTTTCTAACTATGTATCTTCCGTTAATCATCAATCAAAAATCGGATTTATTGTTTTATTAATTTTTTTACCAAATTCATTTATGGTTAACACCGTAAGCACCAGAATTATTCCTGGGACAAAAATAAGCCACCAGGCCTGAGTAATGTACTCTTGACCAGATTCAATCATAGCACCCCAAGAAGAATAATTTTGTCCAGTACCCAACCCTAAATAACTTAGCGCTGATTCTGCTAATATAACATTGCTTAACTGGAATACAAGATTAACAATTACAGGAACAATAATAACTGGCAATATTTCTCTTTTCAATAGTTTAAAGTTTTTTAGTCCAATTAATTCAGCGGATAGATAATATTCTTTATTTTTTATTATAAGTATTTCTGTTTTAACTATTTTAAATAAACTCATCCATCCTGAAAAACCAAGAACAACTATCACTGAAATAATATTGTTTCCAAACAAAGCTAAAATAAGTACAACTAAAAAAATTGATGGTATAGTAAGGAATAAATCTGTCATTCTACTAATTAATAAATCTATCCATCCACCATTTATAGCGGCAACAAACGCAAGAAAAATTCCTAGAATAAAAGAAATAAGAACTGCTCCAAATCCAACAAACAGTGAAATTCTTGAGCCATAAACAATTCGTGTGAAAACATCCCTTCCGTACTCATCAGAGCCAAACAAAAAGAAATGGCTCTTAATAACAGGTTTATTTTCTTTCACTTCTATTTCAGAAAAGTTCAATTCGACTAACGACTCGGCTTGATAAATTATAAATTTTTCTTGAATGAGTGAACTATCAAAATAAACAATATTGCTGATTGTACCGGGAATAGTTTTGCCAAGTTTGTATTTAAAATTGATAATTTCATCGTTGGATGTGACAACATTATTTTTATATTCAATATAGTTCACTTTGGTTAGAGGAGGAAGTAATTTTGTGACAATAATGTTTTTTTGAAAATCCGGGTGTTGATTTGTAATAAAGGGTGCAAATAAAAAAAACATTACCAAAAGAACTATAAAAATTCCAGATAAATTAATTTTGAATAATAATTTGCTTCTAATTTTATTTGAGTAAATAATCAGAATCGGTATAGATATTAATATGACTAAAGAAAATAAATTATCCCAAAAGTTAAAGTCAACAACAGCAAACATCACTTTGTTTTTACCAGGCAGTAGTGAAATAAATTCAAAATACAAACTAAGCAAATCTAAAATATGACCGATTCTAATTGCAAATATCAAAGAAATTAAAAAAATGATAAGATGCCATATTTTGATTTTTGATAACATTAGTTTATCAGATGTTTAGTTAGCCGTTTATCCAATTTAATTTTAACTATATCGGCAATAAAATTTGATACTATCATCATTAATCCAGCCACTAAGCTGCATCCAATAACCAATGGAAAATCTTTATTTAAAATTGCATTTACAGTTAATCGCCCCATACCTGGTAAGGAAAAAATAATTTCAGTAATTAAAGCCCCACTTAACAGAGAGCCAAACTCAATACCCGCAATTGATATAAGCGGATGTAAAGCATTAGGTACAAGGTGTTTATTAAAAATCACTTTTTCCTTATAACCCAGGGCTCTAAGATTTGTAATAAAAGAACTTTTTGATAATGAAATTAGATTTTCCTTTAAATATTTAAATACTATTGCGATTCCTCCCAACGATATTGTTATTAATGGTAAAACCAGATGAAGTGAATAATCAAGCATTAAATACCATAATGAGTTTTCTTCACTATAAACAGATTTTAATCCAGAAGTTGGAAAAATATTTAGATTAATTGAAAACAAATAAATAAGCACAACTCCAATAACAAAAGATGGAACTGAATAAATAAATAGAAATAGCTTAGATAATATTTTGTCTAGTAGCTTTCCTCTATTCTTAAAAGCTGCTTTCGATAAATAATAACCAAATATTAACTGCAGAATGAAGCTTAAAGAAGCAAATAGTAATGTAAATAAAAAATAGCTGCCAACTACCGATAATACGGGTTGCCGATAAGTGTAGGACATTCCCAAATTGCCTGTAAATGCATTTGACAGGTATGAAATATATTGTACGTATAAAGGTTGGTCTAATCCAAAAGATTTGTAAACCTGTTCAGCTAGTTCAGGATTTAATTTAGGTGAAATAAATTTTTGAGTTGGATCACCAGGGGCTAATCGTACTAAAAAAAAGATGAAAGTTAGCAGTAAAAACAGTACAATAATCGAACTTAATATTCGTTTGAAAAAAGATTTTATGGTTTCAGAATTCATGGCAATCTAATTATAAACTTTTCTATAGATACAATATACCAATGAACAGTATAAGCCAGATAAGAATTTATAGATTATCATTTTCTGCTGAAATTAAAAGTAATTATTCTTTGCATAATTTATTATTTTGATCTACAAATACAAAAGTTTAATAATGTTAAGTGTAAATATAAAAAGTGTTAGTCGTAAAGAAACGGATAAAGATACCGAAGTAATAAGTAATATAGTTTTTTCTATTGAACCAGGAAAGATTTATATAATCCTTGGTAAAAACGGTTCTGGTAAAACGACACTTATAAAATCTTTAACTAAACTTTTAGATACAAATGTATTCAGTACTACCGGAACGGTGTTATGGAATAGTGAAAATATTTTACTAATGGACGAGTATAGATTACAATTGATTCGTCAAACAGAATTTCGTTATGTTTTGCAGGATTTGACAAATAATTTTGACCCACTAAAGCAAATAAAATACTACTTTGAAAACACCGGGCTGGATAAAAATACTTTGTCTGATATGCTAAAAAGTTTTTTACTTCCAGAGTATAATATTATAAGTAAGTTGTACCCTTACGAAATCAGTGGTGGAATGGCTCAAAGATTAAGCTTGATGTTCGCCTTTTTGCCAAAACCAAAATTGGTTATTTTAGATGAACCTACATCGGCTATCGATTACACGAACATCAGTCTTATTAAAATTAAACTTGAAGAGTTTGCGCGACAAAATAACAGCGCTCTTATTGTAACGCAGGATATTCAATTTGCTAAATACATTTCGGATGAAATTGCATTTCTAAATGATGGGAAATTATCTGAATTTTGTTCTACTGATAATTTTTTCAATGCATCAAATACAGAATACACCTCATTTATAGAAGCTTGTGATAGATTAAAATGAAAAATATAATTTTAAAAGTAAAAAATGTTTCTTACACAGTTTCAAATGCTAAATCAACAACTAACAAGTCTATTGAAATATTAAAAGAAATTTCTTTTGATGTTGAACGAAAACAAATTATTGGCATTTCTGGTGAATCAGGCAGCGGCAAATCAACTCTCGCTAAAGTAATTTCTGGAATTACTTCCCACACTTCTGGTAAAATAGAAACGTTTTTTAATAATGATTGGAATTTATCCGGTACTAAACCAATTCAATTACTTTTTCAAAACGATGGAAACTTAATCAATCCTTATAGAAAAGTTTTGAATATACTAACTGAAGCGTTTGAATTGAAAAACAATAGAAGGGATAATTACCAGGAGAAAGTTGAAAGTCTATTTGAAATTTTTAATCTTAATAAAACTCTACTTCATAGAAAAGGATATCAACTTAGCGGTGGAGAGCAACAACGTATATCACTAGCTAGATTAATGATAATGGAACCGGAAATATTAATTCTTGATGAACCATTTTCGTCACAGGATGTTGAAGCACAACTTAATATTTTAGATCTACTCAAAAAATTAAAACATGAATTCGATATTACTATAATTTGTATTTCTCACGATTTAAAATTATTAAGCAACTTTGCTGATAAAATATTAATTATGTTTAAAGGTAAAATTGTTGAGAAAGGAAATACTTCAGAAATATTAACAAATCCTCAGCATGATTACACAAGATTTTTACTTAAAGCTCAAACTTTAACTTTATCTAAAGAAGAGATTAATTCTTTTCATACTCACTATGAGCAAAACTAACGCAATACGGATTCTAGAATCTAATAATATAAAATTCAGTACTATATCTTATGAGGTCGATGAAGATGATTTAACCGGCCAAACAGTAGCAAATAAAGTTGGAGCTGATCCTAACACAGTTTTTAAAACTTTGGTTTGTATTGGTGATAAAACTTCGCATATAGTTTTTTGTATTCCTGTTACTGAAGAACTTAATCTTAAAAAAGCAGCTCAGGCAAGTGGAAATAAAAAAGTTGAAATGATAAAATTGAAAGATTTGCTTCCACTAACTGGTTACATTCGTGGAGGTTGTTCGCCTGTAGGTATGAAAAAACTGTTTCCTACCTACATTGATGAGACTGCGCAATTGTTTGATAATATATATATAAGTGCGGGTATTCGTGGAACGCAAATGAAACTGAATCCTGATGATTTGATCAAATTGGTAAATGGAATTTATGTGGATTTAATTTAAGCTTAAACTAATTCAACAATCTTTCAATTTTCTAAACAACATAACATCTTCTTTTGTTGTTATCTTAAAATTAAAAACTGATCCTTCAACAATATTTACTTTCTTCCCTGTCTTCTTGACAAGCATTGATTCATCAGTACCTATAAAGTTTTCTTTCTCAGCTTTGATTAGAGCGTTGTAGAGTTCTTTGTACTTAAATATCTGCGGTGTCTGGACATAATAAACCTCATCACGATTCAAATAATCTTCAACAAATTTTTTCCCTTTTATCAAAGTATCTTTAGCTTTTATACAAACCAATGCGTTCCCATATTTTTTTGCGGAATTTATTGCGTTTGTTAAAACATCTTTTGTAATCAATGCTCGTGCTGCATCATGTACAACAATCAAATCATTATCATCCGCTTCTGCAGATAGGACAGCATTGTAAACTGATTGCTGTCTTGTTCTACCACCTTCAATAATAAGTTTTACTTTTGATAGTTTATATTTATCTACCAGCTTAAGAAGAAGTGAAAAATATTCTGGCTCCGCTGCAACAATAATTTTATTTATGAGTTTATTTTTCTGAAATGTTTGAAGTGTGTAAACAATTATTTCTTTGCCATTAACTTTCAGATATTGTTTAGGAGTGGCTAAGCCACTCCTTAAACCTTTACCACCAGCAGGAATAATTGCTATGCAGTTCATCTTAATACTAAACAATCAACATTGCATCGCCGTAACTTAAAAAGCGATACTTTTCTTTTAATGCTTTTTTATAAGCTTTCATTACATTTTCTGTTTCACCAAGCGCACTTGTTAACATAAGCAAAGTAGATTCAGGTGCATGAAAGTTAGTAATAAGTTTTTGCGTTACTTTAAAAGAATATGGCGGATAAATAAACTTATCAGTCCACCCTCTGCCCTGTTTTACAAATCCGTCAGCAGTTGTACTCGTTTCAATAGCACGACAAGCACTTGTACCAACTACAATAATATTATGTTTTGCGTGCATTGCTTTATTTATAACCTCAGCGGAATGCGCTGAGATTTCGTAATACTCAGAATCCATTTTATGTTTTGTCAGATCTTCAACTTCTACTGGTCTGAATGTACCTAAACCGATATGAAGAATTACCGGAACAATGTGTATTCCCTTCTTCTCAATTTTTTCAAGCAGCTTAGTTGTAAAATGCAATCCAGCTGTTGGAGCTGCAACTGCACCATCAACTTTTGCATATACTGTTTGATAATTTTCTTTATCCTTTGGTTCAGGATCTCTTTTAATATACGGAGGAAGCGGAGTTAAACCGATTTTTTCAACTGCTTGAAATACATTTCCAGGCTGATTAAATCTTACAGTTCTGCCTCTTGAAGTTGTATTATCAATTACTTCGCACCAAAGATTATTGTCAAAATAAATTTTGTTGCCAATTCTTACTTTTCTTGCAGGATCAACAATTACATCCCAAATACAATCTTCCTTATTTAATTCACGTAAAAGAAAAACTTCTATCTTTGCCTGAGTTTTTTCTTTTTTTCCATACAACCTTGCTTGAAACACTCTTGTTTCATTTACAACCAGTACATCACCTTTTTCCATATAATCAATTACATCAGTAAACTTTTTATCTTCCATCTCACCGGTTTCTTTATGAACAACCAACAATTTAGATTTATCGCGAGGACTAACCGGGTACTTCGCGATGGAAGTTTTTGGTAAGTTATACTTGAAATCTGATAGCTTCATTTATCTCTACCTTCTCTTATTATTTTAATTTTCACTTTATCATCCAGAGCGAAGTTTAAATTTATCTGAACAACAGATTCCTCTTTACTTCGCTCCATTGAATGACTTATGAAATAAATTATTTCTTCTTAGATACTTTTTTCTTTACAACAACTTTCTTTGTAGCTACAGCTTTTTTAGCAACTGTTTTTTTGGATGAAGCTTTAGCTGGTTTTGCTTTCTTCATATCTTTTACAGCAGCTTGAGCAGCAGCTAATCTTGCGATCGGAACTCTGAACGGTGAACAACTTACATAGTTCAATCCAATCTTATGACAGAACTCAACTGATTTTGGTTCGCCGCCATGTTCGCCGCAGATACCAATCTTTAAATCAGGTCTTGTTCCACGTCCGCCAGCTACCGCAATTTCCATCAGCTTACCAATTGCATCCTGATCGATTGACTGGAATGGATCTTCAGGAAGAATTTTCTTGTCAAGATATTCAGGTAAAAATCCGCCTATATCATCACGTGAAAATCCAAAGCCCATTTGTGTAAGATCGTTTGTACCAAATGAGAAGAATTGAGCTGTTTCAGCAATCTTATCAGCAGTTAAACAAGCACGTGGAATTTCAATCATAGTTCCTGTTAAGTGAGCAATTTTCTTTAATCCAAATTTTGCACAAACTTCTGCATGAACTTTTGTTACTATTTCATACTGATGTTTGATTTCATTTACGTGGCAAGTAACTGGAATCATTATTTCTGGGAAAGGTTTTTTTCCTTCTTGTAACAACTCTGCTGTTGCTTCAAAGATCGCACGAACTTGCATTTCAGTAATTTCAGGATAAGTGATTCCTAATCTCACACCACGATGTCCCATCATCGGGTTATTTTCATGCAAAGCATCAGCTCGATTATTTAATTCATCAAGAGAAATTCCTAAACTTGCAGCAAGTTTTTCTCTTTCATCCGTTCTTGTTGGAACAAATTCATGTAATGGTGGATCAAGTGTTCTGAATGTTACAGGATATCCATCCATTGCATCCATTGTTCCTTTAACATCATGTTTAACGTGTGGGAACAATTCGTTAAGAGCATCTATTCTTTCTTGTTCTGATTTTGAATGAATCATTTTACGAAGTTTGAATAATGGTTCCTCAGAATGTTTGCCGTAGAACATATGTTCTGTTCTGAAAAGTCCGATACCTTCTGCACCAAATGCTCTTGCACGAGCTGCATCTTCTGGAGTATCAGCATTAGTTCTAACTTTTAATTTTCTAACATCATCACATAATTTCATAAATGCCTGGAAGTCAGGATTTTCTTCTGCAGCTTTAATCATTGGTAATTCGCCTAAGTAAACAGTTCCTTTAGAACCGTTAAGTGTAAGCCAATCACCTTCTTTAATTATAACATCGCCAACTGTAAAAGTTCTTTCATCATAATTCATTTTGATTGAGCCAGCACCAACGATACAGCATTTGCCCCAGCCTCGTGCAACAAGTGCAGCGTGTGATGTCATTCCACCACGAGCAGTTAAAATTGCCTGTGCAGCACGCATACCTTCAATATCTTCAGGATTGGTTTCTTCACGAACAAGAATTACTCTCTTACCTTCTTTTGCCCATGCAACAGCATCATTTGCATTAAACACAACTTGTCCTGATGCGCCGCCTGGTCCTGCAGGTAAACCTTTTGCAACTGCATTTGTTTTTACTTCAACTGCTGGATCAATTATTGGATGAAGTAATTCATCAAGCTGTGAAGGTTGAACACGCATTACAGCTTCTTCTTTAGAAATTAATTTTTCTTTATACATATCAAGAGCCATCTTTACTGCAGCAGGACCGTTTCTTTTTCCAACGCGGCACTGTAGCATATAAAGTGTTCCATCCTGAATTGTAAATTCAACATCAAGCATATCATGGTAGTGTTTTTCCAATGTTCTCTGAATACCATGAAGATGTTTGTAAGTAGTTGGCATTGCTGTTTCAAGTGATTCAAGATGTTCCGTATGCTCACTCTTTCCAACTTCGTTAATTGGATTTGGAGTTCTGATTCCGGCAACAACATCTTCGCCCTGCGCATTTGTTAGCCATTCACCATAAAAATAATTTTCACCGGTTGCTGGATTACGTGTGAATGCAACACCAGTTGCAGAGCTGTCACCCATATTTCCAAACACCATTGATTGAACATTTACTGCTGTTCCCCATTCATCAGGAATTCCTTCAATTCTTCTGTAAGAGATGGCACGTTTACCCATCCAGCTTTGGAATACTGCAGAAACAGCACCCCAAAGTTGTTCCATTGGATCTTCCGGGAAAGGTTTTCCCAATACTTCCTGAACTTTTGCTTTGTAGATTTCAATCAATTCTTTTAAATCATCAGCTGTTAAATCAGTATCAGCATGAGCACCGCGAGCTTCCTTCATCTTGTGAAGTTCTTTTTCCAATTGCTGTCTTACGCCCTTACCTTCTTCAGGTTCGATTCCTGCAGCTTTTTCCATAACAACATCACTATACATTTGAATTAAACGGCGATGTGAATCATAGACAAATCTTGGATTACCTGTTTTTTTAATTAATGCTTCACGTGTTTGATTGTTCAATCCAGCATTAAGAATTGTTTCCATCATACCAGGCATTGATGCGCGAGCACCAGAACGAATTGAAAGCAGTAAAGGATTTTGTAAATCACCAAACTTAGCTCCCATTTGTTTTTCAACTTTTGCAAGAGCATCTTTAACCTGTTTCTCAAGTTCTTTGGGATATTTTTTCTTGTTCTTGTAGTACGCTGTGCATACTTCTGTTGTTATTGTAAATCCTGCAGGTACAGGAAGTCCAATGTTAACCATCTCAGCAAGGTTTGCACCTTTACCGCCAAGCAAAGATTTCATCTCTGACTTGCCTTCTGCTTTTTTACCACCAAAGTAGTAAACATATTTTGTTTGAGCCATAATTACCTTTCCTCCGTTATAAGATTATCAATTAATCAAATTATCTTTTTACGAAGCATTTTTTAGTTTATTAATTAAATATTGTTTGAATGATTCTTCATCATCCATACGTAAGTTTATTTTAAGATAAAAAATTTCAATGTCGTCAAATTCTCTTTTAAATCTTGAAAGTTTTACTGCATCTTTTTCAGTTGTAACAACTGAATGAGAATTAGTTGTATAAAACTGCTTTCTTATTTGCTGAACTTCTTTTAATGTATAATTCTTATGATCTCTGAATATCAATTTATTCTGTGTGTTAACATGAACTTTATTCAAAATATTTAAGAACGATTGTGGATCGGCAATTCCGGATACAACCAAACTTTCCTGACCTTTAAAATCATCAAGATTATATTCGATCTTTCGCATTGCATCTACAAAACTGATTGCCTTATAATATGATGTAAAGATTTTTTTTTCATCAAAATGATCTTTTATTTCTGAATTTATTTCTTCCTTTTCAAGAAACTTTCTGTTTAAGATGATCGCATCAGCTCTTTTTAAAGATTCAAATCCTTCACGCAAATCGCCAAGAGGTAAAATATTATGAGTAAAAAAACTTTTATTATTTATGAAGCTCTGATCAACAACTACCAGATCAATGTCACGCTCAATCCATCGATGTTGAAAAGCATCATCCAGAACTATCGAGTCAATTCCTGTATCTTCAATTAATCTTTTTGCGCCTTTAACACGATTTTCAGAAACTGCCGCTGCTATCCTACATTCTAATGCTGTGTGAAATATTTCATCTCCACATTCTTCAACTGAAGCTAAAATTTCTTCTCCTTTGGAAACCAATTTGTAACCGCTGGATTTTCTTCCATAACCACGACTTAAAACCCCAACTTTATAACCTGTATTTTTAAGAAGATTAGTAACATAAATTACCAACGGTGTTTTACCGGAACCTCCAACATTTATATTGCCAACAGAAATAACATTTGCATTAACTTTTTTAGATTTAAAAACAGACTTATCAAAAAACAAATTTCGCAATGAAATTATCAATCCATATAGAAGCACTAAAGGTGCTAATAATATTTTAAGTGATTTTATCAAATCGTTACCTAAAATTTTTCAGCTTCTTTTTGAAGTTCATTTAATTTCTTCTCACATTCTTCAATAACTTTTGAAGTCTCATCATAACTTAACTTTGCATCAACATAAACAGGATCAGAATAAATTACTTTAACAATTGAAAATGGATTTGGAACCTGAAACTTATCCCAGCTTTTTAATTTCTTTTTAGATTTTACTCCGATTCCTATTAACACAACAGGAACACCGCTTTTTTTTGCAGTTATAACTGCTCCGGCCTTAAACTCATGCTCTGGTCCACGTGGTCCATCCGGAGTAATTGCAATCGAGTAACCATTTTTTGCATGATCAACCATAATACCAAGTGCAACATCACCGCCTTTACTGCTTGAGCCGCGAACAACTTTATACTTCCAATGTTTTAGTTGTTTAGCAAGTAAATCACCATCTTTGCTTTTACTTGTTAGAGCTGCAAATTCATCATTTCTATGTAAGAACCATGGCAGCAACATTGTTCCGTGCCAGAAAGCCAAAACGTAATTTTGCTTTTTCTTTCTTAAATCTTCAATAACTTTTTTATTCTTGTAACTGACCCTCAATGTTTTACAAAGAGCATCAAGGCTGTGTTTTAGGAGAAAACTTCCTAAAAATCTTAACGTATCTTGTTTAACTTGCTTTGTGTTCATTCATTAAAGAATAAATTATTTTTGCTGCATTCTTTGGAGCATCTTTATCTCCAAGTACTTTTTTAATTCTGCTTAATCTTTTCTTCATATCTATCAATAATTCATCATCAGACAAAATATTTTTCGCTTCATCATAAATCCTATCCGCATTTGCATCACTCTGAATTAATTCTGGAACTACTTGTTCATCCAAAACTATGTTTGCCATTCCAATGTTATTAATTTTTACTAACGATTTTCCAATCGCATAAGTCAGGGTGCTAGTTTTATAAACAATAACCATTGGCAACTCTAACAAACCAGCTTCAAGAGTAGAGGTACCAGATTTTACAATACCGAACTTTGCATTCTTCATTAAATCATAAGTGTGATCTTTAATAACTTTGAATCTTTTAACATCAGTTAAACCATAAAATATTCTTTCATCAAAATTGCTTGCACAAGCAACAACAATTTGCATATTAAGTTCATCAGCAATTTTATCCGCAGCTTTAATTGCTTCAGGAAAAATACTTTTAACTTCCTGTTTTCGGCTTCCAGGTAATATTAGTAATATTTCTTTTGCTGGATCAAGTTTGAATTTATTATCCAAAAGATTTCTTGATTTAAAATCATATCCTATTATTTCCTGAATCAAAGGATGACCAACAAACTCAGCATTTACATTTTTTTCTTTAAAGAATTTTTCTTCAAACGGGAAAACAACTAAAACTTTTTTGAAAAGTTCTCTAATCTTATTTACTCTTCCTTTTCCCCAGGCCCAAACTTGCGGAGTGATGTAATAAATGAGTTCAAGTTCAGGTGTAAGTTCAAGAGTTTTAAGCTTCCTGGCAATGCTAAGATTAAATCCCGGATAATCGATTAAAACAACTTGTTTAACATTTTTTTTCTTAACTTCTTCAATCAAATCGCGCTGAACTTTTTTAATAAATGGTAAATGTTTTATCACTTCAACAAATCCAAGAAAAGCCATTTTGTCTATATGATAAATCAATTCCATTCCTTCGGCTTTCATTTTATCGCCGCCGACACCAAATATTTTCAAAGAACTATCTAACTTTTTCAACTCGCGAATTAACGAGGCTCCGTGTAAATCACCTGAAACTTCACCAGCAATCACTAAAACGTTTTTACTATTCATCACAAAATATTATTTGAACTTAAATACCATTTAATAACTATAAGTAAAACTGTTATCCCAAAAGCTTGTAACGTTCTTGTTTCTGACTTTAGGCCAGCACTTATTTTATAATCCGGTTGTGGAATTGAACTGTCTTTATACTTTGTTAGTCTTGGAAAAAACCTTGGAACATTTTGCAAATATTTTTGATAATCAGTGCCAAATTTCTTTTTCAAAAATCCTTCTTCTTCTTTAACAATAAAATCGTATTGAACAATAAAAAACAATATGGCTAGGATTTGAAGATAAGGAAACAGTGCCATCGACATAATTCCAAGGCCAAGATACATTAAAATATTTCCCACATAAAGCGGATTACGAACGTGAGCAAAAGGTCCGCTAATTACCAGATAAGTACCGCCAACTCCGCCTGTCGTTCTTGTTTCACTTCCGGCCCAACTAACGCCCCAAAATCTTATCAGTTCTCCAAGTAACGCTATAATAAATCCAACAATTAAACTTGTAACGGTTGCATTTTCAAACACAAGCATAAGTATTACAAATGGAATTGGAGTATAACTTCTGTATTTAAATATTTTAGTTGCTATGTTGCTCATTTTTACTCCGCCATATAGGCTGCTTTTCTTTTTAATTGTGCTTGATGTCTTTTTCTTAAATTCTTTTTATTTACTAACTCAGTTATTTTATTTTGAATATCAATAAAGTTCTTAAATGGGTAAAAACTTATTCGTTCCATTGAACAAAATCTTGCTAATCCGTCTTTTGCAAAGATAAAATCACAATACTGAGCTGCCTCTTTATCTGAATTACCATCACCAATATAAATCGTATAATCATCTTCACTGCTGTGGTTTATAATATGATTCTTTTTACAGTTTGCAGAAGTTGGCGAATCAACATCAAAGTAAGGATACTCTGCTTTCAAAATTCCTTTAGAGTCCACAAAAAGTTTATTAGAATAATATTTTAATCCGGTTAAGCCTGCTTTAGTAAAAAGTCTATCTATGTAATAATCAAATCCATCACTAAGGACGACCATCTCTATTTCATTTTGACTACAATGTTTTACAAACTGAATAAATGTTGGATCAACTTCTAATAAATCAATAAACTCGTCAAGTTCATATTTATTAATAAAATTAACTGAATCACAAAGTTCATCCCAGCATTGTCGTGATGATATCTTATCACTTAAAAGATCTTGAATTACGCTTTTTACTTTTTCTGCGTTACCAAATCTTCTAAAAATAGCTTCACCAACATCTTCGAGTGTAATCGTACCATCAAAATCAACAAAAACTTTAACTTCTCTTTTCATCATTAATCTGTAATTATCATTTTTTTAACGTCAACAAACTTGCCCACTTTTAGTTTATAAAAATAAATTCCTGCCGGAAGATCATAGGCGTTAAATACAATTTCATTCTTACCAGCCGGATACTCAATATCATCTATTTGTTTTATCATTTCTATATTGCTGTTAAAAAATTCAAACGTAACTTCTTCATCATCAGGAAGATAGAAACTTATTTTTGTTGAATCTGAAAATGGATTGGGTGAATTCTGAGCAAGCACAATCGATTCTGAATCTTTAAAATAATCTACTTTTTCTATACTTGAAGTTTGAGATTGTGTTTGATTATTGTTCTGAACTACTTTATAGAAAATAGAACCGCTTATATCCGGCCAATCAAAAAACTGATAAAAATTAGTTTCACCCTTTTTATTTTTCTTAAGTGATCCGGCAAGTTTCCATTCACTATTACTTACATCATCACTTTTAGATCGATATATATTATAAGTGGTTCCTTCTGTTTCGTTTGCAGCATACCATGATATTTTTACAGAATCACCAAGTACTTGAGTTTTAAATCCCAAAATTTGAGAAGCATAAGTTCCTGTACTAAATATTTTCTGCCCATAAATATCATTTCGTTTTTCAGAATACCCTTTATAAATAGCGATTGCACCTCCATCGTTATCAGAAACAAGATTAAGATAACTTTTTTGAATGTTTTTTGATGAAGCTATCAAAACACCGGCGGCATCCCAAACGAAATTTCCTTTTAAATCGAGTTTTTGTATAAACAGATTTGCAGGAGAATTATTTTCTCTTTTATCAATCCAGGCAATGATAATACCATTTTTTTGATCATAAACAATTCTCTGACCAAATTGATTTCCTTTAATATCAATAACCCGTTTACCATTGTTTCCCCAATATCTATTTCCTTTAACATCAAATCTCTGTATAAAAACATCTTTAATTTTTTCATATTCATTTGTCCAGCTAACAACAACACTTGAATCTACAAAAGCAAATTGCGGATTTGTTTGACTTCCCTTCTGATAGGTTAATAACTTACCATCTGCACCCCAAAGAAGTTTACCATTTTCTGAAATAAGATTTTGATAAACTATTTTATTGCTTGCCTGATATGTGATTGCAACATAAATACTATTTCCAAGTTTACCGATTGAGTAACCAATTACATTACTATTTAACTTAGAGATTGCCAATGGTTTATTGCCCCATCTTTTCGAACCTTTAGAGTCGATATGCTGCCCCTTTAAAACAGTTTTTTGACTCTGATTTTCCAGCCAAAAAGTAAAAGCTCCGCCTTTATTATCAGCAACGATTTTTGTTTCGGTAATTGTATTGTTTGAATTATAAACTACACCTTTTAATGAATCTTTTATAAATTTTCCATTTGAAGTCAGTGCTTGGTATCCGATAGAATATTTATTTACACTGAAATTATTTTTTAAGATAAAACTTGTAAACACCGTACTTTGTTTATCAACTGAAATGGCATAATCAATTTTTTCATTTTTATTATTTGTTAGTTGGATTCCCTCATTTTGCCAAAGACGTAAACCGCTTACATTTAGTTTTTGCAAATACAATTCTTGATTCTTTTTGGTATCAGTTGTTCTCCAGATTACAATTGCATTGCTAGAAGGATCAATAACAGCAATTGGATTGTTTTTAATTCCGCTTTTAGTGGAAATAACTTTACCATCAGCTCTTAAGCTTACTTCACCATTTTTATTAAAATGAAGAAAATAAACTTCACTTTGAGAACCGCCTTTGGTATCTTCCCAAAAAATATATGAGCCGCCATTTAAATCCTTTATAGCAGTAATGTTTATAGGATCAACGGGATCGATAACTAATTTAGTGTTTGATGAAGGATCATTTACCCATTGGGCTGATAAGTTTCCGACAAGACATAAGATTACAATAGCAGTAATAAATATATTTTTAATATGTATTGATTTAATTTTCAATAATTTTTTTGAATACTAATTATTTACAAAATCCAGGTCTTCATTAAATCTAACACTTACTAATTTAGAAACTCCTTCTTCCTGCATGGTAACACCATATAAAGTATTTGCAGCTTCCATTGTGCGTTTGTTATGCGTAACCACAATAAATTGTGTGTCCTTACTAAACTCATCAATAATTCTTGTAAAGCGATCGATGTTTGCATCATCAAGCGGCGCATCAATTTCATCAAGGATACAAAATGGACTTGGTTTAACAAGATAAATTGCAAACAACAAAGCAATTGCGGTCAGTGTTTTTTCTCCTCCGGATAAAAGTTCAATTGATGTTGGACGTTTACCTTTTGGCTTTGCAATTATTTCGATCTTTGCTTCCAGCGGATCTGCATTTTCTTCAATCTTTAAATCAGCTTCATCTCCAGGATTAAACAACGTTCTAAATATGTTAACAAAATGACCTCTTATTTTTTCAAAGGTTTCTGCAAACTGCATTTGAGCTGTGTTATTAATTTCTTCAATGGTTTTAACAACATCTTTTTCTGAATCAACTAAATCATCACGCTGTTTGTGCAGAAATTCCAACCTTTCTCTTTCTTCTTCATATTCACTATGTGCAACAAGATTTATTGGACCAAGATTTTTTACTTTAGATTTTAAATCAAGAACTTCATCAGTACGTTGTTTAAAATCAAATGATTGCAAATCTTCAAAATCCTTTTTCTCAAGAGTAAGTGAATAATTTTCTTTTATATGATCAATCAAGTTTGCGCTCTTTATATCAAGCTCTTTAATTGTCATATCCATACTGTGTATTGTATCCGATACTATTTCTCGTTCCTTACGTAATCCACGTAAAGAAGAGTCTTTTTGATTTACCTCTTCTCGCAAACTCTTATGACGTGTTTCAATTTCTTCAAGTTGATTATTCAAAACATTTCTAGTCTCTTCGAGTTCGTTTAAATTTAGCTGCAGATTTGTTAGTTCAGTTTCAATCTTATTAATTTCATTTGCAGCAACTTCTATATCTTCTTTTCTTTTTGAGATAGAATTACTGATTACAATAATTGATTCTTTGGCTCGTTTAATTGCATTTTCTGTGTTACGCTTTTCACCAACCAACCTCTCAATACTAACGCTAAGCTCGTTACGTTGAGTCAAAATTTGGTTGTATTCTTTTTCATATTCAGAATACTCGTCATCTAACGTTTGTTTTTTTCTTTCCTCAGAATCACGTAAAGCAATTTCAGTGTTAAGCAAAGATTCCAGTTTTATTTTTTTATTATCAAACAGGTTTGATTCAGCAGCATGTTCTTTAATTTCGTTTTGAATTTTTTCAATCTCATCATCAGCTTTTTTCTTTTCAAATTCAAACTGCGCGATTTGTTTATCAACATTTGCCAAATCATTTACAAGCAATCTTCCCTGCTCTGATAAAACTTTTAAATCTATTTCACTTAAAAAATTTTCCTTCTCACTAATCTTATTTTGTATTTCTAACAATTCTTTTTCGTTTTTAGGAAACTCAACGGCAAGGTTTTCCAATAACTGTTTTCTACCAAACAGAGAGTCATCTAAACGCGGAACTGAACCAGCTTCAATAACACCATCGGCAGAAACAAAATCTCCATTTAATGTCGCAAAACTAAATGCGTTATACTTGCCAAAAAGTTCAAATGCTTTATCAAGATTATCAACAATGCAAATATTCTTCAATATTTTTTCAAAGAATGGTTTCCATTTATCTCTTGTTTGAATTGAATTGCTTGCCCAGCTTATAAATCCAGGTTCAAGCTGAAGTTTTTTAGCTTTTCGTTTTTCAATAAACTCTTGAATCTTGTTTAACAATCCTTTGCTATTAGCTTCTTCAAAGTGTGGAAAATAAAACGAGGCTTTTCCAATATCGTTTTGATTTAAGTATTCAATTCCGCGCTTTATATCTTCTAATGATTCAACAAGAACATTGTTAAGATTGTTTTTTAATGCAGCTTCAACAGCAAAACGAAATTTTTCATCAGAATCGCCAATGTGTGCAAGAATAGTGCTTCCGTTTTTAGACCATTCTTTATTATCAAGAAGTGCTTTTGCACCTTTAGAAACGCCCTCAAGATTGTCAATCAAATTTTGGATAAAGGTGATTTTATCTTTAATTGATTTTATTAAACTGCGTTTTTCAAGTTCATGTTCTTTTAACTTATTTAGTTCAAGTTCGAGATTTTCTTTTTCGGATTGTTTTATTAAATAGTGTGCTTCTGCTTCTGATATATTTTTTTGAATTTCTTCTTTATCATTTAAAAGCTCTTCAATAAATCCTACAGTCTTAGCGATATTATTTGTAAGCGACTGAATTCTATCATTTAACTTTTTAATACTAACATGTTTTGATTCAAGAATAGCAATTGTATTTCGTAATTCGTTTTCTCTTCCTGTAATCTCTTTAAATTTTTCAAGCAAAATTTCTGATTGTTCTTTAAGAATGGTTTTCTTTTGTTCCAAAAATTCTAACTGAGTATCAACATTATGATCTAATGATTTTTTCTCATTTTCCTTTTGTTCAATTTGTTCAGCAAAATTAGAAAGTGAAAGTGTACCGTTTTCTGAGATAATACTGGCTTCATCAAATTGAACTGTTAATTCATCAAGTTCAGATATAAATCTTTCTTTATTGCGCGTAAGTGAGTTTTTTCTTTCATTGTTTAAAGAGATTGAATTCTGAACATTAAAAATCTTCTCGGTCTGTAAAGTTATTTCATTTCGTTTTTCTTTAAGCTCAGTTTCAATTTCAACAAGTCGTTCGCGCGCTGTTTTTATTTCGTCCTCAAGTTTCGCAATATCAGATTCAAACTGTATTTTCTTTTTGAAGTTTTCATCTTTGCTAATTTTTGATTCATCAATTTTTATGATAAATAAAGCAAGTTCACGTTCAGATAAATCAATTTCTAACTCCCGCAATTGTGATGTTAAAACATTGTATTTATCCGCGCGTTTAGCTTGTCTTTCAAGTGATGCAACTTTTTTCTCAACCTCAGAAACGATATCATTAACACGAGTCAAATCTGATTTTACTTCATCCAGCTTTCTTAATGCTAATCTTCTTCTAAGTTTATATTTGTTTACGCCAGCAGCCTCTTCAAACATAGTTCTGCGTTCTTCAGCTTTGTTGCTCAGTATTGTTTCAACCATTTTTAATTCGATAACAGAATAAGCATTTGCACCAATTCCGGTATCCATAAAAAGATTTGTAATATCTTTTAATCTGCAGATGTTTTTGTTAAGAAGGTATTCACTTTCACCAGATCGAAAAATTCTCCTGGTAATTGTTACGTCGGTATATTCTGTTGGTAAAATACCTTTATTATTTTCAATTGTTAGGGATACTTCTGCCATCCCCATGGGTTTTCGCTGAGCAGTTCCGTTGAAAATAACATTTTCCATTTTATCGCTTCTAAGCGTAGAGCTTTTTTGCTCTCCTAAGCACCAGCGCAATGCATCAACTACATTTGTTTTTCCGCATCCATTTGGTCCAACTATTGAAGTTACGCCCTGATTAAAATTAATCTGGGTTTTTTGTGCAAAAGATTTAAAGCCAAGTATTTCTAATTTTGATAAATACAAAAGTTCTATCCAAAAATATTAAATTGTTTTAGAGCAAGTTTTAGATATTGAAAAACTGAATTATTTACTTCAAAGTAAAGAAAGAAAATAAGTTTTAGTGCGGCGATTGAAATCAAACCATAGAAATAAATGCCGCTCGCATTAACATCAAAAATTACCGAAATACCTTTTAGCAATCGATAAATTATCCATAAAACAAATGCTGCCAGAAAAATGTAAATATAAATATTTCCCACGCCGGCATTTAATAATCTGTATAACACAATTCCTACTGGTATTAATAAAACTACCGGAAGTAAAGACCAAACTACTGTAAAGAATACGCTGGAGAAATAAACTTTTGTTCTTACAAAAAATGAAGCAGCAGTAATTATTATTGTCAATAGTATCATCACGGTTACCGATAAAACAAATAACCATATTAATGCATTGAGTGGATTCCAAGCTAAGTAACTTATACCGGAAATCATTCCTGTACTTCCAAAAGCAAGAATTATCTTTTCGAATAAAACACTATTTCTTATATAGAAAAAAAGATTGGCAAATATCAGCGAAGTAACTAAAGCAACTATTAGAGCCAAAAAGAATGAGTGATACGCAGAAATTATTCTTTGATCTCTAACATCAGCAAAAAAGTTATATGGGCGAAGTAAAGCACGTGAAGCATCTTCTCTGAATTTTCTTCCTGAATTAACAAGAACACCCATTAACAACGCAAGAACTAATCCCGTAATAATAAAAATCATCGGGGCATCATCTTTATTACTTCCAATTGGAATGGTAACTTTTTCTGTGTTTCTCATTCTTGCAGATAAAACTTTGTATGCAAGTCTTTCCTGATTTCGATCTTCGCTTATTAATCCAATATTATAGACATTATTTTTATTATAACCGGAAATGATTGAACGAAAATCTCCACGAATATCATACATTGTGTTTACAAAAAAGCCGCTAAGATTATTTTTTTCATAAAGATTAAACATATCATCAAAAAACTTCGCCTGAGCTTCATATGAAAACTGATTTACATAACCATCAGTTTGTCCAATGTTTGCAGTGTAAGTCGCTTCTCCTATAAAAAATTTACCGCTACCTATCTCGGTAATAATATTTTCAATATCCGGTTGAATTTCATTTGGTTGTTTATTTAACAATTCAATTCCATAAATGTCCAAATTATTAATTTGCTGGTAACTGTAATCAAAAAAAGATGCGTAACTAAGCGCATTTTTACTTTTCTTTACCTGTCCGGCTAAATCAGAAAGTAATGCACGATGCTCATCTGAACTAAAAAGATAACTTGAACCAAATCCGATTGCAGCAATTGCAGAATAATCTTTGTAAGCATTAAGTAAACTGGAAAGATAATTTTTACTGCGAACAACAAAATTTTGTGATCCGGCTAAACCTTCAGGCAAATTTGCAATTGGAAGTTCAACAAAAGCTAACAAACCAATTTGCTCACATAGTCTTAGATAATATGGATGCGGAAGTGTTTTAGAAAATCTTACAGCATTAAATCCTGCTTGTTTAATTTTATCAAGATCACTTTCCATTCTTTCGTAAGATGATAAACTGCCGTATTGAAAAAATGAAGCCGAATAGGTGACACCATATAAATTAAAATCTTTTCCGTTGAGCGTAAAATTATTTTGTGAGGCTTCTAAACTAAAAAGTGCAACACTTTTATCACTTCTATCAATTAGTTGATCACCGCGCCATAGTTCCAATCTTACGGTATAATTTGCAGGATTTTCTGGTGTCCAGAATGCTGGAGAAGAAATTGTGAATGAATTATTTATTTCTATTTGCTTGTTCTGTTTTAATATAAAACTTTTAGGTTCAAGCGAAGAACTATTAATTCCATCCGGATAAAAAATTTGTGCGCGTAATGAAAAACTTGTTTGAGTGCCAAGTGTATCTGTGGTCTTTTTAAATTCTTTGTTATCGATTCTCGATTTTATAGAAATAACAGCACTGTTTGATTTTACATTAACTTCTGTTTTAATAGTAAAATCTGAAATGCTAACATTTGGAGTTAAGTGCAGATACACATCGCGAATAACTCCGCCTAAGTTTTGTGGAAATAAAAATCTTTGCTTTAATGGAATTGTATTTTGTGCATCAAGCTCGTATGAAAGTTTTACAGATACAATATTTGATTTATCAGATTTTAAAATATCGCGCGGAAGTGAAATCGAAAAAGGAAATTCACCGCCTGCATGACGATAAATTATAACTTTGTTTACTGAAATATCAGCCGAATAGTTTAATCCAAAAAAGTTTAAAGAAATTTTATTGTTGTTTAACTGATCACCTGTAAGCGAAAAACTTTTTTCAAAAACAAACTCACCTTTACCATCAAATATCGATGGAACCGTTATACTAACTTTTTCTTTTTTCTCATCATCAGCAGGATAAACTTTCCAGGTACCATTTAATGGAATAATATTTCTGGTATTTGTTATATCAAAAAATAGTTGGTCTGATGTATCTATTTTATAATTTGGAAGATCTCTGAAAACAACTTGTCCAGATATTACTTGGGTGAAAATAGTTGCGGCTATAAACAGATTGTAAAGTAAATTTTTGAGGGAAATCATTCTTTGCTACAAAACTCCTGAAAAAATAAGGTACAAATATAACCTCAAAACGAAGGGATTGCAATGAAATGAAAGCCCGATTTAAGTTAAAAATCAGGCTTTTGAAAAGAAAATAAAATATTACGCGCCTTTTATAATTCCCAAAAATGAATCTGCCTTTAAGCAAGCATCACCAACCAAAGCTCCATCAATATCTTTTTGTGAAAGTAATTCTTTTGCATTATCCGGTTTTACGCTTCCACCATACTGGATTGTTACATCATTTGCTATTTCTAAAGAGTAATCAATCTCAATTAAATCACGAATAAACTCATGAACTTCTTGAGCCTGAGCAGGACTGGCAGTTTTTCCGGTACCAATTGCCCAAACTGGCTCATAAGCAATAATAATGTTTTTTAATTACGTATTCCTAAATTTTTATTTCAGTAAAATTAATTTAATAGTTTTTTGGAAGCCGTTAGCCTCCATCCTGATAAAGTAAACTCCTCCGGGCAGAACGTTTCCCTTATCATCTTTCCCATCCCATTGAACAGTGTGTTCTCCAGAAGGAAGATATTTAATCAATAATGTTGTTATTTCTTTCCCTAAGATGTTATATACCTTAATTGAAACATTCGATCGTTCCGAAATTTCAAATCTTATATTTGTTGATGGGTTAAATGGGTTGGGATAACAATCAAACAAATTATAATCATTTAGAGTATTAGCTTGTTCGTCAACATCCACTGTAAGGTAATGCTTAAACATCTGAGTAAAATCACGACCATACCCATTTTGCCATAACTCCATAGGCAAAACCAAATTCGGATATTGTTGATTGGCGAATTTGAACAATTCTATTGATAATATTGAGAATTCAAATAGCCGATAATAATATATCTCATAATTATGACTATTTCGATTTCCTGTAAATTTCATTATCACAACATTATTTCCCAGTTGAAGGAAGATTTCTTCATTACCATCATTGTCTACATCTATACTGCTTGCCCTTGGTGGATTTAATGAAAGTAGATAAGGAAATTCAATTTCTGCAACAGGTATGTATGAATTATCGCCATTTGTTTCATAACAAATTAATCGAGTTAAATCCAAACCAAAATCTTCTCCACCAATCCAGAATTCAGGCTTTCCATTACCGTCAATATCATTTGTTTGAAAGTTGATATATGAATTTGGAACACCCGTGTTTCCATTCCAATTCATTGAATAATTGTCAATTCCTTCACATTCTATTAAATAGATATTACCCATTACACCAGCATATATAATTTCAGTTTTTCCATCGAGGTCAAAATCACCAATTGGGAAACCAGAAACATCTTCAATATACGGAGTAGGAAATACTATTATTGAATCAAATGTAGTATCAATATCATTAAATTTTGTTAACCAAACTTCTCTTGGATTAAAATTATTAAATACGGCTTCATTTACACCATCAGAATCTAAATCGGCAACTGTAAAATCATTCAATTGAATATTATCGCCGCCTCCTTTATAAATATTAAAATCAAAATAATAGTCGGTTGCTAGAGAATTTTCACTTGATTTTTTATAGTACGTCTGATCGTGTACATATCCTCCCCAAATAGTGTCAAGATGAGAGGCTAAAAGATGAAGTTCGAGATTCCCATCTCTATTTAAATCGAAAATATTATTAGCTTGGAAAGTATTTGAAGGATATTTATAAACTTGCCTAAAAATCCCACTTGCATCTTGTTCATAGCAGTATATCTCACTATAGTCAGTGAAATAGTCTTTCTTGAGCCCGTAATATTCCAACCTTCCGTTTTTATTTACGTCATCCATTATTGGTCTAATATAATTATTCGCTAATGGTACTTCCTGCCAGAACTGGTATTTATAATTGTATAAAGAAGTATCAAGTTCCCAAAGGTTAAATACAAAACGTGGTATGCTGTCTTGCTTTTTTGCATTACCTTTTAAACTACCCAAATAAAAAGTACGTCTGGTAAATTTATCGTAATTTACCTTTAGACTATTATAACCCAGATATTCAAGTTTAACATTAGGATTAGATTTAATCTTTTCAATTTCATTCTCTAATGTTGTTTGTGCAGAGATAGTAATTGATAAAAACAAAATCATACTTATTAAAAACTTCATCTTATAACCTTAATAATTTGGAGAAGAAAAATACTTTATTGGTTAGTGTTACGCTTCTTAGGCTACGTAAAACCTGTTGGATAAAAATTAATATAAAAGGATAAATGCTCAAGGTTAAATGAGCAGGAATGATTTTGTAAGAATAATAAAACTCTATAAACTTCATACGGAAGAATAAAAAGCGGGCTTATAAATATCAGCACCATTTTTTACTCCCCAGAAAAAATATATTGGGGGGGGGGGCAAACAATCGTGCCAGAATATTTTTAGTTTTTATTTCAAGCATAATATTTTTCCAAAAACCTGCAAGAAGGTAAAAAGGAAAAACAGAATTGTCATTAGTACATGTACTAACGATTTTTGATCAAAAACGAATAAAACGTAAAAATTTTAGTCTGGAATGGAATAAATCGCGGTAGGAATAGATAAAACTTATAAAAAAGCCCTGCAATAAAACAGGGCCAATTTTAAATTCTAAACTTATAATTCTAAATTATCTACGCGCCTTTTATAATTCCCAAAAATGAATCTGCCTTTAAGCAAGCACCACCAACCAAAGCTCCATCAATATCTTTTTGCGAAAGTAATTCTTTTGCGTTATCCGGTTTTACACTTCCGCCGTATTGAATTGTAACATCATTTGCTGTTTCTAAAGAGTAATCGATCTCAATTAAATCACGAATAAACTCGTGAACTTCTTGCGCCTGAGCAGGACTTGCAGTTTTTCCGGTACCAATTGCCCAAACCGGTTCATAAGCAATAATAATGTTTTTCATTTCTGCTTCGGTAATTCCTGCTAAACCAAGAAGCACCTGTTTTTTTATAACATCATTTGTAATACCGGTTTCGCGTTCTTCTAAAAGTTCGCCGACACAAAAAATTGGTTTTAATCCTGAAGCCAATGATTTCTTTATTTTTTTATTTATTAGTTCATCAGTTTCACCAAAAATTGCTCTACGTTCTGAGTGCCCAAGAATTACATATTCACATCCAACTGATTTTAACATTGATGCAGAAATTTCACCTGTAAACGCTCCGTTTTCTTCAAAGTGCATATTTTGCGCACCAAGTTTTATCTGGCTGCCTTTTAATAGTTTTGATGCTTCAGAAAGTGACGTGAAAGGCGGACAAACAATCACATCACAATTTGGTTTTTCATTTTGTAAAAGATTTTTCAACTCAACAATAAGTTTTTCTGATTGAGCTAAATCATTATTCATTTTCCAGTTTCCGGCAATAACAGTTTTACGCATTGTATCCTCTAAGGTTTAATAAAATTTCTTAGTAAAATTAAGAAAGAAATTGTTGGATTTAAACTTAGAGAGCTTTTGGCATAGCCATCCTTATGGGAGCATGTTTTAGCTTTGTGTGAAATACAGCTAACGCTTTTCTTGCAAAGGGCGCTATGATTTTCACAAAGACAGCAAAGAAATGTGCAATGAATAATCCTAAAAATCTTTTAATCCTTTTTTTGTATTTTGAGTTCAGAATTTTCAATCATTAAAACATCATAAATGCAGTCATCAAAACAAAATATTGCAGTTATTGCCTTAAGCGGTGGAATGGATAGTTGCGTTACTGCCGCTATTGCAAATCTTGATTACGAACTTGCTTTTGCACATATAAATTACGGACAGCGAACAGTTAACAGAGAATTAAAATCATTTGATGAAATTGCTGATCACTACAGAGTTAAAAAAAGATTAATTATTGATTACACACATCTTGCAAAAATCGGCGGTTCATCTCTTACTGATAAAAATATAGAAGTAACAATAGCTGATTTAGAAAACCCGTATATTCCATCTTCTTACGTTCCTTTTAGAAATGCAAATATTCTCTCGGCTTGTGTTAGCTGGGCTGAAGTTTTAAACGCAACTGCTGTTTTTATTGGAGCAGTTTACGAAGATTCTTCCGGATATCCTGATTGCAGACCTGATTTTTTTTCTGCTTATGAAAAAATGATTGATCTTGGAACAAAACCTGATACAAAAATCAAAATTGTTACTCCGATTATAAACTTATCCAAGGCAGAAATTGTTAATAAAGGAATTGAACTTGATGCGCCACTTCATTTAACATGGAGTTGCTATCAAAATGAAGATGAAGCTTGTGGAGTTTGTGATAGTTGTGCATTACGTTTACGCGGTTTTCAGAAAGCTGGATTTGAAGATCCAATTAAATATAAAGTTAGACCAAAGTATTAATTAAGAAAGACAACAAAAAACAATGAACGACAAAACAAAAATCTTAGAAGTATTTGAAAATAAATATCCTGACAGAGATTACACAGTTACTCACATTGCACCAGAGTTTACTTCACTCTGCCCTAAAACAGGGCAGCCTGATTTTGCAACCATAACTCTTGAATATGAACCAGATCAACTTTGTGTGGAATTAAAATCGTACAAATTTTATTTGCAATCTTACAGGAACGATGGAATATTTTTTGAAAGTTTAACAAATATAATTCTTGATGATCTTGTTGAAGTTACTCAACCAAGATTTATGAAAGTTACTGCTGAGTTCAATACTCGCGGTGGAATTTCATCCGTTATAGAAGCTGAGTACTACAATGATGAGTTTTATGAAGATGAAGATGAAGAAGAAGAAAACGGTGATTTACTAAATTAAGGTATCTTGTCATTCCGTCCCGATTTTTCCGGGATGCGAATATTTTGGTATAAAATGTTTAGAAGCTGAAACAAGTTCAGTTTGATATTAAGCAATCTTATTTAATATGCTACGCTTACTCGAAATAAAAAAAGAATTTCTTAAAGAAAGAGAAAATCTATTTGCATCATTCAATGGCAAATCTGATGCTTTTGCGTTTAGCAAAGACTACAGTTTGCTTTTAGAAGATACAATTAGAATAATTCTTGCTGATAAAAAAATTTCATTTGCTCTTACATCGGCAGGCAGTTTTAGCAGGCGCGAGCTATCTCCATATTCCGACATTGATTTGATGATTATTTCCGATTCCATTGATAAAGATGATGAAGAAATTAAATCTTTAATTACAAATTTGTGGGATGGTGGAATTGAAGCCTCACACACAGTTCGCGAGGTAACTGATATACAAAAATATTTAACAACCGATCTTCACACTTTTACACAATTTTTTGAAACTCGTTTTATTGCCGGTAATGATGTTCTGTATAATAAATGGAATTCAACTCTTTTAGATTCCATAAATGATGATACAAAAAAACTACTAATCATAAATTTTATTGCAGATGTAAAACAACGGCATGAAAAGTATGGTGATTCACCAAAAATGCTTGAGCCAAACGTAAAAATGTCTGCCGGCGGTTTGCGTGATTTTCAATCAATTGAGTGGATGATGATGATTTCGAGTAAGCATCTGTTAAACTCGCAGCACGAGTTAACAGAGGCTGAAATGTTTATAAATCATCTTAAAAAACATAAACTAACAACGGCAGCAGAGTGTAAACGATTATTAGAAAGCTACAAATTAATTCTTACTATTCGTCATCTTCTTCACATTACAACAAAATCCAAAACAGATAGATTTGAATTCACAAATCAATTAAAACTTTCTTCGATTTTTGGATATGATGAAAACGATTTGATGTCATTTATGAAAAACTACTTTAATGCAACAAATGTAGTTTTTCGTGTATCACATACATTAATAAAGAAATATAAAGTTGAGTATGTTAATCCGGTTCCCGATTCTTTATCATACGATCTAGATGATGATTTTTATATAAAGAATAAAGTTATTTATCAAAGAAAAAAAGAAGCTTTAACTTTATCAGATATTTTTAGAGTTTTTTATTACAGAGTTTCACAAAATGCCGGATTCGATGATCATCTTCGCACTAAAATTATTGATGCAACTGAAAATGCTGATGAAAATAATTGGTCGCAGCCGGAGTCATCAGTTTTCTTTAGAGAGATATTAAAATACTCTCGCCATGTTGGATCAACACTTGCGATTATGAATGAGCTTGGTGTACTTGGAGCTTTCATTCCAGAGTTTGGTGATTTAAATGGATTTATGCAGCATGGTGTTTATCATTGTTACACTGCAGATGAACATACTTTAATTACAATTCGCAATTTAGAAAAACTTGCAAATCAAAATTCATCATACAGCCAATTATATAATTCAATTAAAGATAAAGAAATTATAAATCTCGCTTTACTTCTACATGATATCGCAAAACCAATAGACATTTCCGGTCACGAAATTATAGGAGCTGAAATGGCTTCTTCTATTATGATCAGGCTTGGATATGAAGAGGAAGAGATTAATAAAGTTGGTTTTCTTGTAAAGAATCATTTGATGATGGAGCAAGTTGCCTTCCGCAGAAATTTAAATGATCCGGAGACATTAAATGGGTTTGCAACAAAGTTTAACTCGATTGAAGAACTTGATCTACTTTATCTTATAACTTATGCGGATTTATCCGCTGTTAACCCAGCAGTTTGGACTTCCTGGAAAGCAGAATTGCTATCTGAATTATATCGAAAAAGTAAAGCAATGATTGAAGATAAAATTTCCGGCGAGGAACTTCTTTACTCAACAATTTATTCTGCACCAAAAGATATTTCCAAACATTCAGATAAGATTACAGAAAATCATGTGCAGGATCATTTTGATTCTTTACACGATGATATGGGTTATGTAAATCATTTTTCTGATGAAGAAATTGCTTTACACGTTGAAGAAATATTAAAAGGCGATAGTGTTTCTGTTCTTTTTAAAGAGCTTGATGATTTTACAAATGTTACAATCATTACAAAAGATTTTCCTTCGTTGCTTTCAAAACTTTGCGGAGTTTTTGCAATAAACGATGCAAATATTCATTCCGCAAAAATATTTACGCGTAAAGATGGAATTGTTATAGACACGTTTCTCGTTACTGATTTCAGGTCCCATAAACGGGTTGACACAAATAAATATGAAAAGATCAAGGAAGATTTTTATTCTGTTATTAACGGATTTTTAGAACTTCACCAGGAAGTTGCAAAATTAAAAACGCGCTGGTGGCGAATCGAAAATAAATTATTTAAACGCAGCGGACAAATAAAAATCACTTTTGAAAAACATGACCGTTACACAATTTTGGATGTTCACTCTCCGGATAGATTAGGATTTTTATACCACGTAACTAATAAAATGAATAAACTTGGTTTGATAATTTACTTCGCAAAGATTTCAACTAAAGGCGATGATATTGTTGATTCATTTTATGTGCTGGATAGAAACGGACACAAAGTTTCACAGAATGATTATCAATTTATTATTTCGGAACTAACAGATACCATTACACAAATATTGTAGCTCAGGACTCCAGTCCTGAGATTTTAAGGATTGTTTAGAGAACTTAAAAATTATAGGTGCGATTTTGAATTTCATGGAAAAGGAAAAACCAATCGGAGTTTTTGATTCCGGTATTGGCGGTTTAACAGTTGTTAAAAGATTATCTTCAGTTCTTCCAAGAGAAAGTATAGTTTATTTTGGTGATACTGCTCGTGTACCTTATGGTTCAAAATCAAACGCTACGGTAATTGATTACTCAATTCAGGATTCAGCTTTTTTACTTAAAAAAAATGTTAAAGCAGTTGTTGTTGCCTGCAATACCGCATCATCAATTGCAATTCCAGAGTTAAGAAAAAAGTTTGATGTTCCGGTTATAGGTGTAATTTTACCGGGCGCAGATATGGCTTTTAAAGAAACAAGAAACGGCAGAATTGGTGTAATAGGAACCCGTGCTACAATTAATAATAATGCTTACTCTAATGCGATAAAGGAAATTGATAACTCGATTGAAGTATTTGAAAAAGCTTGCCCATTATTTGTCCCAATCGCCGAAGAGGGCTGGACACATCATCGCGCGACTTATGAAATTGCAGAAGAATATCTGAAAGAATTAAGAGAAAAAGATATTGATACTTTAGTGCTTGGTTGTACACATTATCCCATTCTTGCAGATGTTATTCAAGAAGTAATAGGCAAAGATGTTAAGCTAATAGATTCTGGGATTGCGACTGCTGAAGTAGTTCGAAATGAAATTAATAGAATTGGATTTGAAACAAACTCAGCGGTACCAGGCAATTTGGATTTATATGTAAGCGATATTCCAACAACATTTAAACAAGTTGCAGAATTGTTTCTCGGTAAAAAAATAAACGATGTTGTTAAAGTTGATATTGAGGAATTACACAAGATTTAATTTGTCTTCATCATCACAAATCCTGAAGAAATTTGTAAGAAGTGATCTGTAGTTATTCAACAGATTGCTTCACCGACTATCGTCGATTCGCAATGACATTCTTACTATTCAAAATATTTTCTTATTTCATCTTGCTTGTCAGTAAGTCCAAGAACAATCATCAGTTTAATTCTTGCTTTTTGTCCGTTTAGATAATCTGAAAAAATTACACCAAGATCGTGTAAGTGTTTTCCTGCACCAGGATAACTATAAACATCATCAGTTTCTCCCGCTGGGCATCGAGAAGTGAGCACAATTGGAATACCTTTTTCAACGGCATACTTTATTCCCTCAAATGCTGGTGGCGGAACATTGCCAACTCCTAAAGCTTCAACAACAATTCCATCAACTTTACTGTCTGCGGAGTACTTGAAAAACTTCTCATCCATCCCAGCGTAAACCGTAAGTAAATCTACATTCGTATTAATTTTATCTGTCTCAATTGTTTCAAGATGTCTTGGCAAACGATTGAATATCACTCTTCCATTTTGTACAAAACCAAGAGTTCCAAAATCCAAGCTCTTAAATGATTCAACTGAATCCGAATAAATTTTTGTTACTTCGCTTGCAGCATTTATTTCTCCGTTTAAACAAACAAGTACGCCAAGATTTTTTGAGTTATCATTTAAACAAATATGTAGTGCATCAATAAGATTTCTTGGTCCGTCCCAATCTGGCTCAGAGCTATTTTTCATAGCACCAATAACTACAATTGGAATTTCTGTTTTGATTGTTAAATCCAAAAAATAAGCTGTTTCTTCAAGTGTGTCTGTTCCGTGAGTTACAACCACACCATCAAACTTATCTGATTTTAATTTTGCATTTATCTTCTTTGATAAATCCAACATCAATTCAGGTGTAACATGAGGACCAGGATATTTTCCAAAATCAAAACATTCAATTTCTGCTAAAGATTTTGCTTCGGGAATCATTCCTAAAAGTTCATTCCCTGAATATCTTGGGATAGCACCACCGGTTTTTTCATCAATCATCATCGAAAAAGTACCACCAGTAAACACAATTAATATTTTTTTCATTTTATTCTCAAATTTTGTGAACAAAAATAGCTTTTATACACTATTCTAAAAAGAAAACTATGCGATTTATCATCTAAAAAACAAAGTGACTTGCGGAGTTAAATACGAAAGTATATTTTTCGCACACGTATAAACAAAAAGGTGTAATTATGTTAATGGTACAAGATGTTGATTTAACTCCAAATCCTCACGCGCTAAAATTTATCTTGAATGAAAAATTATTAAACTTTGAAACAAGACAATATGCTGATAAAGCTTCTGCTCAAAACGATCCGTTTGCAAAAGGTATTTTTGAAATTGATGGTGTAGTTTCTGTTTTTTATATGGATAAATTTGTTACGATTGAAAAATCAGCAGAAAATAATTGGGGACAAATACAAAGACCATTTATAAACTTCTTAAAAACTTTTGATAAAAATCTTATTCCTGCTGAGCAAGAAATTACGGTTAGTGATGAGGAATCAAACGAGTTATTAAAACAAATAAATATTTTGCTTGATCAAAAAGTTAGACCTGCACTTGCCGGTGATGGCGGCGGTTTAGAAGTTTTAGGTTTGGATGGTTACACTGTTAAGATCCGATATCAAGGTGCTTGCGGCAGCTGTCCAAGTTCTATTAGTGGAACATTAATGGCAATCGAAGGATTATTAAAACGTGATGTTAATCCCGCAATAAATGTAATTCCTGCTTAACTAATTTTTTTGTTATAACTTAAGGCTGCTTAGTTTAGCAGCCTTTTTTATTTTATGGATGCAATATGTCTGAAATAAAATACTACTCAGAAG
>JBATOT010000077.1:0-43239 GCA_049291095.1 Ignavibacteriaceae bacterium | reverse complement strand
TCAAATTCAGGATATGGATTTTTATAATGAAAATGTTGGTTGTGCAATTGGTTCTTCGGGACAGGCATACAGAAGTGCAGATGCTGGAGCAACATGGCAAATATTACCAACACCTAACGATGTTGATCAATTAACTGATTTATTTCTAACGGGACCAAACGAATTTTGGGTAAGTACAAATTCAAACTCAGCATATTATACAGGAAATGCAGGACAAGGCTGGGCAGTACTAAACATATCATCAAATAATAATTTTGGATTTTATTTTTCAATCGTTTCAAATTCATTTGGCGATGCATGGATTGCTGGCTATCAAGGATACATTCAACATTTTGCCGGCCCGCCGCCACCGCCATTAAATCAACTGCCAACTGCAGCATTTAATCATTCTGCAAGTGGGTTAACTGTTAGTTTTACTGATGCAAGTTTTGATATTGATGGTACAATAGTTTCCTGGAATTGGAATTTTGGCGACAACCAATTTTCAACTGAACAAAATCCAACTCATACTTATAATTTAGCAAACACATATATCGTATGGTTAAAAGTAACGGATGATGATGGTGATGTTGATTCAACCTTAAGAATAATTGCTGTTCAGCCAAATCCGGGTGGCGTATTTGGAGATTTTACAGAAGTAACTCCAATTGATTCAATTTTTGTTACGCCAGAAGATGAAGATTTTTGGGTTATAACAACCGCTCCTGCTGATTACGATAATGATGGAGATTTAGACATAGCAGTTCTTGGTTATTATGTGGTTTATAATCAAAGTGTAGAAGATCGTTTACTTTTACTAGTTAATAATGGACCACTCGATTCAGTTAAATGGAATTTTAATTATTTAAGCATTTCTTTAGATGGAATAACTACAGGCGCTTCAGATATGGCATGGGGAGATGCTGATGGCGACGGTGATATGGATTTAGCAGTTGGATCAGATGATGTTACCGTCATTTATCGAAACGATTCCGGAATATTAAATTTAACAGATACAGTGTTGCCCGGTTACTGGGAAGATAATAGTCAGGCTGAATTTGATCTAAAATCTATTACCTGGACTGACTTTGATAACGATGCTGATTTTGATCTGCTTATTCCATCTGTATATGATCTGAATACATTTTCATTTAGAACTGCATTAATGCGTAATGAGGGATTGAATGGAACAGGAGGATTTAATTTTGTAGAGGTTGATTCTGTTTTTGCACCGACTGTTCACGCAAGCAGTATGTGGGCAGATTTTGATTCCGATAATGATCTTGACTTACTACTTGTAAATATGGTTCCAAACACTGATGAAAGTTTTATTAAAAGATATCGTAATGATGGGAACGGTAATTTTACAGTAGAAAATGTACTGGATTCAATTACTGTTGAACATGGTGAAGCACAATGGGGCGATTATGATAATGACGGTGATCTGGACATTTTAGTAGCCGGCAATTTAAATGAAGGCAATGGTAATTATACTATGGCGTTACGTATTTATAATAATGATAATGATTCTTACACTCCAATAGAAGTTATATCCTGTGTTCCTTGTGAAGGTTGGTTTGATCTTTCAGCAGCAACGTGGGCAGATTATGATTCTGATGGAGATATGGATATTCTTTTAGCGGGCAATTATAACTCGGGTTCTAATATCGAAGGAAGAGCAAGAATATACACAAACAACAACGGCATCTTTACTCCTGATACATCTAACACACTACCGGCACCAAGAGCTGCCGGCGATCGCGGGGGAACATTTTCCTGGTTCGATATAGACAATGATGGTGATCTCGATTACTTTATCGCTGGTCAGTACTTTGTTCCAGGTGGTAATGGATTAGTAGAAGCTCAAATGCATGTTTACAGAAACGATGCACCCGGGCAGAATGATGCGCCAATAAACCCAACAGGATTAAACGCTGTAACTCACACCAATGGTTCTGTAATTTTAACGTGGGTCGCACCTTCAGATGATCACACTCCCTCACCTGTATTAACTTATGATATACAAATTGTTCGTAAAGGCACTCATACGCCAACGCGACCAGAAGATTTAATTGGTAACTATTTTGCAACAGCTTCGCGCCTCCCGGAACCGGGTAATATAAGTGCTGTAACTGAGTGGTCTATATTCGGTCTTGAAGACGGTTTATATGATTGGAGTGTAAGAGCTGTTGATGCAGCTTATGTTGGTGGTGCTGTCAGTTCAGGAACTTTCCAGGTTGGTGCACCAACATCAGTTGAAGATGAAAATAATTTGCCCGATGATTTTTCTTTAAAACAGAATTATCCAAATCCATTTAATCCTTCTACAAAAATTAAATTCACAATCCCTTCGATTGGTAAAAATGGGACAAAACAATCAATTCAAATGATATTAAAAGTTTATGATGTCTTAGGAAATGAGATTACAACTTTGGTAGACGAACAAAAACCGGCGGGTTTTTACGAGGTAGATTTTAATGGAAGCAATCTTGCAAGCGGAATCTATTTTTACAAAATCCAGGCTGGTAATTTTTCTGAAACCAAAAAGATGATGTTGATTAAGTAAATCGACCTTCATTTTATACTGAAAGGGCACACACTAGTTGTGTGTCCTTTTTTTTATTTTAAATGAATACACAATATCCAAATGTTTTATAACCTTTATTTAGTAAATTTTGTTACTTTATATACTAATTAACGTTAGAAAAAATTATGGAATCAATAAAAGAAATTTTTAGAGTCGGCAATGGTCCTTCAAGCAGCCATACAATGGGTCCAAGAAAAGCTGCTGAAATTTTCAAATCGAAGTATCCAAATGCAGAATCATATTCTGTTACTCTTTATGGAAGTCTTGCCGCCACGGGAAAAGGACATCAAACTGACGTTACCCTTATTAACGCTTTTGAACCAAAAGAAATTTTTATTGATTGGAAACCAGAAATCTTTTTACCAAAACATCCAAATGGATTAAAGCTTGAAGCCTTCGATTCAAATAAAAAACTAATTACTGATTGGACTGTTTACAGTGTTGGCGGTGGAAAGATAACAGATTTTGCAAGTGATGAGAGTGAAAATCGTATTTATGATTTAACGACAATGAAAGATATTCTTGCATGGACAAAGAAATCCGGAAAATCTTTTTGGGAATACGTTGAGTCAATTGAGGGAGTTGAGATTTATGATTACCTGAGAGAAGCCTGGTTAATTATGCGTGATTCAATTAAACGCGGAATTGAAAATGAAGGAATCTTACCTGGCGGATTAGGACTGGCAAGAAAAGCTTCTTCATATTTTGTAAAAGCAAAAAATTTTAGCGGATCTTTAAAAGGTAAAACATTAATTTTTTCTTATGCACTTGCTGTAACAGAAGAAAATGCAAATGGCGGATTGATTGTTACTGCTCCAACTTGCGGATCTAGTGGTGTTGTGCCGGCTGTATTAAATTATTTGCAGGAAAGTTTTTCTTTTTCGGATGATAAAATTTTACGAGCATTGGCAACAGCAGGATTAGTTGGAAATATCGTTAAAGAAAATGCTTCTATTTCCGGAGCCAAAGTTGGATGCCAGGGAGAAATTGGGACTGCTTGTGCAATGGCTTCTGCTGCGGCTACACAATTGCTCGGCGGGACTCCTTATCAAATTGAATATGCTGCTGAAATGGGAATAGAACATCATCTTGGCTTAACCTGCGATCCTATAAATGGATTAGTTCAGGTTCCTTGTATTGAAAGAAATGCTTTTGCGGCAGAAAGAGCTTTGAACACTTCAACTTTTGCATTATTATCTGATGGAAGACATTTGGTTTCTTTTGATAAAATTGTAAAAACAATGAATCAAACAGGGCACGATCTGCCAAGTATCTACAAAGAAACTTCTGAAGGAGGTATGGCTTTACTTGATCTTTAATTTTTAGGATTATTTTTAAAGAATTCCCAAATCAGGTCTGTTGCGGAAACATTTTTTATTGGATTATCTGCAAAACGTCTAATCTTTTCTCCGCCTGGCCACGAGTGCCCGCCACGCAACATTTTATATAGTATTATTTCTCTTCCATTGTTATTCTTATAACTGGTTTTATGAAATTCAGTGCTTTCAGATCTATGCATTAAAAATCCATTGTGCCTTTTTACCCATAGATCTACTGTTGTTTCCACAGGAAGATATTCTATATCAACAAGTGATTCTTCTCCTGCACCGCCATTGTATGGCACATGCAAATCATCAACGCTATTGAAAATTATAAATGAAACTTCGCTTTTCGGATCACAATTTAATGTATCAAACATAGCACCTGCAACCGGTGCAACTGCAGCAAATTGCTCCGGTAATTCACAAGCAAGTAAATAACACATCATTCCCCCGTTTGATAAACCTGTAGCATATATTCTTCTCTCATCAATACTATATTTAGCTTTAATTTCTTTTAAGACAGCTTTTATAAAATCAACATCATTAATGTTTTTTTTATCTGCATAGCCGCAGCAATTCCACGTGTTCCAAGTTAAAAGTTTTTTATCAAACGATCCTGTGCCGTATGGATAAACAACAATAAATCCTTCTTTATCCGCTTTGGCAGAAAAACCACTTTGTTCCTCTAACAAATCAGGATTTCCTAATCCACCATGAAAAGCCAGAACGAGGGGATAACTTTTTGAAGAGTTATACCCTAATGGCAGATGAGTTTTATAAAACCTATCACGGCCATAAATCATTAATGTATCTTCAATATCTTGCGCTTGAGCCGATATTAAAACTATTGCAAAAAGTATGAAAGTATATAAGGAAATTTTCAAGTTTGTCTTTCTCCTAAAAAATAGAAATCTAATGTTCTTTAATCTTGCAAATCCTATGCAAGAAATAAAAGCATTTAAAAGTAAAAAACCCTCATCTAACGAGGGAATTTTTACACAATAGCTGTTAAACTTTCTAATCTGTACACCCGGGGGGACTCGAACCCCCGACCAATAGATTAAGAGTCTACTGCTCTACCAACTGAGCTACGGATGCGTTGTAAAAATAACGAAAAGCCGTAGTTTCTCAAAGTTTGGTTGTGATTTTAGTTTGTAAGTACATTTTTGTTAAAAAAAACCGCATCACTGCGGTTTAAACTTTTTCTTATGAATCAGAAAGTTCACTTATCTAAATAATTTTCCTACTTCTTTTTTTTCTTCATTTAATGCACTCTTCCATAATGTGTAGCAGAATGCAACTATTACAACAAATACTATTGATAAAATTAATGTTTCCATTTTTCTCCCTTTTTCATTCGCTAATTAACATACAGATTAAATTCACTCGTTACACATCATTAATAAAACTTTAAGCAAAACTTTCTAAAGCTTCTTCTTTATTACGATATAAATTCAACACTCCGTAAAGTCCGGTAATTTTAAATAAATAAAGCGCCGATGGTTGTGGGATAACATATTTAATTTCACCACTTCTTTCAGCCATTTTTTTCAGTATAACCACTAAAGCACCGAGAAAAGTTGAATCGATATACTCACAGCTACTTAAATCAATAATTATCTTTAAGTTGTTTGTAAGAATATCATAAACTAACCTGTCTTTAAATTCCTGCGCTTCTTTAAATGTTGCTCTGGAGAAGTTTACTTTTTCAATCAGAACATCACCATTCATTTCTTTAGTAAAGTCCTCAAAACCAAAAGTATATCCTTTATTCATTGTCGGGATATCGTGCATCATCTTTTACCTAAAAGGTTATTTTAAAACTATTTGAATAGAGTATAACAAATTAAAGGCCAAATGAATTTTCTTTAATAATAAGCCTTAAACAACGATTATATAAAAAAATCAGAATATGAGTGGCTACATTTGAACAGTATTAATTGAACCGGAATGAAGCAATAAAATATCCCTGCCACATTTTGAGCAGAGACTTGGTGATTATTTATTAATCACCGGTTGTTCTAAGGAAATCAGTTGGGGATCTTTATTTTTGATTGTCTTTATTGATTCTAGGTATGAAAATATTGTTATAAAGTTTTATGTAAAAAGAGCAAATTTGTCCAGTTTAACTTTTTTAAAATCATATCCTTGTATGGAAATTTTGTATGAAACCAGAAAGCAATCTTATCGTTTTGTGTGCTTTCTTAGCAGTCCAAAGACTATGAATTTAAGGGAACTCCGTCATCTTGTGTAAAACTCTTGTCTTTCTCGGAAAAATCTAGCTCTTACTTTTGTTACTCATATAATTTCTGCAAAAAAAAACAAGTAAAAATGTTCCTGTAGAATCTAGACTATTAGAAAATATTGCGTTTTATCCCATTTATCTTATAAATGAAGTGTAAATGATATGGTGTACTTTTTGTAAAAGTATTGATAAAATTTTGAAAACGCTATCTATTTAATAAAACTTAGTTATTATAAACGACATTATTAGATAATAAGTGTTAATGTTTGTTAAATAAATCTTATTCTAAAAAGGAGTAGTTATGAAAAAATTTTTGGTTTTAGTTTTACTTTTAGTCGGAGGATACTTTGTTTACGATAATTTTATTAAAGAAAAAGAGTTGGTTTCAGTTAAAGCAAATTATGTAAAGAATAGAGAGTCTGTTGATGTTAATGCACCAGCGTTGCAAGCAAGAGACTTTGCTCATTATGAAGGAAGTTTAATAAATGTAAGTGAAGAAACTTTGACCAATATAACAGTTACATATCTTATTGATGCAAAAAAATCAATTGCCAAAATTGATAAACTTGAGCCTGGAGAAGAAAAGAATTTTTATACAGATCCTGTTATGTTAAGACACTCAGATGCAGCACATCATTTTGAAAGTATAGAGTATGATGGGATGTGATATTTTAAACCTGTAAATAATTTTTCAATCACATAAATTTTTTAATGCCAATTTGAAACTCTTAATGATTGTTAAGCAGGTGAGATAAAATATCTGTAAAAAGTTATTACAACTATGGAGGTATTTTATATTTAAAAGGAAAATTAATTATTAATTTTTCATGTTTCTTCTTTTTATAGATAAATCTTTTTACTTTACCGCCACAAATTTTATAACACAATTAAGAATTTTTTTTACACATCTGCAATATGAAAAAGAAAAAAATCAAAAAACCTTTACAAGAAAATCCTAATCAAATGAGTTTTGATTTTTTATTTAAAGAGACATCAATTGATGTTCATATTCCTAAATCAGCTTCAACTGTTTTCAATACTCACTTTACATCTACAAAAAGATTAGCCATAAGATTAGCAGAAAATTAATTTTTAGATTCTATTTAAAACTAAAAAACCATGGATAACCATGGTTTTTTAAATTTATGCTATTTTTAATTTTTATTTTTTATTTTTTATTCAAAATATTTTTAACAGCTTTGTCAATCCATTTTTCTAAAAGCGCAGTAAGATTTTCCCCCGCCAGCACTAAAGCCTGATTTTTAGGGGTTAAGAAGATAGTTTCGCCAATAGCATTTTCTGAATCAATTTTTGTTTTTAGCCATTCCGAAAGTCTTTTAAGCCAAAGCTCTCTGTCTTTTTCTCTAACATCACCTTCAAATACAATTAATTCTTCTTCTTTAAATACACATCTAACTTCATTGAATTTAAATTTTTGCCCATCTGCACCAATTTGATTAAAAAGTGAGTTTGACAAATAATTAACTTTGTACTCACCAACCGCCTGATCAATATCTTTCCAAACTTTTGCAACAGGATCTTTATCCATTTTTACAGGAGGATTTACCTGACAAAGATTATACTGATTAAATAAGAATTCAAGAAATTGTGATACTTCAAATAATTTTTGATTTGAATCTAGTACATCCCATCTTTTTCTTGCATTGGTCAATCTTTTATTTTCAGCTGATGTTAGATTACTATAACCTTCTTTAACATTTTGCAGATTTGCCCATTTTTCAAGCGGATTGTCTTGATATATCCATGAGTTTGTTGCGATCCAGTTTTGTGTTTCGCTGTCAATTGCTTCTGTAAAAAATGAAAAATAATTTGAATCAACAGAGTTTGTTAATTTGTACTGAGCAAATACTGATTTAATAAGCTTAACTGCTTTTTTCTGATCATCAACGACACCAACCGAATTAATAGCTTTGCTAATTGATTCTTCTCTAATACTTCTGGTTGTTATGGAATTAGAAGTATCCAGCCATGATAAAAACGTCATTGGTGTATCAACACGAATAATTTCACCAATCAGATTTACTGCGCTTAATAGTAAATAAGTGCGCAATGCATTTAACTCATATACTTCATTTGTTGCGCCCATCCATTTTGAAATGTCATCATCCTGGAGAGACTTAGCTAGATTTACTCTTCTTAAAACAAATTGCAGTTTGTTTTGCAGAGATGTTTCTGCTTTATTCCAATTGGGTAATTCACTGGGTATGATAGCTTTACTTATTACTTTTTCAAGATCAGTATCAAAATCATCTGATATTTTATTTTTTACTACTTCTTTCGTTAGTTGATCTTCCACTTAATTACCTCAAATTAGTTTAGTTGTTTTATAATAACGACGCCTTTTAAACCCCTGACTGTGGTAAAAGTTCATCATCAGCTTTATTTCATTTTTTTCTTATTTATGCAATTATTATTCCATTTGGGTAATGTGATTCTGCTATATTTTTCAAGTCGTCTTAATCCCAAAAAGTAAGGATTTGGGGAAATGGGTAATTTTTACCTTAAATCTGCACCCCATTTTGATTTGAATCATTTACGATGGTGTTGGTAGGATAACGAAATAATTCTTCATTTATACCTAATTTTGTGAACAAAATAAATAAGAAAAATATGGATAGTTATTTAGGATTTTTTGCGGCTTTTTGTACAACTATAGCATTTATTCCACAGGCAATAAAGGTTTATAGGCATAAACATACAAAAGATATTTCACTGGGAATGTTTTCACTTCTAAATTTGGGTTTTATTTTATGGCTATGGTATGGTTTAAGAATAGAATCTTATCCCATAATAATAGCAAACTCTGTAACTATGGTTTTTGCAATTTTTATACTTGTCACAAAAATTAGATTAGATGTACTTAATCATAAAAAAGATTAATCGAAATTTAGATTGATGATTAAAGAACTTAACAAAAGAAATTCAAATTTTCTTTCTCCAACACTTGTTATCATCGCCGCATCACTCTGGGCTGTTGATGGAATAGTTCTCACGCCATCACTTTACAGTTTACCCGTTACGCTTGTTGTGTTTATTGAAAGCACCGTTGTTGCTTTATTACTTACTCCGTTTTTTAAAAAATATTCTGATCAGATAAAATTATTAGCTCCAAAAGATTGGTTAGCGTTTATCGGTGTTGCATTAGCTGGCGGTGCAATTGGAACTATGGCCATAACCCGCGCTTTATTTTATGTTGATTTCATTAATCTTTCTATCGTTGTGTTTATTCAAAAGATGCAGCCCATTTTTGCAATTGCACTTGCGGGAATCATTCTAAAGGAAAAACTTAAAAAAGAATTTTTTGTGTGGGCAGGAATTGCAATCGTTAGTGCTTATATAATGACTTTCGGATTTAGTTTACCAAATTTTGATACAGGCGATAAGACAACTATCGCTGCTTTGTTTGCTTTACTTGCTGCGGCAAGTTTCGGTTCATCAACTGTTTTAAGCAAGCGTGCTCTTAAAAATGTTAGTTACGAAGTAGGAACGTATTTAAGATTTTCTCTCACTGCAATAATAATGTTAACTATTGTTTTATCTTCCGGAACTATTTCATCAATCACACAAGTTACAAATACTCAGATTTTAGTTTTTACAATAATTGCATTTACAACCGGCGGCCCGGCAATTTTTCTATATTATTATGGATTAAAAAACATTAGCGCTTCTGTTGCAACAATTTGTGAGTTAGCTTTTCCTTTAGTTGCAGTTGTATTAGAATATTTTGTTCACGGAAATATTTTATCTCCCGTTCAATGGATTGGCGCAGGATTTTTATTATTCAGTATCTTAAGAATAAGCGGTTTAAAAGTGTGGGATTGGAATAAATAAAGTTAATTCTGATTTAAGTTTGCATTTACAAAAATTATTTTAGGATAATTATTTGTTTCAAAAGTATTTTTCTTACTTATAATCCACATTATTAAAAAATAAAAAGCCACCAATACAATTGATAAAAGTGTGGATAAGATTTCTTTATTTTCACTAAAAATTTTCATTCCTACTATTAATCCCACCAATAGCAGTATAAGTGGAATTCCATAAATAAAAAACGATACACTTATCAACCTACTTCCCTTTATCATCACTTTTACTTTATCACCTGTTTTAACTCCAAAAGGATCTTTAACAATCAGACTTCGTTCGTCTGAATTTCCGGGTTTGCAGTAAAGTTTAGCAGTACACTCTTTACAGTTTTCAGAATCTGAAATCACAATTGTTGCAATTCCATCTTTTGATTCTTTAACTATTCCTTCTTCTGTTAATTCTTCTGTGTACATTATTTTTTTCTTTGTCATTCCGGCCTTGAGTCGGAATCTAAATTAATTATACAGATTCCCGTCTTCACGGGAATGACGGGTATGCTTCAATTTACTTTTACCTCAATATTTTCTTGTTTCAAAATTTCTGCGGCTTTTTCAGGATGTTCAAATCTAATAGCATTAGTTGAACATTTATCCAATGGAATTTTGGAAAGATCTAATTTTGCGTAATCTATTTCCGGCAGAAATTCTTTCATTACAATTGAGCCATCAGATTTACGAGCACAGATTCCGCACCCAATACATGCAACTTTGCAAACTTCTTTAGATCGTTTTGGATCATCATGATTTTTACAAAACACAAATAATTCTCTGTCTTCGGGATGGATTTCAATTATTCCTCTTGGACATGCTTCAACACACTGACCGCATCCTGTACAAAGTTCTTCAACAACAGTTGGCAAACTATTTTCATTCATAAATATAGCTCCGAACTGGCAGGCATTAACACAATCACTGCCGCCAAGGCATCCGTATAAACACATTTTATCTCCACCCGCAACAATTGTTTGAACTGAACAAGACATTGGTCCATTATATTCCGCAGTAGCTTTTCTTGTTGCTTCAATATTCCCGCCGTTACATAAAACCCGTGCAAGTAGTTTAACGCTTGCAGAACTTTCCATTCCGAGTATCCGGGCAATTTCATCGACAACATCCTGGCCGCCAACCGGACATCCGTTAATCTTTGCTTCGCCACTTACAACTTTAACTGCAAAATCATAACATCCTGCATTACCGCAAGCACCGCAGTTTGCGTTCGGAAGCACTTCATTTACTTCAGCAATTTTAGGATTTTCTTCTACACGTAATTTTTTATCTGCTATGGCAAGTGCACCGGCAAAGATAAATCCCAACCCGCCCATTGTGGCTATTGCTATTATTAATGTTATATCCATTTTTGTTCTACCTTGTTTTTTTCAATTGCCCCGACTTTTAAGTCGGGGTTTTGAACACACACAACAAATCTCGGGCTTTAGCCCAAACTAAATCTCTTTTGGCCAAAGCCGAATAGTGATTTGTATCTGAATTCCCCGACCTTAAGGTCGGGGTTATTTAGTTTATTAAAAACTTTTCAAATCCACTTGAATAAAATATTTTTCCTTTATCATCAATTATCATTGCTTCGGTATCATCAAGAGTTTCAATTAGTTTCAGTCCATTTTCTTTTCCCATTACAAATACACCTGTTGCAAGTGCATCTGCAATAGTGTTTGATTTATTTAGTATCGTAACACTCTGTAATCCTTTTGATGGATATCCGGTCCTGGGATCGAGTATATGATGATATCTATTTCCATCCACTTCAAAATACTGCTCATAATCTCCGGAAGTTGCAACTGTGAATCCATTTAGCTTAATTTTTTTTATTAAAGAATTAATTTCCCTAGGATGTTGAACTCCAACAATCCAATCTTTTCCTATTACACTTATTTCGCCACCTGCATTTACGAGCGCTTCATTCATTCCAAGTTTTTTAAGAACACTAAAAGCTTTATCAACAGCGTAACCTTTTGCAATTGCACCAAAGTTTAATCCCACATTTTCTTTTTTAATAATCTTCTTATCGCCTAACAAAGTAATTTTCTGCCAGCCACTACTTAACAACGCAGAATCTATTTCTGATTTTGTTGGTAACTGTGGATCATCAGTATAAAAAGCCCAGGCTTTTGTAAGATTATCCAAACCCACATCAAAACTTCCATTTGATAGTTTTGTTATTGAATCACAAAGAACCATTAAATTATAAATTTCAGAGTCAATAAAAATAATAGTGTCTGTCGAATTATTTATTTTCCAAACTGAACTAGCTTCATTATAAGTTGTGAACAAATCATCAATCCGTTTTACTTCTGTAAATGCTTTTGTTATTGCATCTTCAGCATTTTGTTCATCAGCATCACGAACTTGAATTTCTACAACTGTGCCAAGTAAAATCTTTGTATGCTTTATAGTTTTTACTTCTTCATCGCTGCTGTTTCTTGCAATGAAAAATCCAATAAGAAAAAGAACAATTACCAAAACACCGTATACAATAAATTTTTTCAAATTATGCCAATTCGATTTTTACGAGAATCTTATTTGGTGCACAGGCAATTATATTTCCAACTCCGCTTGCTTTTGTATGCTTACAAATTCCGTGTCTGCAAGTTGAAGAGTGAACTTTAACAAATCCTTTCTCAATTTTTAATCCTGTTTTTCCCTGTGGACCATCAATAAGAATATTTTTGTAGTTATTCTCTAAAGAAATTCTATCAACCAATCCTTTTTCGTTTTCTATTACAACTTCTTTTTTATTTGAGTTACAGATTGATGATAGAAAATCAGTTTCAGAATATTCTGCTGTAAAGAAATAATCTGCTTTTCTGTTTTTCAATCCTGCTCTTAAATTTTCAAATGTTGAATTTAGATCATCAAGAGAATAAACAGAATTGTTACCATCACTTAGTATAATATCGGAATCAATTGGTTTGTCTAATCGTTTTATTCTGTAAATGATCGATCCGCTGTTAGAAAAATTTTCTTTTCTTGATTTTAGATCAATACGATTAATGATTTCGCCAATTTTTGTATCAGCAATTACAACTGCTTCGGAGTTGCTTTTTACTTTATCCTTAAATGCTGAAACAAGATTCGCTATTACTTGTTCATCAGCAGGAATGAATCCATGCAGTGCATAATAAACGGATTTTGAATTACTAACTATTTTTCCGGTTGAAAATCCAGCGCCAAGCGCAACAGAAGTTAATCCAGCAATCTTTAAAAAATTTCTTCTTGATATCATTTTATCTCCTTTATTGTCAATCGTCAGACGATAAACGCCAAACGAACTTTAAAAACAATTTTTTCAACTACTTACTAAAAACAACCCGCCACTAACAAAAATCAAATCATTCCCGCAAAACCCATAAACGCAAGTGCAAGAATGCCTGCAACAATTAAAGTTATCGGAGCCCCCTGAAATGGTTTTGGCACATCAGCAAGATCTAATTCTTCTCTGATTCCTGCCATAATTACTAACGCAAGAGTAAACCCTGCCCCAGCACCAACGCCAAAAATTACACTCTCCAGAAAATCATATTCTCTCATTGCAGCAAGTAAAGCAAGACCAAGTATTGCACAGTTTGTTGTAATAAGTGGAAGAAAAATTCCGAGCGCTCTGTATAATGGCTGGGAAACTTTTTTAATTACCATCTCTACAAATTGAACGAGAGCAGCTATAACAAGAATGAAAGAAGGTATCTGTAAAAACTCTAATTTGTAAGGAACAAGAATTAAGTTATAAAGCAGCCAGCTAACAATTGCAGTGAGCACCATTACAAATGTTGTTGCCATTCCCATTGAAATAGCTGAAGAAGTTTTGTTTGATACTCCGATGAAAGGACAAATTCCAAGGAAGTATGAAAGAACAAAATTATTAACTAAGGCTGCGGAAATAAATATTATTAATAGTTCCATAATTAAACTCCTGCCTCTTTTAAAACTTCATCTGTAATTTCTTCTTTTCCAACTCTTCTGTACTGCGCAATTAAAGCTTCTCGTTCAAGATTTTTCTTTCGCTCGATATACATATTTGCAAATCCCATCATTAAACCTAAAGTTAAAAAAGCACCTGCTGGCAATATCATAATTAACCAGGGTTCAAATCCATTTGGTAAAACCTGATATCCAAGAATTGTTCTTGATCCTATAATTTCTCTAATACTGCCGAGAACAAAAAGTGAAATTAAAAATCCAACACCATTACCAAGAGCATCTAAAACAGATCTTAAGGGATTATTCTTAGATGCAAAGGCTTCTGCTCTGCCAAGTATAATACAGTTTACAACTATCAGCGGAATGAATGGGCCAAGTGCTTTACTCAATTCCACAAACTGCGCCTTCATCACCAAATCAACTATTGTTACAAATGTTGCGATAATTACAATGTATGATGCTATTCTTACTTGATTGGGAATCCATTTTCTTACAAGCGAAATAAGCAAACTTGAAAACACAAGAACAAAAGTGGTTGCAAGCGCCATCGCAATTCCATTGATTGCTGAGACAGTTACAGCAAGAGTTGGGCACATACCAAGTATCTGCTTAAATGTTGGATTTATTTCCCATAAACCTTTTGTGAATTCGCGAAGGAGCGTTACTTGTTTTTTCATTTTGATGCTCCTTTGTTTTCAATCGTTCTCAATTTTGAAATTCCCTCGTTAACAATTGTAACAACTGCTCGTGATGAAATTGTAGCGCCAGTTATTGATTGAACTTCGTATGGATTAGAAGGCTCAACCCCTTTCACAAGTTTTATAGCCGGAGTTGTAACTAAACCATTATACTGATCTTTGTATGGGGCCTCAAGAATTTTTGTTCCAAGTCCGGGTGTTTCTGATTGTTCAAGAACTTCTATTGAAGTAGTCTTGTTTAAATCTTCAGTAAGACCAATCATTAATTTTATTTTTCCCTGAAAGCCATTTCCTGAATACACGAGAGAATATCCAACGGATGAATCTGCTTCATTAAAAACCTTATAGACTTCAAATCCTGAGTTTTTAATTTCTTCGTATCTCTTACCATCAAGATGAACAAGATAAATTGCGCGTTCTGTTTCTGCTTTTTGATTAAGTGCGATTTTTGGTGCGGCCCAGTTATTAACGAGCGATAATGATCCTCCGGCAATAACACCGATTAAAGTTAACGTTGCAATGATGTGCGCTACTTGTTTCATTATTTCTTTTCCTCCTTAACAACGCCAAATATCGTTGGTTTAGTATATCTGTTAATAAGAGGAACAAATCCATTCATAAATAATATTGAATACATAACTCCTTCCGGCAAGCCGCCGTAAATTCTGATTACAACCAGCACGAGTGAAATTCCTAAACCAAAAATCCACATACCTTTATTTGTAATTGGCGATGTTACCCAATCTGTTGCCATAAACATTGCACCGAAAAGAAAACTTCCTGCAAAGATGTGAAAGACGGGTGAAGGGTTTTGAGGATTGATAAACCAGAATAATCCCCCGAACAAAAACATTCCGATTATCATTGAAAGAGGAATTCTCCAGTTAACAATTCCAACAGCAATTAAAAAAATTCCGCCAACCAATACAGCGATTGCAGATGTCTCACCAAGTGATCCGCCAACATTTCCAATTGCCATTGGAACTGTGTCTGTAAATATTTTATCAAACTTAAATGCAGCAAGAGGAGTTGCACTTGTAACTGAATCAACAGCAAAGTTTGGTTTTAACCATGTTGTAATTTGTGCGGGAAAAGCTGCCTGTAAAAATGCTCTTCCAACCAAAGCCGGATTAAAAATGTTGTAACCCAATCCGCCAAAAATTTGTTTGCCCAATCCTATTGCAACAACAGATCCTATTGCAGTTGCTGATAGCGAAAAGTTTGGAGGAAGTGTTAATGCTAAGAGTAATCCTGTTAAAGCGGCACTGCCATCAAACCAGGTTATTTTCTTTTTTCGTATTGATTGAATAGCTGCTTCTGTTCCAACAGCAAATACTACCGCAGTAATTATTATAAATATCTGCATCCATCCAAAAAAAGTTATTGCGGCAACGATGGATGGAATAAGAGCAGCAACAACAAACCACATCACTTTTGATGTTGACCATTTTGAGTGTAAATGCGGTGATGTTGTTAAATCAAAATAAACTTTTTGTTTTGGTTCTGTAGTAATTGTTGTTTCCATAATTATTTTCTTCTGTCATCACGAGTCCCAATATGTTGGGACGAAGTGATCTGTTGTACTGTTGAATTCACTTAAAACAATAGATTGCTTCACCGACTAAAGTCGGATTCGCAATGACTTACTTAACAGCAGCTCTTTCCTTCTGCATTTGTAAAACTTTTTGTTTACCTAATCTTATCCACTGCACAAGCGGAATGTTTGCAGGGCAAGTGTAAGAACAAGTTCCGCATTCCATGCAAACAGTTATTCCTGCGCCTTCTGCATCATCAAACCGGTTTAGTTGCGAATATCTTGCAAGCTTAGTTGGCATTAAGTTTAAAGGACATGCTCCAACACACTGCCCGCATCTTAAACAAGGTGTTTCAGGATTTTCTGCAACTTCATCTTTTGTTAAAACTAAAATTCCCGAAGTTGCTTTCATAACAGGAGAGTGCAAATCAAATTGCGCAGTTCCCATCATTGGGCCACCGACAACAATTTTAACTGCGTCATCGGTTACTCCGCCGCAGTAATCAATTACATTTTGTATTGTTGTTCCAACCGGTACGATCAAGTTTTTAGGATTTTTAATTCCTTTTCCCGAAACAGTTAGCGCCGCGGTTATTAAAACTTCACCCTTTACAATTGCATCGTGGATTGCAATTGCAGTTCCGATATTTTGGATAACTGCACCAACATCCATTGGCAATTTGCCCGGAGGAACTTCTTTTCCGGAAACCGCTTTTATCAGCATCTTCTCAGCACCTTGCGGGTACTTTGTTTTTAACGACACAACCTCTAATCCGTGTTCATACTTAATTTTATTTGTGAGTAATTCTATCGCTTCGGGTTTGTTGTTTTCAATTCCTATTACTCCGCGTTTAACGTCGAGGGCTTTTATAATTAATTTTAATCCTGAGATTAAATCATCGGGACGTTCCATCATAAATCTATAATCTCGGGTAAGATATGGTTCGCATTCGCAGCCATTAAGAATTACAACATCAATGACTTTATCCTTTGGTGGAGAAAGTTTAACAGATGTTGGAAATGCTGCGCCGCCCTGTCCAACAATTCCTGCAAGGGCAACTCTTTCTCTAATTTCATCAGCAGTTATTGTTTCCGGATTTAAAGGATCAAGCAAAATATTTTCTGATTCTATTGTTCCGTTACGCTTAATAACTATTGAATCTTTTGGAAAACCGCTTGAGGTTTGTTCTTTACCAATACTCATTATTTTGCCGGCAACAGAAGAATGAACGGGAGCAGAAACAAATCCTTCTGCCTGGGCGATCATTTGTCCTGCTTTTACATCTTCACCTTTTTTAACGAGTGCTTTTGCTTCTTTACCAAGATGCTGAGACAAAGGAAGAATAATTTGTTCGGGTGATGGAAATGATTCGAAAGCAAGATTTTCTGTTAACTCTTTATATTCATTTGGGTGAACGCCACCATGAAAAGTTTTTGAACTCATAACGACCAATTCTGCATAGTTTAACAATTAGCAACAGTGAATAAATAAAAAATTCAAGCACTAAGTTTTTTCTAAAAGTATGCCAGTAAACAAAAACAATTTATTTTGTTTAAGCTGTCTAAACCAATTTTTTAATTGATAAATACGAAAGGATATTTTTCAAAAGATGGAAATAAAAAAGTGTTTTCTAAGAAATGAAAAAGAGTGATTAGCAATTTTTAATCGACCGCGAAAGACAAATGCTCAATGTTCAATATTTTTTTCTTTACTTGAACATTGAGCATTAACAATTGAGTATTATTTAAGCAGTATCATCTTTTGGGATTGAACAAAATCACCTGCTTTTATTTGGTAAAAATAAACTCCGCTGGCAAAATTGCTTGCATTAAAGTTTGCTTCGTATTTGCCTACAGGTTTTTCTTCGTTAACTAGTGTTACAACTTCTCTTCCCAGAATATCATAAACTTTTAGTATTACATTACTCAGATTTGCAACACTATAAGTAATTTTTGTGTTTGGGTTAAATGGGTTTGGATAATTTTGGGATAGTGAATAATCATAAATTATTGTTTTATCTTCTTGAACTGGAGTTGTATATAAAACTAAAGAGTCGTAATAGATCCCATTGGAATTTGATAGTGAGTTTTGACCAAAACTCGATAATCCAGGAATTGGATCAATCATATATATAAAATCGGCTCTAATTTTACCCGAACTTTCATTGTACTGTAATTTTTTATTAAAAGATAAAAATATTTCAAAAACACTCTGTCTATTCTTTATGGGAAAAACATTCTCACTTAACCAGGTATTTCCTCCATCATAAGAAATATTGGCAAGATAATCTGTATAATATACAGGAGTCGAGAATTGTCCCCCATCACCCGGATAAATATTTAATGAGCTTATTCCTGGTTCACCAATAAATTCCGGAACCGCCCAGGCAACTAAAATAATTTGTCCGTTTTCAGAAGCAGCAATTGTTGGTAAAGATTGTCCGAGGGCATGGCCAGGGGCATATTGTTCTATACTGTTTCCCGTAGCGTCCATCATTGCTTCATATGCTGGGTTAGTAATTGCTATCCAGTCTTTGTTCCGGCTATTCCAATAGACAATTGTGGATGTTGGAATAGTATCAAGTCCATTGATTGATTTGCCAATTCCCCAAATTGCAAGATGCATAACTCCAAGACTATCCAACACTCCTGATAACATACTATGGTAATTTAAATTAAGCGCTAAGTTTCTGTTCGAAATCTGCCCCCATAAAGGATTGTTTTTATTTCCCCTAAGGATTGCTTCTCCATCCCATGTGTTTCCAAAATCAGATGAAAAATAATGATAAACGCCGTGTGGATTACCGGAAGTAAAAATATTATTCCTAATCAAAGTTGTGGAAAGATGCTGTCCGGTTTTTTCCGAATAAATGGTTGTAGGAAAACCATAATAGTCTGCATTTTCAAAACTAATTAAACTATCCCCCTGGCCAACTAATATTACTAAATTGGTATCATTAAAAATTTCTTGTGATTTAAAAATTCCACTTTGATAATAATTATCTATGCTGACAGAGTTAATAGACCAAATATTTGAAGATGGGTCGGTAGTAAAATAATATGGTTGTGGACGTTCAAAATTTCCGAAAGAAAAAGAATTATTTTGCGGGTAATAATAAGACCAGTGATTAGTTGGAAAATCCTGACCGATACAAATTATTTTAGGTGGATTAAAATCGGAATTACAATACTTTAGAGCAAATGCACCAATGTTATTTGGTAACGGATTAAAAGGTTGTAAATAGATGAGGGATGAATCCTTAATAATTATTAAAGTGTCAATTGCAAGAATCACAACTTCGTTTTGCGGATCATTGTCTATATTGGCGACCTCAATCAGATTATACTCAACACTATAATAAGCATCAAAAGAAGAAAATTTTAAAAAGGTACCAGGCTGTAAATGATTTTGAGAAAAGATAGTAGTTGTTGTTACTATCACTAAAATCAGGAATAAAAACAAGAGTATATAATTTTTCATTTCGCACCCCTACAAATAATATTATTTAATATTGCTCCACAAATTTTTCTTCTTTACACCAAACGAAACGATCTTTGCATCTTTTGGTATTTCAAATCCGCACAATAAAGATTTAGCTTTTGTCTTAGCAGGAAATTTTTCATCGTAAGCAAGTTTGTTTGCAGCCTGATCTTGTTTATAGTTTTGATTTTTTGTTAAGTAAGAAGCTACTATTCCAGCTCCTTTTAAACCCGAGCGATATTCGTTTCCGTTTGCATCCTTAACGGTTACACTCATTGTATATTCAGAACCCATTGATACGTTTTTGGCTGTTAGATTTTCAAGTGTAATTTCTGCTACTACAAATTTATTACCGTCTTTAGGTTTTGAACCCGGATTATGAAAATCCAGAAGTTGATGAAGCTTAACAGAGACCTCGCTGTTTTTTACTTCAGCAATAACTTTATTATCATTTTGTGAAAGAGAAAACTGAGTTGAAATCAGTGATAATATTATAAGTAAGAAAGTTTTCATATAAATCTTTTAAAATGCTTATGTATGTTTAAAAATTATTCTTCTCAAATTCAATTTAGTTAAAGTTGCCGATTTAGAATATGGCAATAATCATTCCGAAAGTAAAGTATAGTTTTGGGCATATTTAATCAATTGTTAAAAAAATTTGAATACTTTTTGTTTTTATATCGAAGTAAAAATTATACAGTGTGAATAACAAAGCATTAGCACAGGAGAACACGAATGACACGGGTTTGACTTATTAACACTGATAATAAATTTTGATACTAAAATTCATCATAACTAAATTGCGCGCAATATTTTTAAAGGCAGAGTTGTGGAGATAAAAAATCAAATTGAAAATCTAAAATCAGGATTTCATAAAACCTTTTGGGTTGCAAACGTGATGGAGCTTTTTGAACGGCTTGCATATTACGGGCAGCAAATTGTTTTTATGATTTATATGCGTAATGATCTGGGTTTTTCTGAAGCAGAAGCTGGTCAACTTTCCGGAATTTTTGGCGGATTGATTTACTTACTTCCGATTTTAGGCGGAACTCTTGCTGATAAATGGGGATTTAGAAAAGCCTTTAATGTTGCTTTTACAATTCTTGGACTTGGATATTTTCTGATTGGCTCAATCGGGATGTCTTCATTTTCAGGAATATACGGCGATATGAATCAATACTGGCTATTAATGTTGTTCTTAGTTTTTACAGCGTTTGGCGGCTCATTTATAAAACCTTCTGTTCTTGGTACTGTTGCTGTTACATCAAAACCCGAAACAAAATCGCTTGGGTTTGCAATTTATTACTGGCTAGTAAATGCTGGTGCAATGATAGGACCAACAATAGCATATTTTGTTCGCGATAGTTTTGGAAATCAATTTGTGTATGTTGTTTCTTCAATTAGTTGTTTTGCAATGTTGATTGTGAACATAATGATGTACAAAGAAGTAAAATCACCTGCAACCGATGTTGTTGAATCATTTGGAAAGAAAATTGAAAACTTATTTGTGGTACTTGCAAATTTTAAGTTTATGATCTTTCTTTTAATCTATTCTTTATACTGGATAATATTCTGGCAGGAATTTATAATCGTGCCTTACTATATAACCGATTACATAAGTGCGGATGCGCCATATGAAATTATTCAATCTTGGGCCGGTGCAGGTGCAATTATTCTTTTACAAATTCCATTAAACAGGTTGACAAAAAATCTGCCTACTTCTAAAGCAATCTTATATGGATTTGCATTTTCAAGTTTGATATGGGTTATCATAGGAATTTATCCCAGCATACCAACTATTGCTGCAGGAATTGTAGCTTTTGCAATTGGCGAGATGATACAGGCTCCAAGATATTATGAATATATTTCTGATATCGCTCCGGCAGGGCAACAAGGTTTGTTTCAGGGTTATGCATTTCTTCCAATAGCGATTGCAAGATTTGTTGGTGATCCGCTTGGCGGCTGGCTTTATCAATCATCAAAAGCCGTCGGCAAACCGGAACTTGTTTGGTATGCGTTGATTGGAATAGGTGTGCTTGCAACAATTTTAATGTGGCTTTATAATAAGTTTTTAGCTGTTAAGGAAGTTTAATTTTAATTACAACTATAAATAAATAGTACGCAGGTTATTATGATTTTTTATGATCATAACTGATCAGTCTCATCTTAAAGATCAGCGTACTATTTATTTGCACTAAGGCCGTTTTTTACCTTTCCTGATATTTCAAATCAATATCACAGCAGACTCTGAATCCTTTTCTTAAATTGCTTATCAAACTAAACGGAAAAATTAATACTTATGACAACTGAACAAATTTTATTATACGCGGTAATTGCACTTATTATCTATTATGTAGGTAAAAAGATTTACTTAATTAAATCTATACAACAATATTCTCCTGTTGATGCTTCGGCAAAAGTTAAGAAAGAAAGAAATGTTGTTTTTTTAGATGTACGAACCGAAAAAGAAAGAAAACAAAGTTCTATAAAGGGATCTTATCACATTCCCGTTACTGATATAAAAGACAGGGAACAGGAACTAAAGAAGTTTAAAGATGCGGAGATAATATGTTTCTGCCAGACCGGAAGCCGAAGTTTAACCGCTGCATCTAAGCTTAAAAAAATGGGATTTAATGCAAGCAATTTAAGCGGAGGAATGATTCGTTGGAACGCATCGGGTTTAAGATAATCTGGAAATGGGCTAAGCGTATTTTACCAGTTGTTGGCGGTGCGGCGGCGGGATATGCATATTACTACTACATTGGTTGTGATCGCGGTTGTCCGATAACCGGGAACCCATTTATAAGCACAGCTTATGGTGCTTTTGCAGGATTTTTATTTATTGATTGGAAATCCATTTTTAACAAAAATAAAAAAGAAGAGTTAAAGGAAAACAAATAATGCAATATGGTTTTAGTAAAACAACCGATTACACGTTTGAGCAGGCAATTGAAAAAGTAACGGAAGAACTTAAGAAAGAAGGCTTTGGTGTACTTACAACAATTGATGTTAAGGAAACATTAAAGAAAAAGATTGATGTTGATTTTAAAAAGTACACTATTCTTGGTGCTTGTAATCCGTCATTTGCACACCAAGCTTTACAGGTTGAAGAAGAATTAGGTTTACTTTTACCTTGCAACGTTATTGTTTATGAAAAAAATGATAAAACAGTTATTTCGATTTTTGATCCGATTGTAATGACCGTTGTTATTGATAATCCGGAAATGAAACCTGTTGCAGAAGAAGTAAAAAATAAATTAAAAAGAGTTTTAGAAGCATTATAAAAATGTTATTCTCGCGAAAGCTGGAATCACACCACATAAATTATGCAAATAGATTCCGGGTCAAGCCCGGAATGACAGATAAATAAGAAATAAAAAATAATTAGAAAGGCAAATAAATGACAGAGCAATTAACCAAAGAAACTTTTTTAACAAAAGTATTTGATTACGAAAAAAGCCAGGATTGGAAATTCAATGGAGAACTTCCTGCAATTATAGATTTCTGGGCACCATGGTGCGGACCATGCAGAATGGTTGGACCGGTTCTGGAAGAATTATCAGAAGAGTATAAAGGAAAAGTTAACATCTATAAAGTTAACACTGACGAAGAGCAGGAACTTGGTTCTGTTTTTGGAATCAGAAGTATTCCTTCAATACTTTTTGTTCCGATGGAAGGACAGCCAAAGATGGCAGTTGGAGCGCTACCTAAAGAGTCAATTAAGCAAGCTATTGATAATGAATTATTGGTAAAAGTGTCTTAATCATTTTTGTAAGTCCTTTAAAAAGCGCATTCTGCAAACAGAATGCGTTTTTTGTTTTAAACAAACAAAAATCAATTTTTTTATCAAATATGTAAGATTTTCTTCCAGAATAACCGAAAAATTATTAACTCAATTAAGTATTATCCATTTATTAAAATTTTTGCAACTAATTTTTAGAAACAAAAGCGGTATAATATTTGAAAAATATTAGCATATTTTAACCTCTTGCGGGTGCATTTTATTAAAATCGAATCAATTTTAAGGAATTTAATCATGAAAAAAATAATACTTTTATCTTCGTTATTGTTTATCCTGATTGTTGGTTGTTCTTCAGGTCCAGAAAGTTTACCGGATCAAAAACAAACCACTTTTTTAACAAATGGAATATGGCTGGGGTTTTTGCCTTGTGCTGATTGTGAAGAAATAGATTACCAACTAAACTTAAAAAATGATTTTACTTATAAACAAAGGTTTGTGTATAAAGGCAAAAGTGAAGAGCAATTTGTTGATGAAGGCAATTGGATTTTTGTTTCTGATTCTGTAATTGAATTAGAAAGTTATGATTTTGGAAAACTTTTTCTTATTAGTGGAAAAGAATTAATTATGCTTGATGAATATGGAGACAGAATTGAATCCGAATTTGAATCAAAGTATCATTTGAAAAAAGATCAAAGCACAGTAAAAGAAATTTCGGAAGTTAAAGATGAAGTAGATTTAAAACCCGTTGAAGAAACCGTTGAATCAAATCCATTTTCTTACCAGGAAAAATTTGTAAATGGAGTGGATTTTTATGCCCGCGGAAATGAACCAAACTGGACTTTGGAAATTGATCTTGAAAAATCGATGTCTTTTTCAACTATGGATGACATAAAACTTACTACACCCGCAGTGGAAGGAATAAAAGCACAAGATTCTGATGTAACTTTATATCGGGCCAAGACTGAAAAAGGTGAACTAATAGTTACTGTTATAAAAGATAATTGTGAAGACAACATGTCAGGCGAAAAGTTTTCATACAAAGTACGAGTTGAAGCAAAAAATACTGCAGATGAAAATTACAAAACATTTGATGGCTGTGGAAAGTTCTTATCAGATATGCGATTACATGATATCTGGGTAATGGAAGAAATGACCGGGTTTAATTTAAAAAAAGAAAAACTACAAAAAGGGTTACCACAATTTGAATTTAATTTAACAGAAAATCGATTTAGTGGTCATGCTGGATGTAACCAAATTAATGGCGGTATTACTGTGGTAGGAAATAAAATTATGTTTGGGAATCTAATTGGTACATTAATGTCCTGCTCAAATATGAAAATTGAAAAAGCAGTTGTTGGTGCATTTAATGAAAAAACAATTACATACAGTATTGATAAATTGAAGCTAACACTTGTTAGTGGTAAAACTAAAATGGTTTTTAAGAAAGTTGATTAAAAAATAGAAAGGTTGAAAGATTAAAAATTACGGGATGCAATTGCATCCCTTTTTTATTTACACCAAAAAGCTTGCCTGATATTTTCTTTTTGTGAACACTACAATTCTATTTAAGCCTACACTTACTAATTCATTTTTATTAAAAATCCTTATGATTCAAAGTAAATTATTCGGCATTTTAATTGTGCCGGTGAAAATAAAAGCAGGAGAGGTTATGTGTAATTACAACAAATTATTTTTAATATTGTTTCTTTTTGCCGCTTTATTGTTTACAAATTGTTCACCTTCACGCACCGCTATAATTAATCTAAAGCCACAAACGTCCAATAATGAATGGTATAAAGGGAAAGAGATTTCGACTATTGATAATGACTCAATTGTTATCAGGATTTCATTTGATAGAAGTGATAATAATTATTATGTCTTTGACACAGAGATAATAAACAATTCGGAAAAAACTATACTTGTGGAACCTGATAAGTTCAGTTATAAAATTATCAGTGGCAAAATAAAAGGAGGTGATGCTATAATATTATCGGCAAAAGATCCCGAAAAAGTTATACTCGAATTACAAAAGAATTATGCAATTCATAAAAACAATGTAGAAATGGAGGCAATGGCAAGTTCTTTTGGATATTTTCTACAGTTTGTCGGACAAACAAAAGCATTGGTTACTAATGATCCGGAATTATCCAAACGAATTGATCATCAATCTCAAAGAATGAAAGAAGATGAACTAATAAATGATATTCAAAATAATATAGTTGGTTCTGCTTTAGAAAACTCGTCTTATATCTGGGAAATTCTTGCGTTACGAAAAACAACACTCTATCCATATCAAAATATTTCCGGAAAAGTTTTTTTTCCAATAAGTGGTTTGGCCGAAACACTTAAATTTTGTTTTCCGTTAGATGAATATGAATTGAACATATTATATAAACAAGAATCTACACCACTATATAAAAAGTATGTTGATCCAAATTCAGAATACTAATACCAGTTTGTGGGGGATCTGGTTTACAAAACCATTTTTACAAACTCACTCGCTTCAAGCTTTGCAAATATTATATCGCGTATTGTTTCAGAAGTAACAAAAACTTTTAGATTCAGGCTGGAATATTTTCCATGGGAGCTTATCTTGGAAGATGAAATATAAAATTCCATTCCTTCAACAATTTCTTCAATAGTTTTGATCATTTGATCTACATCGGTGCCAATAACTTTATATTGCCAGTGACATGGATAATCAATGTTTGGTTTTTTACTATTTGAATCTAAAATCATTTGAATTAAATATTTTTGATATTGGGCTTCAATAAATTTATGTTTTAATACAAAAGATTCCCGCCTTCTCGGGAATGACCAACTAAATTAATCTTTATTAACTAAAAATACTCCTGCTGTAATTATTAGTCCGCTTAAAATCATAAACAAAGTAATATTTTCATCAAGAAATATCCAAGCAGTAATTACAGTAACAAATGGTTCGAAATAAAGATAAGCCCCAACTTTTGCTGATTCCATTTCTCGCAACGCGTAAGCCCAAATAACATAGGCTACTCCGCTGCAAAGCAAGCCTAAAAATAAAAGGGCTATCCAGCCAACACCAGATAGATTTTTTATTGAGCCTATAGATGCATCACTAACACTAAATGGAATAATAATAAATGCCATCATTACAAAGAGATAAAATATCGTCATAACCGGTGAATAAGTTAAAGATATTTTTTTATTCACCATGGAATAAATTCCCCAGGTAAAGGCACTTGATAAAATTAAAAGATCACCTTTGTTTTTTATCAAATCTATGTTTGCTGGATTTCCATTTCCAACCAGCAGCAGCAATCCAAATGTTGCAATGATTATTCCAATCACTTTTATACTATTAAGTTTTTCATTAAAGAAAATCAATGCAAGCAAAGCCATAAAGATTGGGGCTGTGCCAATTATCCAGCCCGTATTTGATGCCGTTGTGTATTTCATTCCAGTAACCTGAATCCACAAATGAAATACTGCTATTACAGCCAGCAATAAAATATATTTATGATTATTAAAATCAATTTTGAAATTTCTTTTTTGAATTAGTGCAATTACGAATAAAAAAGCAATTGCAAGAATTAATCTCATTGATATTATAGTTTCAGGTGTGAGTTCATCAAGTAAAAACTTTGTTGCAATAAATGAAGCACCCCAGAAAATTATTGCAATAAGCGGCAACCAGAATATGTAAGATTTTGTTTTGATATATGAAATTTTTTATTTGTTACTTGTGGTGTAATGTAGTTCATCCGAGTCATTTAGACTAAAGGGAAATATCTGAACAACTGTATTAATCAGATTTATCAGTCGATGACTCCAACGAAATGACTTCTTAACGATGGGAAGCTAATCAATTTATTTTGATTTTTCTGTTTTCTTTGCTGATGAATAATTCATAAGATCATATTGAATTTCTTTACTTGGCATATCCATCTTAACTACCTCTACTTCTGCATCTGAATAAAATTGAGTTGCGAGTGTATCATGAAAATCAGAAAAAACAACGACACGTTTTATTCCAGCAGCAATCAGAGCTTTTGCACAGGTAGTACAGGACATATTTGTAATGTATGCAGTAGATCCGACAATATTTACACCGTGTTTTGTTGCTTGAACAAGCGCATTTATTTCTGCATGATTTGTTCGAACACAGTGATTATCAACGATTAAGCATCCTTCGTCTTCACAGTGAGGTTGGCCTGGTAATGATCCATTATATCCTGTTGCAAGAACAAATCTATCTTTTACCAGAACACATCCGCAGTGCATACGCGGACAAGTTGCACGTTCTGAAGCAAGCATTGCAAGTTTTAAAAAATATTCATCCCAGCTTGGTCTTTTGATTTCTGCCATTAGGTTCTATCCAAAATATATTTAGGAATTAATATGAAAATTTATTGTTGCACGAAACAAATATAGATAGGCGGAGAACAAAAATAAAAAAATTGCTGATCTATTTTACTCTATAAGACCATCTTTGCTTGCTGCGGCTTTTCTTTGCCGCGCGTTGGTGGTGATGACTTTTATATACTTTACTACTTCCACAAAATTTGCATGCTTTAGTAAACTCGTTGGAATTCATATCCCATTCTGAATTACAATCCTGGCAAATGAAAATACTCTTTTGTGGCATTTGATAACTCCAGTTTTTTTAGTTCTGTTTTAATTCTGTTTTTCAGATTCTTTTTTTCCGCAAGATAACTAATCATTTTTCCGCGATTAAAAATTACAGAATAAAGATTTGCACCAAGCAATTTAGCTTCTTCCATTTTAGAGTTATAAGTTAAGACATTTGAAAGATCGCTCGCAAAAAAATCATCTTTGGCAGCACAATCACCAACAGCATAAATATTTTTATCTGAAGTTCTAAAATATTCATCAATTAAAATTCCTCTGTCTCTATCGAAAATAATTCCCAACTTTTCAGCCATTTCTACATTTGGTCTTGAGCCGCAACAGATTATAACAAAATCACAATCTATTATTTCATCGGAGCTAAGTTTAACACCTGTTACGGCATCAATCCCAAGTATACTTTTTATTTTGGCATCAAGAATTACGCGTCCACCAAGATTTTCAATTACTTCCTTAACTTTATTGCTTGTGTCTGAATCAAATGAAGAAGGCATTAATCTTTTTGATTTTTCAATTATGGTGACCTGCTTACCTGCTCTTAAAAGTTCATCACATAGTTCCACCCCTATGTAGCCGCCGCCGTATATAATAATGTCTTCAGAGTTTAGAGCAATGTTTTTCATTTTTCTGATTTGTTCAGCATCTTTATTAACTAACATCACCCCATCAATTTGCAGTCCCTCAATTGGTGGTTCAATTGCGCGGGAACCTGTTGCAAGAACTAATTTTTCATATTCAATTTTTCTTCCACTATTCAAATGCAATATGTTATGGTCTCTCTTAAAAATATCGTCATAAAAAATATTAAACATATTATCAAATGAACCTGACACAGAAGTAAGAATTTCCTCAACTATAGTATTTTGTTTATCGGTTTTAATAATTGCAAGACTTTTATCGGTGTAAGTGTTTTTTGCAGAAAGAGTGCACACAAGTGCAGGTTCTCCATTGCCGGCAATAACGATTTGATACTTATCCATCATCAACTCCTAATAATCTTAAATATAATCACGAATGACACTGAAACCGGCATGAACATCAGAGAAGAAATCTAACGAAGAAAATGAGAGTTAAATTTTTGATAAAAGCCAAAACCGTTATCCGGTTTCAAACATTTTAAAGTAGCCCGAATGTTGTTTTCTTAATCAGAAATTTTGTTCTGATTATAAAATAATCTTTTTGAAACTAATAGCAAGTAAAATAATTGTAACTGTTAAAATTGATTAAAAAAATTATCGTAAAATTAGAACCAATTCTTTTTTTTGAAGAAAACAGCCATTCCAATAACAACAAACAGAGTAATAATCCAAAATCCCCACGGATACATCCAATCATAGCCGAGTTCAGGGAAATGGCGAAAATTCATTCCATAAACTCCGGCAAGAAAGGTAAGTGGAATAAATAAAGTAGATATAACAGTTAAAACTTTCATTACTTCGTTTAGTTTATTGCTTGTACTGGAAAGATATGCATCCAGCATTCCAACAATCATATCTCGATAAGATTCGATTGTATCGATAACCTGAATTGTATGGTCATAAACATCGCGAAGATAAACTCTTGTTTTTTCTTCAATAAAATCAATTTCATTTCTTTGCAAAGATGAAATTACTTCTCGTAATGGCCAGATCGCCTTACGCAGCAAAATCATCTCTCTTCTTAACAGATGTATAATCTGTATATCATTTTTATTAGGATCAACAACTACAGCATCTTCAAGTTCTTCAATTTCTTCACCTAGTTTTTCAAGAATATGAAAATAGCTATCAACTATAGAATCAATAAGTGCGTAAGCAAGATAATCCGTTCCATATTCCCGCATTTTTGTTCCCGCTTTTTTTATACGATCTCTTACTGGATTAAAAACATCACCAGCATCTTCCAAAAAAGTGATAACAAAATTTTTGGTTAGTATTAAACTTACCTGTTCATTTTTTAGCGATTTATCTTTTTCGTCAAGAAAGAACATCCGTAAAACAACATAAAGATAATTTGGATACTCATCTAACTTTGGTCTTTGATTTGTATTAAGAATATCTTCTAATGTTAATGGGTGAATATCAAAATGCCTACCAATTTTTTCAAGAATCTCAACATCATGTACGCCATCAATATTTATCCAGCTGGTTGTTTCTGTTTGTTTATATGCAAGCAGCTCTTCAACATTTAAAACTGTTTTTTCAATAAAGTGATCTGCTTTATAATCAAACAACGAAATAGTAATTGACTGCTTTTCTTTGTCGCCAACATAAATAAGCGAACCGGGATCAAGTCCGATTTTTTTAGGCTTATTTTTTATAAGCCGCGTAACATTTCTTAATTGTTTTTTTGTCTGATGTTTTATTTTCTTGCCTGTATTATCTAACATAATTGCCTCAAGAATTTTTCAAAACCATTTTTTTTAATGTTTCGATCCACATTGGATGATCATTTAAACTTTCTACAAGCTGAACATTTTCTCCGCCGTTATCTTTAAATATTTTTTGATATTCAATTCCTATCTCAACTGTTGTTTCAAGACAATCAGCAACAAACGCAGGACTGAAAACCAAAAGTTTTTTTGCACCTTTTTTTGCCCATTCTTCAACCACTTTATCTGAAAACGGTTCAAGCCAATCTTTGTCCAATCGGGATTGAAAACAAACAGTGTATCTTTCATTTGATAGATTTAATTTTTCCGCGAGCATTCTTGTTGTTGCATAGCAAGTTGCTTTATAACAGTACTTGTTGTCTTCATTTATTTCCTCTTCACATTTATGATCTTTGCAAGGTTTGCCATCTGAATAAACTTTATCTACTTGTCTTTCAGGTAGTCCATGATAACTAAATAAAATATGATCGTAATCACTTAGGTTATATTTTTTTGATTGTTCAATTACACAATTCAAATAATTTTCATCATCATAAAACTGTGAGATGATTTTTATTTCCGGTATCACCCACCACTTACTAATTAGCTTCATTGCTTTTTCAATAGCAGAGCCTGTGCTTGCAGAAGCGTACTGCGGAAACAATGGAAGAATAATAATTTTTTCATATCCACGTTTTTCCATTCTTGCACAAACTTCATCCAGACTTGGGTTTTTGTAACGCATCGCAAGTTCAACTTCAAAATCGTTACCAAGTTCCTTTTGCAATTTTTCTTTTACAGACTCACCGTAAATCATAATTGGTGAACCGTCTTTTGTCCAGAGTTCTTTATAAATCTTTGTAGATTTTGGTGCACGAAAAGGAACAATTATAAAGTTTACTAAAAAAAATCTGCCGATTGGATTTATATCAATAACACGCGGATCGTTAAGAAATTCAAATAAATATTTTCTTACATCTTTTACAGATGGACTATCGGGAGTTCCAAGATTAATTAAAAGCACACAGGTTTTTGCCATTCTACATTACAAATTAGTTTATGGATTTATCACAAAAATAAGTTTAAGTTTGATAAAAGAAATATTTACTAGTTTATATCGTGTTAAAAATAACATTTAAAAACTTAATTGTTTTTCTATTCCTGCAAATAATATTTAGTTCTTGTTCAGAGGAGAGTTTTGATTGTGATGTGTGTGATGAACCACATCAGAGTTTTTATGTAAACATTGTGGATACGCTTGGAAGTCCTGTTAACTCACTAAATATTATTGTAAGTGATGCCTGTGGTAATGAATTATATGTACCGCAAAGTCCAATCGCTGCAGCAATTGGACAATATACTTTAATTGATGGTGAATATGTAGACTTGCGCACAATGGCTCATGTATGTAATAATCAATACGATAATGTTGAAATAAAATTTCTTGCAACAGATGGAGCAAAGTATGTAGAAAAAAAGTTTACCTTCCGACTTTCAACAGTCTTATGCCAGTGTGAGTATGGTTATGTTAGTTTAACCCCATTTGATAATCAACCACCTGTTTTAGTATTTAAATGAAAATTTTCAAAAGTCAAATCAACATTATTAGTTACATTATTCTTGCAAGTCTCTTTGCAAGTTGCTCAGAGGTTGATGAAGATTGTTTGTGTACAGAAGAGTATAGATTCTTCCTTGTAACAATTGTAGACACTCTTGGAGTTCCGGTTGATTCATTAACCGTTACGATTAGAGACAAAGACGGAGATGAGTTAAATGTTGTGCAAGATCCGCATCCTTTTGGTGCGGGTAAATATACTGTTCTTAATGATTCGTTTATACAAATGTTTTGTTCTTACACAACTCCGGAAAAAATTTACTTTTCAGCAACGGATGGAAGTAGAATTGCATCTGGAGAGTTTATGTTTAACACGGACGAATGTAAATGTCACATCAATAAAGTTTCCGGACCGGATACTTTGGTGATTAGATGAAGTCATTTGTTGTTATTTAATTTCTCGCCATATTAAAACAAAGCAGCTAACTCTTCTCGTTAAATCATTACTTTAATATCATTAAACCATTGTCTATCCTATACTGTCTAAACATAAATCTAATTAAACCAGTAGGGAAAAGAATGATATCAGATAACTTCAGCAAAACTCTAAAAAAGATTAACCTCCTATTAATAATAATTTTTGCTTTAATGATTAATACTAATGCTCAATCGGTTTTAGATTACCCTATTAACGATACCGGACTGAATTTGTGTTTTGATACCCTTGTGGTCATTTCCTGTTCACAACCAGGTGAACCATTTTATGGGCAGGATGCCCAGTATAACGGCAACCAATTTTCTTTTCAGACAAATAATAATGGGACTGTTACGGATTTAAATACCGGCTTAATGTGGCAGCAATTTTTATTTGAAGACAAATACTCTTACGAAGATGCTCTGGCTGCTGCAGATTCATTTTCACTTGGCGATTATACTGATTGGAGATTGCCCAGCATTAAAGAAATTTATTCGCTTATAGATTTTCGTGGTATTACGGGATTAAGTGCCGCACAATCTACACCATATATCGATACAAATTATTTTGAATTCAGATATGGTGATGAAACTGTTGAGCGATTTATAGATGCGCAATATGCTTCAAGTACTGAGTATGTTGGCACTACTATGACCGGAGCTTTTACCATATTTGGAGTAAATTTTGCAGATGGAAGAATTAAAGGTTACGGAACAATGACTCCACTTGGTGATGCAAAATTGTTTGAAGTAAAATATGTAAGAGGGAACACTAATTATGCAATAAACAATTTTGTTGATAATGGGGATGGAACTGTTAATGACAATGCAACCGGTTTAATGTGGAGTAAATCTGATAATGGAAATGGATTGAATTGGGAGGGAGCTTTGTCTTGGGTCTATGTAAAAAATCAAGAGAATTATTTAGGATACAACGATTGGCGTTTACCAAATGCAAAGGAACTTCAAAGCATAGTTGATTATACAAGATCACCACAAACAACAAACTCAGCGGCAATTGATCCCATTTTTAACGTAACCCCAATTGTTGATGAAGGCGGAGAGACAAATTATCCATTTTATTGGACTAGCACGACACACGCAGACGGCACTCCACAAAGCCTTTATACTAAAGCTGTATATGTTGCATTTGGGGAAGCGTTAGGGTTTATGCAAATGCCGCCAAACTCCGGAAATTATGTTTTAATGGATGTACATGGTGCCGGATCTCAGCGCAGTGATCCTAAACAGGGTGATCCCAATAACTTTCCACATGGTTTTGGTCCACAAGGAGATGTAATCCGTATTTATAATTTTGTTCGATTAGTACGCGATGGAGTTGCAACAGAGGTAAAAGATTTAAAGAGTGCTTTACCAAAGGAATTCAGGTTAGATCAGAATTATCCAAATCCATTTAATCCAACCACCATGATAAGTTATTCTGTGCCAACAGCTGGATTCGTTAATTTGGCTGTGTTCAATCTAATTGGGGAAAAAGTTGCGCAACTTGTAAATAAAAATGTAAGTGCAGGAAACTATCAGATAAGTTTTGATGCTTCGGATTTAACAAGTGGTGTGTATTTTTATAAGATAGAAACTGCCGGTTTTACAAGAGTTAAAAAAATGATTGTATTAAAATAATTACTACTGCAAATGTTATTTACATAAAGAGGAATAAGTGAAAAGAACGAATATCTATATACTAATAGTACTTATATGTCTGGCTGGGCTTGTAAAGAACTCATTGGCACAATCATTTTATGATATCAACACCATTCAAACAATAGAAATTACTTTCTCGCAAAATAATTGGGATTATATGCTTGATACTGCCAAAGCCGGTAGTGATGGTTATATAATGGCGCAATCAGTTATTGTAAACGGAACAGTATACGATTCGGTTGGCGTAAAGTACAAAGGAAACAGCACATACAACCCGAATTATGTTAAAAACCCATTCCATATTGAATTAGACACGTATAAAGAACAAGATCATGAGGGTTACAAAGATATCAAGCTAAGTAACGTTGCAAAGGATCCATCATATTTACGAGAAGTACTTTCATATTCTATTTTAAGAAAATATATGAAGGCCTCTTTATCCAATTACGCAAATGTTTCAGTAAATGGAACTTTGCTTGGTTTATATGTCAGTTCAGAGTCTGTGGGCAAAACTTTTATTAACAAAAACTTCTATTCTAAAGAAAACACTTTCTTTAAATGTAATCCAATCGATGGTGCCGGACCTGGATCAAATGATTTACCGAACCTTGTGTACCTGGGTACTGACAGTTCTCTCTATTATCCCGCTTACGAATTGAAATCTGATTATGGATGGAGTGACTTAATAACACTAACAAACACTCTTAATAATAATATTGGCAGCATAGAAAACATTTTAGATGTTGATAGAGCTTTATGGATGTTAGCTTTTGATAATCTGCTGGTTAACATTGATAGTTATATAGGTGTATTTGCGCAGAACTATTATTTATATAAAGATAACACCGGGCGCTTTAGTTGTATCCTTTGGGATTTTAACGAATCCTTGGGGGTTTTTAGTCAAACAGGAACAATTAATCTTACTAATACAACGTCTAAAAGTCAGATGACTCACTTGCTTCATTCCGGAGATGCCAACTGGCCGTTAGTACAAAAACTGCTTTCTGTGCCAACTTACAAAAAAATGTATCTGGCACATTTAAATACAATTTTAACTGAAAATTTTTCAAACAACAGTTATTACACCTTGGCGCAATCAATACAGCCAATAATTAATGCGGCTGTGCAGGCTGACCCAAATAAATTTTATACTTATGCTCAATATCAAAGTAATCTTACAACAGATGTAGGGTTTGGCCCAAGTTCCGCACCTGGAATTACCGCTTTAATGAATGGTAGAAACATATATCTATCTGCACTTCCGGATTTTACTAATACAAAACCAACTATAATTAACGTCGCACCCAGCGATACAAATCCAACTTTAAACACTTCGATATTTATTACTGCAAATGTAATTAATACAAATACGGATGCTGTTTATCTGGGATACAGAGATAACAAGGAAAATAGGTTTACTAAGATACTTATGTATGATGACGGCACTCATGGTGATGGTGCTGCAGGTGATAATGTTTATGGTGTTTCGATTGTTGCAATTAGTTCTTCAATTCAATATTACATCTATGCAGAAAATAATAGTGTTGGAATGTTTTCACCGATTAGAGCCGAACACGAATTTTATTCTATAAACGTTAACACAACAACCAGCGGCGATGTTGTAATGAATGAAATCTACACTAGAGGCACAGCATCGGATCCTGATTGGATTGAATTATATAATTCCTCAGCTTCCGCAATTGACATAACTGGTTATAAAATTTATGACAGCGGCGGACAAAGCGGTACTAAACCCAAAAAAGAATTTCCAAGTGGAACTGTAATTCCCCAAAATGGATTTTTAGTGTTTGTAACCGATGATACGTCAGCAGGCGGATTTGGACTTTCAAATTCGGGTGAAAAGGTATGGCTTGAAAATACTTCCGGATTAATAGCTGATTCAGTTACCTTCCCGGCACTAACTGTTGATCAATCCTATGGAAGAATTCCAGATGGCGGTACCTGGCAAGTATTGGATACAATTACGAGAGGAACATCAAATACTTCTATAACCGAAATTTTCAACGAATCTATTGGCATTACTGAATACTCTCTGAGTCAGAATTATCCAAATCCATTTAATCCAAGCACAAAAATCAGTTGGCAGTCCCCAATTGACGGCTGGCAATCACTAAAAGTCTACGATGTTTTAGGAAATGAAATTGTAACACTTGTTGATGAATATAAACCGGCCGGAAGTTATGAAGTTATTTTTGATGCAACCAATCTATCCTCAGGAATGTATTTCTATCGCTTAGATGCACAAGATATTTCTCAAGTTAGAAAAATGATTTTAATAAAATAAATCTAACACAGGTCTTCGTCGTTTCATTTATGAAACGTCTAGGATTATCAGCAGGAATTGAATGTACATTGGTGATAAAATCATTTAGGATTAAATAATATCTGCAAAGTTAGGATTTACAATAAATTTATCTTTTTTATTTAAAAATATTTTTGGTGTTTCTCCGGTAAATCCTTTGAACTCTCTTATAAAATGTGCCTGATCAGAATACCCCGAAGAATGAGAAAGAAAAGTAAAATCAACCCTCTCACCATTTATGATCTTTCTATTAACTTCATTTAGTCTTGCAATGCGCATATATCTTTTGGGCGAAATGCCAATCTTTTGTAAAAATTCTCTTTCAAGCTGGCGGGAACTGATATAAACTTTTCCGGCAAGTTCATCAATAGAAATATTTCCATTGGTTTTCCTGATTATTTCAGCAGCTTTATTTAAATAATATAAATTTAGTTTGCTGCTTTTAATATTATCCAACAGATATCTTTCACTCAACATTATCATTTGATGTATACTATTAGCTTCAATTAATCTTGAGCACAATTCTTTTATGCTTTTGCTTGCTATATCTTCCAAGTCAGCAAAGTTATGATGTAATTCTGATGCCGGAAGACCAAATGCATAATATATTCCTTCCGGTTTAAATCTTATACCAAAAACCTTTACAAGTTTTTTAAAATGAACATCATATGGTTTTGTAAATAATCCAATTAAAGTATAATCCGGCGATGGGGAATAATCTGATCCTTGTAAAAGTTCGCAATGGAAATCCGTTAAATGAATTATTAACTCAACGTATCCATTTGGAATAACTCTTTGCGAGAGAAAACTAGTTGAGTTAACATTAAAATCACCGCTCCAGAATAATTCTACATACGGGCTAAGTTCAACAGAGGGTTTATGTTCATTGATAATTATGCTCATTAATTCAAAGATATTAAAAATCAGTTTTTAAATCTTTTTGATTTTTTTTAATTGTGTGCCAGATCAAAATATTTTTTTCAAATAATGCAAAATTGAATCTATATAAATATGAAGCCCCTATGTTGATAGAGGCTTATTTTTGTTTTTACACAGTAATTGCAGAAGTATCAACCATATTTGATTCTGTCGGCGACCAGACATTTTCAAAAGTTGCAACAATGTTATTTGCACCACCAAAAAAGCCCAGCACTTTTGCAGTTGTGTTACCGATGTTTCTAAAATTGTGCGGAACCATTTTGGGAACCAGCACAAGTCCGCCAACGGAAGCTTCTGTATTTTCTTTATCTACAGTTGCTTCAATTTTTCCATCAAGCACTAAAAGAATTTCTTCTGCACTGTCTGTGTGAGTTCCAAGCTCTTCGCCGGGATCAAGCTCAACATAAACCATTGCGCTATCTTTTGTGCCAAGTGCACCAAACATAGGAAAAGTTGCTTTGCATCTTTGTCCCGGGTTTGCTTTTGCGATAAACTCATTAAGTTCGAGTTTGTTTAAATCCATTGTTACCATTTTTTATTCCTTTCATTTTTGTTAATTAATTACTGAATCCTGTAACGTGTACTTTACCTGTTGACATATTCACTTCACCAACGCTCCAAATTTGTTTTTTATTTAACCATTCGTACTCGTTTGATGTCGCAAAAAATTCCATATTAAGATGAAGAACAGCAATACCAGATGTGTTTGGTGTAGAAGTACCACTTTCTTTTACAGCTATTGTTTTCCCATCATCGGTAATGATTGTTGCATGAATGTTTAGCATCATTTTCCCATCAGATCGTATTTCAAGATAGTCAACTCCCCTAATCACACCATTTAAGCGATCACCTTTTACAATTCCTTCAAAAGCAAGATCGAATCTAGCACCTTGCAGAGGAATAAGCGGATTTGATTTCATCATTTCTTCCCACGGAATTCCATATTCTGTTATTTCCGTAAGGTTTATTTCTTCTGTGAATATTTCTTTCACAAAGTTTTCTATTCCCTGCTGAAAAGTTTCTGTTTTCATTTTTGTTCCTTTCTTATTTTTATTGTTAAATAATTACAGGACAAAGTTATTTTTTATTTAAAACTTAGAATTGAAAAAAAACGACATAATAAGTGGGAAATTCAGATGGATATTTGAAATGTAGCTTAAGCTCTAAAATGAAAAAGTCTTAGAAAATTAAGACCTAGTTCCTGCCAAAAAGTTCTGTAAGATTTAAAGTTTGTGTCCTTGTCTTGCTTGCAAGAGTAACATAAGTGAGTGCAAGTTCTTCTTTTCCTGCACCCAGAACTGTGCTTATCAATCCCAAAGCTTCACCAAGACTTTCTGCTGAAATATTTTTTGTTACTCTGTTCCAGAGTTCTTCTTCAAGAGCATTAAATGCTGTGTGAACTTCGTGCAAATCAAATCCGGCATCAAATCTTTCTTTTGCAATTTGTGCGGCATATTCTTTCATAGGAATAAGTTTTTTTTCAACAACACATTGCTGCGTTAGCGTTAAAAGATTGAGTAATCTTTTTTTGTTTTCGCTTGGTGATGATTTAGAGTATGATTTAAGATGTGCACAGTTTAATGATTGAAGTGCGTTTTCTAAAATTTCTCCGCTTTGAGTTCTAAGTAGTTCTTTTAAATCCATTTTGTAAACCAATAATTAATTTGTGTTTCAAAATTACGAAAGGTTTATCAAAGATTTGTAGGACAATTTTATTCGTTTTGTTTTATTCCTTTTTCTGGATTGGTGTAGTAAACCTATCTATAATATATTGTGCATTCCAGTAGAGAAACATAAATCCCTCTATACTTACAAAACGTGAATCTGTATTAAGCGAATCTCTATACGTTTGATTTATTTCGTTTTGAAAACATATTATATGATTAAAACAGGTTGTTGTATCATCAGAAATTAAACTTTTTCTTGCTTCGCTTAATTTTGATTTGAGTTTTAAAATAAATTCTTTTTTCCCAATCCAATTATACTGTTTACATTGAACTAAATATGAGATGGTCGAATCAATCATCTCCTCGGTTTTTATAAAAGACTTTGGTAAATATGGTTTTCCCAAAACACCTTCTTCAACAAAATAATTAAATACTTTAGGATATCGTAGTTCACTAATATATTTTTTTACTAGTAAGTAGTGAGCCGGTACATTTAAATGTTTAAACAGATATACAGCGGCAGTAGATTTAAGTTCTTCACTTGTATCTGTTAATATTGTTTCTTTTAGTAGGTTAAATACATCATTGAAGTCTCCATAACGAAGATTATCTTTTATTATTAACTGTTTTACATATGTATTTGAAAGACTTGGAAATAGCTCAATTAATTCGGGAGTAATTTTTTCTTTATATTTTTCTTCTAGCCAAAAAAGAGCTCTGGTACGATCATGTTCATATTCTGATTCTTCGATTAATCTTAAGAGTGTAGACTTAGCCAATTGTTCGTAATCAGGGATGTCGAGCAAATACCACCAAGTATCAATAGTCCTAAAATTATGTCTTTTGCCGCGGGGTGAATTTGTATTGTAATTTAGATAACCGATTTTTGAATAATCATTTAGTTTGAATAAAAGCAAAGTTAAGTTCAGTTTTGCTTCAACCGAATCAACATTTTCATATGCCTTCGCTTCAATTGAATCATATAATGCATAAATGTAGTTTTTGGAAAACCTATATTTCAATCCCACCATTACTTCAAGATACAATTCCTTTTCTATTAAATCTTTGTGCCAAAAATCCGATTGAATAATTGGGATGACTTCATATACATTATTGTTAATAATTTCATTTACAGCTGAACTACTTTCAAAATAATTTTTTGAATGTAGCTGTCTAATTAACGCATCTCTTTTAGAAGAATTTATTCCATCGGGTAGAAATAAAACCACCATTATTATGGCACAGGAAATAAACACAACTACTTTTTTCACTTTCTAACCCTATTTAGCTTAGTTTTACCCAACTAACTCTTCTATCCTTTATAAATCCCAAGTTTTCTACTAAACTGGCCGCATTAATGTTCCTTTCTTCAATCTGTGCAAAAGATAATTTACCAAGTTTTTTGTTTTGATGAATCAATGAAATCAGAATTTCTTTTCCATAACCTTTTTTTCTGTATTCATCCAGTACGTGTAAAGAACCTAGCGCACCATCATCGTGAGTTAAGCCCCACGCAACAAGTTTATCTTTTTTCATTATAGCCGCACTTATGGATTTTGAAATTCTTTCTTCAACATAAGCGGGAGTTAAAAATTGTTTGTAGTTTGATTGAGAAATTATATACCCGATATGATCTGTTGTTAATGGAATAACTTTTAATTTGTTTTCAGGAACTTCAACATCTTCAGGTAGATAATAACGCATTGTGCTTAATATCCACTCAGCGTTTCTTTTTTCTGTAATAATTGGAATCATCCAATCTTCTACAGAAGCGAAGTAGATACTGCTTTCGGATTTTTCCAACAAAGCTCTTAAATCTGATTCATTATTACAAACAACATAAGCCCATTCAACATCACTTGTACCTTTAATGAGATATGAATTATTTATCTCAACAACTTCTGTAATTGGATTATTCTCAATAAACCCAATTGTGCTGATGTTGTTTATTTCATCTTTTTTAAGATGTAAAATCAAATTATTTAGCTTGTCTTTCATTTTAAAGAAGGGTTACTTTTTACAAAAAACATTAACGCCGCAGTTATCAAACCAAAAACTAAAGCGCCGCTCCACAAAATTACAGAGCCATAGTTTTCATATACAACTGTTCCCAGCCACGGACCCGCAGAGAACGCAAAGCTAAATGTCATTTGATAATATCCCATATACTCGCCGCGCCTGTCTGTAGGTGCAATCTCAGAAGTGTAGGCGGCAGTTATTGGAAAGAAAATCATTTCACCAAAAGTAAAAACTATAATTGAAATCACAAGCGGAATAACTGTTGTTGAAATTGCAAATCCGCCAAAGCCAATACCCGCAAGCAAGGCTCCTATAATTAATGATTTTCTGTAAGGTGTATCATTCATCCAGTTGTTTAGTGGAACTTCTGCAATGATTATTAATACAGTATTTATCGATCCAAATAATCCGAATGCCGCAGTTGAATATCCTAAATCATTAACTATATATAATGGAAGTGCCCCAAGATGCTGAAAGAAAACAAGATTTGCAGGAACAACCGCAAAAAGAAAAAACAAAAATGCTTTATCAGAAAGAATTGAAAATTTAATTCTAGAAATATCCTCCGTCGTTTTTTGTTGTTCTCCTCCTGCAAGTGATGACCACTTAACTGAGCTGAAATAAACTCCCGCAGCTATTGATGCGATAGCATTTGCATAAAACAAATAATGGTAATCAATCAGAGTTAAAAACCCGCCGATTACAGGACCAATACTCATTCCAGCATTTATTGCGAGACGGTTTAATGCAAAAGCCATTCTTCGCTGCGATGGTGCAACTATCTCTGTAATTAAAGAAAGATTTGCCGGACGGAATGATTCGTTTACTGCGGCAAGAAAAAAAGTTGCAACAAGTATCCAGTTGTAGTCTGTTATAAAAGAAAAAGTAAAGAACAAAACACCCGAACCAAACAAAGCAAACTTCATTACTTTTAGTGCGCCGAGTTTATCTGAAAGTTTTCCTGTTAACGGCGCGGCAATAAAAGCAGCGGCTCCATAAACAAGCAAAGCTGTTCCTGCTTCAGTTGGACTAACGCCAATTTTTTTTGTTAGATAAAGTGCGAGAAAAGGAATAACCATTGTTCCTGATCGATTGATGAGCGATGTAAAGAACAATGCCCACATATCGTGCGGAAGACCTTTTAATCCTTTGTATGGGTTCATATTATTAAATATTGCAAAGTGATTTGTTTATTCAAAGATGACATCTTCAGAAAAAGATGTCATCTTTTTTAAATTATTACCAGCCCATTTTCTTTTTTAGTTCTGTAATGTGTGCTAGATGATGTTTGCTATGCCAGGCATACAGCCCAAGTGTTTTGCTTAAAGTAATATTTCCCCATTCGGGATGTTGAAATGCTTTTTCAAATTGTTCATCTGTTAGTGAGCGGAGAAGTATTGCCCATCTATCATGAAGTGATTCTAAAAGATTTAAAGAAACATCAATAGGAGTTTTAAATGTGTCCTGCAATTCCGCCCAAAGATGTTCTTCATACGTTTTTATTTGTGGATTATACTCTGTTAATGCAAGTTTAAATCTTACATAAGAATTTATGTGGCTATCGGGAAGATGATGAATAACTTGCCTGATCGTCCAGCCGCCATCGCGGTAAGGAGAATCTAGTTGCTGTTGAGAAAGATTCTCAACTTCTTTTCTTAATTGTGACGGAAGAGATTCAATTGTGTTAATGAATTCACTTCGCATTTCTTTTGTAACAGTTATGTTAAGATCAAACTTGCCAATTGGATAGCGTGGATCTTTTTGCATAAACATCCTTTTGTTTTTTTGTTGAGGTAATTTAAGAAAAGAAATTAAAAGTGCGGAAGATATTAAGCGTTGCATTTAAACCCCACCTAAATCCTCCCCTTTAATTAAATGGGAGGACTTTATTTAAGTAACTCTTTTTTTATTTCTAACATTTTGTCTTCAAATTCTTTGAGTTTGCTTACGGGAATATCATTCATAATGTTCTGGATTTGCTGCGGGAGTGGTTTACGCATTAATGTTTTAAGAGGATGGTTTTCTGTTTGAGTTTTTTCATCGGGTGTCCATTCCATTAAATCGTTGGGGGTGCAGTTTAGGTGTGTACATATTTTTTCCAGCACGGCGGGTTTGATTGAGGCTACTTTATTTGCAATTAGCATATGAGCTTTTTGATATGTGATTCCAGATTTTTCTAAATAGCCGATTGGTTGTGTGATTCCGCGTGCGGT
>JBATOT010000076.1:0-2361 GCA_049291095.1 Ignavibacteriaceae bacterium | reverse complement strand
GCAGGACACAACCATGTACATTTTCTTCTTTCTTTAGAAAATGCAAACGAAAGCAGGGAAGAATATGCGTATGAATGCATAAAAGAAGGATCACAATTAAACGCACTCGGTGTTTATTTATGGTATCATAACCTTGCCTTAAAAAAGATGAACAAACTATCATCAGAAAAATTATCTCAAACAGAACGCTCAGTTTTAATTCTTGCCGCACTTGCTGATGAAGCATTTGGATTGCATTTTCTTGAAGATGTTTTTGCTGCAGGCCATGCCGCCGGTACGTGGGGTGATGCATCGCAGCAAAAAGGCACACACGATTTTTATAATGAACACGGACTTAAAACAACAACGTGGTCCGGTAAAAATATTGTTCTAACAGGTGATGCCTGGATGAGAGATGAAGATGCTGAGTTTGCCGCTAATGTAATTCGATTATCTTTAGAGCAATTACTTGATGCATCAAGGGGAAAAATAAATGTAAAATTATATGATGACGAACTATTAAAATCAGCACCGGAGAATTTTGATATTTCTAAGAACGAATTTATGCCCTCACAAAAGTACGATAATAGATTTGTTGAAATGCTTAAGCCTATACTTTATGATACTCCTATTCCCGGTTTAATTCAGGGACTGGGTGAACTTCCAAGATTCAGGGCTGAACTAGGAACTTTTTTTGGTTTCTCTCCTTCCTTAAGAGGCGCTGTTATTAATGGTGGATTTGGTTCGGAGCAAAAAACTCTTGGTGTAATCGGCGGACTTGAAGGCTCTATAAGATTTGGATTAGGGCTTGATGGAATTCTTAATGAAGCAAGTGATGGATTAGTTTTTCTTGATGTTGGCTGGCGGCAGGATGGTTCTTCTTCCGTTGGAATTATTGCTGAACAGGGTACCGAAAACTATGGCGCCCTCCTATCAGCAATTCCCGGCAGATCTGCATTCTCTGCAAGGATACGACTACCGTTTTATATTATTCCCGGCGATTTATTAATTGCCGCACCAATAATGTTATTAATATCACCAAAAGATTTTTCGGAGATGGCCGTAACTGCTGTTAACGGCGGATTGATTCCCTGGCATCTTGGAATGGCAACACCTATCGGAAGGTTTCAGATTGTGCTGGGACGAGAGGCAGCGGTTTATCTTTTTGGAAGAACAAAACAACGTGATGCTTTACTGGTCTTTGAGGATACCGGTGATTTGTTTATTGCTTCTTACAGATCAACACAAATTGAGTTTCCATTTCTTGAGTATAGACCATTAAGATCATTTTCTACCGATCAAAGCTCAACTTTGTTGGTACAGCTTTATGGTGGTGTAGATATTCCGCATAACATTGAATCACTTGACCCTACTTATAATAGAACACCTAAGCTAGAAAATGTGTGGTATCTTGGTGCAAGATTTGTTTTTGATTGGCGGCATTATTTTGAACTTTAATAAAAAATATTTTAAAAGAACATGATAACTTGCAAAAACTGCAGCAATACATTTGAAGGAAAGTTCTGTAACAACTGCGGACAGAGTGCAGATACACAACGACTGGACTATAAGTTTCTTTTTAAAAATCTTAGAAAGAATTTCTTAAAATATTTTCACGGCGGTATTTTTTATTCTGCAGTACAGTTGTTTAAAAGACCCGGACACACAATCAGGGAATATATTGAAGGTAAACGTGTAAAGCATTTTGAACCGATTGCATTGCTGCTAACACTGGCAACTTTGTATGGAGTGCTTTATCATATGTTTGGAATTAATTTGTTTGTTGATGTCTCAGCTCAACGATCAGCCAGCCAAACTACTAATATGAATCTTATTAACGGATGGTTTTCAAACAATTTTTCATTAGTAACCCTGTTGTCTGTACCGATATACTCAGTTGCTTCGTTTGTTGTTTTTTATAAACAGCGGTATAATTTTATTGAGCATTTATATCTAAATACATTTTTAGGCAGCCAGAGGATTTTGCTTCGCCTTGTGTTATTTCCGCTGCTTGTAATTTATAACGGCACAGCACAGCTTAAAATAATTCTGGATGTTAGTATTCTTTTGGATGTAGTATTAATTGTATGGAGCTATAAACAATTTTTTAATAAGCTTGCAAAAGGCAAAGCTATTCTGCTTTCTATATTAAGCTATGCAGTGTTTTTTGTTATGTTTTTTATAATAGCTTCGGCGGTGCTTTTATTTTTGCATTTAGTGTAGTTATAAAAAACAATTACTACCTAATTACTTTTTAGCATTTCTTTTTTTAACTCATCAATTTTGTTTGTGAAGGCAGAAAGTTTATCGATAGGAATATCGTTAAGAATTTCCTGAACTTTTTTCGACTGTTCATTACGGATGAGTGTTGTTAGGGGATGG
>JBATOT010000075.1:0-27981 GCA_049291095.1 Ignavibacteriaceae bacterium | reverse complement strand
ATATAGGCAAGTGATGTTTGCTGAATTTGAAGCGCACACACATCTACTTCTGGAAAAAGGACAAGCATTAACCCCTGATCTTTTATGCAATCATTATAAAGATGTTTATCAAAAATACTGGGGACCTGAAATGCATATTGATGATGAGGAGACTTTTACATGGGCACGCGTTCCGCATTTTTATTATAATTTTTATGTATATCAATATGCAACTGGATTTGCAGCTTCTGAAGCATTGGCTTCGAAAGTAAAGACTGAAGGTAACCCTGCTGTTGAAAAGTATTTGGATTTTCTAAAAGCAGGCAGCTCTGATTATCCAATTAATATTCTTAATAAAGCTGGTGTTAATATGAATTCACAAGAGCCAATATTGGCTGTTACCAGTAAGATGACTAACATACTTGATGAAATAGAAAAATTAATCTGAAAAAATATAGGATGTAAATGAAAGTATATTCAAAAACCGAATTAAATTCGTTCAATCAATCTTTGACTTATGATGATATAAGTTTAATACCAACTCAGGTATCAAGAATTAAATCAAGAACTGAAGCAACCACAAATTGTTCATTTCTTGGATTAAGATTAAATGTTCCTGTTATGTCCAGCCCTATGGATTCTGTAACCGGGATAGAAATGGCAAAAGAGTTAACTAATTTAGGAAGCTTAGGAATTGTAAACCGATTTGATTCATCTCTTGATGCAGTTTTAAATTCTAAAAATGGAAAGGGAATTAAAGCTGTATCCATTGCATTGAATTCAGATTTAAAAACAATAGAAAAAATTGCGGAAAAAAAGTATTTGATTTGCATTGACACTGCTAACGCAAACAATAAAGAAGTTCTTAAAAAAACCGAAATGATCAAAAAAAGATTTGATGTGAAAATTATTGTTGGAAACATTGCTCACGGCGGAACACTTGAACAACTTGAAAATGCCGGCGCAGATGCGGTGCGTGTGGGAATTGGCAGTGGTAGTGTTTGTACTACTTCAATTCAAACAGGAATTGGAATAGGACAAGTTTCATCTTTATTGAACATTTATTTTTCAAGAATGCAGAAGAAACTTAAGATAAAAATTATTGCTGATGGCGGTGTAAAAAGTCCTGGTGATGTTGCAAAAGCTATTGCTCTTGGTGCTGATGTTGTAATGCTTGGAAGAATGTTATCGGGTACAAGAGAAACTCCCGGCGAGATTATAAAATACAACGGGCAGTTATGGAAAAAGTATCGTGGTTCTGCATCATTTGGTGTTAAGATGCGAAATGAATTTATTGAAGGTGAAGAAACAATGGTTGCATATAAAGGAGCTGTAAAAAGTGTTATTGATGGAATTTCTGATGGATTAAAAAGTTCAATGAGTTATATGAATTGTTTGAATCTTGAAGAACTCAGAAAAACAGAAACCTTTGCAATACTTAGCAATAGTTCCTATCTGGAACGGTTACCTAGAATGTAAGATAATTTTAAATTAATTAAGCCGGACTAGTTCCGGTTTTTTTATAACTTTGCTTTTTTCAATCTTAGAGAATTACTAATAACAGAAACTGAACTAAGCGACATTGCCAATGCAGCAAATATTGGATTTAAAAGTCCTAATCCGGCTAAAGGAATACCAATTACATTATAAATAAAAGCCCAGAATAAATTTTGCTTTATTATTTGTATTGTTTGTTTTGAAAGTTTTATCGCCTTAACAACTCCATCTAAATCACCATTCATCAAAACAATATCTGCACTATCAATAGCAACATCAGTTCCGTCTCCAATTGCAATACCAATATTACTCTTTACTAACGCTGGGGCATCATTAATTCCATCTCCCACCATTATTACTTTTCTTCCATCACTTTGAAGATTTATTACTTTATCGGTTTTATTTTTTGGTAAAACAGATGATTCGTACTTATGTATTCCTGTTAGATGCGAAATATATTTTGTTACTAACTCATTATCTCCTGAAAGCAAAATGGGTTCAATTTTTAATTGTTTGATTTTTTCAACAGCAGCTATTGAATTTTTTTTAATTGAATCAAACACTGATATAAATCCTTTTAATTGTTTTTCAAGAGCTAAAAAAATTACTGAAGAATTTTGAACATTTTGTTTCTTTGTTTCGGTGCGAAAAAAACTTAGATCTACTTTGTTTTCTATCATAAACGATTCATTACCAGCTAATATCTCTTTCCCATCTAGTTTTGCTTTTACACCTTTTCCCGGCTTATTTTCAAAGTCTGCAATTTTGTAAGTGCTAACATTTTCCGATTTTGTAAAATTTACAATTGCTTTTGCAACAGGATGTTCTGATTTGCTTTCTATAGAATAAAGCAGTGATAAAAATTCTTGTGTAGAAATATTGTTTGTAAAATATTCTTTTACAGATAATTTGCCTTCCGTTATAGTTCCTGTTTTATCAAAAATAATAGTATCAGCTTTGTGTAGTTCTTCTAAGCTCTCTCCACTTTTAAACAAAATTCCATTTTGTGCTGCTTTTCCCATTCCAACTATTAAAGCCGTTGGTGTTGCCAGTCCAAGGGCACAGGGACAAGCAATAATCAAAACTGCAACAAAATTTATTAGTGCAACACTTAAATCATCAGGTCTAATAAAAAGCCAGGATATAAAAGTAATTATAGCTACAACTACAACAACCGGAACAAAGACTCCTGCAACTTTGTCTGCAAGATTTTGAATTGGAGCTTTAGATCCCTGCGCATCTTCCACTAATTTTATTATCTGACCAAGAACAGAGTTTTTACCAATTGTTGAAATTTCAAACTCAAAATATCCGCCGTTATTTATAGTTCCGCCAATTACTTTTGAGCCGATTATTTTTTCTACAGGTAAACTTTCCCCTGTGATCATTGCTTCATTAATAGTTGATGAACCAAACGTTATTATCCCATCAGCAGGTATTTTACTGCCTGGTTTTATTACAATAATATCTCCAATCTTTAATTCATCAAGATTTTTTTCGATTTCAATATTGTGTTCTTTTACAATTGCAGTTTTAGGTTGAAGTTCAATCAGCTTTTTAATTGTGGAACCGGTTTTTGATTTAGCCCTGCTTTCTAAAAATCTTCCTAATAGAATTAGCGTTATTATAACAGCCGTTGTGTCATAATAAACATGCATGTTGTGTTCTTTGTGTAAGAAGATTTCAGGGAAAAGTGTTAATAATAAACTATATAGAAATGCCGATCCTGTTCCAATAGCAACTAGTGAATTCATATCAGCTGTAAAATGCTTAAGATTATTCCAGAAGATTTTATAAAATCTTTTACCTGAAATAAATAGAACCGGGGTAGTCAATAGAAGAAGTATTTTATTTATCTGATCAACATTTAAAACATTGAAAAGAAAAAATGTATCCCACATCATTCCCATATTAATTATTGCAATTGGAATTGTTAATCCGAGTGCAAGAATAAACTCATTCTTTAACTCTTTGATGTAGAGATCTGAAGTATCATGATTCGTTTCTGGATCGGATTTATTTTTCTGAAGTGAGGATAAATCAAGTTTGTAGCCAATCTCTTCAATATTATCAGCTAGTTTCTTTAGATCAACCGTATCCGGGGAATAATCGAAAGTTGCTTTTTCAGTTGCAAGATTAACACTAACATTGGTAACACCACCATATTTTGAAATAGTTTTTTCAACACGTGCAACACAACTTGCACAAGTCATTCCCTCGACCGGTAAAGAAATTTTTTCAGTTATAATCTTATTCATTTATAATCTGGGTAACAACTTTGTACCCGGCTTCAATTATAGCATCTTTAATTTTATCATTTGTTAGATGGGTTTCATCAAACTCAACAGTGACTTCTCCAATTTTAACATCAAGAAAATTCACATTAAGTTTTTGAATTTCTTTTTTTACCGCCATTACGCAATGTTGACAGCTCATACCTTCAACTACAAAAGTAGATTTCATTACTTCTCTCTTTAATTGTTAAACAAATTACCGGAGAAATATAATAAAGGATTTTTTATCTAGATAGGGAATAAGACGCAATTAAAATTAAAATCGTCTTTGTTTTTTATCCACTTCATCGGAAATGTTAGATTCAATTATTTTTGGTAAATGAATTTTTGGTTTCTCAGTTTTTGGGTTAAAAACCTGGAATTTACTTTTTTTTGATTTTTGCTTAACTGAATTAACAATTTCACTCTTTGAGATCGGAGGTTTTGGCGGATTTTGAGGAGAAGAATCTATTTGATTCTGGTTTACTAAGATCTTGTGGGTTTTAGAATTTGAATCCCCTCTAAAATTAGTATTTGCTTTTTTATTTTTTGCTCTATATCCAAAATATGAAATCAAAAAAATTAGTAAACTAAAGACTATAAATCCCACCAACGCAATTTGAACGATATCTATTAACGGCAATTTTCTCTCCTAAAAACGCATATAATTAAACAATACCTGTACCATAAAAATATTGAAAATTGGAACTAAATAAGGGGTTATCCAATTTAATTAAGAGAATAATCTTAAAAATGATTTATTTTAATACTTAAAACGATCAATGATCAAACTTCTAATATATTATAAAATAAGAAGTTAAGTTGTATTTAGCCCAAATCTTTGATATTTTTTGCGGCCAAATATATAACATTAGAAATACAAGGTTATAAATGACAAAAGCGGATATTGTGGATAGAGTTGCAGCCGGTACCGGTTTAACTAAGCTTGAAACTGAAGCTATTATAGAAGGTTTTTTTACTACAGTAATTGAAGCTTTAAAAGAAGGTAGAGGAATTGAAATTCGTGGTTTTGGAAGTTATAAAGTAAAAAAGAAAAATGCCAGAAATGCACGTAACCCTAAAACCGGTGATAAAGTTTTTGTTGATGAACATTATGTTCCTACATTTAAGTTTTCTAAAGAATTTAAAGACATTGTTAATGCTGGAATGTCTCAAAAGAAACAAGGTTAGTATCGATGTCAAAGTTTTGTAAAGAATGCGGTTATAAGTTTGATGGAAATTTTAAGTTTTGTCCTGAATGTGGTACAAAAATTTCAAGTACAAAAGAAGCTAAACATAGTAAACATGGTTCAAGTCCGGTATTACAAAATGATGGAAAGAATTTAAATCCAAAAGTGATTTATGGAATTATGGGCGGTGGTATAGTTGTAATTGCAATTATTCTTTTAACCTCCGGAATATTAGATTCTCCTACAGTCGTAAGTACCCCTGTTGAACAGAATCAACAACAAATGGGTAACTCCGGTGTTAATTTAAATAACATGCAATTAATTAATGATCTTGAAGCAAGGGTAAAACAGAATCCTGAAGATTATAAAAGTTTACTTGAATTAGCGCACTTAAAAAATGATTCCGGTTTATTTGACGCAGCGATAGAAAATTACAAGACATATTTGGATAAAAATCCTAAAGATGCAGACGCCAGAGTTGATATGGGCGTTTGTTATTTTAATCTTCAGGATTTTACAAATGCAATTAAGGAAATGGAAACGGCATTAACATATGTGCCAAATCATCAGATTGCACACCTTAATTTAGGTGTTGTAAATCTCTCAGCAGGTAATTTAGAAAAATCAAAACAATGGCTTAAAAAAGCTGTTGAGTTAAATCCAACGAATGAAGTTGGTAAAAAAGCAGAACAGTTATTGAATAATCATTAGTAAATTTCTTAAAGGAGAAGAAGCAAATGCCTTGTGGTAAAAAAAGAAAACGCCATAAAATGTCTACACACAAAAGGAAAAAAAGATTACGCAAGAACAGACATAAAAAGAGAATAAGATAGTCTTTCCTTTAATGTAAAATTGTTTAGGCGAAGAATATTTCTTCGCCTTGTTTTTTGTAAGCAAATATTAGATAAGCCAACTTAGCTCAGCTGGTAGAGCAACTCATTCGTAATGAGTAGGTCGCCGGTTCGATTCCGGCAGTTGGCTCTTTTCATTTCCACCTATCCATACTACACCAATCACAACTCTATATTGTAAAATATTGATTGCCAATCACATAGCGATAGTTGTTGACTTTACCATAAATTAATTGCTAATTGTTACCAGAGAATTTTTATTGATAAGGTTCTTTATGCACCAATTAAAATAATTGGGTATAAATTTTAAGCTTAGAGAGGTGTAAAATGAAAAAGATTATTTTCATTTGTCTTTTCGTTATTACCTCGGGCTGTGCAGTTTTTCAACCCGAAGAAAAAACAACTCTTATCCAGCCAAAGTTGTTAAAGCAATCTGAGTTGCCCTCGTTACAACAAATTATTATGAACAATAATCTTGAGTTATACTGTGAGATGCACATTACCGCAGACGGAGATGTTGACAGAGCAAAACTTTTAACCGGCAGCGGTAATGAATTATGGGATTCGCTTGCTGAACAATCATTACTTCAATGGAAGTACTCACCGGCAATATATGATGGTCATCCGATTCAATTAACTGTTAGAAGAAAAATTAAAATTGTATTTATAGAACCCAAGATTTTTTCGCTTGCAGAAATTCAATTAGATAATATTAAAGATGCAGATTCAATTTATCAGGCATTATTAAATGGAGCAGATTTTACTTCTTTGGTGTTGCTTTATTCTACCAGTAATTCAAGATCTAAAAATGGATTTATTGGTAATGTAAACATTAAACATTTTTCTGAGGATATAAGTCTTGCATTAAGCCAGTTAAATGAAGATGAGTTTACAAGGCCTTTAAGTTACGGCGAGCATTTTATAATCTTTAAAAGATTGAAGATTAATAATTAAAAAATCAAAAAATATATTCAGTCAGTCGTACTTATTCTATATTGATAAAGGATATTTTTCAAACAGTTTATATTAACATTATACTTCAGGACTAATATCCTTTACCATTTAAAATTTTATACAAAAAAATCAAACATCTAAGTTTCAAAAAATTAAATATTAATATGGAAACTGATTGAATGTTTCTTAATATTTGTACGGGCGTTATGGGAAAATATTTAATATATTAACACGCTTTAACATTATCATACCAGGATTCAGTTCATTCTTTCCCATTAAGCTTTGAATTATAAATGCACTGTCAAATTAATCTTTCATATCAAAGTTAGATTAATTAAAAATTTTTATAAATACTGAAATCAACATTCTGTTTACGCACATTATATATAGGTGATTTTAAGTTACTCGGCAGTAGATCGATTTTTCAAATTCATTAAATATCAGGTGGAGATATGAAGGGCTTTTATTTGATCATTCCTTTCTTTTTTATACTTCTTTTTAACAATTATGCTCAAGATTTTGGGGATATTCCTGAAGAACTTCTTAAAATGACAAATCTAGTTGAAGATCCTGAGGAGGATGCCGCAGTTATATTCGATAAAGCTTCAATTAAAATAACAAAAGATTTTAGACTTGAAATTGAAAGACATGTAAGAGTTAAAGTCTTTACGGAAGAAGGCAAGAAGCAAGCTAATATTGAGTTACTGTTGTGGCATGAAGATGTAATAGATGACATTGAAGCAATTTCAATTTCACCTGATGGGAAAGAGTATGAATTAGATAGTGATAATATTTTTACAGAAGAAGGTGAGCGAACAAATAAAATTTCCTTTCCTATTCCAGGAGTTGAAGTAGGTTCAGTATTTGATTATTCATTCTCAATTAGATCGGAGTATATCTCAAATTTAGAACCGTGGTCATTCCAAACTGATATTTTTACAAAATATAGTGAAGTAAAAGTTTATCTACCCAGAGGATTTGCATATCAAAGATTAAGTATGAATTTAGAACGATATAATCTTCAAGAAAATACTGAAGAAATAATGGATAGAGATAACACTAATAATAAAATTTCTGTTTTTACGTGGGCTTGCAGCAATTTACCCGGTATAAAAGATGAACCATATACAGATAATATTGATGACAACTATGCGAAAATGAGATTTGTGCTTGTTGCATTTAAGAATGAACACGTAAATCTAAAATTTGCAAAAACCTGGGATGATGTGGCAACAAGAATTTATAAGTTATATGATGACATGCTGGATGACGATGAAAATGAGAATCTTGTAAAAAATATTGTAACGAATGAAGTTGATGAATTAAATAAGGCCAAAATGATTTATGATTACATTCAAAATGAAATTAAAACAACCGCACACAAATCTTTAGTTGGCGAATCGTTTAAAGAACCAGTCGATGTAGTTAAAGATAAAACTGGAAGCTCTTCCGAAAAAAGTATGCTGCTAATTAATATGCTAATAAATGCAGGGCTAGATGCAAAGCCTGTTTGGATTAGTACAAGAAAAAATGGAATCATAACACCGGATTTTTGCGATGGAGGTCAATTTAACAGACTGATTTGTATGTTAAAAATTAAATCAAAAAATTATTTTTTATATCCTGTTTCAGCTCGTAATCCTTTTGGTTGTCTCACTCCGACCACGGAGGTGGGTCAGGGTTTATTAATTGAAGAGCAAAAAGGAAGCATAATTTCAATATTGCCTGAGCCGGTTATTAGTTCTATTAATATTACGACAAATGCATCTATAAATACCGAAAAAGTATTAAAAGCGAATACTATAATTAAATATTCAGGACACGCCGCGTTAGATGAATATGATGTATTGTCTGAAAAAGATATAAACACTTATGTTAAAGATTATGTTAAAGAATATTTTTCTGAAGCAACATTAGATACTTTTTATTATGAGGATGTAGATTCAATTTACAAACCATTAGTGCTTAATTTAATTTTTACTATCCCAAATTATATTGAGGAAACTGATGACTTAGGATATTTTTCATTGCCATCATTTACATCATTAAAATCTAATCCTTTTGTGCGACCCAAAAGAATGCATCCGATTGAGTTTGACTACTCTTATACAAAGACAGAAAATATAAAAGTTGAATTACCTGACATCTATTCTGTATCGCAAATTCCTTCAAAACGAAAAAATTTGATAACAGATATGGGCTTTAATCAAGTTTATGTTTCCGGAAATAATTATGTTGAATGTACCAGGACTCTTGGAATAAAAAGCAGAAAACTATCAGCAAAAAACTACAATAGCATAAAATCATTTTTTAATGATGTAGTTGGAGCTTCTCAAGATCAGATACTGATAAATAAAGTTGTATCTGGAAAATAGTTTCACTAAAAAGAAAGCGGTTATGAATAATATTTTAGTGTATCTAAATATTTTCTCAGGTCTATTTTTCTTTACTATCAGTGCGTTCGCTCAAAACAATACTGAAATAAATTTCGATTCACTGGTTACAAATTCTGATGCTGTAGTTTTAGAAGATGTAACTGAAATTGAAGTGCCTGATAATTTTAGTGCAGAATTCACCGTATATAAAAAGCTGCTGATTAAAAACAATAAAGCCGATAAATATTGTAAACTTGTTCTATTCGAATCGCAGTACAGAGAAATCGAGGATATTGAAGCATCAATTTCTAAGTTAAACGGAGATTTGATTAAACAGCTTGATGCCGATGAAATTAAGGAACAAGAGTATTCTGCAGATGCGTTTTATTCAGGTGATAATTATAAATATTTTGAAATGGCGCATCACACTTATCCATTCGTTTTCGAATTTAGATATAAGATTAGTATAAATACTTTACTTCTTTGGCCTAATTGGTTTCCACAAGAAAAAATTCCAACGCTTAAATCTGAATATCGATTAAATATTAATCCAGATGTTAAATTTAAATATTATAGTAAAGGATTAGATATCGAACCGGTTGTAAAAACTAAAGATTCTTTTAAGCAATACATTTGGAAGATTAGAGATATATCCAATAAAATTGAAGAAGACTATCTTCCTCCGGAATATCAGATTCAATCCGCAGTGTATTTTATACCCGAAAATTTTATTACTGATGATTTTAGCGGACAGACAACCAGCTGGAATGAATATTCCAATTGGTATAAAAAACTTACTACAGATAGATATGAATTATCAGTTGAGGCTAAAAGTGAAATTAACGATTTGATAAAAGATATTGCTGAGCCTAAAGAAAAAATAAGAGTTCTTTATAATCATCTTCAGCAAAAAAACAGATATGTTGCAATTGAAATGGGATTGGCTGGTTGGCAGCCGCAATTTGCCGATCAAGTTTACAAGAACAGATATGGTGATTGTAAAGATTTATCTACTTACATGATTTCAATGCTTAAGGTTGCAGGAATAGAATCGCATCCAGCTTTAGCGCTTACTAGAGATGATGGTGTAGTTAACACTGAATTCCCGTCTAATCAATTTAATCATTGTATTGTTTGCGTTCCGCTTGATAAGGATACGATCTGGTTGGAATGTACTTCTACGTATAATAAAATGGAAGATGTTCCATATACTATTGAAAACATTAATACACTTGTTGTTGGTAATGAAAAAGGTGAAATTGTTCGTACACCACAAAAGGTTTCAAATCAAAATGCAATGGTATCAACTTTAAATGGTTCTATTTCTATTGGAGGTGATTTACGATTTGAGGCTGAGATTGTTACAACAGGTAACCAAAAAATTTCATTGATAAATAATCTTGCTAAGTATAACAGCAAGGATGATTTTATATTCGTTACAAATTTATTAAGTAAAAATTATTCTAATTTAACAATCGAACAGTTAATATCGGATGAATTATTACGTGATAATAATGATGATCTAAATATATCCGTTAAGGGAATTTACAATAGGTTTTTACCACAATTAAATGACATAGTATTTATTAACCCGGGTATTGTAAATAGAAAATCCAGTGACAACTTACCGGAAGAAGTTCCTGCTAAAAGAAAATTCCCTGTCTTTTTCTATTATCCGTACCTGGATATAGATTCAGTGTTTATCACAATTCCGCGTGTTTACAAAATGGAATCTAAACCAAAAAATACATCCATTGAAAAAAGTTTTGCAAGGTACTCTGCAGAATTTAATTTTATAGATGACCAACTTTTGTACGTGCGAAAATTTGAGCTACTAAAGAATACTATTCCATTGGATGAATATCCTGAGTTTTATGATTTTATGAAACAGGTTATTGAATCAGATAAATCAAAATTTGTACTTAAAAAAAATTAACCACTCCTAAGTCCTCCCATTTAATTTGTAGCTGTGTGAATATTATTAACCCACAGTTTTAACTGTGGGAAAATGACAAAAAAACAAAAAGAATTGAAACCGTTTCAACGGTTTTTCTGAATTATCACACAACCTCTAATTAAAGGGGAGTAGAATTGTGTTATAACGGATTAGCGTAGACAGATTATAATTTAATTTACACACCCCTTTTAAATTCCGCTCTCGAGAGGGGAAAAAAAGGGGTGTGTTGTACTTAACTAATACTTTGACGAATCCTTATACTCATTACTTTACCAGCCGTTACTTTAAATCTATTGCTTAGCTTCCTAATAAATATTATTCCGGATTTTACGAGTACGCCCCTGAAGGTTCAGCGCCCTATTCCGGATTTTACGAATGCGCCCCTGAAGGTTCAGCGCCCTATTCTGGATTTTACGAATGCACCCCTGAAGGTTCAGCGCCGTATTCCGGATTTTACGAATACGACCCAACGGCTGTGGAGCCCTATTCTGAGTTTTACGAATACAATTCTTTCAAAATTTAGCTGAATTTAAGGTTTATTGATTAGTGAATAATGAATATTTGGCAAGCATTGCAAGGTTTAGTATGGTGCGGTCTATCAAATGGTATTGTTGACTAATGACGTATAAAAATTAAAAACATAATAATCATACTCCTTATATCCAGCAAAACTTTCACTCAATCCAATACTCCTCAACATCATACGGGCAGGGGATAATTGGTTTGTTCATTACTGCATAAAAGTTATGTTCAATAATTGAGTCATCAAAATCGGATAAAAGAATTAAAAACTTTGGTGGTAAAATATTTCTATTTGGGTTAAAGTCTGTAAAAGGTCCGTCCAAGCATTCATCAATTGCTGGTCGGTACCAGGCACCAGTAATGTTATAACCTTTTGCATAAAGCATATTAAGAAATAGATCTATTTTATCTTCTTTAATTCTTCTAAAGTCAAATCTAAATTCATAATAATAACCTTCATCGGGCAGCCAGGCATTATCAAAAGTATCAATAACGCTATAAGTAAAACTAACTTTTCTTTCAGGATCATTGTAGGTTTTATTAGTTGTGGTATGTTTAGGCAATTCAACGCGGGTGTAGCATCCGGAAATAAAAATTGCAGCTACAAATACGTTTAGTATTATCACAGTAAGTTTCAAGTATTCTCCAATTGTTTAAAGAACACAGAAAAAAAAGAAAGCTTAACAATGGCAATGCCCAGTACAAAATAAATTATCTGCATTACAAGTCCTGCACCGGTAGGGGAGCCAATAGCAAGTACTTCAACAAATTCAAAAAACATTATTATCAATCCGCACATAGCAGAAAAAAGCAAAGCATATTTGTTTTTTCGTATCAACATAATGGAGGTAAGCAATGCACTGCCGCCAACAAAAATCATAAGTGCTAGTCCGGGTATTGTATAATCTGTAAACAAAGAACCTTTAAGTTCATCAATCGGTGGAGCGGCAATACCGGTTAGTAAACAGAATCCGCCGGGTATTGCAGTTAAAGCTAAAAATACATTTAGGAAAATAAGGGTAGTGTACGTGGTTTTATTAAATAACTGCATCAGTATAAATAATAGTTTACTGCAACTTAGTTTATTTGTACATCTATTTCAATTTAAAAATAGAAACAAAAGAGATCATCGCATCAATATACTATACTAAAATATCTGTGCGTAAATGCTTACACCATTTCAGGATTACTATCAATCGTAGTTTCTGATTCTGATTCTTCAATTTTATTTAACGATCTTTTGCCGAGTATAAGCAATGTGATTATAACTATTCCTGCTATCATAGTATAAAATGATTCAATAGATGTATAGTTATCAAACAGGAAAGTGGCACACACAAAACCGTTGATTATATATAGTACAATTAGTACAGCACCGTATAAAAAGAATTCTGTGTTTTGTTCATATACTTCAATAGCAGCAATAAAAACAGCAGCAGTAAGAAGTATAAATACAACAGCCATAACAACTAACGCAGTTTGATTAGTATTAAAGCTATTTAAAATTACCTGGTCGTTAGTAAGATCCATAAAACCGCCAATACCGCGCACGATTCCAAGCAAAACCATAAGTGCAGATGCAACGCAAAGTGCTTTACATTTTTTCTTAGTATTCATATTGCAAATAGTTTAATAATTAAAAAGTTATAAAAATAATCCGGCTCAATTGCCTCATTAAAAACCGGTTCAGCACCCAAAAATTTCCGGTCTATTTCCATTAAATAGACCGGATGCTATGCAAATGATTCCGGTTTGTTAGCCTCTGGGCAAACCGAAATATGCTTCCCTTTATATATATAATGACCAGACCCTTCCCCCAGCAGGGTGTGGTAAATAAACTACAACTCCTGTAAATCAGAAAGAAAATCCATGTCTGTATGTTCAAGATCAGTAATAATTGATCTGCCATTTTTAGTAACCAAAGCAACGTGTGCACCTTTTTTCCATTCACCGGTATTGCTTTTAAGTATAGTATAAAAAGTTTTTCCATCGTACATAGCATTTAACACTTCTTCACGGGTCCAGGTAGAACCTGCACCAACTTCTTCACCGCAATCAGGATGTACTTTTAGATACGCAATATTTTTTATTTTATCGTCTTCAAATCTTATAGCTGAGATAAGATAATCTGCCCATTTACTCATTTTGATTCCTCTTGTATTGTTTCCCATTTCAACTAAATCGAAAACAGATCCAAAATATTCATTAGTGTTTTTTTTAGCGATAGTTATCAATTGTTATGTGCCTTAATGTTTAAAAATATTTTCATCATTATAAGTTCATAAAAAAATTAAATGACCTGATTAATTGTAATACAGAATTTTGAAAAAAACTTTAGTACATGTACTAACGATTTTAGCTCAAAATCGAAGAAAATGGAAAAATTAGTCTTTAAAAGCGGGTGTAACGTTGTAAATTAGCTTTGGATGGTCTTCTTTAAATACGGCAAAGAAAATTGCAATCAGAATTTGGAATGCAAGATTTATAAAGAATAAAATAATTGCCTGATGGTCGCCGTTAAGATAAATGATAAGACTTGCAACTGAAGTAGTCATATAAAAAGCAAGCATCATATTAAATACATTAGCAATTTGCTTGGAGTGAAGTTCAATAATAATTTTATATAAAACTCTGATAAGAATAAGTGTATGTATTATAAGCAGAATAATATCAAGATTGGAAATAAAAATTACCAGAACAGCAGTAAGGATAAATACAGACAATTCTATTTTGGATAATGTAAATCCTTTTTTACGATCAATATTTATGGCGTAGAATAGTAATGGTGCAATAACTACCGTAATATAAACAGGTGAAGAATGCGTGATTTTTAAATATGCAATTGAAAGGGGATCAGAAATACCCAGAAGTAAAAAAAAATAAAAAATATTATTTCTGTACTGCCTGAATATTGGAAAGATCCAGGCAAGTACAGAAAGATAAAGTATTAAATCTGAAAGTCTCATTTAAAAATCTTCACAATAGGGTGGACATTTAGTGCCGCTTTCAAGAGTATATGCACCGGAAGTAACAGAAAGCACCTCTCTACGTTGTTGAACAATTATATTTTCTACATCACTTTTTGATATTAGCTCTTTAACAGTACTTATACTGTACGCGGTAAATACGTCAGTATCTTTATACTCTGCTTCCTTTGGATAGAGTAATTTACGATTGTTATCAAGAACAACAGCAGTCTTATTAATAATTGCAAACATAATAAGTTTATTTGTATTGCTTAAGAGTTCAGCAACTAAACTTTTTGGAATTTCTGAAGAATAAATCACAGTACCAAATAATTGATTAGCTTCATTTTCTGTGTAAACTTTTCCAATATCCCTGGTTCCGCTGCACGATAAAAATACAAATAGTAAAAGTGCAATAATAATAGCATGATAAATTTTGCTCATAAAAATCCTCGCATTAATTGTTAATAATATTTTTTGCAAGGAAAAGTTATAAAAATATTTTTGATTAATGTTTAGTACATGTACTAACGATTTTAGCTCAATTTTCATATAAGCCTCTCTTTTTTGGTTTCAAAATACTCAATTCCGCATTTTGCAAGTTCAACAGGTGATTTAATATCAAATTTTCTGATCAAATTAGAACGATAATAATCTACAGTTTTTTTACTCATTAAAATTATTTCTGCAATTTCTTTACTTGTAACACCTTCAATAATCAATTGAAGTATTTGTTCTTCTCTAAAATTCAAATCAATTTTAGTAAACTTATTGTAAACTTGTTTTTCGTAATCATTCATCAAAGTTTCAATATCTAAGGCATTCCACTTAGCTCCAAAATATGTATGTCCGTCATACACTCTATCGATAGCTAAAAACAATTCATCTTCAAGAATATTTTTATTTACTAAACCCATTCCACCTGATTTAATAACCTTATAAACATACTCGCCGGCATCATACATAGAAAGAAACAATGCCTTTGCTTTTGGATCAGTTTTAAGAATTTCCTGCACAGCCTGTATTCCGGTAAGTTCGGGCATAGCAATATCAGTTAAGATAATATTTGGATAGAAGTCGAAATATTTTTCTATAAGTTCAGTACCGTTTTCTGCTTCAGCCACAACAGAAAATTCATTGTTGTCTGCCAATAATCTGATAATTCCTTGTCTAAACAAGGTATGATCATCAGCTACTAATATTTTTATAATTTGATTTTTCATTATCACTCAAAATTTCAATAGGGAAAGCTGCAATTATTACAGTACCGCTGTTATTTGATGAATCAATCTGAAAACTGCCTTTAAGTTTTTCAACAGTTTCCTGCATATTCATAACCCCAAGACCATCAGAAATATATTTATCATTCAATAACTTTTTAGGTTTAAATCCTATTCCATCATCAGAAATAAAAAGCACAAGAGTTGCGTTGTCTATAAAAAGATTGATTGTAAATGATGTGGCTTTAGCATGCCTGATTATATTATTCAATGATTCCTGAATTACCCTAAAAATACAAAGTTCAAGTTCTTTAGAAATGTTTATAGGAAATTCAGGAAACTGTAATTGATATTTAAACCCGGCTTCACGTGCTACATTGTTGCACATAGACTTAACAACAGTTTCTAAGCCAAGTTCTTCCAGATTAAGTGGTTTAAGATTGTGGGCAAGTTCGCGTATATCTTTTAAAGTAGTATCCAAAATATTAATGGTTCTATAGTATTCTTCCTCATTCAGTCCGGATCCTATTAATTTTTTATAATTACCAACATTTAATTTTATTAGCAGCATATTTTGTGCAATGGAATCATGTAGTATTCTCGAAAGTCTGTTTCTTTCCTCCTCTATAACTTTCTGTAAATGCGCTGAAGAACTTCTAAGCAAATTTTGATAATGTGTCATTTGTCTGTCATATTCTTTTTGAGCAGTTGTATCCCAAAAATAAAGTTGGGCCATTCCTAAAAATGATATACCATGAAAATTTATATCATAATACCTGTTATCAAGTTCCAGAGGCAAAATAAATGTTTTATCATTTTCAACTATATCTTTTATATTAATTTCAATTTTTGATACGATCGAAGATAGATTACTTTTATTTATTTCTAAACTAGGAAATATCGATTTAGCAGTTTTATTAAGACTGGTTATTAGACCAGAAGAATTTATCCTCATAATAGGATTCGGATCTAGTTCGGAAAACATTGCAAGAATTTTTGAAGTTGTAATTTCAAATTGTTTCTGATCTTTCTTATGTTTTCTTAGCATAGGGTTATAAATATATCTGTACGAGATATAGATTATAGCTGCAACCAGGATAAAGATTAATAGAGAAATGTAAACCGGATTATAAAAACTCGGAAGAGATTTCAGGTAATCATTTAACTCATTTGAATTTTGTAAAAGTAATATCAATTTAGTTCCCTCTAATGATTGGCGTCAGTTTTATATTAACAATACTAACATTTACCTGACTAATAATAAGAAAATATTTTCTTACCATTCCACTTTTTTAGTCAATAAATTATTACACAAAGAGCAATTTTTAATTTACTTAAGATATCTGTTCCCAGAGATGAAAAATATTTTGTGGAAAAATATTTTAAGTTTTTCTTGACTTTCGCTTAAATTTTCTATTATTTTGGGTTGTAGTGGGGAAAAATGTGGAATTAAACCAAAAGAAAGAGAATGTTTAGAGGTCAATTTACATATTCAATGGATTCTAAAGGCAGAATTGCAATTCCTGCAAAACTAAGAAAACACATCTCTGCCGATGCGAACGATACATTTATAATGACTAGAGGTCTATCCAATTGTATTGATCTTTATCCTTTAGACGAGTGGCAAAAGATAGAAGAAAAACTTTTGGATTTAAATTCATTCCAGCCTGATGATGCAAGATTTTTACGAATGTTCGTTCAGTTTGCCTCCGAAGACGTAATGGATGTACAATCACGAATAATGGTCCCGGGCTCTTTGATAAGCTATGCAAAGATTGAAAAAGAAGTAATGATTCTAGGTGCTTTAAAGAAAATTGAAATCTGGAATCCAAAAGTTTACGAGGAATATTTAAATCAATCACCGCAAACATATGAAGAGATTGCGGCAAAAGTTATGGCTTCAAAATGATTGAGCATCATGTTCCAGTGATGCTAATTGAAAGTTTGGATCTTTTAATTACTGATCGATCTGGTGTTTACTTTGATGCAACATTGGGATTTGGCGGACACTCAACTGAAATATTGAACAGGCTAAGCGGCAATGGAAAATTGGTTGCTGCAGATGTTGATAAAGATGCATTTGAGTTTTCCCAGAAAAAATTTGGAGATAATTCCCGTGTTAGTTTATACAATTTAAATTATTCGTTTATTGATGTGATGGCAAAAATAGAATCATTATCATATTTCGATGGAGTACTTGCTGATCTTGGAGTATCTTCATTTCAACTGGATAATCCTGATTCTGGTTTTACTTACAGAAGTGATGCAGCACTCGATCTGCGAATGGACAAAACAAAAAAAATAACTGCTGCTGATGTTATCAATACTTTTGATGAAGCTTATCTGGCTAAAATATTTTTTGAACTAGGCGAAGAAAAGAACTCAAGAAAAATTGCCCGAAGCATTTTAGAAAAAAGAGAACTCAAGAAAATTGAAACAACATCTCAACTGGTTTCAATTATTGACGAACTTGTTCCTGAAAATTTTAGAAGAAAAACATTATCAAGAGTTTTTCAGGCACTTAGAATTTTTGTTAACGATGAATTAGAAAACCTTAAACTATTTCTTGAAAATTCATTAAAGGTACTAAAGCAAGGTGGAAGAATTGTCGTTATTACATATCATTCTTTAGAGGATAGAATTGTAAAAGATTTTTTTAAGAGTGAGTCAATTGTGAATTTAAGTCCGAAAGAAGATCCATTAGGATTAGTTAAAATAGATGCAAGGGTAAAGCTTATAAACAGGAAACCAATTGTTCCTACAGAAAATGAAATTAGAAATAATTACCGTGCAAGAAGTGCAAAACTTAGAGTTGCTGAAAGATTATGAAAAAAAGTTCCAAGCCAATACTTTTCTTAATCCTTACTTTGTTATTGATAACAGCTGCATTTGTATTGGTTAGTGTTGGGGTAAAACTAAAATATGAACAATATCTTTTACAAAAAGATAAAGCTGAGAAAACGCTTAAGACAGAAAGTCAGAGAAAAATTAAGTTGACTGCTGAATTTCAAACTGTAACTGCTGAAGAACGAATTGTATATGTAGCAAAAGCTGAACTTGGTTTGATAAGAAATGTTGAAGCACCTTTAATTGTAAAATTTGATAATGAAAAACTAATAAGCTTAGAAGAATCTTTAAATCAAAAATATGAATAATTCCAGAGCACTAATTGTAATAGTATCAATCTTAGTTTTCTTCATCGCACTGGTGATTAAGCTTGTTGATATACAGATCGTTAATGCTGAAGAATATTCTTTTTATGCACAAAAGCAGCAAACCAAAGTAGAAAGCATTCAAGCTGACCGCGGTTTAATCTACGATAGAAATAATGTTTTACTTGTGTATAACAGAACCGACGTTAGTTTTTTTGCTGATCTGAGAATGTTGAAACAAAAAGATAGAAATGAAATTGCAAAATTATTTTCAAGAAAACTTGGAAAAAACTCAACTCATTATTTGAATCTACTGAAAGGATCAAAGAAAACAATTTGTATCGAAAAGAAAGTTAATTCTGATTTAGCTGAATCGTTAAAGAAAATAAAACGAAATGGATTTTTCTATAAAGAAGAACCCACAAGAGTTTATCACTATAATAATCTTGCGTCTCACATCCTTGGTTATGTAGATAAAGATAATAAAAGTGTAATGGGGGTTTCAGAATTTTACAAAGAAGATTTGAATGGTCTTGATGGTTCGAGACTAGTACAGAGAAATGCTTTAGGTGGAACTGTAACTATAGATGATGAAGCAATAGAGCCGGCTGTCTCTGGTGATAATTTTTATTTAACTATAGATAAAAGTTATCAGCTTATTCTTGAAGACGAGCTAAGAAAAGGTGTTGAAGAATATGCCGCTGCTTCTGGAACTGGAATAATTATGAATCCAAATACAGGTGAAGTTTTAGCTCTTGCAAATATTGATGATTTTAATCCAAATGAGTATTGGAATTACAACGATTTTCAGAGAAGAAATCGTGCTATCACAGACACCTATGAACCAGGATCTACATTTAAATCTTTTACACTTGCTTCTTTGCTCGATCAGAAACTTTGCAGGTTGAATGAGAAACTTAATCTTGAAAATGGTAAGTATAAATTTAAAAGTGTGAACATTAGGGACACACATCCATTTAGCAGTTTAGATGTTGTTGGGATACTTGAACAATCTAGTAACATTGGTGTTGCAAAACTTGTTCAAAGAATTGATGATGTAAAATACTTTAAATATCTACGAGGCTTTGGATTCGGAAATATTACATCTCTTACATTACCCGGTGAAACAGGCGGTAGGTTGAGAAAACCCACAGAGTGGTCAAAAGTTTCTAAAGCTTATCTGTCTTTTGGATATGAGGTCTCAGTCACTCCGTTGCAAATGCTTGCTGGTTATAGCGCATTAATCAATGGTGGTGTTTTATATGAACCACAATTGATTCAGAGACAAGTTACCGCCGATGGTGATTTGGTAAATGAGTTTGAACCAAAGGAAATACGAAGAGTTATTTCCTCCGAAACATCTGATTTAATGAGAGATTTACTCGCAGGAGTTGTTAAAAACGGAACTGGCACAAAAGCATTTTCAGAATTGATTTCTATTGGTGGAAAAACCGGAACTTCACAAAAATTAGTTGATGGAAAATATTCTAAACAGCAATACAATTCTTCATTCATCGGATTTTTCCCTGTTGAAAATCCACAAGTTGTTTGTTTGATACTTCTAAATTCTCCTGATCAAGGTAGATATGGTGGATTAGTCGCAGCTCCAATATTTAAAAATGTAGCTGAAAGAATTGTTCAGAACGATGTTGATAAATTTCAGGAATATTTGAATCCGGATTTAATGAAGAATTTAAGGTTTGCCGAAGATAATTCTAACTATGAAAATAAAACTAAAATTAAACCAATAAGTATTAAAGAAGTAAAATTAACTTCAAATAATAAAATGCCTGATCTTGTTAACTGCCAGGTTAAAGATGCTATTTATGCTCTAACTAAACTTGGTATAAAATATAAAATTAAAGGCAGCGGAATTATTACTTCACAAAGTATTGAAGCCGGAAAAAAGTTAACAGGAAATGAGATTTGCTTTATTGAATGCTCCGAGTATCGTGTTAGAGGAGCATCGTTGTAAATGAAAATGACTCAACTTCTAAATAGTGTTCACGCTATTCAAGTAACCGGAGAAGTTCAGAGAAGAGATGTTGCTGATATTGTTTATGATTCAAGAAAAGTTCAAAAGAATTCGGTCTTTGTTGCAATAAAAGGATACAAAACTGATGGGCACAAATTCTTGCAGGATGCCATAAATAAAGGCGCAGTTGCAGTTGTTGTTGAAGATGATAATGCGATTCCAGATGACTTAATAACTCATGCACAGATAGCAAAAATATTAGTTGGCGATTGCAGAAAAGCTTTAGCAGAATTATCAAAAGGATTTTATAAAGATCCAACAAGCAAACTTAAGTTGGTTGGCATAACCGGAACAAATGGTAAAACAACATCAACATTTATTTTAAGAAATATATTGCAAAATGTTGGATATAAAACAGGATTGATTGGCACAATCGCAAATTACATAGGCGATGAAAAAGTAGAATCGAAATTAACGACACCGGAATCAAATGATCTTAACAAAATGTTTTATGATATGATTCAAGCCGGTTGTAAATACGCAGTAATGGAAGTTTCATCACATTCATTGGTTTTGAATAGAGTTTTCGGTTTGGATTTTAAAGCCGCAATATTTTCAAATATAACTTCAGATCATCTGGATTTTCATCAATCGTTTGATGAATACTTAAATGCTAAGAAAATTTTGTTTGATGGATTAAGTGAAAGAACATTCGCAATTGTAAATGCTGATGATAAAAACTCTAAATCAATCATTAAAGATTCCAATGCTAAGATTTTTACTTACGGGGTAAGTGATAATTCAGATTATCAAATAAAAAATATCGTGTACGATTTAAATGGAACTGATTTTGCAATCACTCATAATAAAGTTGAGTATAAAATTCATACAACTTTAATTGGAACTTTTAATGCGTACAATGCAGCTTCAGTATTTGCAACAGCACATTGTCTCGGTATTGATGCTGAAAAAATTGTGGATGGAATCAAATCTTCACCTCAAGTTCCCGGCAGATTTGAAGTTCTTGGAAATGGAAACAAAAAAGTAATTGTTGATTATTCACATACAGCAGATAGTTTAGAAAAAGCTCTTCAGGCTATTAGAGAAATTGTTAAAGATAAAAATCAAATTGTTACTGTTTTTGGCTGTGGTGGTGATCGGGATAAAACAAAACGCCCGGTTATGGGTAAAGTTGCTAGTGAAGTAAGTGATAAAGTTTTTGTTACTTCAGATAATCCAAGAACTGAAAATCCTTTTGCAATTATTGAGGATATCAAAAAAGGAATTTCGAAAAATAATTTTGAAGTTGAAGAGAACAGGGAAGAAGCGATTAAAAAAGCGATTAAAAGTTCTAATGATACTGCGGTGATTTTAATTGCCGGTAAAGGACACGAAAATTATCAAGAAATACATGGAATTAGAAATCATTTTTCTGATCGCGAAGTAGCATTAAAGTATTTGGCTAAATGAAAAAAATACATTTAAACATAGAAGACATTTTTAACGTTCCAACAGCAGTAATTTATAATCCTGATATGTTTAAATCTATTTATCATGTTTCAATCGATTCAAGAAACATCAAAAAAAGTACTTTGTTTGTTGCTGTAAAAGGCGATCGATTTGATGGACACGATTTTATTGATGATGTTGTAAATAATGGCGCTTGTGCTGTAATTATTAATGAAAAGAATTTTAAGAAATTGGGTGATGTTGAGATTCCGGTTATAACAGTTAAAGATACAACCAACGCTTTGGGTGATGTTGCAAAAATCTGGAGAGCAAAACTAAAAGCTAAAGTTATTGGAATTACTGGAAGTGTAGGAAAGACAACTACAAAAGAAATTCTGGCAACTTTACTTTCACAAAAGTTTAATGTGAACAAAACTGTTGCAAATAATAATAATCATATTGGAGTGCCATTAACAATTTTAAGCACAAATGAAAAACACAGTGTACTTGTTGCTGAATTAGGTACAAATCATTTTGGAGAAATCGCATATACAGCATCGATTGCTAGTCCAGATTTAGCATTGATAACAAACATTGGTGATTCGCACTTAGAGTATTTAAAGAATCGTAAAGGAGTGTTTACAGAAAAGGTTGCGTTACTAAAAGAGACAATAAATCATGATGGAAAAGTATTTATTAATAACGATGATAAAATCTTAAAAGAATTTGGTAAGAAAATAAAAAATAAAATCACTTTTGCATTATATGAAAAAGCTGATTACAGAGCATCTATCAAAGGTTATGATAGATTAGCAAGACCACAGATTGAAATTAAAAGAAAGAAAAGTGTTTTTTCTACAACTTTACCAATCAGTGGTGAGAAGAATGTTTTAAACTTTACAACTGCTTATGCAATTGCCTGCGAGCTCGGATTAAAAAATTCACAAATCCAAAAAGCTGTAAAGAAAATAAAATCGTATAACAAAAGATTAGAAATAAAAAATCTTAAAAAGTTTACTTTGATAAACGATACATATAATGCAAATCCCGATTCGATGAAATCATCTTTGGATATCCTGAACAAGATTGAATCAAGAAAAAAGAAAATTGCAATCCTTGGTGATATGTTTGAACTTGGTGCAGAATCAAGGACAAAACATCTGGAGCTTTCAAATTTTATTAACAAAACAAAAGTTGATGAAGTTTATTCAATCGGTAAAATGATGAAGTTGATGAATCAAAAATTAAATGGAAAAACAAAAGTTCATCAACACTTTGCTGAAAGAGAATCATTAAAAAACTTTTTGAAAAAATTAGATACTAATAATTCCGCTGTGCTAGTTAAAGGTTCACGTGGAATGAAAATGGAAGAATTTGTTTCAGTACTTGAAACCAGAAAAAATTAATGCTTTACTATTTATTTGATTACATAAATAAAACTTTCAATCCACCGGGATTTGATATTTTCAGGTTCTTAACATTTCGTTCAGGACTTGCAGCCATCACAGGATTGTTTCTTTCATTTTACCTTGGTCCGAAGATCATAAAAAAATTGCAGGCGCATCAAATTGGTGAAGCAAAAAAAGCAGATGGCCCTAAATTTCATTGGTCAAAATCAGGTACACCAACAATGGGCGGAATGATAATCGTGCTTTCAGTTGTTATTCCTGTTTTGCTCTGGGGCGATTTGAAAAGCACTTATATAATATTAATTCTTGTCGGTACAATATGGTTAAGTCTTGTTGGATTTTTAGATGATTATTTAAAAGTGGTTAAAAAATATCCAAACGGATTAATTGGTAGGTACAAAATTTTAGGGCAAGTTATTATCGGTTTGGTTGTAGGATCAGCAGTTTACTTTTTACCGGAGTTCAAAGATTTTAATACACTAACAACGGTTCCATTTTTAAAAAATGTAAATCTTGATTTTTCATATTTATACATTCCGTTAGTTGTATTTATAATTACTGCAACATCAAATGCAGTAAACTTAACCGATGGACTTGATGGTTTAGCAACAGGCGTAATCGTAATTGTTATGATCACTTTAGCTTTACTTTCTTATTTCAGTGGCAATGCAATTTTTGCAAATTATTTAAATATAATTCACTTACCCGGGTCCGGCGAACTTACAGTTTTTATTGCAGCACTTGTTGGTGCGGGTTTAGGTTTTCTTTGGTTCAACTCATATCCGGCGCAAGTGTTTATGGGCGATACAGGATCACTTGCACTTGGTGGAGCCTTTGGAATTTTGGCTGTACTGATAAAAAAAGAATTATTCATTCCGATTCTCGGTGGAGTTTTCTTTATGGAAACTTTATCTGTGATTATTCAGAGACTTTATTTCAAATACACAAAGAAAAGATTTGGTGAAGGTAAAAGAGTTTTTAAAATGGCGCCGGTTCATCATCATTTTGAAATGGTTGGATGGCCTGAACCAAAAATTGTTATACGTGCTTACATCATCGCAATTATTCTTGCGATTGTAACTTTAGTTTCATTTAAGATAAGATGACATGATATAAGATGTTACAAGTTAAGAATAAAAAAATATCGATCATTGGAGCTGTAAGAAGCGGACTTGGTGCAGTTAAGCTTGCAAAGCAACTTGGTGCGATTCCATTTGTTAGTGATGCTGGTTCGGAAGAAAAATTAAAAGTATCCATCGAAGTTTTGCAAAAAGAAAAAATAGATTTTGAAGTTGGTAAACACTCAGAAAAAGTTTTTGATTGTGACTTAATGGTTGTAAGTCCGGGAGTTCCCTCAGATTCAGAAGTGATTAACAAGGCAAAAAGTAGAAACATAAAAATCATTAGTGAACTTGAATTTGCTTCATCAGTCTGTAAAGCTAATGTTATTGGAATAACAGGAACAAACGGAAAAACTACAACAACAAGTTTATGTGATTATCTATTTAATGAATGTGGTGTAAAATCGTATTCGGCAGGAAATATTGGTTTAGCATTTTCTGAAGTTGCAACACAAGCAAAAGAAAATGAATTTGTTTCACTTGAGATTTCGAGTTTTCAGCTTGATTTGATTGATCAATTCAAGCCTAAAGTTGCAATGATATTGAATATAACGCCGGATCATTTAAATCGATATGAAAACAGTGTTGAGAAATATGCTTTATCAAAGCTAAGAATTTTTAAAAATCAAGATGAAAATGATTTCTTGATTTTAAGTAAAGATAGCGAGTTATTAAATCAATACTTTAAAAAAGCTAAAAGTAATATTTTCTTTTTCTCAACAAGTAAAAAAGTATCCAACGGATGTTACTTAGAAAATGATGAAGTAAGATTTGTAAGGAATGATGTAGACGAATTTTCTTGTAAAGTATCTGATATCTTTATTAAAGGTGAACATAACATTCAAAATGCAATGGCCGTAATTATCGCAGCTAAAATATTTAATCTAGATAATGAAAAAATTCTCAAAGCGTTAATTTCTTTTAAAGGTGTTGAGCATAGATTAGAATTAGTAAGAGAGATTGAGGGAATAAAATTTATTAACGATTCTAAAGCAACAAATGTAGATTCGGTTATAGTCGCACTAAAAAGTTTTGATGAGCCAATTTTTCTTATTCTTGGTGGACAGGATAAAGGAAATGATTACACAATGATCGAAGATTTAGTAATTGAAAAAGTAAAAAAGATTTATGCAATCGGTTCATCAGCAGAAAAAGTATTTAATTACTTTCATAGCAAAGTAAAAACAGAAATCAAAAAGGATTTTGATGAAGTTATCAATACAGCAATAAGTGAAGCAAGAGAAGGTGATGTAGTTTTACTTTCACCGGCTTGTGCCAGTTTTGATATGTTTGATAACTACGAACATCGTGGAAAAGTTTTTAAATCAATTGTAAATAATAAATGAAAAAATTAGCTGTAACAGTTTTCTTTGCAACTTTCAGTCTTATTCTTATAGGATTGATAATTGTTATGAGTGCTAGCAGTACATACAGCGCATCAAGATTTGACAGTTCATTTCATTTATTTACTTCACATTTAGTTCGCGTTATAATTGGGTTAGTTCTGTTGGCTGCGTTTAGTTTTATACCTTATGAATGGTATAAGAAATTCAGTAAACCGGCAATTATCGGAGCAGCAGTTTTATTATTAATAACTTTAGTGATTGCTCCGCAAGTTAAAGGTTCCGGCAGATGGCTGAATTTTGGATTTATCACAATCCAGCCGGCAGATATAGCAAGATTAGTATTAATAATTCACCTGGCTTATTTGATTGAAAAGAAAAAAGAAGATCTGCTGGATTTTAAAAATGGTTTTATGTATTTGTTCATCTGGGTTTTGATGATTGCAGGATTAATATTTATTCAACCAAATGTTAGTTCAGCTGCTTTGATTGTGATTATATCAATCACAATGCTTTATGTTGGCGGAGCAAGACTAAAACACATATTTGCTTCTGGATTAAGTGTGATTTTAGCCGCCGGAAGTTTTGCAATGATACTTCCACATTCAAGAAAAAGGATTTTAAGTTTTATTTCAACATTTGGTGATGGCGGTGAATTAAGTCATCAACTTAAGCAAGGTGTTTTAAGTCTTGGCAGCGGTGGAATTTTTGGAGTCGGAATTGGAAACAGCAGGCAAAGCAATTTGTTTTTACCGGAATCATACGGTGATTTTATTTTTGCAATTCTTGGTGAAGAAACAGGATTTGTTGGTGTTGTCGTTGTTCTTTTATTCTACGTGGTTTTGTTTGTGGCCGGTATTTTAATCGCAAAGAAAGCAAAAGATAAATTTGGTCAGATGTTAGCTTTTGGAATTTCATTCTCAATTATAATATATGCGTTTGTAAATGCTGCTGTTGCAACAGGATTATTTCCAACAACCGGTTTGCCTTTGCCATTTATCAGTTACGGTGGAACATCTATTATTTTCTTATGTATCTCGATTGGAATTCTTATAAACATCGCAATCTATAATCACGCTTTAGATAAGGATAAAGATAAAAGTAAATCAACAGAAGCTAATATGTATGGCAAAACAGCCTTAGCAGTTGAGGAAGTTAGATAATGAAAAGTTCTACTCCATATAGATTTTTATTTGCCGGCGGAGGAACTGGCGGACATCTTTATCCTGCAATCGCAGTAGCTGATGAGATTAAAAGATTGAAACCTGAATCAGAAATAATTTTTGTTGGAACAAAATCTAAAATTGAAGGAAGAGTAATTCCTAAACTTGGTTATGGATTTAAATCTATCTGGATTAAAGGATTTGCAAGAAAGTTTAATCTTGAAAATTTATTGTTTCCGGTAAAGCTTTTTATATCGCTTATGCAATCATTATTAATTTCATTCAGATTTAAACCAAGAGTTGCAATTGGATCCGGCGGCTATGTTGCTGGTCCAGCGATCTGGGGAGCATCAGTTCTCGGAGCAAAAGTAATTTTAATGGAATCAAACAGTTATCCCGGTGTTACAACAAGATTATTAGAACGTTATGCGGATGAATTACACATAACATTTGAAGATTCTAAAAAATATTTGAGACAAGCTGATAAAATAAAAGTAACTGGAAATCCTGTAAGATCAGAACTTGGTTCATCAACAAAAGAAGAAGCGAAAAAATATTTTGGACTTGATGAAACCAAAACGACTG
>JBATOT010000074.1:0-6076 GCA_049291095.1 Ignavibacteriaceae bacterium | reverse complement strand
GTGTTAGTGGATATTTTTTTACTGATATTTTTGGTGTTGGATATGTTGGTATTAATAACATTTTAAAATTATCTATATCGTGGCAAGTGGTAATTATATTACTTACATTAAAATTTATATTGGTTCCAATCACTCTTAACTCGGGAGGATTTGGAGGTACCTTTGCTCCGTCTTTATTTATGGGAGCTTGCACAGGATACTTGTTTTCCTTACTTATAAACTATCTTTTCGGTATTAATACAGATCCGACAACATTTGTTTTAGTTGGAATGGGAGCAATGTTAGCAGGAATAAATTCGATCCCAATTACAGCAATACTCATGATATTTGAGATGACAAAAGAATATTCATTTATACTTCCACTAATGCTTTCCGTCATAGTGAGTTCCACTATAGTACAAATAGTTAATAAAGGATCGTATCATATTAAAAAATTGGAAAAACAAGGTTTTAGAATGTTCGGTGGCAAAGAGACGGGTCTTTTAAGATCCATTTATGCTGAACAAGTTATGCAATTAAATCCAATTTTAGTCCATCAAAATGCCACACTTAAAGTTGTAGTTTCTAAGTTGATTGAATCAAAACATCATCGTATCTATTTAGTTGATGATAATAATAATCTATCCGGAGTAATTTCTGATAATCATATCCGGGATCTGATTACTGAATTTGAATCATTAAAAGAATCGCTTATTGCAAATGATATTGCAGATAATCAAGTTGCATCAATTACTCGTAAGCAGGATCTCGATTTTGCATTAAAAATAGTTACAAAAGGTGATATTGAAGAATTACCCGTGATTGAGAGTGAAAAGGACAGAAAAGTTGTAGGGGTGATATCCAGGAGTGATATTCTTTCAATTTATAATAAAGAAACATTAAAAATAGATTTAGCTGATGGATTAACACGTGAACTATCAACATTAAATGAATCAAGAGTATCCAGAATAGCCGATGGTTATTCAATAATTGAAAAAAAACCAAGTATGGATTTTATTGGTAAAACTTTGTCGGAACTTAAGCTTCGTAATAATTTTGGTTTAGAAGTTTTAATGATCAAAAAAACTAAAGAATTATTCGACGAATCTCAGAAAGATGTAAGGATTGTAATGCCAAGTTATAACTATACAGTTGAGAGTGATGATATTTTAGTTGTTTTTGGAACCGATGAAAGCATTTCTAAAACATCTGAATGGTAAACAATAAATGTCTGATAATGTATATTATGTAAACTAAGCTTTACCCTTTTCTTTACTTGCTGCTTAATTTAATAATGATAAAAAGTACAGCTAATATAAATACTATCCATATTGCAGGACTTTTCTTTTTATGCTTAAATTTTCTATAACTGTTAAACCCTAATCTTTTTTTTAATTTTTCTTGCTGATCTTCTTCAGGTTTATAAAACCTTGTGGGATAGTCAAAAATTCGATAACGCGGTTTTTTCATTAACATATAATATTACCTAACTAAATATTGCCTGTACAAAAGTTCTTGAATCGAATTCCTGGAGATCATCAATTCCTTCACCAACGCCAATGAATTTGATTGGAACCTTTTGCTTTGCGACTATTTGAAAAACAACTCCACCTTTAGCTGTGCCATCAAGTTTTGTAATTATCAATCCGGTAATGTCTGTTACTTTTGAAAACTCATCAGCCTGTACAAGTGCGTTCTGTCCAGTATTTCCGTCAAGTATTAATAAAGTCTCATCGGGAGCATTTGGCAATGATTTCTTTATTACTCGTCTTATTTTATCCAACTCGTTCATTAAATTAGTTTTATTATGTAAACGTCCCGCAGTATCTAAAAGCACGACGTCATAATTTTCTTCAATAGCTTTTTTAACAGTTTCAAAAACAACAGAGGATGGATCAGCACCGTTTTTACTTTGAATTATATCCACACCTGCTCGATTAGCCCAAATATCTAATTGCTCATTAGCAGCAGCGCGAAAAGTATCAGCTGCTCCGACAATAACTTTATTACCTATCTTTTTATAATTATTGGCTAATTTTCCTATTGTTGTTGTCTTCCCCACTCCATTAACACCAACAATTAATATAATATATGGTTTTGATGATGATATTGATGACTCTGATTTATTTTCAAATTGGATCAATACATTCGTTAATTCATTTTTAACTACTTCAATAATTTTATCACTCGAGCGTTCTTTTTCTGATTTTAAATTCCGTTTAACCGATTCAATTATTTTCTCAGTTGTGTCAAAACCAATATCAGAACTCAATAAAATCTCTTCAATTCTATCTAATGTCATATCATCTATTACAGCTTTACCGGTAACGGTTTCAGTAATTGAATTAACGATCTTTTCTCGTGTTTTACTTAAACCTTCTTTTAACTTACCTAAACTAAAGTTTTTAAATAGACTCATTCTTCTTTTTCTTTATAAATTCCATTGCTCTATAAATATAAGCAACCAATGAAGTGAACATTAAAATAATACTGGCGTAGTAAAAAAATAAAAAGAAATTGTTTTCTTTATTAGCACCAATTAAAATTAAAAGTACAACTGATCCAATAAATAATACGGTGATCTTCCCAAGTTTATTGGATGGTAAAACTCTGCCAAGATAATTTGCAACAAATAATCCACCTATAAAAATAAATAAATCACGTAAAATTATTGTGTAAAAATAAAAAGCAGTAATTTCACCAATCAGAAATAGTTTAATAACAATTACTGCCATTGCTGCTTTATCAGCGAGCGGATCAATAATTTTCCCAACCTCAGTAATCTGATTTAATTTTCTCGCAAGATAACCATCCAGCATATCCGTTGCAGCAATAAATAAACAGAGTGCAAAAGTTATATACCGAATAGATTGTATTTCGAAGCTATCCAATAAAAACCATAATGGAATTGTTAGAAGGAATCTTAATAAACTTATTCCATTTGAAATTGTAAATATTTCTTTGCTGCTTAATTTCATCTTACGATTGCAAACTTTCCTAGTTTTTCTTCACCTTCATTACGTGTATCATCTAACATGACAATTCTATAAATATAAATGCCAGTTGAAATTTTATTTCCACTAAAATCAGTAAGGTTAAAATCAACCCCACCATTACCATCGGTTTCTTCAATTTCATTTACCATAATTCCATCCAAAGTCCAAATAGTTATTTTAGCTCTTTGTGGTAGATTTGCAAAAGTAACTTTTTCAGTTCCTTCATTTGTTGGATTTGGATAAACATAAACATCAGATAAATCTTTTGCATAAGTTGATAAAACGATATAACTGCCGGCACCTTCATTTACTCTTACGCTGCCTGAAGCTTGATCCGAAATCAAATCTTTAATTCTTAAAACATACTCCTTCCCTATTGATCCAATAGGTTTTTGATTAGTAAGATCTAAATAAATAATTTTATGATCATTCGGATCAATGTTTACAGCTGTGACTTTATTATCAGGATCAAATGTATAATTGCTTAAATATGATGCTGAACTTCCATCAACATTAAAATTAAAACTTAATTTAATTTTATATGCGTTAATAATCTCGAATGAAGTTATATAAAAAGATTCAACTTCAGGTGACTGGATTACCTCAAAAGTTATTGTATCACTTTGTATTGGAGAATTATAAAAATCTTTAATGTTTTTAACAATCAAGCTTAACTCTCCCGCTGGTAAATTCTGATTGAATGAAAGCAAATATGAATATTGATCACTTGGAGTAATTGAATTTGGATAGCCCAATCCTGCAATCTCAAATGACTGGAGATTTTCTATTGTATTATTCATCTTCTCAGAAAAACTTACAATCACACTTTTATTGCTATTGCTAATTGCATTGATGAGTTTAGCGGGTATATGAGAATATACTTCAATAATATTACTAAGAGCCGAAAGTGGTTCAGGCTTAATTGGATCAAATGCTTTTATTGCATAAAAGTATGATTTATTTTTCTCGACATTGTTATCAATATAATTAGGTTCAAAAACTAAAGAATCAATTAGCACTAAGTTATTTGCATCTATTCCTTTGTAAATGTAGTATCGCTCGGCCTCAGCAATCCAAGTTAACTTAACATTACTAGAATCTAAACTAAAACCTTTTACTAAACCTGGAGGAACGGTTCTAGTCGAACCTGAGAATTCAAAAAATTTAATTCGATCATTAATTGTAAGTCCAATTTCTGGGACAGAATTTTGATTCAAATCACCGGAAAATATTCTAAAATTATTTGAGCCCTCTTGATAAAATATGATATTATCTTTGTTATCAGAATATTCAAAAAGATATGCAGAAGGGAAAATGCTTAACACCAATTCATCTTTATTATCATTGTCGATATCTACAAAACGAAGTGATTGATAGATATTGCTAAAAGATAATCCTCCAACATATTCAGCAGATTGATCTAAAAAGACTTTCTGCATGAGAATTTGTGGCTGGTGGTTTTCAAAACTTACAATCAATAGAAGAAATGAAGGAGCGATTGAATTAGTTTGATATAGAATTGCAAAATCTTTTTTCCCATCGCCATTATAGTCACCTGCTGATAAAATATTACTTTTCAGAGTGGTGAGCCCTACAACTCTTAGAGAGTCACCCCTAGTAAAATCATTTGAATTAATAATTTTATATGAGATTAAATCACCATCGGCGTCAACAAACCAGATTTCCTTTTTGCCATCATTATCTGAATCTACAACCAGCAAATTATTATAAACTAAATTATTGGACTCTGAATATTTATCAGTATCAAGTGTATCAGTATATGATTTATACAAAATGGTTTTATTTGTATCTAAACTTAAATCACTATTGACTTTTCTTAGTTGATATGAAGTAAAATCTTTTTGTGAAATAATTTCAAAAATTCCATCACCATTAAAGTCATCGACAGAAACAACATTATCTGGAGCAGGATTTTTATACTTTTCAGTTAAGTTGAAAGTATTAGTGACAGTTTGTTCATCAATGATTACATCTGGCATTTTATAACTTATAAAATCTTTTTTTCCATTATTATTAAAATCTCCAAACGCTCTTGGAAATTTTCCATCTAATGAATCAACCTTAATAAAATTGTTGCCTTCAAGTTTATACAATCCAAAATATGAAGTTTGTGATTCGTAAAGCAATTGGCAAATTATTTCATTGTAATTATTGGATAGAAAACTGACTGGTTCTGCAAAAAGATTACCAAGCGGCATAGAAAATGGCATTTCTTCATAAGATGCTAAACCTGGTACATCATCAGTCCGGATTATGAAATAATTATTGCTATTTGCTGAATCAACAATTACTGTTTTGAATCCAGCTAAATTTTCAGCTTCAAAATAAATTTCATAAAGCGTAGATGGGAGCACTAAATCTTTTGGAATAAAACCATAATGAAATTGTTTTACAAATTGATTATTTGTATTAAAACCATCTAAACTAATAAAATTAAAATTTCCACTACCATATACTCGATAAAACATTTTCATTACTGAAAGCTGATTTGTATAAAATTCCCCGGCAATTGTAGATCTGTCTCCATAGTAAATAGGGCCTAATCCAACTTCAGTAACTTCAGGAGGAGTTCGTAGAATATGAAAGACAACGCGTTCCTCCATAGTTCTTCCGTTATTTAAGTTTATTGTCAGTCTGAGAGTATATGTTCCTTCTTGGTAGTTAGATATGTCGAGTTTAAATATTTCTTTTTCAGAAAACTGATTAAGACCATTATCGATTAGTGTTGTCCAGTTTTCAGGAGCAATTCCATTTCCAACTTGTAGATTGTAACTAGTAAAATTTGCTGATAATACAGTAGCAATTATTGAAAAAGAATCTTCGCTAGTAGCAAAATCCATTAGTGGAAAACTGAACTTAATATTGGAGGGAGCCAAAACGCTTAAAGCTCTTTCCATATTTAATCTTCCCGCACCACTTTTTAAATCCCAACCTGGTTCACCAATATCGTCCGTTGTTGATTTTAATATCTGTTTAATTTCTTCATTAGTAAATTTTTGCAAAGAAAGAATCAAAGATGCTGTTGCTGAAACAAATGGTGCTGATGCTGAGGTCCCACCGGCAGTAACATAATCTTGACC
>JBATOT010000073.1:0-27115 GCA_049291095.1 Ignavibacteriaceae bacterium | reverse complement strand
AAATCCGCCGAACTAAAATGGCGGTCGGCGTTGAGGCGCTGGTTATACGTTTTGAATATTACGTTGAACTAAAATATTTTTAAGTGATGTTGGCAATAATTCTAAAGCCCATTCTCTTTTAGTGATTTTCTCATCATTAAAATTCAAGTCTTCTAAAAAAGATATGATTATTGCATTAGACAAGGTTAAATTACCATTCAGTAAATATTTCTCAGCTAATTGAAAAGCCTTTATAATAATCTTTCTATCACCACAATCAATTTTATATTGGACAAAATCTCTGAATGAAATCATTTCCAAATGAATCAGCCCATAATCAGAATTTATTTGTTTAGTTAATTCTGGAAAGAATAACTTCAATTCTTTAATAAAATTACTACGATGAAGCTTTTTGCTCATATAGACGTATAACGACGTTGCGCCTAACCCGCCGCCCATAACAAGGAAGCCAAGTAAAACACAAATGCCAATGATTAAACAAACTGCACTTAACTTGCATCAGCAAGTGCAGTTTGTAAGTTAATTAATTAGAACGAACACTTAGAACAAAATGCCGAACAAAAAACCAAAAGCCAAAAATTATAAATCCGCCGAACTAAAATGGCGGTCGGGTTGAGGCGCTGGTTATAAACCTATGGTAAGTTGAATAATACATTTGAACCGAACAAATAGTAAAGAAAAATTAAAACCGCTGATAAAGAATTTATAAGTAAAGTTATCTTTAGAACGTTCAGATAATTTTTATTTTTTAAAACCCAGAAGTAAAAAGGATACTCAACAATAAAAGAAGTAAACGTTAATGATATATAAAGAAAAATAGTTTGCCATAAATATTCAATATTACTGGGATTGAAAGAATCCTCAACAAAATAATTATCTACTGCTGAACTTAATACCCAACCAACATACATAGAAGCATAATTAGCGCATATGATTATTATTAAGACATAGGCAATTTTATAAATTCGTTCTTTTTTTATTAACAGGAAAGTTTCGATACCACCAATAAAAAAATTACCAAATAGTAAGTGGAAAAGTCCAGCCCAAATCAATGGTGTGCCAGCATTAGCATAAGCATTTGTGTAAAATATTAAAAAAATAGAAATGATGATGAAAGTTTTTTTCATAGAGGTTTATAACGACGTTGCGCTTAACCCGCCGCCAATAACAGGGAAGCCGAGCAAAACACAACTGATAAATATTAAACAAACTGCACTTAACTTGCGTCAGCAATAGTGCGGTTTGTAAGTTAATTAATTAGAACGAACACTTAGAACAAAATCTTTAACTAAAACCAAACGCCAAAAATCACAAATCCACCGAACTAAAATGGCGGTCGGGTTGAGGCGCTGGTTATACCGTTTTATTTTAAAATAATATATATAAAAGAAAAACATTAATTATTTAGCAATTCTAATTGATGATTGTGGTATTTCAATATCCCCATCGTTGCCATCAATCTCAATTAAATAAATTGGTTCTGGAATTAATGAAACTAATGCGATAACGGATCCAAACTTATCTCTCTCAAATCCATTGATGATCTTTATATAATCATTAAGTGAAAAATTAACTTTTTTAATTTTATCTCCATTTAGAAAAGATTGGGAAATTTCAGAATTAACTGAGTTATCTTTTTCTTTATCTCTTATAATCTCATTAATTGCTAATCTTATATCTTCTTTTAAATAACCTCTATTTAATAATGACTTTAAAGTGTACAAAGGTAAAACTGATAATCTTGCTTGCGATTCGCTTATTTTTTGAAACTTATATTCTCTTTTCTTCATATTTGTTAACGGTATAACGACGTTGCGCCTAACCCGCCGCCCAGAACAAGCAAGCTAAGCTAAAACGAAACGAAAAATATTAAGCCGTAGGTTTGTAACTTGTTCAGTACAAACCGAAGGCAAGTTAATTAATTAGAACGAACACTTAGGACAAAATCTCTAACTAAAACAAAACGCCAAAAATTATAAATCCGCCGAACTAAAACGGCGGTCGGGTTGAGGCGCTGGTTATACAGCTTATTTATTTTGAAAAAGTGATTTACTTCCTGAAATTATTTGTAGAGCTTCTTCTTTTGCAAATCCTTCTTTAAGTAAGGCATCATAATATTTTTTACTAAAGACTGCAAGCTGGCTTACAAAATTTTCATCTGTCATTAACTCAGATAATTGACTTATTGTTGATTTAACAATTTCGCTATCCTTAACAGGTGGTTCAGATTCATTATTCGAATTGTATTTATAAAAATTATTGGAGAAATTATTTTCACTTTCACTTGTGCCATTAGAACTATAGTCTAACCCAACAAATATCCATCTAAGATTTAAATCTAAACCCATCTTCCATTCATTATTAAAATTTTCTAGTTCAATCATTCCAACATCTTTTTTCTCATCTTTGTATACTACATATGCATAACTATTTTTTTCATAAAGAGTCCCAATTATAAATTTGCGCTCAACAATTTTTGCCGTCGGCGCTTTTGAATAAACACTATTTAGAAAAATAGCATATAGATTCATATCTGAAAGATTATGTATTGAGTCTATATTTGTATTAGCATCGGCAGCCGCTATTTCATACTGATTTATTTTAATACTATTTCTAAATAAAGTTAACTCAACTGGATTGGTTAATTGTGCAACTTTTTGCCAATCATTATTTAAATAAGCTTCATCATATTGCTCTATAATTTCTACAGGTGAATTATCTTGCGCTAATGAAAATCCACCAATCATAGTAATAAGAGTAACAAGTACGATTTTCTTCATCATTTTCTTTCTAATATTAATTGCTGTATAACTAATAATTATACAGAATCACCCGTTCGTATCTTCTGAGTGTTTTGCAGAATCACACTTCTTAAATACTACTAAAATTTATCTGCGTTATTTAATTTATTTGTTTACTTATCTAACTATAAACAAACTTTTTTATAAAATCCACTAAAAACTTTATTGAGCGATATGCAGAATTATTTTCGGTATAACACTCAATCATTTTTCAAATCAATCTAACGGACTCCGCACGCCCATTCCGCCTTTGTTTAACACATGCGTATAAATCATTGTGGTCCTTACATCCTTGTGTCCCAACAATTCCTGAACCGTTCTTATATCGTAACCGGCTTCCAATAAATGCGTCGCAAAACTATGTCTAAATGTATGCGGACTTCCGGGTTTTGTTATCGCGCATTTTTTTAACGATTCTTTTATCGCTTTCTGGATTGTTGATGCATGTATGTGATATCTATATCGTTGCTTGGTTTCTTCATCAATTACAAATGTGCCCGATGGAAATACAAACTGCCATCCAAATTCAGTTCCGGCGTTAGGATATTTTTTTCTTAATGCGTAAGGCAAAACTGTTTCGCCTTTGTTTTCTTTTAAATCTGTAAGATGAATTTTTTTTACATATTTTATTTGTGCTTGCAATGCCGGAACCAATTTTTCCGGCAGTGTTGTTCTTCTGTCTTTTTCACCTTTGCCATCACGAATTATTATTTGCTTATAATCAAAATCAACATCTTTAATTCGCAATCTTAAACACTCATTCAATCGCAATCCGCCGCCATAAAGCAAGCTGGATACAAGCCTAACAACTCCATCCATATTTTCTAAAACTTGTTTTGCTTCTGCTTTAGAAAACACAACAGGTATATGTTTAGGACGAGTAACTCTTTCAATTTGATTTATCCAGCCAATATCAGTTTTTAAAATATCCTTATACAAAAATAAAATCGCCTGCAAAGCCTGGTTTTGTGTGGATGCAGAAACTTTTTCAGAAATTGCAAGATGATTTACAAATGTTCTTACCTCATTTGCACCCATATCTAAAGGATGTTTTTTATTATTAAAGATAATAAATCTTTTAATCCAGTTAGTATAAGATTTTTCAGTTCGTAAACTGTAATGTCTTACCTTAATTTCATTTCTAACACGATCAAGTAATTTTACCTTTTCCACTTAAATCCTAAAGTGATTTAACAATTCAATATTTATTTTTCGTCTTTCGTCTTTATTCTTTACTCTTTCTTCTTTCGTTTCTCGCCCCTCTCTGGTTAAACGATAACAACCAATAACCATTACAGACAATGAATGACAACGAATAACTATGCATAACCGTTAGATAATTTTACTCTATGCGCTCTGCTCTTAGCTCTCTGAGATCTCATCCATTAAACATCATCCATTCACTTTGCACTTTGCTCTTTGCGCTCAACATGGCTTCGCCACTAACAGTCACAGTCTGTTAAAAAAATTTCATCAATTCATTACACTAATAATCAAATATTTTAAACATCAAATCATTCATCATATCAACAAAAAGTCTTTTCCCTTGCTCTGGTATCCGCTCATTAAAAGAATAATAGCCTATCCCGATTATTACAATTAAAAAATTCTGACTTGAAAACACGACATCAAATAAATTCCGTTAAAAAAATTTGCGTAACGAAACGCTACCGGAAAAAGCTGTTTGAGCGAGTCCTCGAGCGAGTTCTTTCGCCTTAGCGCAATAAAGCAAAATTCTAGCTATTCTTTTACTAGAGCATATTCTTTTGTTACTTTTCTTGTGTCAAGAAAAGTAAATGAATAAATAATTCTTAACGTGCATAATTCTTTTCTTACACTAAGTAAAGAATAATTAAATTTTAACGCTGCAAAATTTTAATATCACAATCCACTTTGTGATTCCATAAAAACTAAATTAAAATATTTTATAAAAAAGATTCGGTCCATACTTGCCTTTATAAAAAAAGAACCACCAACAAGTTCCCCCCTCCGATAAATGAAGTGACAATGGAGGGTATAATTACAAAAAATACAAAACGACTAAACCTGCTAATCAGGAAACGATTGCTAAATCAAATCTTTACTTTCCAAACCCGCTCAAAAAAATATTACAGCAAACGTTATTTTTTCTAACATTAATATCAAAAAATGAAGCAAAAAAAACAACCAAAAATTTATGGACAATTAACAGTTAGCAAATAATGAGATGTGAATGTGAAGACACAAAAAAATATTGAACAATACAAATTATATTATTCAGTCTTTATATTTCAATCATTCTAATTTCCAATTCTTAATTCTTAATTCTTAATTGTTAATTGTGTAACAAGCACTTTATCAACACGCTTTCCATCCATGTCAACAATTTCAAATAAATAAGATTCATACTCAAACTTATCACCGATTTTAGGAATACGGTTAAGCTTATACATCATAAATCCGCCAAGTGTGGAAAAATTTTCTTCATCAGTAAAAGATATTTGTAATTGTTCTTTCAATTCATCAATTAAAATACTGCCCTCAATCAGCATTGATCCATCATCACGCTTAAATATTGCAACCTCTTCTGCTTCATGTTTATCCGGTAGATCACCAAAAATATTTTCTATAAGATCATGCAGAGTAATTATGCCCTCAAATGATCCGTACTCATCAATTACAACTGCAACATAAGTTTTTGCATCACGGAACTTTTCAAATATTGTTACACCTGTTAGATTGTCCGGAATAAACAATGGCTGGGATAAAATATCTTTTAATGAAAAATTACTGTCCGTATTTAGCTTGTGAAAAAAATCTTTAATTGTAAAAATTCCTATTATATTATCCGGACTATCATCACAAACAGGGTAGCGCGAAAAAGTATTTTCATAAACCTGCTGTTTTATTTTTTCTATTGGATCATTAATGTTTATCAATACAACATCTTGCCGGTTTGTCATTATATCATAAGCGCGCCTGTCACCAAACCTAAAAATTCTTTTTAGTAATTCTGATTCGTTATGTTCAAGTGTTCCAAACTGTGTACCTTTTTCTATTAAGATTTTTAATTCTTCTTCAGTGACAGGAGTTTCATCTTTTTCTTTTATCATTAAAACTTTTAAAAACACTTTTGTGGATAAACTTAAGAACGCAACTACCGGGGTTGTTATCCAGGATAAAAATTTCATAAAAGGCGCAAGTGTTATAGTAATTCCTTCAGGATTATTAAATGCAATTGTCTTTGGAACAAGTTCACCAATAATCAAAGAAAAATAGGTTATGATTGTAACAACAATTGCAATTGCCGCTTGATGTGCATAAGGTGCAAGCCAATTAATTTTTTCTAAAGTAGGGGCTAAATCATCTGCTAAAGTTAAACCTCCAAAAGCACCCGCAACAATGCCAACTAAAGTAATTCCAATTTGTACAGTAGAAAGAAATCTTTCCGGTTCTTCTAAAAGTTTTAGCGCTGTCTTTGCACCGCTATTTCCTTTTTTTGCTTTTTCTTCCAGCCTTGCCCGTTTAGATGAGACAAGAGCAATTTCACTCATTGCAAATAAGCCATTCAGAATCAACAGAAAAAGTATTATAAAATATTCCATTTGGTAATAGTTAGTTTTTGATTGGCATAATTTAATGAAAAGGAGAGAGAATTAGGAATTATCGCTGGATAGATTTGAAACAATTGAACAATGTATCAATCGAAAATTTGTTCTTCAATTGTACATTGTTCATTTTTAATTTTTAATTGAACTCACATTTCCTTTTCAGCAGTTAAAACTTTTCCCGCAACAAACTGTCCTTGATCAATATGTTCCTGGGTAATATATACAATGCCGTCTTCATTGTGCGGTTCACCATAAGTGCTGTGGCAGGATTTCAATCCGCCCAAAATTTTTCTTGCGTCGCAAACATATACAAGATCACCAGCATCCGCAGCCATTTTTTCCATATCATTTTTCGAAAAATACATTATGTCTTCAGCAGAATCTTTTAACTTCCAGTTAACTTTAATTATTTCACCATCACGATCATTTACTTTGCTTCCTTTAAATGTTTCTTTAGCTTTTGCGATACCCCATACAGTTAAGCCTTCAGTATGTGTCCCTTCAGAATATTTGGAGTAATAGTTTGATGCAAGCACAACAAATACTAACATTACAAGTGTTAGTGCTAAAAGAATCGGTAGTGTTGTAACATTAAAAATTATCATCACAAATATTGCGCCTGAAACAAACGATATACCGCTCATAATAGATTTATGATTCGGATTAGTTTTTATTTTTTCAATAATCTTTGCCTGCCAATCTCTGGTAATTGTTGTAATTACACCAACAAAAACGCAAACAAATAAATTGTAAAGTGCTCCAATGTATGTGTAAGGATGTTTAGCATCGTAAACAGTTCCATGATCAAATATTTGTATAAGCGGGCGAGGGTAGTACATTCCAAGTACCATTAATGCTACTCCAACTACAAACGTTGCAACTACAGATGCGTTTGTAAATTTCTTCCAGAATACACCAAGAAATATTGCTACAACAAGTGGTGGTGTAAGTGTTGAGTGAAAAAATCCGTGTGCTTCGTAAACAGTAGGAAAGGCGCTGAACGGAATAACTGCAAGTACACCGAGTAATGTAAACAATGCTGTTGCTATTCTTGCAGCACCAAGTTCTTGCTTGTCTTCCTCTTTCCACGTTTGTACTTTTTTGCTTAACCATTTTTTTGCAGGGCGATGTACATCGTTGATATATACAGCCGCTGTTGCATTTAATAAAGTATCAACTGTAGACATAAGTGCCGCAGTTAGTGCAGCCATAATAAATCCAAAAACTCCAGGTAAAGCAATTATATTTGAAACAACAACAAACACGTTATCAGGATTTGTTGATGGAGGGATAACTTCAGGATTTGTTATTGATATTGCTTTTGCAATCCAGCCGGCGTTGCCAACAACAATTGCCGAAATTGGAAGCATAAATAAAATATTAAATACAGCAGCTTTACGTCCCTCATCAACACTTTTGGTAGCCATAAATCGCATAACCAAACCCATATTCATAAACAAAAATCCAACTGAGCCTGCAACTCCATCCTGCCAGAAAATTCCTACAAAGTTAAAGCCCGGTGGATTGTTAAAATGTGCAAGCGGTAATTTCCATGTTGTTGGAAGTAAATCCCAGAACAAACCAAAGCCGCCTATGTAATCAATTCCAAGAAAGAAAACCAGGCCGCCTGCAAATATTAAAACAAATCCCTGGGCAAGATCTGTAAATATAACTGCTGTTTGTCCGCCGTAAGTGATGTAGATTCCAACTATAAGCGCAATTACAACTACTAATCCCATTAGTGTAGTTTCAAAATGGATTCCCAATAAAGTAAATTCTTGTGGTAATAGTGGTAGGATCGCTTTGCCCATAGTTAAAAATCCAATGCCAACATAACCAATCATATAAAGTAAAATTAAAATCGTAGCAAGAAATCTTGTTCCGGGCGAAAATCTTTTTTCAAAATATTCCGGTATGGATCTTATCCGTGTGTAAACTATTATCGGAAGCCAGCCAAAAATGAAAAAAGGAACAAAGAACCAATCGTTCATATAAGTCATTGTGGAAGCAAAACCGTCTGTAAATCCTTTTGCCGAGTATTTTATAAAACTATGACTTCCAACTCCGGTTGCAACAATAGACATTGCAATCAGCCACCAGGCAAAACGTCTTCCGCCAAAAAAGAAATCGGTAGTTGTGCGGTTGTATTTGCTAAAGTAAGAGCCAAACGCCATGATCGCAATAAAATAAACTACCATTACAATCCAATCGGTCGATGTACCTAAACTGTGATGTACTTCCATAAAAATTTAATTCTGATTTGTTGAAGAAATAGTTTTAGAAATTATAAATACAGTGCTGCTAAAATCATTAATGCATGTAAAGCCATAAAATAAAAAAATCCAAAAATTGTCACATTCCACCAATATCGATGCCTTTTTTTTTCAAAATTTACAGCTTTAGATTTTTTTGTGATAATCATACCACTTAAAAAGAAAGCTCCGCCAACACCATAAAGGTATAAAAAGGGTAGCCAGGTATTTGCAAATGAAGGCATAAACATCCTAATAATTTTATTATAATAAACTAATAATTAATACTACTTTTTGATGAATTAATCTGTTTAAATCCGTTAAATCATCTTCATCCATGTTCGATTGAATTTAAAGGTATAATGCAGCCACTATCATAAACGCGTGCAAACTCAAAAAGAAAAAATATCCTCCATAAAGTACTTTTATCCAGAACCTATGTTGTTTTCTTTCTTTATTAAGTGATCCACTTTTAATTATTATGTACATTCCGCTAAAAAAGAAAATTCCACCAACGCCGTAAAGATAGAAAAATGGCAGCCAGGTGTTGAAAAAATCAGGCATTATTACTCCATTTTTTTCGTTACTTAATAAACAAATTTAATAGTAAAAGTAATGCAAAAAAAAGATTTTTTGACTTAAATAATATGTCCAAAATTATTCAATAGATTGATGAGTTTTGAAGATTTAACATTAATTTAATATTGATTTATCATTCGGTTAAACGGTTTAGTCTATATTTCTATGCTTCTTTACAAAACTATTTTTTAATTGAAAGGATATTAAAATGAGAAGAGAGAATCATTTAGGTTACATATTAATGATTTTGGCAGTAATTCCAATGCTGTTCTTAGGATGTAAAAAGAAAACAGATGAAGTAGAAAAAACTGTTATCACAATAAAAGGTTCTGATACTATGGTAAACTTAGCTCAAAAATGGGCTGAAGAATATATGAAGCTTCATCCTGAAGTTTCTATACAAGTTACCGGAGGCGGATCTGGAACCGGCGTTGCAGCGTTGTTAAATAAAACTACAGAAATCGCAAACTCATCACGTGATCTAAAATCATCGGAATTAGATGAAGCTAAATCAAAAGGTGTAACACCGGTTGTTCACCAGGTTGCGTTAGATGGAATTGCTGTTATTGTTCATCCGCAAAGTAAAGTTGATAACTTAACAATACAGCAGGTAAGTGATATTTTTTCCGGTAAGATTACAAACTGGAAACAGGTTGGCGGTGCTGATATGCCGATTACACTTTACGGAAGAGAAAATAGCAGCGGTACTTATGAATTTTTCAAAGAACATGTTCTTGGTAAAGTTGATGGCAAACAGGTTGATTATTCACCTTCTACACAGGTTTTACAAGGAACAGCAGCACTCGGTGAAGCAGTTGCCCGTGATGTAAAAGGTATTGGTTACGGCGGAGTTGGATATTTTGCAGAAAGAAATGATGTTAAAATTTTACACATAAAGAAAGATGAAACTTCTCCTGCTTATTCACCTGCTGAAAATAATAAAGTTAATTATGAGTTAATCTGGAGCGGAGATTATTCAATTTCTCGTTACTTATTCTGTTTTACAAATGGAGAAGCTTCAGGTAAAGTAAAAGAATTTATGGATTTTGTTACTTCACCACAAGGGCAGGAAGTTGTAAAAACTATGGAATATATTCCATTACCTCCAAAAAAATAAAGAATTTTTATTGATTGATTTGAATAAGTCGAAATTCAATTTCAATCCAATCATGTTCTAAAATATTGAATGGAACTTGCGGGAAAGTTTCTTTGGAGAGAGAAACTTTCCTGTTTTTGAAAAGTCGAAATCTAAGAGAGAGAGGAAATATGAGATTTATTTTAATTATTGGGATAATTATATCCAGTTCATTTTCTAATTTTGCTCAGGAAACCAAATGGGGAAAAATTAGCGGTCAGGTTTTTGCCGATTACTTTTACAATATCTCGAGAGATACATCTTTTTCAAATTTTGATAATGCAGCTGTTGATGGACCAAAAGATTTAAATGGATTTGTTTTAAGACGTGCAGCAATAAGTTACGATATGGATATTTCTGAAAAGTTTTCTGCAAGATTTAGATTGGAAGCAGATTCAAAATCAAATACTTCAAATAGTAAAATTGGAGTTTTTGTTAAAGATGCTTTCTTAAAATGGAAAAACATTTTTGCTGCTAGTGATTTAATAGTTGGCATTCAACCAACTTTTTCTTTCGAAGTTGCTGAAAAATATTGGGGATATCGTTCACTTGAAAAAACCGTTCAGGATTTAAGAGGATTTGTTGCATCCCGTGATTTTGGAATTGCTTTGCGAGGAAATCTAAGCGAAAGCGGAAGTGTTAATTATTCTGTTATGTTTGCAAATAACAGCGGCAATAGTCCTGAAACAGATAAATATAAAAGATATTATGCAGCTTTTGATTTTAAACCGATAGATAATTTTACCATTGCTGTAACCGGAGATTTTAAATCCAGACATTCTATTGATGATCCAAATAATGATGGTGAAACATTAGCTAACAATTCCATCCTTGGTTCCTTATTTATAGGTTTTGCTGAAAAGAATAAATATAGTTTTGGAGTTGAAGGAGTTTATCAAATAAATCAGAATAATGTTTTAAGAACTGATCCAAATAGTCCTAATCCATTTTATGAAGGTGTTAGTGGATTGGCAATTTCTGCATTTGGTTCATATTGGTTTACTGAAACAATTGCCGGTTTGTTAAGATATGATTACTTTGATCCGTTTGCTGGTGAAGATTATAAGGGAGATACCAGAAACTATTTTATTGCAGGTGTTGATTTTAAAGCTGATAAAAGTGTTTCAATAATCCCAAATGTAATTTATGAATCTTATGAAAGTTTGCCCGGTGGAACCTCATTCGATGCTTCAATAACAGGAAGGGTAACTTTGAATTACAATTTTTAATTTTGTTTAAATTCAAATGTCATACTGAGCGAAGTCGAAGTATGACATTCATTATAATTTTGTGTCACACATTGACAAGCTCAGTGTGAAAAAATATTAAGCTAAAACAAATGAGCGAACAAGAAAAAGAATTTTACTCCAAATCAACTGATTCCAAATACGGTAAAAAAATAAAACAGTTTACCCGTACAAAAGAAGCATTAATAAAATTATTTTTTACACTTAACGGTGTGGCTGCTCTAATATTTATTATTCTAATATTTATCTTTTTATTTAAAGAAGGTTTTAGGGCTTTAGAACATATTGGATTATTAGATTTTATTAGTACAACCAGAGCTGCTGCTGATGGAACAGCAAAGACTATTTTCGAATGGTACCCAACTTCAGATGAACCAAGATATTCACTAATACCGCTTATCCTTGGAACATTAATGACTGCAATTCCGGCAACAATAATTTCTACAATATTAGGTGTAGCGGCAGGTATCTATTTATCAGAAATTGCAAATCCTAAATGGAAAGAATTTTTAAAACCAATGATTGAATTGTTTGCAGGAATTCCAACTGTTGTAATTGGATTTATTATGCTTGTAATCGGTGCATCATTCTTTAATGATCTTCTTCATCCTGATAACAGGCTTAATGCTTTTGTTGCTTCAATTGGATTATCTTTTGTAATAATTCCCGTAATAGCTTCTTTAACTGAAGATGCACTGCACTCAATTCCAAACGATTTAAGAATGGCATCTTATGGATTAGGGGCAACCAAATGGCAAACAATAAGTAAAGTGATTTTACCCGCAGCATTTAGTGGAGTTAGTGCAAGTATAATTTTAGGATTTGGTCGTGCAATCGGCGAAACAATGATTGTGCTTATGGCTGCAGGAAATGCTGCTAATATTACATCAAACATTTTTTTAAGTGTAAGAACTATGACAGCAACAATTGCTGCAGAAATGGGAGAAGTATCGCAAGGTTCAGATCATTACTTCTCATTATTCTTTATTGGGATAGTTCTATTTACAATAACTTTCTTTCTAAATCTTATTGCTGAAATAATTATTAATAAGATGAGAAAGAAAAACACTTTTTAATGGATTATAAATGTTAGCACTTCGTAAAAAGAAAAAAGATTTAGTTGGCTCAACCTCCATATGGATAATAAGGCTAATGTTCTTTTTTCTTGTCCTTGTTTTATTTCTACTACTCGGAAAAATTATTTCCCAGGGAATTGGTACAATTTCGTTTGAGTTTGTTTTTGATGACCCAAAAAATAATATGACTGAAGGTGGAATCTGGCCTGCAATATTTGGAACAATCGCTGTTACTTTTATAATGGTTTTATTTTCAGTGCCACTTGGAGTTTTTTCTGCAATTTATCTTAATGAATATGCAAAAGATTCTATCTTTACCAGGATTATAAGAACATCTATTAATAATCTTGCAGGAGTTCCTTCGATAGTTTTTGGATTATTTGGATTAGGATTTTTTATACTTTTCATCGGTAGAAATATGGATGAAGTTTTAGAAACAGGCTTGTTATTCGGACAGCCGGCTTTACTTTGGGCTGCTGCAACTCTTGCTGTTTTAGTTTTGCCAATTGTTATTGTTTCTACACTCGAAGCATTAAACTCTGTTCCCAAATCTCATAGGGATGCATCTTATGGATTGGGTGCTACTAAATGGCAGACAATTAAAAATGTTGTACTTCCTCAGGCTCGCCCTGGAATTTTAACCGGAACTATTTTAGCGATAAGCAGAGGAGCAGGAGAAACAGCACCAATTTTATTTCTTGGCGCAGCATTTTTCTTGCCTAATCTTCCGGTAACCGATTTATGTATTGGTGATTATTGCATCCCAATTATAAATCCGGCTAAACAGTTTATGTATTTAGCATATCATATATTTATTTTAGCAACACAATCTTCAAATCCAACTAAAACATTGCCAATACAATACGGCTCAACTTTAGTTTTGATTGTGTTAACATTTTTATTAAACATTACAGCGATAATATTTAGATACAGATTCAGAAAATCTTTAGGTAGACTTTAAACTCAGATTGCAGACAAACTTATGAAAGAAATTAAAATTATAACAAAAAACTTGAATCTCTATTATGGAGAGAAACAAGCTTTAAAAAATATAACTCTAAACATTCCGGATAAAAGAGTAACCGCGTTTATAGGACCTTCTGGTTGTGGTAAATCAACATTCTTAAGAGTTTTAAATAGAATGAATGATTTGATTGACAACGTTAAAATTGATGGTGAAGTTTCTGTAGATGGTGTTAATATTTATGATAAAAATATTGATGTGGTAAACCTTAGAAAAAATATTGGAATGGTTTTTCAGAAATCAAATCTATTCCCAAAAACCATTTACGAAAACATTGTTTATGGTCCAAAGATAAACGGAATCAACGATAAGAAAACTCTAGAGGAAATTGTTGAAAAGACTTGCGTTCAATCTGCAATTTGGGATGAAGTTAAAGATAGATTGAATGAAAACGCTTTAAGCTTATCTGGTGGGCAGCAGCAAAGATTGTGCATTGCCCGTGCACTTGCAGTAGAACCGGAAATTATTTTAATGGATGAGCCTGCTAGTGCGCTTGATCCGATTTCAACTGCAAAGATTGAAGAATTGATTCACGATTTAAAACAGAAATACACAATTGTAATTGTTACTCATAATATGCAGCAAGCTGCTCGTGTTAGTGATATGACGGCTTTCTTTTATCTTGGTGAGTTAATTGAATTTGATAGAACAACAAAAATCTTTACTAATCCATCTAAGAAACAAACTGAGGATTACGTTACCGGACGATTTGGTTGATTAGAGAATGTCATTGCGAATCACGATTTATCGAGATGAAGCAATCTGTTAAATTTAGTAGTATATTATTTTGTGACTTAGTGTCTTTGTGATGATTCTTTTAATACAACTTAGAATTTTCTACCACTAAAACACTAAATAAAAAAAATAGACATTAAAGGAAATAAAATGGAAAGATTATTAGACGAACATCTTGAAAAATTAAAAACGCGCGTTATTAAAATGTGCAGCCTTGTTGATGAACAGGTTCAGTTTGCTATTAAAGCGGTCGAAACCGATGATGTTGAACTTGCACAAACTGTGATTGACCGAGATAAAAAAGTAAATAAGTATGATGTAAAGATTGATAAGATCTGTCAGAAAATATTCGCTTTAGCTCAACCGGTTGCAATGGATTTAAGATATATTATGTCATCCCTAACAATAAATAGTAACCTTGAACGCATTGGTGATATTGCCGTTAACATTGCAGAAAACATTTTAATTATAGGTAAGAAACCCGATTTCTTTTTGAATACAAAACTAGAAGCAATGTTTAATCTTACTCAGAAAATGTTAAAAAATGCTATTGATGCTTTCATTGGTGGTAATCCGGAACTTGCCCGTGAAGTTATTCTTGCGGATGATATAATCGACAAACTAAATGCTGAGAATCATCAAATACTAAAATCGATTATGAAACAAAGTCCGGATAATATTGAAGGCGCTGTTGCATTGCTTGTAATCTCACGTGAGCTTGAAAGATTGGCGGATCACTCAACCAACATTGCTGAGGATGTTTTCTTTATAGTTGAATCACAAATGATAAAACATAAATACGAAAAATTTATTTTTGGCGATGAGGAAACTGAAAATGATGAAGAAAAATCTGATCAGAATCCTAATCCTATTCAAGAATAGTTACAAGTGACTCTATAAATAATTCTTTTGTTTCATCGGCTTTGGATGTCTTAATTAGACTATTAAGTTTGTTTGCAAAAAACATTCCCCAACTATTTAGCACAATAAAGTTTGGAAAAATTGCGCTTACTTTTTTAATTTTTTGTGAATAATGTTTTGTTAAAAAGTGTTTTAATAATTCTGCTTCTCTGTTTAACATCCAATTAATTATATCCAATTCCTGCTCAAATGATTTTTCATTAAAAAAAGTTAATAAAGATTCGTGAATAAGCTTATTGTTTTCCGAAACGACTTCTTTTTGTGTAAAATATTCTGTTAACTTTTGAGAAAGCGAAAATTCTTCATTTTCTAAAACTACTTTAATTTGATCTATAAAGTTTTCGCATTCCCATTTAAGAGTAGCAAAATACAAATCATCTTTAGAAGAGAAGTAATGATAGATTGTAGCTTTGCCGATTCGAATATCACGTGCAACTTCATCAAGAGTAGTTTTGGCCAAACCGTGTCTCGCAAATCTTTTTGCAGCAGCTTTTATTATTTGTTGTTTTCTTTCGTTTGCCATATCTGTATAAATTCCGAACACAAAATAAGAATTAGATTTTAGTATTAAAATAATACTGATAATAATATCATTTTAATGATATAAAGAATTCATTATTTTTGCGTACGATTAAATGTTCATTAAAGATTAAAAATTACATTAACATGCTTATTGTGTTTGATAAAGTCTTTTAATGATACTAAATTAAGACCAGAATTTAGATATAAATTAGGATACATTATGAAAAATATTTCTATAACAAATGATATTATCCCTGTTGGACAATTTAAATCCGGTCTTGCAAAATATCTTAAAGATATTCAGGTAAGAAAGCATTCATTGGTAATTACTCAAAATGGAAAACCTGCTGGTGTTTTAGTTTCACCAATAGAATATGATTCTCTTAATGAAACTAAAATGTTTATTGAATCAATATCACGTGGGTTAGCTGATTCCGAAAGTGGAGATGTATTTACAACAACTCAATTAAAGAATATGTTAAAAAAATATCGAGTTAGTAAAAGTCAATGAAGATAATCTGGGCAAAAGAAGCAATGATAAATCTTCAACAAATTGAAGATTTTATTTCTGCTGAAAATCCCGATGCTGCTATTCGCTTAACAGATAAATTGATTTCTGTGACAAAAAATCTTGTTAGATTTCCAAAGAAGGGACGAATCGTCCCTGAATTATCCATTGATAGGATAAGAGAAATTATCCATAAGAATTATAGATTAGTTTACGTAATAAAAAAAAATTCTATTACCATTATTTCTGTATTTGAAAGTCATAAACTACTTTCAAAAGATGATATTGAAAATGCTTAGTTAAATTTAAGAAACAATAAAAATTATGTCTGTTAAAATAAATCAAATTGTAATTGGTGATAACAAACCATTTGTCCTTATTGCTGGTCCTTGCGTAGTTGAAAATGAAAAAATGATACTGGAAACTGCAAACGCAATTCAGCAAATAACTTCTGAGCTTAATATTCCATTTATATTTAAATCAAGTTTTAAAAAAGCCAATCGTACAACTCTAAAATCATTTACAGGTTTAGGTGATGATGATGCGATTGCGATTCTTAAAAAAGTTAGAAATGATTTAAAGTTGCCTGTAGTTTCTGATATCCACACTGAAGATGATATAAAAAAAGTGGTTGATGCTGTTGATGTTCTGCAAATACCGGCATTTCTTTCACGCCAAACAGATTTGTTAATTGCGGCTGGTGAATCTGGTAAAGTTGTTAATATAAAAAAAGGACAGTTTCTTGCACCTGAGGATATGAAACATGCTGCTGATAAAGTCGCTTCATCGGGAAATAAAAATATTATGTTAACAGAACGTGGAACAACTTTTGGTTATCATAACCTTGTTGTTGATATGCGTTCACTCGTAATAATGAGAGAGCTTGGTTATCCTGTCGTTATGGATGCAACTCACGCTGTGCAATTACCAAGTAAAGATTTAACAAGCGGCGGGCAGCCCAAATTTATAAAACCACTTGCACGTGCTGCAATGGCAGTTGGAATTGATGCTTTGTTTTTAGAAGTTCATCCCGATCCAAAAAATGCATTAAGTGATGCAGCAAGCCAGCTTCCTTTAAACGAATTAAAAGAATTGTTAATGGAACTAAAAAAGATTGATCAGGTAACTAAAAATTATAATTGATCCAAAAGGAAAATCTTGAACGAAATAATAAAGAACGGAAAAGAAGTTATCAGAATTGAAGCAGCAGCAATTGCTGATCTTCAAAATAGTATAAATGAAAAATTTGTTGAAGCAGTTGAAACAATCTATGCTTCTAATGGCCGAGTTGTTTTAACAGGAATGGGCAAATCAGGTTTGATTGCTCGAAAAATTGTTGCAACATTTAATTCAACCGGAACAGCAGCAATTTATCTTCATCCTACTGATGCTTTGCATGGCGATCTTGGAATGGTTAGAAGTGAAGATGTTGTGATTTTAATTTCTAAAAGTGGAAACACCGAAGAGATTTCGAATTTACTTCCTATGCTTAAAAGACTTAATGTAAAACTGATTGCCATGTGCGGAAATCATGAATCTAAACTTGCTCAAGAAAGCAATATATTTTTAAACATTTCTGTTAAAGAAGAAGCTTGTCCTTATGATTTGGCACCAACAGCATCCACAACTGCAACTCTTGCATTAGGTGATGCACTTGCAGTTTCACTTTTAAAGAAAAGAAATTTTACTGCAAAAGATTTTGCATTCCTTCATCCAGGTGGAAGTCTTGGAAAAAGATTATCATTAAAGATTAAAGAAGTAATGATAACAGGTGATCGCATTCCAAAAGTAACTAAAGAAACATCAATTAAAGATGTAATTATCGAAATAACAAGTAAGCGTTTGGGTACAACTTGTGTTCTCGAAAGTGATGGCAGCCTTGCCGGAATAATTACTGATGGAGATTTAAGAAGATTGCTTGAAAAAACTTTAAATATTAGCGGCTTGTTTGCAAAAGATGTTATGACAAGCAAACCAAAAGTAATGAAAGAAGAATATCTTGCCTCGTTTGCATTACAGCAAATGGAAAATTTTAAAATTACAAGTTTGGTTATTGTCGATGATCAAAATCATCCGGTAGGAATTGTACATTTGCACGATCTTATAAATCTTGGATTACAAAGCAGATGAAATATTTTCTTATGATAATTTCTGTCTTAGTTTTGTTTCAGTATTGTTCAACAAAACGTGTTAAACCTTCAGTTGATTCAAGTCTTAAAATTGAAGAATTACCTTCACAGGAAAGTTGGAATTCTGTTATCACATTTACTGACTCGGGAAAAACAAAAGCAATACTCTGGGCAGGACATTTAAGAAAATATAACGAGAAACGAGAAACATTGTTAGATGAAAATATAAAAGTAGATTTTTATGACCAGAAAGAAATCCAAACATCAACATTAACCTCTAAAAATGGACGTGTGGATGAATCCACGAATAATTTGTTTGCAAAAGACAGCGTTGTAGTAAAAAATGATAGTGTTACTATAAAAACAGAAGAAATGATGTGGAGAAATAAAGATCGTAAAATTGTTTCAGATAAGTATGTTAAAGTTATATCACCGAATGAAATTATTGAAGGTTATGGTTTTGAATCTGATCAGGGTTTAAGTAATTATATTATTTATAATATTACTTATGCTACAAGAACGGATACGTTGTAATGATTACTAAAATTACATTTATTTTAACGGTGATGTCTATGATAGCGTTTTCTCAACAAAATAAAATGATTACTGTAATTGGTGATTCGCTAGTTGGTAAAATGTTAAATGGTGAAGCAACTCGCGAAGTTTATAGTGATGTGGTTATAACTCAAGGTGATGTTAGAATAACTTGCGATAAAGCAATTCATTTTATTTCAAAAAACGAAGCTGAATTGATTGGAAACGTTATCTGTACACAAGATACGCTTACCATTAAAACACCTAAAGGTTATTATTACGGTAACACAAGAAAAACAGAAAGTCATTCTGGTGTTTACCTTGATGATAAGAAAGTTATTTTAACTGCAGAAAATGGTGAATATTATTTTGATGAGAATCGTGCCTTCTTTGAATCAAAAGTAAAATTGTATGATACAACAACAACATTAACCTCTAATCAATTAACATATTATCAGCAGGAAAATCGCGCTGTTGCAATCGGTGATGTTATGATATTTGATGGTGAGAATCAAATTATTGCTGATACATTAGAACATTTTAGAAATACAAAAGTTACTTTTGCTTTTAGTAATGTAAGATTGATCAATCTTAAAAATAACTCCGAGATTTATGGTGAACATCTTGAAGATTATCGTGAACAGAAATATTCAAAGATAGACATAAAGCCCTTATTTGTTCAGGTTGATACAACTTATAGCGAAAATGAAGATGGAACGACTTCGATTAAGCTTGATACTCTTTTTATTTCTTCAAGATTGATGGAAGCTTACCGTGATTCAGTTGAAAGATTTTTTGCAATTGATTCTGTTAAAATTCTCAAAGATGAATTTGCATCCAAAAATGATTTAACAATATTTTTACGTAAAGATGAAAAAATCATTACTGAAAAATCTGATACCAGTACAAAGCAGCCAATTTTGTGGCATCAAAATTCTCAATTAACAGGTGATTCAATTACAATTTATCTTGATGAAAATAAAATTAAACAGCTTGATGTTGATGGAACTTCATTTATGCTTTCACAGAATGAAAACCATATTGAAAGATTTGACCAAACATCAAGCGCACAAATAAAATTATTTTTTGCAGATAGTAAAATCAATCGTGCTGAATTTTATGGAAACGTTTTTTCAATTTATTTTATGTATGATGGTGAAACTGCAAACGGATTAACAAAATCCAATTCAGCAACAACAACTGTTATGTTTGAAGACAATGAAGTAACGGAAGTTAAACTGTACAAAAATCCTGTAAGTGAATATTATCCCGAACCTCAGGTTAAAGGAAATGAAAAAACATATCTACTGCCAAAGTTTGTTGTATTACAAAACAAACCAACCAAAAATGAAATGTATAAACTCTTAAATGAATTAAGATAAAATTTATGAGCACAACTTTAAGAAGTGAAAATTTAGTAAAGATTTATAAGAAGCGTACTGTTGTAAACAAAGCATCAGTTCAGGTTTCAAAGGGAGAAATTGTTGGTCTGCTTGGTCCAAATGGAGCTGGGAAAACTACAACTTTTTATATGATTACCGGAATGATAAAACCTGAATCAGGCAAAGTTTACCTTGATGATGCAGATATTACTAAAGTGCCAATGTATAAACGCGCAAGAATGGGAATTGGTTATTTACCACAGGAAGCATCAATCTTCAGAACTCTATCTGTTGAAAAAAATCTTCTTGCAGTTTTAGAAATGACAAAACTTACGGCTAAAGAAAGAAATGAAAAATGTGAAAAGTTATTAGAAGAACTTTCAATCGCTCACATCAGAAAAAGTTTAGGTTACCAGTTAAGCGGTGGAGAAAGAAGACGCACGGAAATTGCTCGAGCACTTGCAACTGATCCAAGTTTTATTTTGCTTGATGAACCGTTTGCAGGAGTTGATCCAATCGCGGTTGAAGACATTATGGTAATAGTAGCAAACTTAAAAAATCGTGGTATTGGTGTGCTTATAACTGATCACAATGTTCATGAAACATTAAGCATTGTTGATAAAGGTTATATACTAATAAATGGTTTAATATTTAAGCAAGGCACAGCAGATGAGCTTGCTAATGATGAAGAAGTAAGAAAACTATATCTTGGGGAGAAGTTTAAGCTGGACCGTTATTCTTAATCATAAATAATGCTGAATATATTTCAGCAACTTTGTTATTCATCAAGACCTTGAAATAAGTTCAGGGTGACGACTTAGAATCCTTTAACTAACTCTTCTGCTTTTTCTAAACTATCAAGTTTCCCAACATCAATCCATTTAATATCATTGCAAATGTAGCCTTGTATTTCTTCAGTCTCGGCAAGTTTTAAATAAGCTTTTATCACTGAAAAAACTTTATCATCAGGAAATTGATTTATTATTTGTGGATTTAGAATGTGAATACCATTAAATGCAAATTGATAAAGATTATCTTTATCTCTAATAATTATCTTTTCATTTTTTTTAACATCTTCCCAACCGCATAAAGTATTATCATCATTAAATAGAAGATAACGACTGCTAATTCGTTTACTAACAACTAATGATGCAACTGAATCATCACTTAAATGATATTGGTAAAACTCTTTTAAGTCTAAATTTGAAATTATATCTACATTATGCACAAGAAGAGGAGAATCATCAAAATATTTTTGTGCATGTTTTAAACCACCACCGGTATCAAGTAATAAATCTGATTCATCAGAAATTATTATCTCAGCCGCATAAGTATTTCTATCTAAAAACTCTTTTACTTTGTTTGAGAAGTGGTGAGTGTTAATAATTATTTTTCTAAAATCGTTCTCTATAAGTTTACGAATGGCAATTTCAAGCAAAGTTTTTCCGTTTACTTCAACAAGCGCTTTTGGAATACTTTCAGTTATTGGTTTTAATCTTGTGCCTAAACCTGCAGCAAGAATCATTGCTTGCATTATCTAATAACCTCTTCTTTTATACCTTGTTCGATATGCGATAGAAAAATATTGATATCATATTTTTGGTTTAAGTGATCAAACATTCTATCTGCACAATAAACAGATCTATGTTGACCGCCAGTACATCCAAAATTAATCATTAAATTCTTAAATCCACGATTAAGGTAAGTTTCTATTGTGGAATCAACAAGAGGGTAAGTGTGATCCATAAAATCACTTACATTGGAATTCTGTTCAAGATATTGTTTTACTTCAACATTACGTCCATTTAATAGTTTATACTCAAGATGTCTTCCTGGATTATTAAGTCCGCGGCAATCAAAAACAAAACCACCGCCATTATCTGCAAGATCAATTGGTATTTCGCGCTTGTAAGAAAAACTAGTTATTGTGACTGATAGTTTATCATTTGGCAATACTCGATCTTCATAAATGTTAAATTCATCAGATGAAATGATATTCCTGAATACTTCGTGTAAATGTGGAATATCAAAATCAATTTTACCATTTTCTAAAAGATACTTTAGATTTTTTCTTGCAGGCAAAATACTTTTGATAAGATGAACTTTCTTTTCAAATAAACCGCGGAAACCATAAGCGCCCATTGCCTGCATTATTCTAATCAGTACAAACGCATAATAAGATTTCATAAATTCAGTGCGAGATAATTTGTAATCGCTCTCAAGTATATCCATGTAATGATTAAGCAATTCTTCTCGTAACTGATTTGGGATCTCGGCTTTTGCATCATACAAAAGTGATGCAACATCATATTGTAATGCACCCTTTCTTCCGCCTTGATAATCGATGAAATAAATATCATCATCCTTTACCATAATATTTCTGGACTGAAAATCACGGTAAAGAAAATAGTCAGTGTTTACAGAAGCAACAAATTCAGAAAACTTTTGAAATTCATTTTCTAATATTTGTTCATCAAATCCAATTCTACCAAGTTTTAAAAAATCATACTTAAAATAATTGAAATCCCATAATATTGATTGACGATCAAACTTAGCTCGTGGATAGCAAAACTTATAATCAATATTTTTATCAGCACTGATTTGAAATTTTAATAATTGATCAAGTGCTTTGTGATAAAGTTTAACTAACTCAGGTGATGAATTCCAATCATGTTTTTTAGCGTGAATCAGTGAATATAAAGTAGTGTCACCTAAATCACTTAATAAATAAACACTGTTATCTAAATCCACGTGAAGTACTTTGGGAACATTTAAGTTTAGCTTGTTAAAAGTATTTGAGAATGATAAAAATGCTTCATTCTCTTTTAAGTCTTCATTAAAAACTCCAATAACTGTATTGCCATTATAGGAGATTCTATAATATTCTCTATAAGAAGCAGTTTGCGGTAACTTTTGAATAAAATCAGCTTTATTACCGTTCCATTGTTTGAACAAGTTTCTTATAAGATCAAGTTTAATGTGAGCATCGATCATGTTTTAAATTCTTCCTTCAGTAATCCATAAACATATTGGTCTAAAAATTTATTTTCTTTAAAAACATTTTTTCTTAAAACACCTTCAAGTATAAATCCGGTTTTCTGTACAACTTTTACCGATGATTCATTTCCTTCATAAATAGAGGCTGTTAAATGATTGAAATTATAATTTTCAAAAAGAAATTTACAAAATGTCTTAACTGCTTTTGTAGTTATTCCTCTATTCCAGAAAGGCTCAGCGAGCCAATAACCTATTTCAGCAGTAAATCTGTTAACATCTTGATTAAACATTACTCCAATTCCACCTATAAGTTCATTTTCATTAGCTATTGCATACGAGAGATGTGAATTGTTTTTCTGAATGAATTCTATCCATCTTTCAGCATCGCTTTTTGTATACGGAAACGGAAATGCATCACGTAAAAATCTTGAAACATTGTAATTATTTGCGTACTTAACAATTGAATTCAAATCACTAATAGATATATCTCTTATACTGAAATTATCAAAATTAATATTCATTATTTTTACAGAAATAAATTATTTTAGTTTATAAATTAATGTTAATGGTTTGATTAAATTCTCATGCTTATAGTCATATTCCTATTCAAATATTCTAATTTTCACACTTCCAATTTACTATATTTACGATAACAAATTAAGCTCAATTTCAGTATGAAAAAATTATTACTTCACTTAATATATTTTATTTATTTAGTACCTTGTTTAGCACAAACTAAGGTTACAATAGAAGTTATCAGTCAATTGTCCAACGATACAGCGAAAGTTTATATTACCGGAAATACTGAGAACTTAGGGAATTGGGATCCAGGTAGGATAACATTAACCAAAGTTAATGATTCAACTTGGTGCCGTACTTTCTTGTTTAATAATAATCAGGAGATTGAATTTAAGTTCACACAAGGTAGTTGGGATACTGAAGCTCTTGATAAAAATTACAAAGTCCTTTCTAATAATATTGTAAAGGTTGAAAGTGATTCTACAATATCATACAGAATAAATGAATGGAGTAGTATAAAACCCCTTAATAAATCTGGACAAATTACGGGTAAAGTCGTTTATCATCAGAATCTATATTTTCAAGACTTGCTCCCGAGAGATATTATTGTTTGGCTGCCACCTGGGTATGATTCATCCTTGCAAAAAAGATTTCCTGTATTATATATGCATGATGGTCAGAACATTATAGATCCAAAAACTTCAGCCTTTGGTATCGATTGGCAAATGGATGAAACAGCTGATAGTTTGATTGAAAATAAACTTATTGAAGAAATGATAATAATTGGTATTTATAATACTTCTAAAAGAAGAAGTGAATATGACAATACGATTGATGGTAATAATTATCTAAAATTTATAGTAGAGCATTTAAAACCTTTTATAGATAATAATTATCGAACTTTACCTGATAAAATAAATACTGCTACAGCTGGATCTTCGCTTGGTGGTTTAATTTCTTTTCTGCTTATCTGGCAATATCCAGATGTGTTTTCCAAAGCCGCTTGTATCTCACCAGCTTTTAAAATTGAAAATATAGATGTTGTCACATTAGTTAAAAATTATGGTGGAGCACACAAGGATTTGCATATATATATCGATAACGGTGGTAAAGGATTGGAGGAGCAACTACAACCTGGAATTGATGAAATGATTTCAGCTTTAGGTGAACAAGGTTATAAAGAAGGCGAAAATTTAATTTATTTTAAAGATGATAACGCTGAGCATAACGAAACTGCATGGGCAATAAGAGCACATAAATTTTTAGAAAAATTTTTCCCTTATAAAAAAAATGATTAATTCTTCTTTTCAAAATGTTGATAGTCTTTTGAACTTCTCCATCTTCCGCCCCATTGCCATCCACGTTTTTTAAATTCATTTACGATTCTTGAGTCTCGAATAATTGTGCCTTCGGATTTAGTATCGTACTTTGCGCCGGATGGCAGAATAGTCTTTCCTTTTACATGCGGGTTTTGCATAGGATTAATGTCAATCGCCAGCCCATATGAATGTGCAGATAAAACTTTAAATCCCTTAACTATTCTATAGTTAAAACTGGATGAGTTGTTATCCTTCATTGAAGCCTCATCGGACCAATAATAATAAACTACAGGAATAACTTTGTTTACAGGAAATTTTATCTCTTTAATGATTTCAAATATCTCTATTATATCTTTAGCAGCTTTTTTATTGATCACTAATTGCCCTCGATGAAGTTTTTTATCAAACGAATAATATTCTACATCAACCAAAGTAAGTTGCTTAAGAATTGATTTTGGAATTTCGATTCCTGAAGTAGCTTTCTCAAATGTATAATTACAATCAACAATTACATCATTTACATCATTGTTATCCTGAACTAATGCATAAGGTGTATTTTTAAAATCAGTGTTTATGATCCAAAGTACACACAAAAGCAAATATTTAAGACTCAAAATCATCTATGTTTTCTATCAATATTTGGATATATTCGTGCCGCAAATTTAAAAGGAAAAATAATGAAAAGTATTCTCATAGTTCTATTTAGTGCGTTTTTTATTTACGGATGTTCAAATGAAGTTACACTGAAATCTGGCGTAAAATATAAAGAAGTAAAAGTCGGTACCGGAACCGAAGCTAAAAATGGTGATCTGGTCGAAATACATTTTAAAGGCTGGGTTTGTAAAGATTCGTTAAATCTCTACACAGATTGGTCCAATGATTCACTTAAACAAAAAGATATGATTGCTGATTCTTATCAGATGAATCAACCTATGAAAATTGTACTTGGTTCTGAATCATTTATTAAGGGTTCGGAAGAAGGAATCGTCGGGATGAAACCAGGTGGACAAAGGATAATAATTATTCCTTCAAAATGTGCTTACGGCGCTGATGGAATGGGCCCGATTCCTCCTAATACAGATATTAAAGTTTATGTTGAACTGGTTAGTACAAAAGAAGTACCCCAGGTAAAAATGTGGGATGTTGATTCTACACTTTTTAAAACTACTGCTTCAGGTTTGAGGTATGCAATTATTAAAGAAGGTGAAGGTCCGCTTGTTCAACCACAACAGCAGGTGAGTGTTCATTACAGTGGATTTTTATCAAATGGAACAAAGTTCGATAGTAGTGTTGAGCGCGATGAACCATTAACATTTATGGCTGGTGTTGGTCAAGTTATCCCTGGCTGGGATGAAGGCTTGTTATTACTAAAGAAAGGAAGCAAAGCAAGATTGGTGATTCCGGATAGTCTTGCTTATGGTGATCGTGATCTTGGTAAAATTCCTCCAAAATCTACGTTGATATTTGATGTTGAAATTGTTGATGTGATAACTGCTCAACCACAAGGACAGCCACATCCATAAGTTTTTTTTTAGATTAATTAAAGTCAGGCTTGATTAAAATTGAGTCTGACTTTTTTTTAATACTTTTCCTTTTCCTCATACTTTATACCCTATACCTTATCCCTTATACCTAATTTCAGATACCTTATTCTAAATTCCTTTTAACTAAAATTACTTGAACCTGAACTTAAACTTTTACTCACAAATAGTATTTTATCAAATTCAATGCTTGATAATAATAACTAGTTCCAAACAAATTAAGATGATTTAAGATGTGATAAAGTTTGTAGATGCTTTCCCGGTATTCATAGCCAGTATCAAATGGGTATTCTTCATTGTAGGC
>JBATOT010000072.1:0-148902 GCA_049291095.1 Ignavibacteriaceae bacterium | reverse complement strand
GACCAGAATGGCCACGCTGTATATTGATCTGCATTTTCATCTTCATCTATCCAAACAACCTTGTTTGTGTTGATGTGAGCAATTCCCATTTTAGCAATTGGATTTGCATCACCTGGTTTTGGATAACGTTCCCACTCAAGTTCACCGTGTACTCCATCCGCTTTGTAAAGCGGAAATTGTGGAACTGGTGAATCATCAAATCTTAGAAAAGAAATCATCTCGCTGTTCGGAGACCACCAGAAAGCGCGGTAATTGAGTGAGCGCCCAATAATTTCTTCCATATAAACCCACGAAGCGTAACCGTTATAAACAACATCGCTTGCGTCGTTTGTTAATTGTGTCTCTTTTGTGGATTCAACATTAACAACATAAAGATCTTTGTTTTTTGTGTAAGCAACTTTTTTCCCGTCTGGAGAAAGCATAGGATTTACTTCTTCGTCTTTATCGTTTGTTAAACGCGTAACTTTGTTTTGCGGAACAGAATAGAAAAATAAATCGTTATCATCATAAAAAAGTAAACCGGTATAATCTTTTGTTATTCCGATGTTTTCTTCTGCTGTTAATTCTGCTTCATCAAGATTTGGATTGATTGAATTAAAATCGAGAACAATTGTTTCCTCTTCGGTTTTAGCATTTACTTTTATGATTGCACTTGTTGTCGCATCACGTTTTTGCATCAGATAATGATCATCATCAAACCAGCCTTGCAAACGCGGAGCTTGTTTTAAAATTCTAGGCTCACCAAACATATAAACCTGGTTAAAGGTTAGTTGTTTGTCCTGTGCATTTGTAAGTAGCTGTAGCGGAATTGAAATCAATCCCATAAGAATGATTAAAAAGTATTTTTTTGATGACGTGAACATTGTTTCTCCAGAATTGTTTAATAATCTACATCTAAAAATTGGTTGATGTTTAGACTATTGCAAATGAAATTTTTATGCTTAATAAAAAGGATGATTCAGCATAACAAAATATTTTTTATCTTAGCCAATCCAATTTTTAATTAACCGGAAGAATAATGCCCGAAAGCAGACTTGATATCGAACAACTTTCTATCAATACAATACGAACACTTGCAATAGATGCAGTACAAAAAGCAAATTCAGGCCATCCCGGAATGCCGCTTGGAATGGCGCCAATCGCTTATGCTCTTTATTACAAAACAATGAAACACAATCCATCAAATCCTAACTGGATTAACAGAGATCGGTTTATTCTTTCTGCTGGACATGGAAGCATGCTGCTTTATTCAATACTTCATTTAAGCGGATACAAAGTTTCTTTAGATGATCTTAAAAACTTCAGACAATGGAATAGTATTACGCCAGGCCATCCTGAACTTGGGCATACTGCTGGAGTTGAAACTACAACGGGTCCGCTTGGACAAGGATTTGCTACTGCCGTGGGAATGGCAATTGCCCGTGATTACATGGCGGCACTTTTTAATAAAGATGATTTAAAAATTATCGATCACGTAATTTTTGGAATTTGCAGTGACGGCGATTTGATGGAGGGTGTTTCGCACGAGGCCGCATCGCTTGCAGGGCATCTGAAACTTGGCAAACTGGTTTTCTTTTACGATGATAATAAAATAACAATTGATGGCAGCACAGATATTTCATATTCTGATGATGTTGCGAAAAGATTTGAATCATACGGATGGCTGGTGCTTACAATTTTGGATGTTAATGATTCAGAACAGGTTGATAGAGCAATTAAACTTTGCCGATCTGGTTGTGATAGACCAACATTAATCATTACAAAAACGCATATTGGATTTGGAAGTCCGAATAAACAGGATAAATCATCTTCGCACGGAGCACCGCTTGGTGAAGAAGAAGTTAAACTGACTAAACGAAATCTTGGAATGCCGGAAGACAAAATTTTTTATGTCCCCGATGAAGTTTACTCTCACTTTAAAGGAATTGCAGAATGCGGGCAAGAAGCCGAAGACATGTGGAATAAAAAAGTCGAAGAGTATAAAGCAAAATATCCAAAAGATTACACTTCATTTGAATCAGTAATCAATTATGAATTTGATAAAGAATGGTTAAACCATCTGCCAAAGTTTGATGATCTATCAGAAAAAGTTGCTACACGTGTTGCTTCCGGTAAAGTTTTAAATGCTGCCGCAATAGATATTACTGGTTTAATTGGCGGTTCAGCAGATCTTAATGAATCTAATATGACTCATATAAAATCATCAAAATCTTTTTCTGCTGATGATAGAAAAAGCAAAAACATACATTTTGGTATTCGTGAACATGCTATGGGCTCTGTTCTAAATGGAATGGCAATTTATGGTGGCATAATTCCGTTTGGTGCAACGTTTTTAATTTTTTCAGATTATATGCGTCCAGCTATCAGGTTAGCGGCGTTGATGAAATTAAAAGTTATATACGTTTTTACTCATGATAGTATTGGACTTGGAGAAGATGGCCCAACACATCAACCGATAGAACAAATCGCGTCGCTTCGTGCAATCCCGAATTTAGTTGTAATCCGTCCTGCAGATGCAAATGAAACAGTTGAAGCATGGAAATATGCAATCAATCATAAAGGCGGACCTGTTGCACTAATCCTAACTAGACAAAAGCTTTCAATTCTTGATCAGAATAAATATGGCTCTGCTAAAGGCTTACAAAATGGAGCCTATATTGTAAAGGATTCTGATAAACCAGATTTACTTTTAATTGCAACTGGCTCAGAAGTTTCTTTATCTTTAAAAGCTGCCGAACAATTAGAGTCAGAAGGAAAGAATGTTCGTGTTATTAGTTTTCCCAGCTGGGAGATATTTGAACAGCAATCTGATGAATATAAACAGCAAATATTTTCTACTGAAATCAAAACCAGAGTTTCTGTTGAAATGGGTATAGGTATGGGCTGGCAAAAATATATAGGCGATTCAGGTGAAGCAATGAGTATTGAAACATTTGGTGCTTCTGCTCCGGATAGTATTTTATATGAGAAGTTTGGGTTTACTGTTGAAAATGTTGTTGTAACTGCAAAAAGAGTTTTGAGTAAAGCTCTGTAAAAAAATTATGAGTAAATTAAGAAAAGATTTTACTGAGAAGGAATGGAAGGAGTGCTGCGGAAGCTTTTGTAAAGATTGTAAAATTGCAAATGCTTATCGTAATAAGTTTGGAAAGAAAGAAGGGGAGAAAAAATTTAATAGGGATAAAAAGAAATCAACTTAATAGATTTAATTACTAGAAGAGGAACAAAATGAAAAAACTAATCGCCGTAATTATTTTAGCACTAATTGGAATTCAGTTTATTCCTGTTGAAAGAACAAATCCTCCTGTACAATCTGATATTGATGCTCCGGCAGATGTTAAAGCAATTCTTAAAAAAGCCTGTTATGATTGTCATTCAAATGAAACGAATTGGGCTTGGTATACAAAAGTTGCACCGATGTCTTTTCTTACTGTTAAAGATGTTGAAGATGGAAGAAAACATTTAAATTTTTCTGAGTGGGGATCTTACACTACAAAAATGGGACAAATAAAAGAAGAAATATGGGAAGAAGTTAGAGAAGAGCAAATGCCGCCGTGGATGTACCGGGTTTCTCACAGTGAAGCAAAACTGACACTTGAAGAAAAAAATATTTTAAGAAACTGGGCTACAAACAAGTAGTTTTAGCAATGACTGAAAAACCTGCAATAAAATTTTCTGATCTCTGGAAACAGGTTGATATTAAAAAAACATCAACACTATCATTAATCTTTTCAAATGTAATGGTAATATTTTTTGCCATTGTTGATGGTATTTCTGCTAATGAAGTATTGTGGATCTATTGGTCTCAAAGTGTAATTATAGGGATTTTTAATTTCATCAGGATGATTACACTTAAGGACTTTTCGACTGAGGGGTTTAGACAGGGTAATAAACAAGTACTTCCAACTAAGGCTACTGCAATTTCTAGCGGAATATTTTTTCTATTTCACTATGGTTTTTTCCATTTAATCTATGCTGCTTTTTTAGGCAGTTTTTCCCGCATTAGCAATTCTGCTAATAACAGTTATGATGTTAAATTTATTTTTGTTTCAGCAGGAATATTTTTTATAAGTTATTTGATAGAATTTATAAATACAAAAAAAGAAGATAGCAATGAGTTACCAAACATAGGGATGATTATGTTTGCGCCTTATGCAAGAATAATACCTATGCACCTTACGATTATACTCGGTGGATTTATTGGAGCAGCCGGTTCTTTTTTCGCTGCAAATACAAATCTTGTTGTTATAGTGTTGTTCATTAGTCTTAAAACGATTGTTGATATTTTTACACATTCCATTGATTTAAGGAAGTTTAAAAAGAAAACCACAACTGTATCAGATTAATGGTTGGACTTTTCTTCTGCTAATCTATATTTTGGATTTGTGAAAAGTTTAATCAAAATATTTTTTTATTCACTTCTGATTTTTCCTCTGGTTTATTCTCAAGAGAACAATAACATTTTAGTTGTTACAGATTCCATTAAAAATTTGCCCAGATTAAACCCTCAAGCTGAACTTCAAATCAAATTTGATGAATTTGAATTGCATCGTGAGTTTAATAGTATAAAAATGAACATTCCAATTGATGGTGATCCGCAAACAGTTTGGTTAAGAACCTCGCTTGCTATTTCTACATCAGAAAATATAAATACGGAATTTTCGCCTCATTTTTTATCTCCGCTTCAAAAACAATATTTAGAAGATTCAAAGTTTGATCCAATTAAATCTATTCTTGGAATGGCGCAGGTCGGTGCTGTTGGTTATCTGGCTTATAAGCATATTAAAAAATATGGATTTCTTAAATAGAATCGAATAAAATTCTATTAATCCCTTTATCAGCAAAATATCCCTTTCTTAATTAAACCCCAAAAACAACGAAACATTTTCAGAATTCACTCGGTCTTAACTATCAGAACGAAATAAAAAGAAGAGGTTAATTATGAAACTTGATTTTACAAACAAAGAATTAAGAGTGAATGTGTTCGGAATATTTTTTGCGATAATAGTCTTTACCGCTTTAATCTCATTATCAGGATGTTCTTCTGGCATCGAACAAAATGCTAATCAAAACCAAAATAGTTTCAGTGGTGGTAAATCTTTTTCGTTTAAGGATGAAGGTTCACAATGGCGGGTAGATTTTGAAAATGATAAGATAACATCTCTCTATAAAGATGGAAATAGATTATTAGATGATGAAGTAGAAAAACATAAAGAAATGATATACAGAAATCTCAAAGGGTTGAGATCAGAGTTTGATGAACTTACCGGTAACGTTCATAAATTCAATTTTGATATGGATAGATTTGATGAGCAAATGAAAAAGTTTAAGTATGATTTTGATAATGACAAATTCATGCATTTTAAGTTTGAGTTTGATGAAGAAGAATTTGAAAAGAATATGGAAAAACTGGAAGAGAGGTTGAAACATCTAAAGGATAAAAAAATAGATCTTTATTTTGATTCTGAAGAGTTCAAAGAAAACATGGAAAAACTTGAACAAAATTTGAAAAATCTGCCAGTACCACCAAACCCACCGGATATTGATGTAGATGTTTATATGGATATGAATCAATTTAAAGAAGGCATGAAAAATTTTAAAGAATCAATTAAACATTTTGATTTTAAGTTTGATAGTTCTGAGTTTGATATGAGTGAACTGCGAGAAAGTATGAAAGAACTCAAAAAAAATATGAAAGGACTTAAAATTGAAATGCACGATTTAAAAGGTGAAATGAAAAAACTAAATAACTTTCTAGATGAATTAAAATCAGAACTGGTTAAAGATGGTTACATCACCTCTGTTGATGAAGAGTTTAACCTGGAAATGAATAGAGATTACACTAAGATTGATAATGTTAACGTAAAAATAGAACACCATAAAAAATATAATGAACTATACAAAAGACATTTTGATAAGGAAATTGAAGGAACGATAAGGATAAACAAAGATTGATGTCTAGAAAGTAATCTCATCTCCACTAAAGTCCGCAAAGTAATTTGCGGGCTTTTTATTTTAAACTATAATTTAATTTCTGTTGGATCATTAGAACAAACCCAAAAATGGTTTTTAATGTAGTAAATCAGTTTAAAATGTTATCGTTTTTTTACAACCAGTAGCACATTAAATCTAGTAGAGGATTCTTTGTCTGCTCTCGTTCCATTGCCTAACTTGAAAAGAGCAATTAAAGTACATTGAAATATTAACAACTTTATAAAATATTTAATTATAAATTTAAGAGATTAACTAATAGCGCAAGGGTGATCCTGTTGAATTAAATTATTTTTCCAACTTATAAACATTCTTAGAGGGTTTTATGAGAAAGTGTTTTTGGTTTTCTATAATATTTCTTTTCTTATCTATAGTCTCTTACCCACAGTGGATTAATCAATCCTTACCAGATAGTTTAAGCGTAATACTTGGAATTGATTTTATTGACCAGAATAGTGGAATAACAGGCGGATGGTTTACTCGAGATTTTATCTCAATAGAGGGTAAAGAGTTTTATACAAATAATGCTGGACAAACTTGGATTCAAGCTTTAACGCCAGATTCATTGCGTGTAATAGTTGAAGTACAAATGATAAATGATAGCCTTTGTTATGGTGCCGGGGCATATAATATTACAACCGACAAGCATTTATGTAGCCCAGAGATAAAAACCATTTTCTCTCAACTAACACCCAGACAAAAGAGTGATACACAAATTGGTATAAATTTGTTAGGGGATGAAGATTATAGGGGATATTTCGTAGAATCTACAGATGCCGGCATAAGCTGGCAGCCTAAAGCATCTTTTGATGATTCAGTTTATTACTTAACCGACATGTCATTTTATAATCAAGATACCGGCATCGTTGTTGCCATTTCGGCACAAGGATCTGCAAATGCAATTCTTAAAACAATAGATGGTGGAAGTAGTTGGAATTATATTTATCCGTTCTTCCCAAGTTTAAAAATAGAAAAGGCTAAAATAATTTGTGCTTCAACTATTGTTGCAGTTGGTGAACTAAATAATGCCGGTGTTATTTTAATATCAAATGATGGTGGAGAACATTGGCTAACAAAAACACATCCAGAGTTTACTTGGATAACAGGAGTTACTTATTTTGATTCATTAAATATTATTATATCAGCAAATTTAATCTCAACTGCCGGAGTATATCGATCTTCAGATGGTGGGAAAAACTGGTCCGAACTTAAAAGCTATAATTCACCCCCTCATCTTATTAATGGCGTAAATGTTTTTAAAAATTCCGAACAAATATTGGCCTTTGGTACGTTGGTAACTCCTGGTTTTTCGGTTTATGGATCTTTCATTGATGTTTCTCAAAATGGAGGTAATAGTTGGAATTATTCAGAAGTATTAATTCCATATATCTCAGTATCATCAAAAATGATAGATAATCAAAAGTGGTTTTTAACCGGAACAATTGCTGATATATTTGAGGGATTTGTACTGTATACTCAAAATGGCAGTGCATTACCTGTTGAATTAACTTCTTTTATCGCAAATTCAAATGGCAATAGTGTCATTTTAAACTGGGAAACTGCAACCGAGTTAAACAACAATGGGTTTGAAGTCCAAAAACTTATTAATGAAGATTTTATTACAATAGGGTTTATTCAAGGCAACGGTACCACAAGTAATTCACACTCGTATTCTTATTCAGAAAACAATCTTATTCCTAGTAATTATTCGTATAGATTGAAACAAATTGATTTTGACGGATCCTTTGAATACAGTAAAATTGTTGAAATCAACATGCTTATCCCATCTAAATTTGATCTTTCACAAAATTATCCAAACCCATTTAATCCAACTACAAAAATTAAATTTCAACTTGCTGAAGATGCAAACACTAAATTGAAGATTTATGATTTGCTCGGAAACGAAGTTGCAACATTAGTTGATGAATTTAAGCCTGCAGGAAACTACGATGTAACTTTTAATGCTTTTAACATATCAAGTGGAATTTACTATTATTCAATTTCTGCAGGATCATTTGTACAAACGAAGAAGATGATTTTGATGAAGTAATTCCAAGAATAAAAAATCCTTTGTTAAATAAATAGCAGAGGATTTTTCTTTCAAATTTTCTTGCCGCGATTTTTAGGTTTACCGCTCCATTTTTTCTTTGCATCTTTTCCAAATCGTCTTGGTCTTGAATGCCCCGAACTTCCCCGCCCTTGCTGCTGCTTTTGTGTTTTAACGGGATTGTGATCAACCAAAGGAAATGGATGATCATCAACAGCAGGTATCTTTTTACCAATTAGTTTTTCAATATCTTTTAAATATTCTTTTTCTTCTGCATCACAGAATGAAATTGCTGTACCTTTAGCGCCAGCTCTGCCTGTCCTTCCAATTCGATGCACATAAGTTTCTGCTACGTTAGACATTTCATAATTTATTACATATTCTAAATCATCTACATCAATTCCGCGTGAGGCAATATCGGTGGCTACTAGTACCCGGGTTATCTGAGCTTTAAAATTTGATAATGCACGCTGTCTTGCATTTTGTGATTTATTGCTGTGGATTACTTCTGCAGTAATATTATGTTTTAACAAAAAAGTAACAACTTTATTTGCGCCATGTTTTGTTCTTGTAAATACTAATACTGTTTTTATGCTTTTATCTTTTAGAATTTCTAGCAGCAACGCACTTTTATTTCCCTTATCTACAAAATAAATCTGCTGTTTAATAATATCTACCGTTAATGATTCCGGCGTTACTGAAACTTTTAACGGATTATGTAAAATTGTGTTAGAAAGTTTTACAATTGGATTTGGCATTGTTGCAGAAAAGAAAAGTGATTGTCTTTTTTTTGGTAATGCGGCAATTATCTTTCTAACATCATGAATAAATCCCATATCAAGCATTCTATCAGCTTCATCAAGCACAAAAATTTCAATATCGCGTAATGTTAAAAGACCCTGACTCATAATATCCAGCAATCTTCCGGGTGTTGCGATTACTATATCGATTCCTTTTTGTAAAGCTGATGTTTGTGGAGCCTGGCTTACTCCGCCAAAAATTACTGTATTTGTTAATCCGGTGTGTCTTCCATATGCATTAAAACTTTCTCCAATTTGAATGGCAAGTTCACGAGTTGGAGTTACAATTAAGCTGCGAACTTTTCTTTTGTTGTGATAACTTTTATTTGCACTCAATAGTTGCAGGATGGGAATTGCAAACGCTGCTGTTTTTCCGGTTCCTGTTTGTGCACAACCAAGCAAATCAATGCCCTGTAAAATAATGGGTATTGATTGTGATTGAATCGGAGTTGGTATTGTATAACCCTCTTCTTTTACAGCCTTAAGTATTGGTTCGATTATATTTAATGATTTGAATTGAACTTCCGGTTTGTTTAGAGCACTGTGGCTTTCAGTTTTTGTCAACGTTATCTTCCTTCATTTCCGTTATGGCATATTATCAACAAATTTGTTTGTGTAATATTGCGCATAATCTATTTCTAAATCAATATTGATTACCGAATAAAGAGTCTAATTAATGATTTAAGAATTTATTATTTACTATTAAAAACATCCCATAGTGAAAAAACTGTAATGTCTGGTTTTTCATCAAATTGAGTTTTGGGGTAGAATTCTATTTCCTTTTTCTCCCCGGGAATCAAATCAAAATAATTGTCTGATAGTTTTCCATCCTGTTTAATTTCAACAAAAACATTTTTTGCCAAATACTTTGATGAAAAGATCAATTTAAAGTGATCAGTTTCTTTTTTAATTGAATAAGAGATTTCAGGATCAATCAAGTTCATTTCTTTTGGCTTAACAAGAAAATAATTTCTGGAGAAAATTAAATTGTCATTAGAAATAAATTTAAAGTTTAATACAATCTCCTCTGGATTTGAAATATTTAAATCAGCGATATTAATATTTAAATAGCATTTAGAACTATTTGGACTTACAGTGATATTATTTTTTAATAATTTAATTTGTTCTCCATTAAAATTGTATACATAAAGTAATAAATCTCCATTTATTGAGTTTAGTTTATCATTAATAACAAAAACATTTACCTCAGTATTTTGTCTTTCAATAGAAATAAATATTGGGTCAAAATATCGTTTGGCAAAGTAATGTAAAGCTTTCCACCTTCCTTCGTAATCAATCCCCGACCAGGAAATTGCCGTCCAAGTATCATTCAACTGCCAATATAAAGAACCCATACAATAAGGTTTTGATCTCCTATGCGCTTCAATTCCCAGGCTAATTCCTTCGGCTTGTAGTAGTTGACTAAGGTAAATGAATTGATTAAAATCTTCGGGGACAAAATAATCTCTTTGCATATACTCTTTTATAAGATCGTTGCCTCTGGGATGCTTTTGGTGTTTTTGTAAAATAGGTGACTCAAAATTGAGATCTTCTTTATTAAAATAATTAGCTAATGTTTTTAAATACGGGTAAGATTGAAATCCAAACTCGCTCATAAATCTTGGAACCTTCTTTTCAAACATTTCAAAAGGTTCTGAGTCGTGCCATATGCCCCAGTAGTGAGAGTCACCTTCAAATTGACTTCGCTTATCACCTCTTCCAAATTGTGGAGAAGATGGCCAGTATGAAATTCCATATGAATTTTTTTCTACAATTTTAGGAAGCAATTGGTGAAAAATTTTTTGATAATCATCTGCCATAACTTTTTGCTGCTCAACCGTATAATTATTTTTCCATCCCCAGTTTACCCAGGCTTCAGCAATTTCATTATTGCCGCACCATAATGCTATAGAAGGATGGTTTCTCAATCTCTTTATTTGCTGCTCAAATTCAACCGTAATGTTATCCAACATATTTTTATCTGCTGGATACATTCCGTTAGCAAACATAAAATCCTGCCATACAAGAATTCCAAATTCATCACATAAATCATAAAAGATATCATGTTCATAAATTCCACCTCCCCATACGCGCAGCATATTCATATTGGCATTAACAGCATCCGATATTAATTCTTTGTATTTATTCGAATCGATTTTAGATCTAATCAATTGAAGCGGAATGTAATTGGCTCCTTTCATAAAAACAGGGATTCCATTAAGCTTAAAGTAAAATGATTTTCCATCGGAATCATTTTCTTGCACAAGCTCTATAGTTCTAAGTCCTATTTTCTTTTTTGTAGATTGGATTCCATAAACCGGATGGACGATTGAGCAATCAAAAGTATAAATATGTTGTTCTCCCAATTCTTTTATCCACCACAATTTGGGATTTTCTATTGAATAGTTAAAATCAATTACATTGTTTCCAGGACTCAAATTTACTTTTTGATTGATTTCATTAATTACAAGAACAACTTCTTCAAATTTTGAAGACACTATTTCAAATTGAAAAACAAGCTCTGCTTTACTTTCAGAAATATATTTTTGCTTAATAAAAACATCAACCAATTCGGGTCCATCAGAAAATTGCAATTCAATATCTTTCCATATTCCGCTGGTTACATAACGCGGAGCCCAATCCCATCCATAAACAAATGGCGCTTTGCGTGTAAATATTCTGGGATCTCCCGGAGGTTGAAAGTTATGTGTTTTAATTTTTTTTACTTCGATGGGAAACGGAGAATAGATAACTATTTTTAAATGATTTTTATATGCTTGAATTATATCTTTAACATTTATCCGCCATTCTCTGAACTGATTATCTGTTACTAGTATTTTTTTGTTGTTAAGGAAAATATCAGCATAAGTATCAATTCCCTTAAAGATCAAATAAAGGTTTTTATATTTCAGAATAGAAGAATCCACATCAAATGATTTTTCGTAAATCCAGTTTTGCTTTGCAATCCACAGGAGTTTTTCTTCGTTATCTCCAAAGTATGGATGATCAATAATTCCTTTGTTAAAAAGATCAAGATGAACTTCATTTGGTGCGTTGGTGATAAACGATATAGAATCATCTTCGTTGCTTACTTTCCAATTATTATTCAAGTTAATTTTATCAAGCATTTGATTTGATCCTCCGCAAGCAACTTGAAGTAAAAGTGAAAGTATTAAAAGAGATAGACTGTAAATGTTATTAGAAAAGTTTAACTGAGCCAACTTGTATTTCATATTTTGCTTAAAGATTTAACATTTTAATTACTTGCTAAAATAAGTGGAGTTTTGAGCCATTCAAATAAAAGGAAGAATTATATTTAAAATAAAAAAAGCAGCATTATACAATGCTGCCTTTTCTAAAAAACTTTAAGATTTATTATAGACCAAATCTATAAGCTACTCTTGCTCCAATATAATTTGCATCACTAACTAACATAAAGTGTGCACTTATATCAACAGCGTTTTTTCCACCTACTGGCATTTCGTATCCAGCGCCAACGCCTAATGAAAATTCTGTGCTTGAAGTTGATCCATCAAAGCCATAACCCTGGTATGCTGCAGGAACATCAACATCTGCAGAAAGAATAGTAAGTCCTAATAAAGCATTTGCATAAAGTCCTTTACCAGGTTGGAAGAAATATTTTGCACCAGCCATAATTGGAATCATAGAATAGCTGTATGAAAATCCATTAACATCAGAATCTTTGCCACCAAAAGTAAGATATCCAGCATAAGCTTGGCCAACGATATTTGGAGCGAAACTTCTTTCATAAGCAACGGTGCCGCCAAATCCCATATTTGCAAAATCAGACCAATCACCAATTGGTAATGCTATATTACCACCAATGCTAACACCTTGTGATTGCGCGTTAATGAAACCTGTAAATAGTACAGCGAGTAAGAGAACAGAAAATAACTGTTTCATAAGTTTTCCTTTAGTTTATTTTAGATTAGTTAATTAAGACCTGTGCAAATTTATTAAAAAGAATTTAAATTCAACAACAATTAGTAGTAAGGCTGTCTTTTAAAAAACAGCCTTACTAATTAAAACTCTAAAAACCATAACTTGCTGATATATAAGCGAAGGTTCTTGTGCCGCCGCCAACTAAATTGAATCCTTCTCTTAAGACATCATCATTAATTGTTGCGTCAAGATTAAACCCGCCAAATCTAAAGCCAAGACCAAGTCTAACATCTCCATTACCAAAACCTGTGAATGATAATTCATCAACCGTTGTTGCTGTAACAGGAGATTGTGTTGTGCGTGAAAAAGTGCTTGCAACATATCCCAATCTTCCGTACAACCATTCTGTAAAGCCCCACTCAGCTCCTAAATTCCATGCAGGAAATGTCATAGTAGAGTTTTTTAATTCAGGGGTTGTGGTTGTAGATGCTTGAGATTGAGAGCTGTACATAAATGCAGGACCACCAACAATTATAAGATTATCAACCTTATACTGTAAACCTAATCCAACACCAAAAGCCAATTCAGATGGTAAATCCGTTGAATTAGCTCCAACTTCTACTTTTCCAGAGCCATTAAAAAAATCAACAGTAGGAACAAAAGTAAATTTTTTAGATAGTTCTACCATTGCGCGAGCGTTAGCATACATAAATGTATTTGATCCTGATATTTTATCAGCTCCGGCAGTTCCAGGTTCGAAAGTAGCTGAAGGTAATAACAGTGAGAATGAAAAATCAAATTCAAAACCAGGAGCTACTTTACCCATCAAACCTAGGTTTGCACCAATCTGGCTTGCTGTGCCTTTATCGCCGGTTCCTGTTGCCGGGGTTACTTCTCTTGAAGTTGAAGCATAAGAAACACCTAATCCAACTACAAAATTTCCAAATTTATATGCGCCTAAAAGTTCTAAATTATTGTTTAGAGGTACAATAACAAGTGAACCAACTGTTGTGTTAATATTATTAACAATATTATCTCTGTCTAAACGAGCAATTGACATTGATTGAAAATCATCACGAGCTAATAATAAACCAAGCGTTAAATTATTATTTAAAGCAAAGTTAACTCCGGCAAATTGTCCATTTCCATCTGTTGGAATACCATTGTTTGAACCAATATCTCCCCAAAGGAAATTTGAATACATTGAAGCATAAGCCGGATTTAGTTTTATATTATCCGGATCAACAACGTAAGGGTTATCTCCCATACTAAATAATCTGGCATAACCGCCATATCGATGATCTTTCTTTTCGATATTTTGAGCTATCAATACAGAAGAAAACGAAAAAATTAATGTGAATAAAATTGCACCCATCAAAAAACTTGAATCACTGAATGTAACAAGCTTTTTCATATTGAACTCCTAAATTTGTTAATAGTTAAGACCTGAACTTAATCCGCAATACAAAACTACATAAAAAACAATAAAATCCAACTGCTTTTTATCAATCAAGCTATTTGAATTTAATAGGTTATAGGATGTAGTTTAAGTTATACTGTAAGCCCAGAATTAACCATAATGTGCAGTTATTATGCCAGTTGGAAAAAACTTATAAAATGAAGGAAGATTATCTTTTTAATCTAAATAGAAGGTTTTTTTTCCGAAAGAAGTACAAGTGTAGTTAATTTTTACAAGTTCTTGGTAATAACATCAAAAAAAACTCCCGAAATATAAATTCCGGGAGTTTGCGGGGGTCTTAACTAACGAGGAGAGAACTTAAATCTTGAACTTAAGCGCTACACCAAGTTTCATTGTAAAAATGCTATTGCTGATACCTGGAGTATTGTAAGTATCAGTTAAAGGAATGTAGGCCATAAAATCTGTTCCCAATCCCATATCATTTGAGAGTTTAAATGTATAACCGGTTCCGACGGCTATATCAAATCTTAGTGATTTTGTTTCAATGTTGATAGGATTTATTTGAGGTGCCTGACCTGTTACAGTTACAGTGGTTTCTCCACTTGAGTTAAGCTTAATTCCAAGTGATGGACCAGCTACCATATAAAAACCTGAAAATTCTGCTTTGAACATAGGATCGAGTGCCAAATATGAAAGAGTAAGTGATTGTTCCTGAGTAGTGTTTCCTTGAGTTTGTGAGTTTGAAAAATTACGCATATCAAAAGCGGTTAGATTAACCATTATTCCAATATGTTTTCCAAAGGTTACATCCACTGTTGGTCCAAAGCCTACGCCAACGCCATTCCAAGTGCCCGTTAATCCTTTTTGATTATAAATATTAAAATTACCCGTTACTCTTGGCCCAATCATTACAGTTGTTTGTGCAAGAATATTAGCTGACATAAAAAACAATATTGAAAAAACAAGTATGTGTTTGAACGATTTCATTTAGATCTCCTCTATATAGTTAGTTTTAATTTTATTGAACTGTGAAGTTAGCAGTTACGCTATAAGCTGTTCCGGTGCTGCTTCCGAGCTTTCCGGCAATTGTGAAAGCCCACTTTTGACCTTGGGCTAGAATAGTCAATGGCCCAACATAGGCAGGGGAGTTTGCGCGATAGACAGTTGTGCCATCAAATTGAACCTGCTCATTATTGATATTTGCTTCAGGGCAATTCCCAGTGATAGTATTTATTACGACATCAACACTTGGCGTGAATTCAAAATATAAATCTTGGGTCTGTTGTTCTTGAACAAGATTGACTGTGTAAGTAACACCGCCAGTATTACCACCACCGCCACCAAGACCACCGGTTGTCGGCCCGGTTGCATCGTCACCGCAACCAATAATGAGCAAAGCACTCATTATTAAAAACAATGAAAAGATTCTTTTCATTTTACATGTCTCCTTTGTTTGTGATTTTTGTTAGTTAAGCACTTGTTAAATTTCAATCAAAAACTAAAACCCGGTATCAGTTAAAACACTACGTAAACCTGTAGTTTTTAAGTTTTTCAGAAATTGATTTCGGATTCATAAGTACATGCGTAAAGTCTAAACAAATCGGCTCATTTTATTTTTATTAAAAAAAGAGAAGGCAATGTGATTTTTTAATTCAATGGAATTCATTTAAGTTTCGCCTCAATTATGAAGATTATTAGAAAACTATACGATTGGGTCCTTCACTGGGCTAATACTAAATACGGAGCAGTTGCTCTGTTCATTCTTGCTTTTGCAGAATCATCATTTTTTCCAATTCCACCGGATGCACTTTTAATTGCATTAGTGCTTGGCGCACAAACAAAGGCTTTTAAATTTGCGGCAAATTGCACGATCGGTTCTGTTATTGGTGCTTTAGCCGGATATGCAATAGGACATTTTTTATGGTGGACACCATCAAATGAGTTTAGCGGAATAGCTAATTTTTTCTTTACAAACATTCCTTCATTTACGCCGGAAGCTTTTTATAAAATTCAAGGAATGTACGAAGAGTATGACTTTTGGATAGTTTTTACAGCCGGATTTACACCTATCCCTTACAAAATCATCACAATTTCTTCCGGTGCATTCAATATAAATATGATTATGTTTATCATTGCGTCGGTTATAAGCCGCGGTGCAAGATTTTTCCTGGTAGCTTTTTTGATATGGAAATTTGGTCCCCAGATAAAATCATTTATTGATAAATATTTTAACTGGCTGGCAATTGCATTTACAGTTTTACTTATTGGCGGATTTTTAGTGATTAAGTATTTTGTTTAACGATAAAATAGAATGAATATTAATTCTGATAAAAATGTAGAAAGAGTTTGTATGATAAAAGTTTTTTTCTTGTTTGCGTTACTACTAACAACAAACGGTATCTTTGCACAAACAGAAGTAAGAACAGAAAAATTTGATCCTGCACGCAATTCTTTTGATGATTTAAAAGCAGCGGTTGAGTTGGCAAACAAATCAAACAAAAGAATTATTCTGGATGTTGGCGGCGAGTGGTGTATTTGGTGCCATAGAATTGATGCTTTTATGCATGACACAAAAGAAATTAAATCATTGTTAGATGAGAATTTTATTGTCTTGAAAATCAATTACAGCAAAGAAAACAAGAACGAAGATTTTTTATCACAATATCCAAAAGTTGAAGGCTACCCGCACTTTTTTGTTTTAGATAAAAACGGAAATCTATTACACAGCCAAAACACAGGTGATTTAGAAAAAGATAAGGATTATGACACAGATAAATTTTTAGCTTTTCTTAATAAGTGGAAAGCAATTGAGTAACATTTTTTTGGTATAATTTTTTATAATTTTGGTTTAGTAAAAACTTTGATCTTTTTAGAAAATAATAGTGTAAGCATTGTGGGATTTAATATGAAGCATATTATTTCGTTACTTGTATTCTTTTTTTTCAGTTCAATTTATTCACAGCCTAAAAACGATTTTGTTTTAACACCTTGTGTGGGCAACAGCATCTTAAATTCAAATACATCAGAAGCTGATATTGTTAAGATAGTTGGTAAAAAAAATGTTGAAAAAGTTGAAAGATGGTACGCAGAAGGAACAGAAAGAGTAGTTGGATCCGTATTCTTTAAAGACACTCCGCAATCATTTTTTATAAAATGGAAAGACACTGTAAATTTTAAAAATCCTGATTGGATTGAAATTCATGGAGATAAATCTCTTTGGGAAATTGATAACGGAATTAAAATTGGAACAGAGCTAAAAGAATTGGTAAAGCTAAATGGTAAGCATTTTACTTTTTCAGGATTTGATTGGGATTATGGCGGATATACAATTTTTGAAAAAGGAAATTTGGAGTCTGATTGTTATTCAATTCAGCTTTACTATGATTATGAAGATTTATTTGAAAACGAATGGAATCAGATAGTTGGTGATAAAACTATTTCGACCAAAAACCCCATCTTAAATAAAATCAGAATTTATGTTGATTTGATTACATTTTATTTTAAGTAACGCTAAACACAATGGCACACGGATTAAACTGATCAAACAGATTAAAACGGATTAATCAGTTTAAATCCGTCTAATCCGCTCGATCAGCGTTCCATTTCTTATTCTTGAGCTCTAAAATCCATCTTCATCAATATTTTTCTCAATTACTTTTCCATATTTCTTTGCAATGTTTCGTATGTCGTCTGCTTTACCAATTAACACAAACTGCAAATTATCTTTTGGAAAATATTTTTTGATAATCTCATTTGCACTTCCAATAGTCATCCCATCAACAGCTTTTTCAAAATCATTTATGTATGAATCTTCTAATCCATAAATATACTTTTGAGTCAAAAATCCAGCTAACGAACCAGCGGTTTCATACTCAGGTGGAAACTGTCCCTTAACATAATTCTTTGCTGATTTTAAAGTTGCTTCATCAATTCCTTTTTCAAAAAGTCTGTTGTAAGTTTTTATTGCTAAATCAATTGCTGGCTCTGTGTTTTTTGTTGCAGTAAATGTGCTGATATAAAAGGTTCCAGCAGTTTTGTATGATGCAAATCTGCTTCTAGCACCGTAAGTATAACCCGCATTTACACGAAGTTCATCATTTAACCAGCTTGTAAATCTTCCACCAAGAATTGTGTTTATTACATCAATCTGAATTTGGTCCTCGTTACTCATTGGAACACCAAAACCACCGATCATAAAAGTAGTTTCTGTGGCGTTATCTTTATTGATAAGGTATACGGCAGGATTCTTAAGATCATTTTTAGTAAATCTGGAATCATCAATTAATCTTGGAACAGTTACCCGCCAATCAGATAAATGTTTTGTTAGTTGTGATTTCATTTTATCAGAGTCAAAATCACCAACAACAGCTATTGCACAACTTTCCGATCTGATATTTTTTAAGTAAAAATCCGCAATATTTTTTCTATCGATTTGTTCGATTGTTTTTTTAGTTCCGTCAACAGGATTTCCATACGGAGAATCCGCAAATAAAAATTTATTATAATAAGCCCCAATAACCTGCCTTGGACTTTCTTTTGCCTGGTCTAATTCTGCAATCCATCTCTGTTTTCTTTTTATGATTTCTTCTTCAGGAAAAGTTGGATTTGTAATTACATCTTTTATAACTGGTAAAAGTTTATCTAAATCATCTTTCATAAATTCAGAGTATAAACCTGAATAATCTAATCTTGCATAAGTATTTAAACTGCTTCCATAAAAATTGAAAATCGAATCTATTTGATTTTTAGTGTAATTCTTAGTTCCAAATTTTAATGCTTCAGCAGTAAAGGAAGCTAAACCATTTTGTAATCCATCTCTAGTTGCTCCGGCATCAAACACTACGGAAAAAGAAATTATTGGAACATCTTTCTTTTCCATAAGATAAATTGTCAACCCGTTATCAAGTGTTACAACTTCGTACTTTGGAAGTTTAAACTGCGCGCTAGTTAAAGAAACAAGAACAATGCTAAACAATATTATTGATAAAAACTTTTTCATTGTGCTTCCTCCGTGTTCAAAATTCCTACAGTTCTGTTTTGTTTTGTAAAATATTTCGCAGCAACAGTTTTAATATCATCGGCGGTTACTTTTTTATAATCATCTGGCGCAGAAAACATTTTTTTATAATCACCAAAAAACAATTCATATGTCCCAATAGTGTTGGACATCCCGTTTATTGTTTCTGTTGTTTTATAGAAGCTCATCAATTTTTGGTTTTTAACTTTCTGCAATTCGCTTTCATTAATTCCATCTTTTATAATTTTATCAATCTCATCAAGCATTGCTTTTTCTAATTGCGAAGCGGTAACACCATCGTTTGCAATTCCATAAAAGAAAAATAAAGTTGGATCAAAAGCCTCGAAGTATAAGCTTCCAACTTCAAGCGCAAGCTGTTGATTTTCCACAATAGAATTATAAAGTCTTGATGATTCGCCTTCTGACAAAATTGAATTTAACAAATCAAGAGCATAATAATCGTCACTTCCACTTTGAGGAACATGGTAAGACATCATTACGTAGGGAGAAGGAACTTCACGTTTTACAAAAAGTCGTCTTTCACCAGTTTGTTCTGGTTCGATAGTGTGCAAACTTCTTGGTTTTGGTCCAGCGGGAATTGGTTCAAAATATTTTTCTGCAAGATTTTTTACTTCATTAAGTTTTACATCGCCGCTTATTACTACTACACAATTATTTGGAGCATAGTAAGTATGAAAATAATTTTCCAGATCTTCTTTTGTCCAGTTTTTAATATCAGATTCCCAGCCGATAACAGGCCACTGATATGAATGTGCAATAAATGCAGTTGCTTGTGTTTCCTGCCAGAGTTGTTCCAGTGGATTATTTTCTAATCCGGTACTTCTTTCAGATAGAATTACACCGCGCTCGCTTTCAATCATTTTAGGATCGAAATTTAAGTTTGCAATTCTATCGGCTTCAAGATCAAACATAACTTCTATCGAACTTGATGGAAACCAATCTGTATATGCGGTAATGTTTTCCGAAGTATAAGCGTTATTTGATCCGCCGTTTGCTTCCATAACACGATCAAATTGTTTTGGACCATATTTTTTAGCACCATTAAACATCATATGTTCAAAGAAGTGCGATATTCCTGTTATGCCCACGTATTCGTTGCGTGATCCGACTTTATAAAAAAAGTACATGTTGGCATTTGGAATTGAATGATCTTCAAGAACAAAAATTTTCATTCCGTTCTTTAGTGTAAACGATTTTACATCATCTGCTTTAACTTGTGCAAACATCGAAACAGCAGAGATGAGAAAAACTAAAATGTATTTCATTGGTAATCCGAAATAATAATTAAATGTGATAAGCTAAAATACAAATTGTATAGTGCAGATAAAGTACTTTTTTGATGAGTGGGTTTAAATTTAATTTAATGATATAAAAAAAAACCCGACTCATTTCTGAATCGGGTTCTAACTAATTCATATATTTCACTTACTTAGCATTGGATCCAACTATGTTCACACTAACTTCTATATTTTCAGAAACTTTTTGACCAACTACTTTATTGTTTACGCCATAATCTGAAAGTTTAACATTAAACTTTGCCTGAACGCCAAGCAAATCGCCAGCGGCTCGCATTTTAGTTTGATCACTTTCATCAAGAAAAGTTAAAGTTGCATCAGCAATAACTTCTTTAGTTACTCCTTTCATTGTATAGTTGCCGGTTATTTTTGCAGTTAGCTTATTATCTGTAACTGATTTAACATCACTAACTTTTTTAATCTCGAATGAAATTTCAGGATATTTTGCTGCATCTAACCAGCCAGCATCACGCATATGTTCATCACGTAAATCAATTCCTGTTTTTATTGATGCAACAGAAACTGTTACTTTACCTTTAAGAGATTTTATATCACTTACGTTAAAAGTTACACTTCCCTTAACATCACCACTTAATCCTGTTATGTCTTCAAGCGGAGTTGTACTAAAGAATGTTGTTTGATTTCTTCCAGCTTTGTCTTGAAAGTTAAAAGGTTGTTCACCACTTGCTTTTACCTTAAAGCCCTGTGCAAGCATTGTTGCAGTAAAAATCATTATTACTGCAAAGATTGAGAGAGTTTTGTTCATTTTGTTTCCTTTCGTTTGTTTTTTAATAGATAAACTAAAATTCCTGATATAATAAAAATCAATCCCGATAAAGAAGCTGCCGAGGTCATTTCGATTACAGAAGTCATTCCTGATGGCAGCAATCCGAAGACAAATTGATCAATATATTGTTTGTTCTCAACACCTAGCATTCTATCAAGATCGGTTGACTTATCAACAAGTATTTGAGTTTTAGTCAATACTTCTGCACCTTGTGAATACCAATAGAGTAACGTTGAAACAATAAAAATAATTCCAATTACTATTATAGATTTTTGATTTTTGTTCATTTTTGTTCTCGCAAGTTATTTTTAATTCAAGTTGTTTATTTAATTGCTCACTTGAATTAGTTAAATTTGAACCGGGAAAGGGACTTTTAATTACTAAACATTATTTTCCCAAAACAACCTTTGTATGTTATGACACACAAGTTTAATTGTCAAGTCATTTTCAGGTTTATTTAGTTTCTGTTGGATATATCACAAATGAATAATACATATGATATTGCAATAATTGGAGGTGGAATTGTTGGAACCGCAGTTGCTTTATCAATCTTAAAACAGAAAAAACTTGATGTTTTATTACTTGATAAAGAAACTTCCCTTGCTGCACATCAAACTGGTAATAACAGCGGGGTTATACATTCCGGACTTTACTATAAACCCGGATCGTTAAAAGCAAAAAATTGCGCTTTAGGCAGAGAAATGATGTACTCATTTTGTAATGAACACAATATCCCTTTTAATAAGTGTGGGAAAATTGTGATAGCTACTTCGCAAGATGAAATTCCTGCATTAAATCTTTTAGAAGAAAGAGGGAATGCAAATGGATTGGTCGGAATACAAAGACTTTCTTCTGAAAAAATTAAAGAGTATGAACCTTATGCCAATGGAATTGATGGTTTATTTGTTCCTCAAACAGGAATTGTTGATTATGTATCGGTTACAAATAAGTATGCCGAACTAATACTAAGTCTGGGAGGAGAAATTAAAACAGATTCAATGTTAGCCGCCGTTATAAAAGAAGAAAATGATTTAATTTTATTAACTCAAGAGGAAGAATATAAAACAAAGTTTATTGTTAATTGTGCTGGTTTGCACTCAGATAGAGTAGCAAGGCTTTGTGGTGTTGATCCAAAATTAAAAATCATTCCGTTTCGTGGTGAGTATTATAAATTGAAAAAGGGAAAAGAATATTTGGTAAATAATTTAATATATCCTGTTCCGGATACTAATTTTCCCTTTCTCGGTGTTCACTTTACACGAATGATGAAAGGTGGTGTTGAAGCTGGACCTAATGCTGTTCTGGCTTTAAAACGTGAAGGGTATAAAAAGACCGACTTTTCATTTGTTGATTTATTGGATATGAAAATTTATCCGGGCTTTTGGAAAATGGCAGCAAAATTCTATAAGATGGGATTTCAAGAATTCAGGAGATCGTTTAGTAAACAACTATTTTTACAATCTTTACAAAAGCTTGTTCCTGATATTCAGTATAATGATATTGAGGTTGGCGGTGCGGGTGTTAGGGCGCAGGCATTAGAACGTGATGGAAAGCTTGTTGATGATTTTAGAATTGTTGAAGCAGCACGAATGATTCATGTTTTAAATGCGCCATCACCAGCGGCAACTGCTTCATTAAGTATCGGCAAAACAATTTCTGAAATGGTAATTAAACGATTTAACGAAGAAGTAAAATAATATCAATGAAACAAGACATAATAACTACTATTTCAAACACACTTGACAAATCAGATATTCTAGAAATAAGAAAAGAATTTTCTGTACTTCTATCTTTGATCAAAAGCAATAAAAGTAGGGACATTATTTTAAGTAACCGATTTTCATCTGTTCCAAAAGAGTATTTAATCGGGGAAATAAATCAGATATTAGAAACACATACTATCGAACGAACAAAATACTATTTAAAGAGATTGAAGAAGAGTCTAACCGAGATCAAGCAAAGCAAAATTAATGATCTTAATCTTAATCGATGGAAAGAATACGATGATATTATTACTGATAGTTTGTGGATACTAAATAAACGTGATAATTCTGGAGCTCATCACGCAGGATATTGGGGAAATTTTATTCCGCAAATTCCGAATCAGTTTTTAAGACGATATACAAAAAAAGGCGAATGGGTTTTAGATCCGTTTTTAGGAAGCGGGACAACTCTTATCGAAGCACAGAGACTTGGCAGAAATGCTTTGGGTATTGAACTCTCAAAAAAAGTACTGGATCAAACAATAAAAAATATTTCAAAAGAAGCCAATCCAAATAAAGTAAAATTAGAATTTGTAATCGGTGATAGTGCTTCTGTTGATTTGAAAAAACTTATTTCTGATATAAATATTAAATCATTCCAATTCCAAATTTTTCATCCTCCATACTGGGATATTATTAAGTTTAGTGATAGCAAATCTGATTTATCAAATACAAACTCAATTGAAGAATTCTTAACAGGATTTGGAAAGGTTTTAGATAATTGTCTACCGCATCTTGATAAGAAAAGATTTGCCGCAGTAGTGATAAGTGATAAATATTCTGGTGGTGAATGGATTCCTTTAGGATTTTATGTAATGCAGGAATTTTTAAAACGCGGAATGATTTTAAAATCAACAATCGTAAAGAACTTTGAGGAAACAACAGCAAAACGTAATCAGAAAGAGTTGTGGCGTTACCGTGCACTTGCTGGTGGATTTTATGTCTTTAAACACGAATATATTTTTATTTTTCAGAAGAAATGAAATATTCATTAACCGAGATCGAATCTGAACTTAAAAAACGACTTGTACATCCATACAAATGGGGACAAAAACAAAACGATATCTTTGATAAGCAAACCAATTTTATTTATCACACATTTAAATTTGAAGAATTACTAAAGGAAATTGAGAGTAGATTTAAATCAGAAAAAGATTTTGATTTATATTTTAATTATGCAATAAATCGCTGGTACAATTTCTGGTCAGCGCAAGCTGTTGAAAGTATATTTTGTTCACTTCCAAATGTAAATCCTGCATTAGATAACAAAGATAGAATAGTTGATTTTACAATTGACGGAGTTTCTTTTGATCATAAAACATCAATCTTTCCAAAAAATTTTCCTTACAAAATTAATGAAGCAATAAAGAAAACAGATGAATTGATAAAGTGGCTTTACAAAAATCAATCACAGCAGCAAAGAAAACATTTAAGGAATAGATTATTTGTAGTTCTTTATTCAAAGGATGGTGAACACTGGAAGTTAAAATCTGAAATTGGTTGGATTAAAGAAAGAATTGAAAAATATATGCTTGGTTTTAATCCAAACTATCTGTTAAAGTTTAATTTTGAAAAGGATAAAGAAACTCTTTCTGATGTCATTTGGGCGATAAGAGAATAATGATTGGTTTTAAGTGACTAAAAATTATTATCTTATATCCTATCAATAGAGACGATAATGAAAAACATAAATGAAATAAAAGAGCTACTTCAAAAAAACAAGTTATATCTTGTAAATAAGTACAATCTTAAAAGCATTGCTTTATTTGGATCAATTACAAGAAATGAAGCGACTGAAAAAAGCGATGTTGATATCTTAGTCGATTTTGAAAAACCAATTGGGCTGGAATTTGTTATGCTGGCAGATGAATTAGAAAATATTTTAGGAGTTAAAGTAGATTTAGTTACGCCAAATGCTTTAAAGCCAAAAATGTTCGAACATATTAAACAAGATTTGCAATATGTCTAAACGTGATTGGAAAATCCTATTTGAGGACATTATTGAAAGCATTAACAAGATTGAAGAATATACTACTGATTTATCTTACGATGATTTTGAAGAAAACAATCTAATAACAGATGCAGTAGTCAGAAATATTGAAATTATCGGTGAAGCATCCAAGAATATTCCCAGTGAAGTAAAAAATCAATTTCCTGATATTCCATGGCAAAAACTTCGGGGAATTAGAAACAGAATTGTACATGATTATTTTGATATTGACCGAACTATAATTTGGTATATCATATCTAATGAACTATCTCCACTTAAGAAATCTCTTCAAGATCATCTTAAAAAATAAAACATTTAGATTATACAAATATATTTTCACGACAAATTTGACAAAAGAATTTATATTACTTCCGAATTTTAATTGAAGTAAGATTGCACTTTCCTTATTTTCAATCAGACAAAATCAGAAAAGAATTAAAACATGAAAAATATATTTTTATTTACATCAATTATCTTACTGTCAGTGGTTTTTTATTCTTGTGGTGATTCTAGTAAAGAAGAAACAGAAGTTCTTGAAAAAAACTCCAGCACTGAATTACAAAAAAGATATGGAGTTAAATCCGGAGTTATAGAATATATAATTTCAGGCTCGCAAGAAGGTACAAAAACTCTTTACTTTGATAGCTGGGGAATGAGACAGGCAGAATATACTCGCTCAATCTTAACTGTAGGCGGATTTACAAAACCAATTAATATGGTTAGCATAATTGATGGAGAATTTCAATATAACATTAATATGGATCAGAATAGCGGGACAAGAACTCGCAATCCAATTTTAAGAACTATGGAACAGTTAAAAGGTCAAAAAAGTTTTAATGAGTTTGGTGAGCAGATGTTATTAAATATGGGCGCAAATAAAATTGGCTCGGAAGAATTTTTAGGAAAAAACTGTGATGTTTATGAAATGAAAAGTACCGGTACAAAGCTTTGGATTTGGGAATGGCTGACATTGAAATCAATAACACAGTCAAGAGGAATTGAAATAAATCTTACAGCAACAAGAATCAATGAAGGCGGATCAGTTCCATCTGAAAAATTTAAAATTCCGGAAAAAGTTGTACTTAACGAAGTTGATCTTGATAACATAGAAAATGAGATGAGAGAAGAAAATAAATGATAACATTTCTTCCGATTGGCGGTGGAAATGAAATTGGTGCAAATAGTTACTACTTAAATTTTAACGGCAACGGAATTATTCTTGATTGCGGAATTCATCCGCAAAAAACAGGCTTACAATCTTTACCAAACTTTGATTTAATAAAAGATAAATCAATTGATACTTGCTTAATTTCTCACGCACACCAAGATCATATTGGCTCGCTTCCCTTTCTTGTGAAAAAATTTCCTTACACAAAAATTATTACAACTCCGCAAACACGAGCTTTAGCGGAGTTAACTTTACACAATTCCGTTTCTCTCCTTAAAAAAGAAGTTGAAGAAACTGATTTTGAATTTTATAATCATGATGAAGTTGACTTGTTAATTAAAATGTTCGATTACAAAGAATACCAAAATGAATTTGAACTAAACTCATATCATCAACAAAAAGAGGCAAAAGTAAATTGTACTTTTTATGATGCAGGACATATTCTCGGTTCTGCCGGAATACTTTTAGAAAACCACGGCTACAAAATATTTTATACCGGAGATATTAATCTCGCAAATCAGACATTAATTTCGGCAGCCAAATTACCGGAAGCAAAAATCGACACACTAATTCTCGAAACAACTTACGGAGCTACTGATTCCGACTTACTGTTGGATTGGAATGCTGAATCATTTCGTTTTGCAAAAGAAGCTAATAAAATTATTAATAATGGCGGATCAATTTTAATTCCTGTATTTTCTCTTGGCAAGACGCAAGAAATTCTTGCAACAATCTGGCAGTTAATGCAAAAACGAAAACTAACTTCAGTAGATATTTACACCGGTGGACTCGGAACAAAAATTAATCGCACTTACGATTACAATAGATTTGTTGTAGATAGAATTGATAATGAGATTGAATTAAATTCAATCCCACGAAAAGATTATTATGAAATTTCAAATCCCGAAGAATTCTTTAGCCATCCATGCATTTTATTAGCATCTAGTGGGATGATGATAAAAAATACTGCATCATACAATTTTGCTTTACGATTCTTGAAACAAAAAGATTCTGCAATCTTTACAGTTGGCTATATGGATACAGAAAGTACCGGTTATGTTATTGCAAATTCTGAGCATGGAGATAAAATCCAGCTTAATGAATATGATGAACTAACAGAAGTTAAATGCGAAATAAAAAACTTTAAATTTTCCGCTCACGCACGAAGAGAAGATTTATTGAGTATCGTTGATAAATTAAATCCTGAAAATGTAATTCTAACTCACGGTGATGAAGAAGCAATTGATTGGATTGGCTCATCAATACTAAAGAAGAAAAAAGAAATTTATGTTCACATAGCAACTTGCGGAAAAGAAATAAATATTTTTTAATTGTCAGCCGCAATAATTGGTTTTTCTTTGTATATTAAAAGTAAATAAAATTTGTTTTCCTTTAATTGTGGAAATCAGAAATTAAAACTTAGTATAATTATCAGGAGGAGAATATGTCTCGCTTGAAAAAACAAGTCCAGGATAAAATTGAAGCCTGGCGCCCACGTACAACCCGCCTTCTTAAAGAGTTTGGCAATGTAAAAGTTGATGAAGTTGACATCGGTCAGATTATCGGCGGTGCCAGAGATATTAAAAGTCTTATCACAGATATTTCTTATCTTGATCCGTTCGAAGGAATTCGTTTTCGCGGATTTACAATTCCTGAAGTTTTAGAAAAACTTCCTAAAGTTCCTGGTGGAGAAATGCCTTTTGTAGAAGGCTTCTTCTTTTTCTTGTTAACCGGCGATATTCCTTCAATGGAAGACGTGCAGGAAGTAGCAGAAGAATTTAGAAAACGACATGTTGTTCCAAAGTATGTTTATGATATTCTTAAAGCAATGCCTGCAGATTCACATCCAATGGTTATGTTTTCAACCGCTATTCTTGCAATGCAGCGGGAATCAGAATTTGTTAAAGAATATAACTCGGGACATTTAAAGAAAAATGATTACTGGGCTCCTACCTACGAAGATGGTTTAAATCTTCTTGCAAAACTTCCTGGAATTGCTGCTTTTATTTATAGATTGAAATATAAAGAAGGTAAAAGCATTGAATCAGATTCCAAGCTTGATCTTGGCGGCAACTTTGCACATATGATGGGCATTGCAAAACCTTACGATGATGTTGCAAGAATGTATTTCATTCTTCACAGCGATCACGAAAGCGGAAACGTTAGTGCACACACTGGACATCTTGTTGCAAGCGCTCTTTCCGATCTTTACTATTCAATCTCTGCAATGACAAACGGACTCGCTGGACCATTACACGGATTAGCAAATCAGGAAGTACTTGCCTGGATTCAAGGAGTCTATAAACAAATGGATGGTAAGATTCCAACTGAAGAAGAGATGAGACAATTTGTTTGGGATACTTTAAAAGGCGGTCAGGTAATTCCTGGATTCGGTCACGCAGTTTTAAGAAAAACTGATCCACGTTATATGGCACAGAGAGAATTTTGCTTAAAGCATTTACCAAACGATCCTTTGTTTAAGTATGTTGATTTACTTTTCAAAGTTGTTCCTCCTGTTTTACTTGAACAAGGTAAAGCAAAAAATCCTTGGCCAAATGTTGATGCACAATCAGGAGTTATCCAATGGTATTATGGATTAAAAGAATATGATTTCTACACAGTTCTGTTTGCTGTTGGCAGAGCTTTTGGTGTTGTTGCAAATATTATTTGGGACCGAGGACTTGGTTATCCAATCGAAAGACCAAAATCTGTTACAACCGCTATGCTTGAAGAAGCTGCAGGAATTAAAAGTTAGCATTATAAATTCGAGATGACATCTTTATAAAAGGTGTCATCTCTTATTTTAAAACACCGTCATCATTTTAATTAAAATTTAAACCGGGTACCAACAAATCCACCGCAATCCTGTAAATGAAAACTGCTTGGACCTTTTGTTTCAACAGTTGTGCCTTCCGAAGTTTGTGTTATCGTGCTTTCCGGTGTAATAAACGCTCCAACATTATAACCAGCGTAAAACTCCCAGGGTATATCATTCCATGGTCTTACATATGCTGAAGCATTAATACCAAAACCAAGTCTTGATGCAGAATATTCATCCTTTGATTCTGTGCCTGTTGTTGGTGTGTTAGTCTGCGATTCACTGTAAGATACAAAACTGGCCCATCCGCCAAGTGAATAATAAACCTGTTTTTGCATCCCAAGCGGGTAATAGTTGTAACCAAGCTTAGCTCCTATTTCCGTAGAACTATACTCCTGCGTACCGCCTGTGTTCTCAGTTTTATCACTACCTAAGCCAATACTTCCGAGTACATACAAGCTTGATCTTTGGTTGAGATAATAATCTATTCCAAATCCTGTTATTTTTTCTGCTTCAGGAGTTGATAAATCATAATTGATCTCATCGATCTTCTGCTTGCTTGTGGTAAAATCTCTGCCCCACATAAAGTTAAGACCCCAGCAGTATTCTTCTCCATCGGGCGATAGAGCCGCAGCTTTATTATCCTGTGCGGAAATATTGGTGGAAAGAAATAAAAGAATCAGGAAAGGTAAAAAAAGTAAACGCAGATAGAACTTTTGCATAATGACTCCTGTTTTTGTAGAATAATTAGTTAATTATTCCCCTGTCAAACAGATCACCGGGGTCTAACATAAAAAACAGGAGTTAATTTTACAATATGCTGTTATAATTTCTTTATAAATTACTTTACATCGGCAAATACTTTGCATTCGCTTTATTAATTCTCTGGTTGTCGAAGGTAATTAGTTTAACTCATTTAATATGAAATTATTTTTATTGCATAAACTTTTTACTAATTTGTTATCAGGAGTGATTAACCAAAACTAAAAAAGGAAAACTAAAATGGACACACTGTATATAGCAAAACGATATACAACAATTTTATTCTTATGCTCTTTTCTTTTTTCAGTAACAGGATACGCACAAAAATATTCAAATCTTACAGCGCTTGATGGTTACAAAACAAAAGTATATTTCAGCACAGGCAATGATGTGCGCGCAAAAACAGTTGCGGAAAGAATGGACCGCGTACTTGAGTACTATAACAAACTGATTGCTTTCGAACCGGAAGTTACTTTGTTGATATTAAATGCGGTTGACTGGCCAAAGCATACAACTTTTCCTGTTTATGGAATGCCTCACTTTGACGATAAAAGAAATTTATTAATTATTGCCTCAGAGAATAACGAGTTCTGGAAAAGTTTTATTCCGCCAATCGAACAGCTCCCTAAAGAACTGGCAGACAAAATCTCTTCAACTTATATTGATGAAAATGGTGCGTTAACAATGCAGGCATTTTTTGATTTACTCGCAATTCATGAAATAGGACATGCTTATCAATACCAGGCTGGATTAAATGTTCAGCGTAAGTGGATGGGCGAATTGTTCTGCAATATTTTGCTTCATACTTACATTGCAGAAAATGAACCCGAACAATTGCCTGCACTGACAGTATTTCCTCAAATGGTTATCGCCGCCGGAAAAGAAGGATATAAGTTTACATCTTTAACCGATGTTGAAGAACGTTATGAAGAGATAGGACAAAAGTATCCAAAGAATTATGGCTGGTACCAATGTCGCTGGCATTCCGCTGCTGGTAATATTTATGATACAGGAGGTGCTGATACATTTGTAAAACTCTGGAAAGCTTTCTCTTCACAAAAAGAAAAACTAAGCGATGCAGGGTTAGCCGACTTATTATCCAAAGATGTTCATCAGAGCATAGCAGAAGTTATGCTTAAGTGGGATGAATAAGTTTTTCTTAATAACTAAATAGTGTTGATGCTTGAATATTTTCACTATTCAAATTAGCCGTTAAGTTAATTTTAAATTCCTGATTGAGTTTGCAGAATACGTTGGCTAGCTTTATAATAAGTATTGTTGTTTCCCATTTGTATATTCATAGATGAGGGTGCTCTTTGGTAGGGTTAATATTGGTAAGATTAAACCGGTTTAATTTTTTTGTTTGTTAAAAATCTTTTTAAAACATTAAACAGAAAGAGAACTTTTAGTTTTGTACCCATGCATCATCTCTTTTAATTATTTATTTAAAGTTGATAATCACCCCCCCGATCAATGTAACTTCCTTCCAACCTGCTTTGATGTGTAGTCTTTATATTAGCACTGCATAATTAAATTTATTTTAATAGCACTATTTATATATTATTGAAGAATCTTAATGATTGGGAATATACTTTTTGCCGGCGGAATGGTTGGATTATTGATTACCATTTTTCTGTTTAACAGAAAAGATAATTTGGTGCCCAATATTATTTTAGGGATAACATTCAGTGCGTATTCAATCGATATCCTTTATGCTTTTTTCATCACTCAAAAATTATACTTTAGCTACCCATCTTTTATTGGATTAAATGGAGTTCTGCCTTTTATCTATAGTCCGGCAATTTATTCGTATGTAAAATCCCTTAGTTCAAATAAAAAAAGATTTGAAATAAAATTTCTGTTTCACTTTGCGCCTGCAATTATAATCCTGCTTGCTAGCATTATAGGATTTTTTATTTTTAGCAGTGAAGAAAAACTTGCATTATTAAATCCTGATGTTCCCAAAAGTATTTTTATCATAATTATGAGAACGTTAATTCCGTTTTATGGATTTACATATATCATTATGAGCTTGATTGAGATAAAAAAATATCACCACAGGTTAAAAGAAAATTATTCAGAGATTGAATCTTTAAAAATAAACTGGCTTATCTACCTGATTCTTTCTATGACTCTGGTCTGGATGTTGGAATTTATTCAAATATTTTTAATTGATGTAGCAGGGAAACCAGAGAATATTTTTTATAAATATATATACCTGGCAATTTCACTTATTATGTTTTTAATAGTGTACAGGAGTTTGAATCAGCCGCAAATATTTTCTGAAGTTAATTTTAATGAAGCTGAAGAAAATAACGAGCCGAAAAACGAAGTAGAAGAAAGTGGTTATTACAAATCCGGATTGACAGAACAAAAAATTAATGAAATTGCTTCAAGTCTTATCATTATTATGCAAAATGATAAACCATATCTTAAAAGTAATTTATCATTATCCGATCTTGCACAATTAAACGGAGTTTCAGCTCATAATCTTTCAGAGGTTATAAACACAAAACTCAATAAAACGTTCTATGATTTTATAAATCAGTACCGCGTTGATGAAGTAAAAAAAATGTTAAATGATGTTAAGTATGAAAACTATTCCATCCTTTCAATTGGTTTTGAAGCAGGCTTTAATTCTAAAACATCATTTAACACAATATTTAAAAAGTTTACGGGCACAACTCCATCAGAATTTAAAAAGACAAATAAAAATTAAAACTCATATTCAATTCCGAATACGGGCAAAGTATTCCAACCGACTTCTTTTGTAAGTTTATTTTTTACTTCGTTCCATGTGTAAGCAGAAATATTTTCGCGGTTATAAACATTCCAGATGCTTAAAAAGATAACAAGATTTGTTTTTTCAAAATAAAATCTTCTATCCACTCTAATGTTTAAAGAATGATAATCAGGTAGCCTTACAGAATTTGTTTTGCTTAGATCCAGAATGCCTTTGTTGTTTAATTCCGAAAGCTGCATATCAAACGGTGTGTATGGTGCACCACCGGCATAAATAAATCTTGCACTGAATTCCCAATCACTATTTGGTTTGTAACCGACTTCAATATTAAAGTTAAACCTGTTATCATAAATCCTGTCTTTCCAGTTGCCTTCAACATCTTTATACTTAGAAATTGAATAAGAGGCGCTGATCATTCCATAAAAATCTTTTGCAAGTTTTTTCTGTATTATAGCTTCTATACCACGCGAGTAAGCATTACCGTTATTTATTAAATCAGAGTGTGAAGTAAATATTCCATTTGTTACAACCTGGTCAAATAAAAAATCCTTTGGCTGTGTTGGATCAACAGGCAAGTCGGAATAATTTTTCTGGTAGAGTTCAATTGTTAATCTTGTTTCCTCATTCAGCAAATGACTGAAGGATAAAATATAGTGAACAGCTTTTGGTGTGTTCAGACTTTTGAATTTATCTGATTGAGCCAGAATTAATCCAGGAAGATTTTGATAGTAAATACCTGCTGAACCGCTTAACGAGGTAATTGGTGAAAGTTTGTAACTTAAAACAATTCTTGGTGAAACATTAACTTTATCAGTGTAATTAAAATAGTCAACTCTTCCGCCTGCACTTAAATTAAAATCATCTAAGAAGCTAAGCTGGTAATTAATAAAACCTCCTAATTCAATTGTATTAAGATTTTTATCTGTTTCTATTGCTGGCTGTATGTTTCCATATTCATCAAGGTGTTCAAAAAACGTGTAATCAAAATCATTAAGACAGTATTTTGCTTCTATACCAAAATCAAATCTATTCAGTTCATTCAGTTTATAGAAATTTAGATTACGAAAACTAAATTTGTTTTCTAAAGTATTGTTTGATAAAAATTTATTAGTTGATTTAGTTTCGTTAAGGTTTACTTTTCTTGAATTATGAGTATGTGAAAGTGATGTATTTGAATAACCTGCTTTTCCCCAGATGTATTGCCAGTTAACACCCGCAGTATTGGTAATATATTTTGTGTTACCGAACTGATTCAGTTCAGTATCAATTGCCTTATCGTATTGGATATTATAAATATCATTTGCAAAAACATCTATAAAAGAAATCTTGTGCTTATCTGAATTATCATATACAATTTTTGTTTGAAGATCGTAATACTCTGGTGCAGGATAATCGTTTGCAAAAGTTTTCATCACAAGATCTAGATAACTTTTATTAAGTGAAATCATAAATGAACCATTGCTACTCATAAATGGTCCTTCCATTTGAGCACCGATTCCTGCAAAGTTTAAATTTAACTGACCATCATATTCATTTCTATTGCCTTCTCTTAAATTGATATCCATGACTGAAGAAAGTTTATCGCCGTATTGCGTAGAAAATCCACCAGCATTAAAAGTTATGTTCTTTATAAAATCAACATTCAGTATTCCGAAAAAACCATCTGTTGACCCCTGGGTTGCAAAATGATTTATATTACTTATTTCTATGTTATCAATGTAAAAAGCATTTTCAACCGGACTGCCGCCCCTGACCATAAAACTGCTTTTACCATCATTTATTTTTGCGACTGAAGGCAAGCCAAATAAAATCCTGCTAACATCACCTGCACTACCCGGTGCACGTCTTATTTCTTCAGAAGAAAATTCTATACTGCTGATAGATTTACTTTCCACTTCTTTAAAGTATCCAGCTGAAACTACTATTGAATCCATTTTTAACATGGTTGGTATCAACTCTGCATCCTGGTAAGTAATTCGGTTTGATCTAACAATTACATCAGTTAGAGTTGCAGATGAATACCCGATGTAACTAAAAACGATTACATAGTTTCCGACGGGAAGTTTTTCAATTTTAAAGTTACCGTCAATATCGGTTGAGGCGCCAATGTTTTTATCTTTAAGGAAAACATTTACTGCGGGTAAGCCGAGTTTGTTTTCGGAATCATAAACCTTACCCATAATTGAACCGGTTAATTGATTTTGCTGAGCTTTAGTAAATGAACTTAATATGATTAACACAATTAAAAAACTACGAACCATTTTTAACTCCTGATATATTTTTCGAGCGCAAAAATAGATTTTAATCAATGTTCAATCGTTCAATCCAATGGGATTGGCTATATAAATCAGAAAAAGATTTTGATGGGTTTGTGATTAAATTACTTTTAATGGTTAACCAGTTTCCGCTGAATGAAAAGCGGAGATTCAGGATTTGTTCGCTGGTTTTTCTGTACAAAGTGACCGGGAGTAGGTAAAATATTTGATTTAGTGAGAAGCACGTTTCATTTAGTAAGGAATGCAATATATTTATATAGAAATACGTTTTATTTAGTGAGAAAAACAAGTTGTTTAATGAGGAAAGTGAGTTATTTAATAAGAGATATGATTAATTTAGTGAGAAAAACAAATTGTATATTGAGAAATATGTTTAGTATAATGAGAGAAATAAGTAGTTTAATGAAAAATACAATTAATTTATTGAGAAAGACGTTGTTTTGATAAAAACATCTATTTATTTTAAAAAATAGCAATTATCAATTTTATATAACAGAATAAAGGGATGCAAATGCTAAAGCTAAATTCGAAACCATTGTTTGCTGCAAAGTCCATTGTTAAACCTAACTGGTTTTTAAGAAAGCACGGGTTCACTGCGGTTACAGCCTCAAGAATAGTAACAGGCGGTGTTAAGGAACTGCACTTAGACAGACTTGAAAAGCTGTGCCTGCTGTTGAATTGCACTCCGCACGATTTGCTAGAGTGGACGCCGGATGAAAATCTTAGTGAACCAAAAAGATTTGAGTTGAGCAAACTTATAAAGGAGAAAAAAATTGTTGTGCTAAGCGAGGAGCTTCGCGGGCTTAACCTTGCTGAGGTTGAAGAGGTGTACAGGTTTGTTGAGAATAAGAAGAGAGAGAAGGCAGAATCCTTAAAGCAGTAAAGGAAACGCGACACACCCCTTTGTCCCCTCTCCAGAGGGGAAAAAGAATAGGAGGTTTTCTGCGGGTTGTTAATTGAGTTTAGAGAGTTCTTTATTTAAGTTTGCACTAAGTGTTGCTGCTCTCTATTACTTTTACCGGAAGAGGGTGCTTGCTGGTGGTTTAAGAATTAGCAAGTGTAAGTTCTGGTTTGGGTTTTATTTTTTGCCATTTGCGCGCATGTTTTTATGCTGAGTTGATGAGGTTGGTTTTTCTTTTCTTTTTTAACCCCAAGAAATTCGTTAGTGTAAATTTATGATTGTTACGACGAGATCGTAACGGCTAAGAAAACAATAAATTCATTTTCAACAATGGAAAGAGTTTTATTTCTTAATCCCATTTTAAAACTTCCTTTAAGAACATAATATATTTCATCTTTATTATCGTGTTTATGCCAAAGGAACTCAAAGAACTAAAAAAATTTTTGCTAATAAAACTTAAAATATTTAAACCATTTTATTGATTAATAAATCCTTACAAATTCTTTTAAAACTTTTTTAAATAAAGTTACATCAATAAAAACCTCTTTAAATATATCTACAATCATTTCTTTTGTTATGCGGTTAAAATCTTCTTCTCTTGGAAAAACACAAACTCCGCCTAAATCTATTGCCGCAGGACTAACTAACATCTTGCTTTCATCTTCAGCAAAGAAAACAGCAGGACGATGCTTGGCTCTTAAAAATATAATTATTCTCCAGCCAAATTCTTCTTCATAAAAAGAAACAAGATTTATCATTGGTTCCTGTTCTTCATTCATCATATAAGAATAAGTTTTATAAAACTTATTGAAAGTATTTACAACCAAATCTTTATCTAAACTTTCAATTGAAACAAATTTTCTCAATCCATCATCAATTGCATAAAAAGATAGATCATCATTTTCATAAATAACTTTACCAAATTCATTTTTTATTTGATGAAACTCGTCATCAATCGGCATAAAATATTTATTACCTGCCTGAAAATGTAAATGATCCGGTGCAGAAGCTCCGCATCTTGGCCCGTTATATATAGCGGAATAATATTTAGAAATGTCTTTACTTAAATCCAGCATATCAGAAAACGTATCAATAATGCGCTGCGGCTCGTGCTTTTTGTAAGTTAAAGTAAAATGTTCAGGAAAAATTGGAAATGGGTTGCAAAGAATAATGTATTTATCATTATACAAAATTCCTTTTTGTTCTTCTGGCAAGTTTTCGTTACACAAAAAACATTTTCTTTCGCTTATGGATTTTGCATCAACTTTTGCTGAAGTTGATGTAATTCTTCCTGCATTAAACTGTGCTTTAATCTTAAACCCATCAAACTGAAACGATTTTGATTTTACAGTTTCAAGCGACTTATAACCGGTTGCAAGCATTTGCCATTGTTCTTTTTGAATTTCAAACAATTGTTTGGAAGCATCTGAAAAATTATTCTCAGTAATTAGTTTTATAATTGATAGATCTTCGGTAATAACTTTCATTTCTTTATTTCTATAAGTTCTGAATAATGTTTTATTGTTTGATTAGTAATCTTTTCGATCTCAAAAATATCCTCTACTCTTTTTCTGGCATTCAGTCCAAATGCTCTTCGCTTATTACTATCCAGTATAAGTTTTTCTAGTTTAATGGATAAATCTTTTCCATCCTTAACTTTAAATAAATATCCTGTCTTGTCATTTATAGCTATATCAAGCACACCATCAGAATCAGAACAAACTGATGGCTTTTCCATAGCCATAGCCTCTATCAATGCAATGCCAAAAGCTTCTGCGTGCGATGGAAAAACAAAAACATCTAAAGAAGCTAGAACATCAGGGATGTCATTTCTAAATCCAAGAAAATATATACATGTTATTCCATAATTTTCTGCTTGCTGTTTTATGCTTTTTGCATACTCGTCTTCACCACGACTAGCTTCGCCGACTATAACAAACTTAAGATTTGTGTATTTTTTATTTAACTCATTCGCAGTAAATAAAAATTCTTCGTGTCCTTTGCCAGGACTGAATCTGCCTGTCATTCCAATTATAATATCATTATCTGCAAAATCTAATTCATTTCTTAATTTTTCTTTATCTGCTTTATCCGGGTTAAATTTAATTAGATCAACACCATTAAAAACTATTTTAATTTCATCCTCAATCAATGAAGTAGTCTTGATTAAGTTATTCTTTATAACCGTGCTTATTGCTATTGCAAGATTAACTCTGCTGTAAATATTATTATGAAGAAAATCTTTTTTAAGAATATACGATCCAACATGTTTTGTAAAAACCAAAGGGACGTTACTCTTAAGTATTTTTAATACCGGTACAATTAACCATAAATCTTTTGATGCATGGCTGTGAATGAGGTCATAGTTACCGGATTTTATTATTGAATAAGTTTTTAAAATTGAGAGAGGACTAAATGTATTCCCAACCCTAATAGAATGAATAATTATCCCAAGATTATTTGCTTCTATCTGCAAACGAGAATCAGTAAGACAAAGTAATTCTACCTTAATATTATTCTTTAATAATTGTTTTATTCCTGTAAGCGTAACCATTTCCATTCCGCCCCAGCTTTTAGATAAACAGGAATAAAGGATTTTCATAAAAAGTTAGTTGTTTTAATATATCTTTTTTAGTGCTGCGTCTTTAAAGTAATGAATTGCAATTTCATCAAACTGATAACCTTGTTCTGCCATAACTGCAGCTCCAATTTGACAAAGTCCTACGCCGTGTCCCCATCCAGCACCGTGTAGAACAAATTTTTCAGGAACTCCATTAACATCTCCAACTCTTTCCACAATAAAAGCCGAACTATATAGATGTGTTTCAGAAAGCGTTCTTCTAATTTCCAGTTCTTTGCCAATTACTAAAGTTTTTTTAGTTCCAACAATTTTTAACTTTACTAATCTTGAGGAAAATCCACGCTCAACAGGAATCATATCCTTTATAAATCCAAAATCAACTCCACTTTTTCTTTTTATAAGATCAGATATTTCGGATTGATTATATTCAACTTTCCAACGATAAAAATCTTTTGTTTCCTGGTCATAATCCAAAAGAATTTGATTCAATATTTTGGGATCACTTGTATTACAAAAAGCCGGCGGACTAGCTTTGATCCATTTTTCAGCATTAATTTCTTTTGAAAAATCGTCATCAAGATCATCTGCTATATATTTGTAATCATAAACTGCACTTAAAGATGGATGCTTTATAGGTTCCCAAACATTTTCAAAAGCTTCAGAAATACCACCGCAGGATTTTGAAAAACGTGCATCCAGAACTTTGTTGTTTTCTATCAATACAACTCCGGCTGTTTGCTCAACAGCTTTTTTTGCAGCTTCCGAAGTCATTTTGGTAACACCTTGATAGCGCTGACAATGATCATCTGCACAGACATCAAACAATTTATGGTCTTCCCGATCATACCATTTTATCAATTCATCTTCAGATTGAAATCCCGATTTATAATTTGTGTGTTCGGATTTTATTGATTTTGATTTTTCAATTTGTGCAAGCAGCCAGCTTCTTGAAACAACAGCAGTTGCTTTTAACATTTGCAGTGAACACTTTGCACTCATTTCTGATGAGATTACACTCATTAAATACTTTTCAATAGGAACAATATTTATTGCTGTAATTTTGCCATTATCTTTAATAAGTTTTAGTGAATGAGTAAATCGTTGTTTTTCTTTTCTTTCCCAGTGAAATTTAACACCAATTACAACATCACGAATTAAAAATGATTCGTTATCTGGTTCTTGCGACTCAAATATAATTTCATCAGTTATTTCGATTTTATCATTATCGCCTTTACAAACAATTCTGTCATCAATCAATTCAGCTTCAAATCTGCCGCTGAAAAAATGTTTGAATCCATAAGAACTATACTCTCCATAAAGTTCAAATTTAATTTTTGTATCGCTAAGAATACCTACGCTAATAAAAGGTTCCCGTTCATATCCAAACATTTTAATTCCGATTTAATTGTAACCAAATAATTTGAAATATTTTATATTAAAATATAAGAATTGAATGTGATAAACTTAACCCTAAAGTCAATCTAATGGTAAATTAAGTTCATTCTCTTTAACTTAATTAAAATGATTTTATTAAATAAAGAATTATTTATGATTAAAGAAAAACAACAAACAGTAACGGTAATCGGTTTTCCTGTTGATCTCGGTTCAGGAAGAAGAGGCGTTGATATGGGTCCATCTGCCTTACGAATTGCAGGATTAGAAAAAAAACTTGAGGAACTTGGTTATAATGTTGAAGATACCGGAGATATTAATATCGAAATCATGGAAAAGCAAAAAGTGTCTAATCCAAAACTTAAGTACATAAATGAAATTCTTAAAACATCAAAAATGCTTGCAACTCGTGTAGAAAAAGTTTTAGAACAAAATAAATTTCCTCTTTGCCTTGGTGGCGATCATTCAATGGCGCTTGGAACAATAGCTGGAATTTCATCTTACTGTAAAAAGAATAATTTAACTTTAGGCGTTATCTGGATTGATGCCCATACCGATATGAATACTGACGATACAACTCCTTCCGGAAATATTCACGGAATGCCGCTTGCTGCTTCTATGGGCTTGGGTCATCCCGATCTTGTTAATCTTTATGGATTTGCCCCAAAGCTTAAACCGGAGAACTGTGCAGTTATAGCTGCTCGCAGTATTGATCCGGAGGAAAGATTAAATATAAAAAAATTGAATCTTAATGTTTATACTATGAGTGATGTTGACAAACTTGGTATACATCGAATAATTAGTCGTGTTTTAAAACAATTCAAAGAAAAAGTTGATCACATTCATGTTAGTTTTGATGTTGATAGTGTAGATCCAAACTTTGCCCCTGGAGTTGGAACTCCTGTTCCCGGAGGATTAAACTACAGAGAAGCGCATTCTCTGATGGAAGCAATAGCAGAGTGCGGATGTATGTCATCATTAGAAATAGCAGAGGTTAATCCAATTTTAGATATAAAAAACAGCAGCGCTGTTTTTGCGGCTGATTTAATTGCATCAAGTATGGGGCAAAGAATTTTGTGATACATTTTCGCTCTGCTCAATATTTTATTGTTGCAATATTACTGGTATTGTTTGTTTTTTACTTTAGTGGAATTGTAGAGCTCAAATTATTAGGAATTGTTGCTTATATATTCGTTTCAGTAGGGATCAGTCTTTTTTATACATCCTTTCTTAAAAAATTAAAAAGCGGAATAACAATTGGTTCAATACTTTTTCTTTCAGGTTCAATAATTTTTGTTTTTTCCAAGTATGAGATTTTAAATTTTGGAGCTGTGTTTGTGCCTTCGGTTTTATCAGTGCTTGGTGCCGGTTTACTAATATCAAATTTGCTTTTAAATTCTAATAAGTTGCAAACTATACTTTCTATTCTAATGATTGTTGCAGGAGTATGGATTGTAGTTCTGCGCAGCACAACAAATGTTGATTTGTTTTTTGCTTCTGTTTTTTCAATAGTAAAAAATTACTGGTTAATTTTCCTGGTTTCTGGAGGGCTAATTTATCTTGCAGGAAGAGATTTTAAGAAAAGAGATTCTGATTAGATGAAATTATTTCTTTTTCAATTTTTTGAGAAGTTGATTTGCTCTTTAAATCCTTAATATTGTTTTCCAATCCTTTAATATCAGAACTAAATTTAAAGAATGAAAAAATAAGTAATGCCAGCAATACACCAATAATAACATATGCAATTAGAAGGCCGCGAGTTATTTTTTTCTCAGTCTCTTCATAATGGTATTTTAAAGAATCAAAATCCTGTTCTATAGCTTTAAACATTTTTTCAGCTACAGATTTTTTAGTTAGATCCGGTTGTTTATCAGTATCGTCAGTATCATTAATAAGATTTGTTTGACTAAAATTTTCACTTGCACTTTCTTGCGGATTTTCATCCTGTAGAATCACCGGTTCGCTTAGAATCTCAGTAACACCTATTTCCTGTACTTCGGGTACTTCTATAAAAGATTCTTCAATGTTTTCATTTATTTCTGTTGTTGCTTCAATATTCTCTAAAACATTAAACTCAGTTGCAGATTCTGGCAATGGCTCATAACCTGGCAAAACTATATCATCAAGATTAAAAGTAGCATCTTCCATATCGATGGGAGAAGACATATTTTCATCAACAATTGTTGTTTCAGCTTCAATTTCAATCTGAGGTTCAACATATGGTTCATCTAAACTTTTAAACTCTTCAACTACCTCATCAATTTCTTCTTCGATTTTTTCTGGTGGTTCATCTAAAACTACTTTTTCTTCTTCATATGATTTTTTTGCACGTAGTTCATCTCTTCGCTTGATCAGCCTTAAAGCAACTTTATCTTTAAGTTCTACATCCGGAATTTCTAAAGGTAGTGAAAGTGGCAGCAAAGAAGTTACATTTTGATAAACGCCTAATTCATCCCATGGAAAAACATGACCAGCATTAATAAATTCTTGAAGTTGTTTATCATCATCGTCATCAAGACAGCCTAAAGCCTTTGCCTGTAGCATACCAATAATTTTTTGTTCGTCAATCATTGGTCTTCCTCTTTTGAAAGATTATCTCTTACACTGTTAAGCGCTACTCTAATTTTTGATTTAACAGTTAAAACAGGAATATTAAGCTTCTTTGCAATTTCAGATTCGGTTAGTCCTTCATAGTAAGCTAAGGAAAGAACATATTGCTGTGCTTCTGTAAGATTGTGAACAGCAGAATAAATCTTTTGATGTTTACTAAAATTTTTTTCTAAGTCATTGGTGGGAATAAGCATAGATAAATTAGGAAGTATAAAATCATTTTCATATTCATCATTATACTCTTCTGTAACTAAAGAATTATCTCTTTGTAAAGAATCCAATGCTTTATTTCTTGACAGATTAATTAACCAGGTATAAAGATTGCCAGAATTCAAATTGAATAAAGAACTTTTTTGCCAAATTATAACGAAGATATCTGCAAGAACTTCTTCAGTTTTAGTTTTGTCTCCCAAAATCCTTTTCACTAAAGTAAATAAAATGGGGGAATACTTATCGTAGAGAATTTCCAAAGCTTTAGAGTCACGATTAGAAATTCGCTGTATAAGTTCTATGTCAGATGATTCAATATCCACTTTTCAATAAAAATAAGTTCTAAATCAATTTCTCATTCTAAAAGTATATGTCCACATCCAAAAAAGCAATTATTGTTTTCAGAAGTCTAACAATTATTATCAATTATTAATCAACTTATTAAACAAAATTGTTGAAGCATTCTAATTCTCTTGTTAAATTTAAATATCAAACATAAAGGAGTGATGCATTGAAAAAAATCCTACTGCTCGTTGTTCTTTTACTTAGTTCTTCCATATCTTTTTCGCAGGTAGAAGTAAGTTCCAGATTACAAGAAGCTCTTAACAGAGCTAATCAAAACGATTATATACAGGTAATCGTTCTACTTCGTTCTCAAGTTGATTTGACTTCACTTGATCAACAACTTTATTCACAAAAAGTAACGCTTCAGCAAAGAGCATATCAAGTAATAACAGCTTTAAAACAGAATGCTGAAAATACACAATCCAGTTTAAATAGCTACTTTGCAAGTAAATATGAATCTTCAGATGTATTTAGTTATAAGTCTTTTTGGATTTCTAACATGTTTGTTGTTGAAGCAAAACCTCAAATTATTTACGAATTAATGAATCGGGTAGATGTCGCAGAAATAGATCTTGATGCTTTTTTAGAGCTGGACAGACCAGAAGTAGTAAAAGATTATGTAGACGGTATTGAATCAGTAGAACCAGGTGTAAAAATTATAAACGCTCATCTTCTTTGGGCACAGGGTATAACTGGTCAGGGCAGACTAGTAATGGGTATTGATACAGGTGTTCACCCAAATCACCCGGCTTTAAATCATAAATGGAGAGGTAACCACGTTCCAAGCAGTCAAGCTTGGTTTGATCCAGGTGGCGGAAGTACAACACCAAATGATTGTGATGGGCACGGAAGTCATACGGTTGGAACAATGACAGGATGGTCTCCAACAACTGGAGATACTGTTGGTGTTGCACCTGGAGCAGAATGGATAGCAGCACAAACAATTTGTTCTAGTCCACACACCTCAAACTCAATTGCTGCTTTCCAGTGGGCAATGGATCCTGATGGTGATCCTTTAACAATTTCTGATATGCCTGATGCTATAAGTAATAGTTGGTATGATCCAGATGTAACAAATGAATGCTCGGGAATATATAAAACCACACTTGATGCAGTTGAAGCATCCGGTATTGCTGTCGTATTTTCAGCAGGAAATAGTGGATCCGGTCCATCAACAATTACAAAACCTAAAAACATCAATACTAATAATGTAAATGTTATGTGTACTGCTGCAATTGATGGCGCCTTATATAGTGGTGGTAATACAAATCCAATCGCAAGTTTTTCCAGTCGCGGTCCATCGCTTTGCGGTGGTACCGGTTCATTGTTAATAAAACCAGAAGTTTCTGCTCCAGGTGTTAACGTTCGTTCTTCCGGTTCTTCTACAGGCTATACTGTTCTTAGCGGAACATCAATGGCTTCACCTCACGTTGCAGGTGCTGTTGCATTACTAAAACAATTTGCACCAAACTTAACAGGCAAACAAATTCTTGAAGCTTTATACAACACAGCAATAGATCTTGGTACTGCCGGTGAGGACAATAATTATGGAATGGGATTAATTGATGTTTATGCAGCGTTTTTAAGTTTAGGAACTCCAGATTCAACAGCACCTGACGCAATTACAGACTTGAGCGTTGGTTCACCAACATCCAATACTCTTGCATTGCAATGGACTGTTCCTTATGATTCTTCAATGAATGGAGTCAGAGGATTTGATATCAGATACTCAACATCACCAATTACAGATACAACAGCATTTAATAATGCATTGCAATTGCCATATACTGCAGCACCTGATACTGCTGGTGCAATTGAAACATATCTTGTTGAAGGCTTAAACTTTGCAACACCATATTACTTTTCTATAAAATCTAAAGATGTTTGGAGTAACTGGTCTACATTATCTAATAGTGCAACCGGAACTACCTTAGCAGCACCGCAGATTTCTGTAACACCATTAAGTATAAGTCATACACTTAGTGCTTTAGAAGTTGTAGTGGATACGGTAACCGTTTCTAATATTTCTTCAAGTGCTTCTACATTAGATTTTACCGTTAGCTTAGAAAACAATACTTTTCCTGAAGGATTGGTAAGCGCTAGGTTAGTACCTAAGTATAATCAGTTAGCTGGTGAAATTGAATCATCATCAAAAGATAACCCACAACACATAAGTGGGATTAGTATTGATGGAAGTGGTGGACCAGATTTGTTTGGTTATAAGTGGAGAGACAGCAATGAACCAAACGGACCACAATATATTTGGACTGATATTACTTCTAATCCAAATGCTGTTACTGTAACCTTTGCAAATGGTACTTTAGATGATGGTTATACAAATGCAATTCCTCTTGGATTTAATATGGATTTCTACGGAACCGAATATTCTAACATCTATTTAAGTACAAATGGATTTTTAAGTTTTTCACCATTAACAAACGCTACATATTCAAATGGACAAATTCCTGGCGTATCTGTTCCAAACAACACTGTTGCTATCTTCTGGGATGATCTTGATGGAAGAACCCAAGGAACGGTACATCAATTACATGATGGAAATAAATTTTATATTCAGTTTACAAACTGGCAAAAATACAATGCTACTGGTTCGCTTACTTTTCAGGTCGTATTGCATCAAAACGGAAAAGTAGTTATTTATTATAATAATATGGCTGCTGATCTTACCTCAGCAACTGTTGGAATTGAGAATGCTGCGGGTACCGATGGATTGCAAGTAACTTATAATGCGGCTTATGTTGTCAACAATTTAGCATTAGAATTTGCATCTGAACCAGATTGGCTATCAAACAATGTTAATAGCGGAAGTTTATTTAACGGTAATTCTGTTGATATTGAATTAACATTCCATTCAGAAGATTACCCGCTTGGAAACTATTCAATGGATCTAATTGTCAACAGTACTGACCCAGTTAATTCTTCTATAACGGTACCAGTAACAATGGAAATATCTGAAATTCCTGTTGAACTTACTTCTTTACTTGCTAACTCTGATAGAAACAATGTTAATTTAAAATGGTCAACCGCAACTGAAACTAATAATTCTGGATTTCAGGTTGAAAGAAAACTAAAAGGAACCGGTGATTGGACAAAACTTTCATTCGTTTCTGGTAAAGGGACTTCAACTGAAATAAATAATTATTCATATCAGGATAAAGGCTTATCAGTTGGAAAGTATACATACAGACTTAAACAAGTTGATTTGGACGGAACATTTGAATATTCTCCTATAGTGGAAGTAGATGTTAATGCTCCAGATGAATTTACATTATATCAGAACTATCCAAACCCATTCAATCCATCAACAACGATTGAATATTCGCTGCCAGAAAATGCTGATGTAAGTATTTCCATATATAATGCACTTGGCGAATTGGTAAAAACACTTATTAACAGCACCGTTGAAGCTGGCTATCAAAAGGCAACATTCAATGCAAGCAGTTTAACTTCTGGTACTTATATATATCAGATAAAAGCTGTAAGCAATGGAAAAACTTTTGTTGATACAAAGAAAATGGTGTTAATTAAATAGTATCTCAATTCTATAGTTCAAAAAAAGGCACGAGCAATCGTGCCTTTTTTGTTTTAACGTAATATAATTAATTATCGGGCAAATATTAGTGTTTGATTTTAAAAGGTGTCTAAGGTATTTTAAATTAAAATTATGTGACTAGTATTCGTATAAAGATCAAATGATAAATCGTTCAATTCCGTTTTATTATTTTGTTTAGTTTTTATAAAAAGCTCTATGAATCTAGCAAATGGGAAGTAAATTATTAGATAGGATTGGTTAAATTGTTAGCAATAATTATAGCCATACCTAATAAAAATTATATTAATTTAGCATCACAATTACAAAATTGATATAACCTAAAAGATTATTTAAATGCTTCTTACTTTTTATAGAAAGTTTCTTTTATGTGGTCGGTATTTTTCAGATTAATTCGTTTGTGCTTTTTTGTGTTAACATTTGTTTTTTTTCAATATAATAATTTTGCCCAATCAATTGGAACACTCAGAGGTTCAGTAAGTGATTCACTTTCCGGGGAAGCACTCCCGTTTGCAAATATATTAATTGAAAACACTTCATTTGGATCGGCAGCTGATTCAAAGGGCAATTTTATTATTGCTGGAATTCCGGCTAACAAACTATATACTGTAAAGGTATCTTTTTTAGGTTATAAGTCACAAAGATACAAAATTACGCTTGTACCAGATCAAATTACTAACCTGAGAGCAAAGCTTTCATTGGAAGCAATTAAAATGCAAGCTATTGAGAAAACAGGGGAAAGATATGATAAACCAAATGAAACTGATCTTAGCTTACAAAGAATAAGTATTAGAGAAATTGAATATTTACCACAGGGTGTAGAAACAGATATTTTCCGGTCACTTCAATATTTACCAGGTGTTAAATCTACAGGTGATGTTTCTGCTAGATATTATGTTAGGGGTGGAAATACAAATCAAAATCTGGTTCTATTTAATGGTGTATCTGTTTATAATCCTTTTCATGCCCTTGGATTATTTAGCATAATTGATCCGGAAACTATAAATGCTTTAGAATTTTTAAAAGGCGGATTTTCCTCTGAATATGGCGGGCGAGTTTCCTCAATACTAAATCTGGTTACTAAGGATGGAAACCAAAATAGATTTTCAGCAAATTCAACATTAAGTTTTCTCACTGTAAAAGCATCTGTGGAAGGACCATTGCCGATCGGTTCATTTATTATTTCAGCAAGAAAAAGTACTTTTAATCAAACACTTAAAAAGTTCTTAAATTATAAAGAAGCTCCATTCGATTTTCATGATCTGTCATTTAAATTTAATTATTCATCATCAGGGGATAAAGGATTAACAAAGCTTTCAGTTCATGGATTTAATAGTCTTGATAGGCTGCTTGCTGAAAAACCAGATGATGCTTCTTATAATTGGTCAAATAATATTTATGGTGCTTATCTTTTTCAAGAATGGGAATATGTCCCGATATATTCTGAAACCAACCTATCTTATAGTGGATTTAATGGTGAAGTTTTTCAAAATCAAGGGTTTGTTAAACCAAGAAGTAATAATGTTGTCGATATTACTTTAAAATCAGATGTAACATACATTGATGAAAGCAGGGATGAAATTAAAGTCGGGTATAGTATTAAATCGGTAAAAACAGAATTGAAATTCGAAAATTTAATGGGTGCGAAAACAGATCTTAGTAAAAAAGCACTACAACTTGCATTATATGCTAAATACAGATTTCTTAGATGGGAGGATTTGGGCATTGATATTGGGACAAGAATTAACGGAATTACATTAACTAAAAATTACGGTTCTGTTTTTGAACCAAGAATTAATACAACATATAGACTCTTTCCATGGTTAGCAATTAAGGGAGCTTGGGGTATTTTTACTCAGGATTTAATAACACTTACTAATGAAAATGAAGTTATTTCCATATTCGAACCCTGGGTTATAATTCCGGATTATCTTGAACCTATGGAATCAATACACTATGTTGGAGGAATTGAGTTTGATGGTATCCCAGATCTTTCAATATCAATTGAAGGTTATTATAAAATTCTTCACAATTCTGTGGAGATAAATGATCGGAAAATTTACTCTAACGATCCTGATTTTGTCAAAGGAAGCGGTGAAGCTTATGGTTCGGAATATCTAATTAGATACTTTTCAACAGATATCCAGGCCACAGCTTCTTATTCTTTAAGTTGGACGTATAAAAAAATTCGGGAATGGATTTCATATCCTAAATATGACATAAGACATAGTGCTTCGTTCAATTTAACTTATAATATGGGTGATGATTGGCAATCAAGTGTTAGCTGGTTTTTTAATACCGGTTTACCATTTACACAAATTCTCGGGTATTATGATAAGCTTTATTTAGGTGATTTATATAACCTTGGAGCTTTATACGGTAACTATACACCGTTTACTATTCTTGGAGATAGAAATCTTGGAAGATTACCAACTTATCACCGACTGGACCTAAATCTATCTAAAAAATTTAGTTTCTTTTTCGGTGATATAACTTTAAGTTTTAATCTACTTAATGTATACAATCGAAAAAACATTTTCTATTTTGATCGCAAGACAGGAAAGCAAGTTAACATGCTGCCAATACTACCCACTGCAACTATAAAGTATGAAATATGAAAACATTAATATTGAAACTAAATATTTTAATAATCCTTATTTTACTAACAGCTTGTGAAGAAAACTTCAGTCCTAAGTCTGATTTTTCCGAAAAATATATTCTTTATTGCGTATTAAATGTCGATTCTTCAAAGCAAACAGCAGTATTATTAAAGAGTTATGATGTTTCTGGGTTTGATCCATATGTTAATGAATACTCACCTTTTGTCTCTGGTGCCGATATAAAAATTAGACAGAAAGATAATGTATATTTTATGCGTGATACCAGCGCAATATTTGAAAGTGTTTCAAGATACAACGATCCCATCAGTTTTTATCATGTAGAAAATTTTCAATCTATTGGAAATGATTCAATTGAAATAGTAGCAACATTACCTACAGGAAAAAAACTTTATAGCATCTCTAAAGCTCCAGAAAATATTGTGTTTGATCGTTCTAATAGCAGCATTCTACCACCAGAAGAGGCTGATCTATTTACTTTTTCTTGGAGCAACCTTGGTACAAATATTTGGTATTTGCCTAAACTTGAGTTTTATTACATCAAGGACGGAATTACTAAAACTAAATTAGTGCCTGTTACTTATCAAATGGTAAATGGGGAGTCAGAACCCGTTTATCCGACGACTACAAATAGGAATTTTGTTAATTTTACCACAGCTGCACTAAATACGGCATTTGCAGAAATCTCTGCTGATGATCCAGCCAAATCATCTTATAAGATTCTTGGTGCAAAGTTATCTGTTTTGGTTTTTAATGAACCACTTTCAAATTATTACTCTACTACTAATGGATTTTTAGATGACTTTACGATAGTTTTAGATGAAACTGATTATACAAATGTCAGTGGTGGATTTGGCGTTTTCGGAATTCTAAAACAGCAGCAAACTGGGGCAAAATTCACGGAAGAGTTTATACAGTCTTTCGGATATACCGTAGGATTAAATTAAACTTTAAAAAAAATTATGATTTAAATGTTATATGAAAACTAAAATTAAAATTAAATTATTTGTTTTGGCAATTACGTTTTTATTATTAAACTGCGATAAAGATGTATCTGTAACCCCGCCTGAACCACCGCTTCCAAGTGGTAAAATTTTTATTGATTCATATCCTGACAAAGCAATGATATTTCTAAATGGAAGGTTTACCGGCAGCTTAACACCAGATACTATTAATTTTATTGAAAAAGGCAATTATACTCTACTCCTTAAAAAAGCCAATTTTAAAAATGTTTCTCAAAAAATAACGATATCCACTGACTCGCTTTACGAACTATTTATTGATTACAGAAAACTATCGGGTGTTGTTGGAAGCATTAATGTAGACTCAAAACCGAGAGGCGCAGAAATATTTATTGATGATTCATCAACGGGTTTAGTGACCCCGAATACTTTATCTAACTTATTTCCAGGAGATCACACATTAAAACTTAAAAATACAGGCTACTGGGATTTTGAAGTTTCAATTGAGGTTGAAAGTGGAAAAACCTTATACCCATATTTATCGATGGTGGATAGCTTAGTCTGGGTAAATTACAATCCCGTAAATTCAGGTTTACCAGACTTATATATAAATCATACAACGATTGATAATAATAATGTTAAGTGGATAAGTACATTATCTAAAGGACTGGTTAGCTTTGATGAAAGGAATTGGACTGTCTATAACACAACAAACAGCTTACTGCCAACTGATAACATTACCTATGTTGGTGTTGATAATCAAAACAAAAAATGGATATGTACACAGATTGGTTTGTATTCTTTTGATGGTATAAACTGGGAATCTTTTACCACTCTTAATTCAGGATTGCCCTCTGATTGGATAAGTTGTATTGCTTTTGATCTTGAAGGTAACAAATGGATCGGTACTACAGGGGGTGTTGTTAAGTTTGATGGAATCAACTGGACAGTTTATGATGAAACAAACTCCCCATTAGTTTCGGATTTTATAGAGGAGATTACTGTTGATGTAGAAGGGAATCTCTGGATTGGAACTGCTAATCAGGGCATGGCAAAATTTAACGGAATTGATTGGACTATTTATAATAGCAGAAGAACGGGATTTCCTAAAAATGTTGGCGGTGGGATTGCATTTGATCAAAATGGAGTTTTGTGGATAGGGGTTGAATACAGGAATTTGAATCCCGGTGGTGTTGCTTTTTCAATTGATCAATTTTCATTTACTAATTGGTCAAACATCCCAAGTTCAGATGTAAGAGGAGTTGTTATAGATAATCAAAACAATAAATGGTTTGCAAATGGAGATTATGGTATTTCTAAATTTGATGGTTCAACTTGGACAAAGTATTTAACTTCAAATTCTAAAATTCCGGATAATAGAATAAACTCTGTCTGCATTGATAAATTGGGATATAAGTGGATATCAACAATTGGTGGAGGACTTAGTAAATATAAAGGCGATTAATTTCATTATTATTTATCAGAAATAATTATTAAAACATTATGTGTTTCGGTAATTATTTTCGGGAGGAAATTTATTATGAAAACTTTATTAATTATTGCTTTACTTTTTTGTACGCTTTCTTTGTATGCCCAAGAAAAAAACTCTTCGCACAATTCTTTAAACAAGATCACCACAAACGATGATTACGAATACATTTCAATTAACCAAATGAAAATGTGGATTTGCAATAATGGAGTGGGCTCTCATAATCCCATTAATGATAGCCATGGCTTACTATGGCCGGGTGGAGAAAATGCTTATTTAAATCTTGTTTTTGCCGATGGTTTACTTTGGGGTGGTTATATAGGAGATAGTCTTTATGTAAATGGGAACACCTACAGATATGGCCTGCAAGCGGGTAAAATTTTGGAAAGCGGTTTACCAGATGATCCCACACTTTCTAAATATAGAGTTTATAAAATTAAAAAAGATTGGGAAGCACTACCTCCCGGACCAACAAGAGATAAATATCAAAAAGATTATCTGGAATGGCCCGGTGAAGATGGAGCACCATTTTACGATGAAAACAATGATGGAAAATTTACAATGGGAATTGACAAACCATTATTTATAGGAGATGAAGTTTTATGGTGCGTTATGAATGATATGGACCCGAATAGAACTTTATACACTTTTGGTACTATGCCAATCGGACTTGAAATTCAATTGACAGTTTATGGTTATACTCATTCATCTTTAGAAAATGTACTCTTTAAAAGTTATAGAATAATTAATAAAAGCAATAGCACAATTGATTCTATGGTTTTTGGCTATTGGTCTGATACAGATTTGGGAACAACTTATGATGATTATGCTGGATGTGATACTTTGATGAATTTAGCTTATTGTTATAATGGTGATGAGATTGATGAAGGACATTATAATAGCACTCCACCAGCGTTAGGATATTTATTTCTTGGAGGAACTAAAATTGAAGGAATGTTTAGTGATTCTGCAAAAATCAGAAATTCCTGGAAACATAAAGTAAAAGACCTAAAAATGACATCCTTCTCTGGGGGTCATATTGAAAATTTTACTGGGCTATGCGATACAGTCAAAATTGCATCACAGCAATATCATTATTTGAATGGATTAATTTGCAATGGAACTCCTTTTGTAAACCCAATCAACGGTCAACCAACAAAATTTCCCTTTTCTGGTAATCCTGTTGATAGTTCTGGATGGTACATGGGTTTTCAAAACATTTTTTACCCAGACGATGTGCAACTGTATATAAACACAGGCTCAATCACTATGGCTCCTGGTGATACGCAAGAAGTTGTTATTGCTGTTATTGCAGCACAAGGAAACAATAATTTGCAAAGCATCACCGAGTTAAGAAATAATGCAAAAACTGTACAGTACTTTTATGATAATTATATTCCAGAAATGACAAATATTTCTTATACACCACCATTACCCGAACATTATTATTTAAGTCAGAATTATCCAAATCCTTTTAATCCAGCAACAAGGATAGATTATGAATTGCCCATTAGCGGTTACACAACACTTATGGTTTATGATGTCCTTGGTAGAAATATTGCAACACTCGTTAATGAGTTTAAAGAAGCGGGTTTTTATAATCTAAATTTTAATTCTGGAAATTTATCAAGTGGGGTTTATTTCTATACTTTAAATTCTAAATCATTTTCCAGGACGAATAAAATGATTGTTATAAAATAAAAAGTGCAGCTATTTATTTTCATATAATAAGACTCAGTTACATTCATACGATCTTAATAATATTTTTTATACGGGGAGTTTCTTGCCAAAAACACGTTACTTAAAGAATTATATTTTAAGCCAATAAATATATTTTTAAATATTTTACTGCTATGACTAAAAAAAAACCAAAAGCTACAAACTTAAAACAAAGTAAAGTTGTAAAGCCCTCTATCGAAAAGAAAGAATTGAAAATTGTTTTTTCTATTCTTGCAATCGGCTTTATATTAAGAATGATCTACATTCTTGAAACACAAAACTCCCCTTTTATTCAAAATCTTTTTTCGGATTCAAAAATTTATTTTGATTGGGCTAAAGAACTATCTAACTCAAATAAATGGTTTGGAAAAGAAGTGTTCTTTATGTCTCCCGGCTATCCATATTTTCTTGCATTTATTTTTAAGTTTTTTGGTCCATCGATACTTGCAGTAAGGATATTGCAAGCATTAATAAATACTGCAACAATTTTTCTAATCTATAAAACGACAAGAAATCTTTTTGATAGAAACACAGGTTATGTCGCTGCGTCAATCGCAGCAGTTTATTCTATTTCCATTTTTTTTAGTGGGGCAGTTTTTGGAGAAACAATTCAAACCTTTTTTGTAACAGCATTGATTTATTTTCTATCTAAGAATCAGGAAAATTCCAGATACAATAAATGGTTTTTATCCGGCTTGATGCTGGGATTAGCTTCACTTTTCAGGGCAAATATACTTATTGTCTTTCCTGCATTATTTATCTGGATAGCTTACTCATTCTATAAATCTGAAAATCTAAAAAAAGAATTAAAAAGAACTCTTATATTTCTGTTCATCGGTACTGCTATTCCAATTCTACCAGTAACCCTTAATAATTTTATTGCTGGTAAGGAATTTGTGCTTTTAACTTCTAATGGAGGTATAAATTTTTATCTCGGTAATAATGATAAAGCATTGGGTGTGTATTCCACTCCAAAGGATTTTGATTTTTTCAAAGATATGGCAGGAATAAACTATGCTCAAAAATTAACACATAAAAAATTAACTCCGTCTGAATCTTCATCTTATTGGTATAATCAGGGGTTAAAGTTTATAACATCTTATCCTGTTGATGCTTTAAGTTTAACACTTAAAAAGGTGCTTTTCTTTTTTGATGATGATGAAAATCCGCAGACTTCACAAATTAATATTGATTTTTTTAGGGATAAATATTCTGCTTTGTTAAAGATTCCACTACCGAACTTTATTTTCGTTTTCTTGTTTTCTATTGCAGGATTTTATTATTCTTTAAAAAAACTTAAGGATGATAAAATTAACCTGATGTATATTATTCTTGTATCATTTGTGTTGGGTGCGATATTGTTTTTTGTTTCTGGTAGATTCAGAATTGCAATTACTCCATTGTTAATTTCCTTTGCAGCTTTTGGAATGATTAATTTATATAATGTTATAAAGCAAAAAGATTTTAATAAAATATTAATTCCTGTTGCAGCGGTAGCCTTATTGTTTGCACTGGTGGTTTTTGCTCTACCAAAATACAATTACTCTTATGCTGATGCATATTCAAATCTTGGCAATTCTTATTTTGATCAGAAAAATTTAAATGAAGCATTAAATAATTATAACGAATCACTAAAGCTCAAAGAAACTGAGCTGACTTACGTCCTTATTGGAAATACATTTGCTGTCAAAAATGATTTCAACAAAGCTATAACAGCATACCAAAATGCTTTAAGACTAAATCCCGATTATGCATTGGCATTCTTTAATCTTGGTTTATTAAATGCCCAGAGAAACAATTTTAATGAAGCACTAAATCACTTTAGAAAAGCTATTGAAATAGACCCTGTATTTGCCGAGGCGTATCGAAACACAGCGATTATTTATTATATGACTGAAAACTATGAACAATCACTGATAAATTTTGAAAAATACTATTCTTTAATAACCGATGAAAGTATAAGGGCTACTGTTATTCAGGATATAAATGAGTTGAAGAAAAAACTAAACAAATAATTATTATGAATAAAACAAGTAAAAGTGAAATATGCTTAATCCAGAAAATAAATTTTTCAGATAAGGGAAGCTTATCTAACCCTTCAAGATTTATTCATACTCTCATTATTTTCTTATTCTTTAGCTTACTTTTTGTCTTGAACTTAACCGCCTGCGACACAACAGAGCCGCCAATTATAACGCCGCCGCCGCCAGTTGTTAAAGATACAATTACTATTTCTGTTGAAAGCTTTACGCATAGAAGCATTTCATTTAATATAAAGTCAACAGTTCACAGTCAACAGTCATCAATAAGAGTTTTAAGAAGCTTTAACAGTAATACAATTGTAATTGCAGAATACCCGATACAAACAAAAGACACAACAATTATAGACGATGATAACGGAACAGGTTTATTGCTTGACACAACCTACACTTACTTTGCAGTAAGAGTTGACAGCCTTGGACAGCTAAAAGACACAAGCAACATAGTAACACAAAAAACCCTTGCGCCAACCAGCCATAATTACACCTGGCAGGAGTTTGTAATAGGTGATGCCGGATTTAGCAATTCACTTTATGATGTCTGGGGTACTGATGAAAATAATGTTTGGGCTGTAGGCGGAGCTCAAATCAATGGGAAGTTTTACGGTGCCTTTCATTGGAATGGTGTGGAGTGGATTGCAGATAGTACAGTAGGAGGAAGTGCAATTTATGGTTTTAACTCAAATGATATCTGGGTTGTTGGAGGTGGTGTCTATCATTACGAAAATGGTAATTGGGTTCTAAAAGATATTAAGCTAAATAATGGATCAGTCACAATTTTAGATAGTGTATCATTTGCAAATCGTCCCTACACCTCAGTCTGGGGAACAAGTAGCAGTAATTTATATCTAGGAAATGCTTGGGGAAAAATAATCCACTGGGATGGTAGTAAGGCGAGTGTTATGAATGTAACTGCTGAAAGTAGTGTTGAAGACATTTGGGGGTTCTCTGTAAATGATATCTATGCGGTTTCGGGTTCATTTCTTAATTCTTATGGTGAGTTATTCCAGTTTAACGGAAATGATTGGAGTACAATAAGGACGGGTAGTTATACAATATCACAGGGAGCCGACACATTTGGTCCCTTCACTTCTATATGGGGCAATGATGCAAGTGAACTATATTTAACAGGATTATATATAGAACTTAAAATAAACAATAATTGGATAATAGATAATCATTTTAATAAAATATTTTATCATATAAGGGGATCAGCAAGCAATAATATTTTTATTAGTGGAGCATATGGTTTTGTAGCACATTTTAACGGAGTTGACTGGGTGCAATATACATTAACATCTCAAGCATCACTAGTTGGTCTTCAAGTCTTCTCAAATCAAGTCTTCATTGTAGGATATAACCAAAATACGGCATTTATATACCGTGGATTAAGACAATAATTATTTACATTCCCATAAAAAAGGCACGATTGCTCGTGCCTTTTTGTTAGTAAAAATTCAACATCATTGTTTTTTAAACACAATTGGTATGGTAACCTGTACTTTTACGTTTTTGCCTCTTTGCTTGCCGGGTTTAAATTTACTATTTATTACCGCATCTAAAGCAACCTCATCACAGCCGGCACCAATACCCTTAATAACATTTGTAGAAATAACCTTACCATTTTCATCAACCACCGCCTGCACTAAAACTTTACCTTCGGTGTTTGTCTGTTCTGCTATTTTAGGATAGGTGATTCTGCTTTGCAATCCTTTAATTCCACCAATCAGTTCGGGCATTTCTTCAACTGCAACAAAAAATCCAGGCTCTTCTTCCTTAACTTTATTTTCTTTTGGTGGTACAATATTTTCAGTCTTGGCGGCGGCAATTTGTTTCGTATCCTTATTATTAACTAATAGTGGATCGTTCTCATTCTTTAAGGCAAAATACGTGCTTTCCTCTTTTGTTAAACTTTCAGGAAGCGGTGGTAAGGAAACTCTTACTTCTTTATTTTCATCCTGTTTAAGAGGTTCATTTACACTTTCGACTATTTCATTTGAGGAAATTAAAGCTACTGAATCGCCTGTTGCAGCAACATTCACCTGTTCACTATTATTTATATCCTCAATTGGTTTATATACTTTACTGCTAACCTGGGTAGGATTTGATTGATTCATTTGCAAATAAGTAAAGACTCCGGATGCGATCAGTATTACAAATAAAGCAGCAGAAACAAGAATGTTTCTTCTCAGTTTTTTTCGCAATCTAACAACTTCTTCCTCATAAGCATTTTCAGGTATTAACTCATTCTTTTGGTGTGATGGTTTTTCATCTTCAATTTTATTCAGTATTTCATCAATGTTAATGTCGTTTAAGCTTGTTGTTGATATAGATTTTTCTTTTTCTGTAACTACTTCGTTTAAATTAACTTTTGATTGCGATTTTACTTCATCTGTTTTGCTTTCTTTATCAACAAACTTGGTTTCTCTTATTTTAAGCGAGGTTCGATCGGCCGAGGTGGATATTCTTTCAAATGGTTTTTCAGTTTTCTGTGCAGCTTGTTTTATTTCTTCCGTTGGTTTTTGCACTTCAACTGCTTTACTATCAACAACAGGTTTATCAATTACACTTACTGCTTTTTTATCTTCAACCGGTTTAATTTCTTTTACGTCAATTGGAGCTTTTGGTGATTCTTGTGGTTTTAAATTAGACTGAACTTTTGCTTCGGATTTTTCTGATACTATTTGTTTCACTAAATCACTTGGTTTGGACTCAGGAACGACTGTATTGTTAATGGTCTTTGAATCTACTGGTGGAATTGCAGTTTTTAATTCTTGTCTTTCAACCGTTGGGATCACCGGTTTACTTTGTGTTAAATTTTGATCCTTTACAAAAACCTGATTACTTCTTCTAAATTCTTTCGGCGGTTCATTTGATCGTATTACAATGTCAGGTTTATCAGGTTTTGGTAAAACGACTTTCTCTTCTGTTTTCTTTTCTTCTTTAATTTCACTCGGTACAATTCTGCGCATCTCTTTAGGAGGTTGGTTGGATCTGATTTTTATACCCGATTGCTCTACAACCGTAGAAGTTGGAACCTCTGGAATTACTTTTTCCTCTTTTTGAACAATCAAATTCGTTTGATTTAATTCACTTGTTGATTCGTTTGATTTAATTTTTAGTTCTGTTTTTTCGGTAGTTATCTCTGCGCTGCTAGTTTTTTCTTTTTCAACAGGAGAGGGTATTACTTTATCTGATTTTACCGGCTCACTATTCTTAAAGAAATCTTTTAGGTTTATACTGCTAGTTGGAGTAAGTTTATTTTTTATCACTCCGTTATCTTTAACCATCAATGCTTTAGGTTCTTCAATCGCAACAAGTGGATGTATGGTTCCAGGTTTAACCTCAGGTTTGGCATTTGCAGGTAATGTTTTATTTTCTGTTAAAGTTTCTACTCTTTGTTGGATTTGTTCTATAGGTTTTGCAACAGTATTTATACTTGAAGAGGTTTCAATTTTATCATTAATTATACTTTGTTTTTTTACAACTACGTTTTGGTCTCTTATAACAATGTCTTTTTTAACATTAATAGGCTCAGGTTTTGGTGCTTGAGGCATTGGAATGGTTTGCTTGCCTCTTAACTCATTCAAAGCATTAGAATTTTGCTCTTTAAATTTGATCTGAAATTCTTTTTCTTTCTTTTCCTGAATTTCAGGTAACTTAATAACTTCTGGTAATGGTTCCGGCATTTGTTTAAGAATTGGAGGTTCCGGACTCACAATTGGATATTCAACTTCACTTCCCTGTAGAATATTCATAAAGATGTTGTTAATCTCAATGTTTAGCTGGTGTGGTGGCTGCTCAATTGGAATTGTTGTTGAAAGTAAAGCTACCAGGTTTTGATACTCACCTAATTTTTCCCATAAGAAGTCAGGATCGCTTTCTCTAATTTGATTAAATAGAGTTCTTTCTTGCGATGACAAATATCCCAAAGGTTCTAATTTTATAAGGTTTACAATTTCCTTATTGCTATTAGATTCCTGTTTACCAAAATGCATTTGGTAAATAGTTTCCATAATGTTTAACACCCTCTGCCTTACAGCATCTTTGGAAACATTAAGTCTTTTTGCTATTTCTTCTTCACTTAATCCTTCAAAGTAAACAAGTGATAAAACCAAATTTTGTATTTCTGTAAGCTGGCCTTTGTAGGATCTAAATTTTTCACCTAACAATGTTCTTTCACTGAGATTTATTGCACTAATTTCAGAAGAAAGGTTTGGCATTATAAATTCAATTTCATACTCATCAGAATAAATTGGAATATCTTCTACAAATTTCATTCGCTTTAAAACATCCAACGAAATATTTCTTGAAAGTAATGTTAGCCACGTAAAAATATTATTACTAGTGGTGCTATAGAATTCCATCCTTTTCAGAAATACTGAAAAAACATTTAATAATATTTTCTCTGCAAGCTTAGGGTTTGAAACAATCTCCTTAATCAAGGAGTAAATAGTTGCTGAATAGCGACTATAAAGTTGTTCAAATGCGCTTTGGTTATATCCAACTACTTGTAGTAGAAGTTCACTATCGGTTGTTTGTTTATTTTCTGTCATTGTGGCAATCATTATTTGTTTACAAGGACAGTTTTTTGTGCAATTTTATTGCCAAAATTTTCAAAACCAAAACCTTGATAATACACCCATAACACAGTTCCCGCTTTAGTGTTAATTTGTTATTTTTACCTTCAAATTTTCATAAAGGTAATTATGACTTCACGACAAATTCGTCAGCAGTTTTTAGACTTTTTTAAGAGCAAAGAACATAGAATAGTAAATTCTTCCCCGGTTGTACCATTTGATGACCCTACTTTGTTGTTCACAAACGCCGGGATGAATCAATTCAAAGACGTTTTTTTAGGATCAGGAAATCGTGAATATAAACGAGCTGTTGATACACAAAAATGTATTCGTGTTTCTGGCAAACATAACGATTTGGAAGAAGTCGGCCACGATACATACCATCATACTCTTTTTGAAATGCTTGGCAATTGGTCGTTTGGTGATTATTATAAGAAAGAAGCAATCGGTTGGGCGTGGGAACTGCTAACTGAAGTTTGGAAACTTCCGAAAGAAAGATTGTGGGCAACTGTTTATAAAGATGACGATGAAGCATTTGCACTCTGGAAATCTGAAACAGATATAAATCCAAATCACATTTTAAAGTTTGCAGAGAAAGATAATTTTTGGGAAATGGGAGAAACAGGTCCATGTGGTCCGTGTTCAGAAATCCATGTAAACATTAGCGATGATCTTGAAAATGCTGAACTTGTAAATGCCGGTTCACCCGAATGTATCGAAATATGGAATTTAGTTTTTATCCAGTACAACAGAGATGAAACAGGAAAATTGCATGAACTTCCTGCAAAGCACGTTGATACAGGAATGGGATTTGAAAGAGTCTGTGCAGTTCTGCAAAACAAAAAATCAAATTACGAGACAGACGTTTTTACTCCGATTATTGATGCCGTTTCAAAACTTTCAAAAGTAAAATATGATAAAGAAGAAGATAGAATTCCGATGCGAGTTATTGCGGATCATATTCGTGCACTAACTTTTGCGATTGCGGATGGCGCTGTTCCCGGTAATGATGGACGAGGTTATGTGTTACGCAGAATTTTAAGACGCGCTGCCCGTTATGGAAGAAAGATAAACTTAAAAGAACCATTCCTTTACAAACTTGTAGATGTTTTAGCCGAAACAATGGGAGATGTTTTTCCTGAAGTTGTTGAGAAAAAAGATTATGTAAAAAAAGTAATCAAGGCCGAAGAGGAAAGTTTTAATGCAACGCTTGATCGTGGAATTGAATTGTTTGATGAAGTTGTAAAAAAATTAATCAAAGAAAATATAAAAGTTATTCCCGGAGAGGAAGTATTTAAGTTATACGATACGTTTGGTTTTCCTGTAGATCTTACGAATGTTATGGCAAGAGAAATTGATTTTGCAATCGATGAAGATGGATTTAACAAACTAATGAATGCACAAAAATCCCGCGGACGCGAAGCTTCAAAAGATAAGTTTGCTTCTGTTAGTGTTACGCTAAACGATTTATCCGGTTTTAATTTAGTTGATACAAATCCAACAATCTTTACCGGCTATGATGAATTAAAAACAAAAGCTAAAGTAATAGGAATTAAAATTGATGGTGAAAATACTTTAGTTATACTTGATAAATCACCATTTTATGTTGAATCAGGCGGACAAACAGATGATTTAGGAAAACTTGTTGTTGATTCAAAATCATATGACGTTGTTGATGTTACAAAAATTGAAAATCTGGTAATTCATATAATTAATTTAAACAACACATCTTTAAAAATCGGATCAGAAGTTTCTGCTGAAGTTGATATGACACGCCGCTGGGATATAATGCGCAATCACTCTGTTACTCACTTTTTGCACAAAGCTTTAAGAAGTGTTCTCGGAACTCACGTTCAACAGGCTGGTTCTTATGTTGGTCCGGATAGATTAAGATTTGATTTTACGCATTTTGCAAAACTTACTTCTGATGAAATAAATCAAATTGAAGCAATGGTAAATGCAAATACAAGAAAAAATTATCCACTAAATCATCATCGTAACACTCCTTTTGATGAAGCAAAAAAAATGGGAGCGTTAATGTTTTTTGGTGATAAGTACGGTGATAAAGTTAATGTGGTTCAGTTTGGTGATTTTTCTATGGAATTTTGCGGCGGAACTCACGTTCATAATTCTTCAGAAATTGGTTTGTTTAAAATTCTCAGCGAATCATCAATCGCAAGCGGAGTACGTAGAATTGAGGCTACATCCGGTGCAGGTGTTGAAAAATATATTCATTCTCAAGCAGAGCTGTTAAAATTATCAGAACAAAAAATTGAAGAACTTCTGGATACCAAACGAAAACTTGAGAAAGAAATTGCCGAACTAAAAACAAAAGACAATATCGGACAGCTTGATCATATTCTTTCTTTAACTTCTGAAGAGAAGGATATAATTATTTATAAAGGTCGTGTCCATTCTGATTCTATGGATGAACTAAAATCTTTTGGCGATGAACTGCGCAATAAAATAAAATCTGGAGTTGGAGTTTTAGTTGCACAAATAGAAGATAAAGTTGGAATCGTTTGTGTTGTTAGTGATGATTTGATAAAAGAGAAGAAACTTAGTGCCGGAAAAATTGTTGGTGAGCTTGCTAAAATTGTTGGCGGCGGCGGCGGCGGTCGTCCTCATCTTGCAACAGCAGGCGGAAAAGATGTAAATCAGATTGTTTCTGCTTTAGCTAAAGTAGAAAGTATTGTAGGAAGTTTTTTGTAGAATTATGTCAAAGACAAAAATAAAATACATTTGCTCTAACTGCGGTTATGAATCTTTACGTTGGATTGGTAAATGTCCGGAATGCGAAAGCTGGAATTCTTTTACTGAAGAAATTGTAGAAACATCTCCACGCAAAGCAAACATCTCAAAATCAAAGTTTAGCTACAATAAAATTCTTGATATCTCTGCAAATGAAGAAGACAGAGTAAAAACAGGAATTACAGAATTTGATCGTGTGCTTGGCGGAGGAATTATGCCCGGCTCCGTTATTCTTCTTGGCGGTGATCCCGGAATTGGTAAATCCACAATTGCAATGCAAGCTGCTGCCAGTATTAAAGAAAAAGTTTTGTATGTAACCGGTGAGGAATCTGAAAAACAAATTAAACTTCGCTCAAGCAGACTAAAAGTAAAATCCGATTCTTTTTTTGTTCAAGCAGAAACAGAATTATCAAATATACTTGGCGCGATAAAAGAAATCTCACCATCAGTTGTAATTATAGATTCTATCCAAACAACTTATAGAAATGAATTGGAAAATTCGCCGGGAACAATTACGCAAATCCGTGAATGTGCCGCTATGTTGATGGAAGAAGCAAAAAAAAGTCATTACTCTGTAATTATAATTGGACACGTTACAAAAGAAGGAATGATAGCCGGCCCAAAAATTCTTGAGCATATGGTTGATACAGTTTTACAGTTTGAAGGTGAAACAAATCATTCGTTTAGAATTTTGCGCGCACAGAAAAATAGGTTTGGCAGCACGAATGAAATCGGTGTTTTCGAAATGCGTGAAGATGGTTTACGTGAAGTTACAAATCCCAGTGAATTATTTTTAAGTGAAAGAGAAAAACAAACTCCCGGTTCAGTTGTTACATCGAGTATTGAAGGAAGCAGACCAATTCTGTTAGAAGTTCAGGCATTGGTTACACCATCAAGTTTTGGTTATCCACAGCGCGTATCAAACGGATTTGATCAAAAAAGATTATCAATCTTGCTGGCTGTTTTAGAAAAACGGGCAAATGTTCGTGCTTCTGTAAATAATGTATTTGTAAATGTTGCCGGTGGAATTCGTGTTATAGAGCCGGCAGTTGATTTAGCAGTTTGTGTTAGCATCGCATCAAGTCTTACGGATAAAATTGTGGACAATCAAACAATAATTATTGGTGAGGTTGGATTAGGCGGAGAAATACGGAGTGTTGGTTATATCGAAAAAAGAATAGCAGAAGCACAAAAACTTGGATTTAAAACAGCGGTTGTCCCAATAGGAAATATGAAAAATTTACAACTTTCTAACTTTATTAAGATTATTCCAGTTGAAAACGTTAAAGATGGAATAGTAAAATTATTATAATTTTCTGAGGGTTTTAAACTCTGTCCGCTAAATTAAAATTTAAAATATTTTAAATTTCAACCAGAACTTCTACCTAAAAATAGCCAAGATGAGACATAAAGCCTTTGTTTAGCCTTAAAAGGCAGGATTAATTAAATTTTTTCTTTGTTTCTTTAATTAATAATATTATTTTATTCCCGCGTCAAATGGCGCATTTTTGTTCAATTAATTAAAGGTTCGTTTCGTGAGTACAAAATTGTTTGTAGGGAGTCTCCCCTGGTCAGCTAATGACGAAGATTTGCAGAATGCATTTGCCGCACATGGCAACGTACTTTCAGCAAAAGTAGTTACTGATAAAGAGACACGCAGATCTAGAGGTTTTGGTTTCGTTGAATTTGAAACTGAAGCTGAAGCTAATGCTGCAATTCAGGCATTAAATGGTGCTGAACTCAAGGGTCGTAATATCATCGTAAGTGAAGCAAAACCCAAGAAATAAGTTCTGTTTATTTCCTTTTGAGCGCTCTTTTTAGAGCGCTTTTTTTTGCCCAATAAACGACCTTTATAACAACGGCATATTTAACCCAATTCTAAAATTATTTTCATTGCGGTAGTTTAGTTTCCACATAAATTCTAATTTAAACGGAAGTAATCCTTGTCCAACTCCAAACCCTAATTCATAAAATGGATGTTTAAATGTTTTGACCGGATTAGTTAAAATGTTGGATGTTTCATTTGTAACATCAGTAATTGCTGCATTAAAAATTAATGATAACATTATCTCCCAATTTTTAAGTCCGGGAATGTTTGCCAATCTAAAAAGCTCATCTCTAAAATCGTGAGTAAAATTTAATGTTAAAATTCTATCGCCAATAATTTCATTTACATTTAAAGTTCTGAATGTATGCGAGTTAAAGACGATATCTATATTGCCCGGCAGTGCGTATAAATCCTGGTAAGGTGTTGCGCCATCGGTTGATTTTGCATACATAAATAAATTTAGTGAAGCTGATTTGAATGTTTTTAAAAATACTCTTGTTGATAATTCATATGTTGTAAATTTTAATCCGCTGTTCAGAAAATCAGGATTGGAATATGTTACATCACCGGAAAATAAAATGAAAGATCTGCCTAGCGAAGTTCTTCTGCGAAAATATCCGTCTTCAATGTACTTCCTGAAATCAATATCAAATCCAACATTTACAGAGTTTGTTTTTGTTTCATAAATCTTTGGATTCGGACGATAGGATTTGTCCTTGTTGAAAAATGAAAAATCTGTTGTATTAAATGCGTTGTTATCTGTTTTGTTTTTAAATCCAACCCGCATATTCAAAACTGGAAGAACTTCCCCTTCAACTCCGAAAGAAAATCCTTTTGAATAATAATAATCTCTGAATTCATCTTTTGAAATTAGTGTTACAAGAGTAGAAAATAGCTCGCCGTAATTATCAGATTCACCGAACAGAACATTAAGCTTGTTAAAAGCATTAAATGTTATTTTCCATGTTCTGTATTTGCCTAGGAGGTATCCCGCATTAAAATCCTGTTTAAATTTTTTATCAGAAAATCCATAAGAAAATTGTAATGCTGAGTTAAATCTTCTACTAAACGCATCATCAACAAAAACCCCAAAATCTAAAGCGTGTCCTTCAACGCGTGAAAAATGATACATCCCAATCGGTGCACTGACTGAAATATTTTTTGATACATCGATTCGTGAATTAAGAAATGAAAAATCATCCCAGAAATTTTTTGGAACGTTCTCCAAACTATCTATTCTGTTATAAGCTAATTCTTCATCAACGGTGTTGGGAATTGTTTGTGTGTTTATCCAATAACTGCTATCAACGTTATCAGCTTCCGGAACCACGGTTACAATGGCATTATTAAAAATTTCTTCCGGCAGATTTTTATTGATTGAATAATTAAACATGATTGTATTCAGCTCGAATCCAAATCTAACCAGTCCCAGCACGTTAGCTTTAACAAACAACCGATAATCGATAGGCATAATTATATTATCATATTCATCAAATTGCTGATAGACGTTTACAGTATCAAAAAGATTTCCTGTGTTTGCAGCACGGTTAAGAATCAAGTCTACTTTTATTAAGTTAAATGAACTATCCTCAATAAAAATTTTTCCAGCAAACCCGGGATCAGCAGAATTATCCGGTTCCATATGAATTTGAAAAACTTTTTTATTGTTTTGCGCAAGTACGTTTTCGATGTAGAAATAATAGTACTGAAATGCATTATCAGAAATTGGTCCGGGTAAATCTTTTCCAAGAAAGTTTACATCGTTATCATAAAAATTTTGGATTAACCTTCCGCCAGTTAAAGTATTGATTGAAGGCGGAAAATTTGCGCTTTGTTTTCTTGCAAGAATAATTTCTTTGTAATTATCCGGCTGCATAAAATAACTTTTACTATGATTCTCTAAAATTCCGGAGATGATTAACTCAGTTGTATCGTTTCCACCTAAGCCAACTGAAATACCGCCTCCGCCGGAAGATATTTCTTCTGTAGTTCTGATAATTCCCTTTGTGTAAGCCTCAACTTCATAATTATTAATTTTTTGATTTCTTAGTTTTCGGTTTTCAATTGCTTTGCGGATAATTTCTAACGCCGGATTTTCTCCTGGTTTTATTACAACCTCTTCCAAATCAACCTTTGTTTGTACAAGTGAAAAATTAAAATCAGAAATGTTTTTGTTAAGATTAATCTCAAGAGTATCAGAATTATATCCGATAAAGGAAGCGATAAGTTTGTAATTTCCACCTGTCAGCTTCAGTTCATACTTTCCATCAATGTTGGATGAGGTTCCCAGTGTTGTACCGGCAACTCGTATGTTAGTAAAACTTAAAGTTTGATTGTTGCTTTTATCGGTTACTGTTCCGCTAAGATTAAATTGCTGCGCATTTACAGTAATTAATAATCCACAAAGAAATATTATTAAAATTGATTTCATAATTTTGGATATAGTTAGTTGCAGTGTAATTTTTATAATAGTTTAAGATTAAGGCCTCATAAATATAAATATATCGATGATATTGAACAGTGCTATTATTGAGATTTTAATTTATATATTTGTTATAAGTTAACACATAAATAAAGAGATAGAACTATATAGTGCATAATATAATTGGAGTTTTTAGGGAAGGTAGAAGTAAGCGAGGAGAACAACGAGTTGCTATCACTCCAAATGTGGCTAAACAAATTGTTGATTGGGGATATAAATTAATTGTGCAATCCAGAATTCATCCCGAATCAAAAGAAGTAAAAAGAGCTTTTAGAGATTCTCAGTATCAAAAAGCCGGCGCGATTATTCAGGAAGATTTATCAAAAGCAGATTTGATTTTTGGACTTAAGGAAATTTTTCCGGCCAGGATTTTACCAAACAAAGCCTATTATTTTTTTTCGCATACCCACAAAGGACAAATAAAAAATCGACCAATGCTTAAGAAATTAGTTGATCTTAAAACCACTGTAATTGATTATGAACTTATCACAGATAAAGATAATGGTAGATATGTAACTGCATTTACTTACAATGCCGGCTATGCGGGAATGGTTGATTCGCTCTGGACTTTAGGTAAAAGGTTAACTTATTTTGGTATAAAAAATAAATTTGAATTAATTCCACAAGCTGTTGAAGGGCAGGATTTGCTTTCGGTTAAAAACATAATTAGTAAAGTTGCTATTAACATAAAGAGAGATGGAACAACTGAAAAAATTCCTCCTGTTATTGTTTGTTTTTTAGGGCAGGGCAAAACAGCATTTGGAGCAAGAGAAATATTTAATCTTCTGCCTTATGAAGAAATAAAAATATCTGACTTAGAATATGTTTATAAAAATGGAAGCAGAAAAAAACTTTATGCTCTTCAAATCGGTCCCGAAGATAGTTACCGTTTGAAAAAAAATATCAAGTTGAATATAGAAGAATATGCAAAATTAAAAACCCGGGGCAAAAGACATTTTTATATTGAACATCCTGATTTTTTTGAATCGAACATGGATAAGATATTGCCATATGTAACTGTATTGATGAATTGTGTAATATGGAATTCCAAATATCCAAGATCAATATCTAATAGAATAATGTATAATGTTTGGAAAGAAAGTAAAACATTAAAAGTTATTGGTGATATTACTTGTGATCCAAATGGTTCGATTGAATTTTCAAAAGAGACATGGATTGATAACCCGGTGTATGTTTATAACCCTCTAACTGAAAAATCTAATGATGGATTTGAAGGAGATGGGGTTGCAGTGATGGCAGTAACTAATCTTCCGTGTGAATTTTCTGCCGATGCTTCTATTCAGTTTAGCGAAGATATTTCTCCTTTACTTAAAGGGATATTAAAAGCAAACTATAAAGGATTAATTTCAGAATCCGGATTGCCGGAAGAAATAAAACGCGCCACTATCCTTTGGAAGGGAAAGTTTACTCAAAAATATTCTTATATGAAAAAATATTTAGAATAAGTTCAAGTGATTTTTAAAACTTAGTTAACTTCTCCTTAAACACAATCCCCATTTTTGCCAGTTCTTTTAGCGCAGGTTTATAAATATCAGGATAAATAGGAATTATTACTCCTCTTTCGCTGATCTTATTATTTAAAATTAGATTTACACCAACACCCATCGGCAGTCCAACTGTTTCTGACATTGCCGTGTTGTAATTTTCTTTTCCGTACAAAACTAAAGTTGAAACAATTTTTTCCTTTGCTTCATCGATTAAATATTCAACTTCTGTTTGTAGAATTACCATGTCTTTATCAGTTTTAGAAAACTTCCACTTTTTCTGAAGCAGATCCAAAAGAATATCTGCAGGTGTTGGATCTGTAAGCCCGATTTTATCATCCGAAAGTAAACCAAGCCACTTAATTTTTTTTATTATTTCACTCTCTTCAGTAACATTTAAAAAATTTGCCAGTGTTTTTTTAATTGTTCTGTTATTTTTTTTATCCAGGTAAAACGATAACCATTCTTCATAAGTTAGTTTGTGTGCATCAGGTACAATATATCGGTTATCCGTCAATCCAATTTGCACAAGTGCTTGCCAGGCTTCACAAAATCCGGGCTGTCTTAAAGATCCACGAAATACATTAGGAATTTTTGTAGCATGATAAATTCTACGATACTTTATTGAATCTCTATTTGGATAAGCTTCAAGAGTTCCAACTCCCGGAACTTCCACGCGGTGAACATCAAGAAATAATCTATTGTAAGGAACAATTTTTAATTTCCCATCTTTTACATAACGTGCACTTGCCATTCCGGCAATTACAACATTCATAGGATTCCACGTGATTTTGTATCCCCATGGATTATCATCATTTTCAGGCGCTATTAATCCGCCGCCAAAAGAGCGCAACGAAATTAATTGCCCGCCTTTATTTTTTATTTTATTAATTAATCGAAGAGTGTCCATATGATCAATCCCCGGATCCAGTCCCATCTCATTTAAAAATATTAATCCTGAACTTGAGGCTTGCTCATTAAATGATTCCATTTGTGATGAAACATATGATGCTGTAACTAAATGAGCTCTATGCAAAAGGCAATCTTTAACTAAATGAATGTGGTGAGTTTCTGGCAATAAGGAAGCGACAATATCAGCTTTGGCAATGTGGGCCGATCTTTCTTTTTCATTAAAGATATTAAACTTTACTGCTTTTACTCTTGGATGATTTCCGGATTTTTGCTTAGCGAGATCTAAAGATTGATCGGCAACAGTTATAAACCAATCCTGCTCTATTGATTTGCTAATTAGATAATTAATTAATGATGTAGAAGTTCTGCCTGCCCCGATTACAAGGATTCGTTTCATTATGTATAGATATTTGTTAAAATAATTTCACCAAACTTAAAAATATTTGGAACGGAACCAAATTTTTGTTTTTTGTGTGATGAACTAATTAGAAAGAAAAAATTAAATCCTTATTTTTATGCAACACATTAATATTTAGGAGAAAAAATGTTACTCAGAAAATCATCAATAATTATGTTGGCAGTTCTGTTCAGTATATTATCTAATAATTTGTTAGCACAGGATTCTTTAGAGATATCAAAACAAAAAGCTAAAGATATTATTGAAAAATACCTGGATGCAATTGGCGGAAGAGATGCTCTTTCAAAAGTTGAAGATAGAACAACAATAATGCGCGGTACCGCAATGGGACAAAGCATTACCTTAATCGCAAAACAAAAAGCACCAAATAAGCTAAGACAAGAAATTAAAGCCGGTGGTATGGAGCAAACTGTTTTATTCGATGGTGAAAAGGGAATGATGAGTGCGATGAATCAAAAAATTGAAGTGAAGGATAAAGAACTTGAAGCATTAAAAATTGAAGCAAACATGGAGTTTATGATGGATCCTGAAAGTTTTGGAATAAAACTTTTTTATGAAGGAACCGAGAAAGTAAACTCAAAAGATGCCGAAAAAATTAAAATGGTTCTTCCTTCAGGTCTTCGCTGGTTTTCCTATTTTGATGTTGAATCCGGATTGAAAGTTAAAGATGAAAAAGAACTTCAAACTCAAATGGGGTTGATGAATCAAACTTTTACATTTGAAGATTACAAAGAAGTTGATGGTGTTAAATATCCACATAAAATCTTGCAATCTGCCGGCGGTCAAGCAATCGATGTTAGTGTTAGCAGTATCAAGGTAAACAAAGGTCTATCTGATGATATTTTTGTAATTGCAGAATGAGTAGTAGAAAATATTCAGCAATAGTTTTTGATTTGGGACAAGTGATTGTCCCATTTGATTATAAATACTTTGTGGAAAAAGTAAACAAGCATAAACCAGGAATTGGTGAACGCTTTTTAGATTTGTATAAAAAGAATTACAATGTTCATCGTGATTTTGAGAAAGGACTAACTCCGGAAAAAGTTTTTATCTCTCAAATGCTGGATTATCTTGATAACATAATTGATGCAGAAACATTTTGCAAATACTGGTCAGATATCTTTTCCTTGAACGAGGATATAATTGCACTTTTACCTGAGCTTAAAAATAAATATAAGCTCTACTTAATTTCGAACACAAATTCAATTCACAAAAAATTTGGATTTGGAAATTATGCGTTTTTACAACTGTTTGATAAACTTATTCTTTCGCACGAAGTAAAATTCATAAAGCCGGAAAAAGAAATTTATCTCGAAGTTGAAAAAGTATCCGGATTTCCTTCAGAAGAACACATTTTTATTGATGACATTTTAGAATATGTAAACGCAGCAAAAAGTTTGGGTTGGGATGGAATTCAATTCTTAAGATATGATGATTTAGTTTTGAATTTAAAACAGAGAAATATTTTATGAATGAAGTATTAAACGATAAACAAGGCAGTAGATTTGTTTTAGATGTTGATGGAAATGAAGTATATGTTCTTTATGCTGAAGATAAAGTAACACTTGATCTGTATTCAACTTATACACCTCCGCAGATTAGAGGGAAAGGTCTTGCTTCTGTAGTTGTAAAAGCTGCTTTAGAATATGCCAAAGAAAAGAGTTTAAAAGTTATTCCTGGCTGCTGGTACGTGAGAAAGTTTTTGGAAGAACACACCGAATATCAAAACTTAAGTTTATAAAGTTCAATTAAAGGAGAGTGAATGAAAAATATTTTAGGAGTTTTAATACTATTAATGGTAACATCAAATTTTGCACAAATCAAATATCCTGAGACAAAAAAATCAGATGTTGTTGATGATTACTTTGGAACTAAAGTCACAGACCAGTACCGCTGGCTTGAAGATGATAACTCAGAAGAAACAGCAAATTGGGTTATTGAGCAAAATAAAGTTACTGATGAATACTTATCAAAAATCCCTTTTCGCGATAATTTAAAGGAAAGATTTGAAAAACTTTATAACTTTCCAAAATACGGCGCGCCATTTCGTGCAGGAGATAAATATTATTTCTTTAAAAATGATGGATTGCAAAATCAAAGTGTTATGTATGTAAAAGATAATCTTGAAAGTGAAGCAAAAGTGTTTTTTGATCCAAACAAACTTTCTGAAGATGGAACAATTTCTCTTGCTACATTTGCTTTTTCTAAAGATGGAAAAACTTTTGCTTACGCTACGGCTTCCGGTGGTAGCGACTGGAATGAATATTTTGCAATGGATATTGAATCTGGAAAAAAATTATCAGATCATTTAAAATGGATTAAATTTTCGGGAATGGCATGGAAAGACAATGGATTTTTCTATAGCAGATTTCCTGAGCCAACAGGTTCAGAGTTATCAACAAAAAATCAATTCTCAAAAGTTTACTATCACAAAATTGGTGATGATCAATCTAAAGATGTTGTGATTTATGAAGATGCATCAAAACCAGATCGTGGGTTTTCTGCAGGAACAACTGAAGATGAACGATTTCTAATTATCTATTTTTCTGAAGGAACAAGTAACAATGGATTTCTTGTAAAAGATTTATCTGATCCCAATTTAAAGTTTGTAAGTATTGTTGATGATCTTAATAACAACTATGGTATTGTTGATAATTTAGCAGATAAACTTCTTGCACAAACAGATTACAATGCTTCAAACTATAAGCTTATAATGATTGATCCTGTAAATCCTGCTAGAGAAAACTGGAAAGATGTAATTCCTGAAAAGAAAGATGTTTTACAAGGCATTCAAATTATTGGTGGAAAAATTGTTGCAACTTACATGCAGGATGCTTCTAATCATGCTTACTTCTATAATTTAGATGGAACATTGGATAGTGAAATTAATTTACCAACTCTTGGCTCTGTTGGATTTAGTGGAAGAAGAGATGACAAAATAGCATTCTATTCTTTTACGTCATTCACATTCCCTAGTACAATTTATAAGCTTGATGTAAATACCAAGAAATCTGAATTATATCAACAAGTTGATTTAGATTTTGAGTTTGACAACTACGAAACCAAGCAAGTTTTTTATGCAAGTAAAGATGGAACAAAAATTCCTATGTTTATTGTACATAAAAAAGGATTGGAACTTGATGGGAATAATCCAACTTATCTCTACAGCTACGGTGGATTTAATATTTCTATGAATCCATCATTTAGCACATCAAGATTAATGTTTTTAGAAAATGGTGGAGTTTATGCAATGCCAAACATTCGTGGTGGCGGTGAGTATGGAGAAGCCTGGCATAAAGCAGGAATGTTGGATAAAAAACAAAATGTGTTTGATGATTTTATTGCTGCAGCAGAATATTTAATTAAAGAAGGTTACACTTCACCATCAAAACTTGCTTGTGCCGGAGGATCAAATGGTGGATTATTAATTGGGGCAGTAATTAATCAAAGACCGGAATTATTTAAAGTTGCAATACCGCAAGTTGGCGTTATGGATATGTTACGCTTTCATAAATTTACAATCGGATATTATTGGGCTGTAGAATATGGTTCGAGTGATGATGCTGAACAATTTGATTATCTTTACAAATATTCTCCACTACACAACATTAAAAGTGGATTAAACTATCCAGCAACTCTTGTAACAACTGCAGATCACGATGATAGAGTTGTACCAGCTCATTCATTTAAATACATCGCAACTTTGCAAGAATATTACAAAGGCGAAAATCCAGTCCTGATTAGAATCGAAACTAAAGCTGGGCATGGTGCAGGTAAACCCACATCAAAAGTAATTGAAGAAGTTGCAGATCTTTGGGGATTTGTATTTTATAATCTTGGGATGAATCCGATATATTAATTACAAATTAAATTCTTTATAAGGCGACTAATTAAAGTCGCCTTTTTTATTAAATGAAACTTATATTTGTATAAACTATAACTAATCATATTTATTACAATGCAGAAGAAAAATATTTCTAAAGATTGGCTAACACATTTTGAAAAATCAAATAAACTTGAATCCCCAGATTATGAAAATACTTTAAAATATTTTCAAAAGTTTGCCGATAAAACTCCTTTTGTAAAAATCAAAACTATTGGCATAACTCCACAAGGAAGAGAATTAAAAGTTATTATCGTTTCTAATGATAAAGCTTTTACGCCAGAGCAAGCAAAGAAAATTGGAAAAGCAATAATCCTTATTCAAAATGGTATTCATCCGGGCGAAGTTGAAGGTAAAGATGCCTGTATGCTTTTGTTGAGAGAAATTCTTATCACAAAAGAAAAGCAATCACTTTTAGATAATACAATTTTGTTAATCATTCCTGTTTTAAATATTGATGGTCATGAAAGAATAAGTCCGTTTAACAGACCAAACCAAAACGGACCAAAGAAAATGGGCTGGCGAACTAACGCTTTAAACTTAAACCTTAACAGAGATTATTTAAAAGCAGATTCACAGGAAATCCGATCCTTCTTAAAACTTTTTAACGATTGGCTGCCGGACTTTATGATTGATAATCACACAACAAACGGCGCCGATTATCAATATCACGTTACATACGGAATTGAAACACATCAAAACATTGATCGCGGTTTAATTAGTTTGATTGACAAAAAATATTTGCCTTATCTTTTAAGCAATGTTGAAGAAGACGGATTTATTATTGGTCCTTACATGGAATTTAAATCCGGCACAATTGAAAGTGGAATTGTTGATTTGCCTGCGCCTCCAAGATTATCACATGGATATTGTGCAACACAAAACAGAATTTGTCTTCTCGTAGAAACACACAGTTTAAAACCATTTGCAAATCGTGTGTTCTCTACAAAATCAATGATGGAACATACACTAAGCTTTGTAAATGAAAATCATAAAGAAATAATATCCTTAAATAAACAAGCCGATAAAGAAACTGTTAAATATTATTTATCTACAAAAAAGAAGTTTCCATTAATTCTTAAAGGAAATGGGAAGTTTGATAAATATTTATTTAAAGGATTTGAGTGGTATGATGAGCATAGTGATTTAACAGGCTCAACCGTTAGAAAATACACTAATAAATCAATGGAAATTGAGATCCCGATTTTCAACAAAGCAAATTCAGAAAAGAAAATTAGTGTGCCGATAGCATATTTAATTCCACAGCACTTTTCAGAAATTATTGATGTAATTAAAGCACATCAAATAAAATTTAATATTTTAAAATCTGCAAAGTCTGTTAAAGTTGAAAAGTACAGATTTGAGGATGTACAATTTGCACCAAGACCGTACGAAGGAAGACAGCTTCCATCATTTAAGTGTAATCCTTTTACAGAAAAAGTTGAAGTTGAAGCAGGAACACTAATAGTATATACAAATCAAAGACAATTAAGAGTGATTGTAAATTTGTTAGAACCTGAAGCACCGGATTCGTTTGTTAATTGGGGATTCTTTAATGCTTTCTTCGAACGAAAAGAATATGCCGAAGCTTATGTAATGGAACCTTATGCAAAACAAATGCTGAAAGATAATCCGCAATTGCGAAGTGATTTTTATAAAAAGTTAAACGAAGATGAATCATTTAGAAATAACGGTGGCGAGCGATTAGATTTCTTCTATAGACGTTCCCCGTTTTATGATAAAGGAGAAAACATTTATCCAATTTTGAGGTTACTAAATACCAAGGTCTGAGTTTAAATATCGAACAAGGAATTTTGAATATTTAATTATGAAGTAATCATAATTATTTTTTAAAAAGGCTTAGGAGAAATAATTGTGACAGAAAACAAAAAGTTTGATCTTGAAGACAGATTGATTGAATTTTCTGTTTTGATAATCAAAACGACAGAAAGTTTAAATAATACAAAAGCAGGAAATCACATTGCTGGGCAGCTTGTCAGATCGGGAACATCGCCCGCTTTACAATATGGCGAAGCACAAAGTGCCGAATCAAGAAATGATTTTATTCATAAATTAATGATTTTGTTAAAGGAGTTACGAGAATCGTTGGTGGCACTAAAGATCATAAAAAGAGTACCACTTACCAATAAACTTGATTTATTAGATAAATCACTGGTTGAATGTAATGAACTTATTGCTATTTTTGTCAAAAGTATCGAAACCGCTAAAAAGAATAATAAACGAAAATAATGTACTGTAAATATTTTCTTTTTTTCTAAATTCTTTATTCCTTGTTCGACATTCGATATTCAGATCATTACTGTTAAAACATATTTATACAGAATTTAATACTCCACAAATTTTAGGAGAAAAATCATGCTAACTATTCTTTGCATTTCCAGTTATGAAAAAGGTTTTGATTTTATGCGCGAAGCCAAAACACAAGGCTGCCGTGTAATACTTCTTACTTCTAAAAGTTTAGAAAATGCTGATTGGCCGAGAGCAAGTCTGGATGAGATATTTTACATTCCTGATAAAAACAAAGATTGGAATATGCAGGATGTAATTTATGGTGTAAGTTATCTTGCAAGAACAGAAAGCATTGATAGAATTGTTGCGCTTGATGATTTTGATGTTGAACGTGCGGCTTCTTTACGTGAGCATTTAAGATTAGGTGGAATGGGGGATACAACAGCAAGGCACTTTCGTGATAAGCTTGCAATGAGAGTGCGTGCAAAAGAAATGGGAATTCCGGTTCCTGAGTTTATTCATGTTTTAAATCATAAAAAAATTAATGAGTTTGCTGATAAAGTTCCATTTCCATATATGATAAAACCTCGTTTGCTTGCAGGTTCTTATGGATTAAAAAAAGTTAACAACAAACAGGAAATGTGGGATAGAATTAATCATCTTGCTGATGAGCAATCTTTCTTTTTAATGGAAAGATTTGTTCCCGGATATATATATCACGTAGATACTATTATTAGTGAAAGAGAAATAGTTTTTGGTTTGGCCAGTAAATATGGAACTCCTCCATTTGAAGTTGCGCATCAAGGTAGAGTTTTTACAAGCCAAACACTTGATAGTAAATCTGATGAAGCAAAAGAAATTTTAGAATTGAACAAAAAAGTGTTAAAAGCATTAGGATTGCTGCGTGGAGTTTCACACTCTGAATTTATTCGTGCTGAGGACGGAAAAATTTATTTCTTAGAAACATCTGCACGAGTTGGCGGCGCTAATCTTTCTTCACTAGTTGAAGCTGCAACTGGAATTAATCTCTGGAAAGAATGGGCAAAGATTGAAATTCTAAACGGTGAAAAAGAATACAAACTTCCCAAAGTTAAAAATGATTATGCTGCAATACTCACTTCACTATCCAAACAAGAATGGCCAAACTTAGAAGCTTATAACGATCCCGAAGTTGTATGGAGATTGAAAAAAGAATATCACGCTGGATTGATAGTTAAATCATCTGATAAAGAAAAAATAAATTCCTTACTAGGTGAATATCAAAAACGATTTTACAACGATTTCTTTACCACAGCCCAAATGGCTGAAAGACCAAGCGATTAAAATTTTATAAGCAGGATAGGATAAGTCCTTTCGAAGGAGTCATCGACTGAGAAATCTTTATAAGCAATAAACGGATTTCTCTCTTCGTTCGAAATGACACTCTGAAATCATTTGTAAATTAAATGTAAAACCCTCGTTTGGCACTCTCAATGCCTTTCTGTTAATACAAATCATTTCTATTATCTAATCGTAGAACTAAACGATTATACAAATAAATAAATTTACGATGTTATGGAAATCTTAATAAGAGAGCGCGAATCCTTACAAACTGAAACAGCTGAAAAGACTGAAGTACTAAGTTATCTTGAAAGTAATGTTAAAGAGTGGATAAAAGATCATATTGAAAAAAGAAAATTATGGTTCTCAAGTGATTTTCTCCCGGCAGATGAAAAAATGAATGATGATCAGGAAACCAATAATAAAATTCTTCGCGATCGTTCACGAGGAGTTAAAGATGAAGTTCGCGTTGCCGTTGCTTTAAATCTTTTAACCGAAGAAGGCCTGCCGCACTTTCACAGACTGATTGCACAGCATCTTGGTGATAGAAGTTTTTGGTCTAAATGGAATAATATGTGGACTGCTGAGGAAGACAGACACGGTGCAATAATTCGAGATTATGTCCGTGATGCACGATTGTTCAGTTTCCGTGAAGTTGAATTGATGCAGTTTCATTATATCGAAAACGGGTTTAATCCTAATTGGGATAAAGATCCATACAAAGTTTTTGTTTATACAACTTTGCAGGAAAGAGCAACTCAGGTTTCTCATAAAAACACTGGTAAACTTGCGGGGCAGGATGAGCCGTTATTAAATGGCATTCTTAGCAACATCGCTGCTGATGAAGCAAAGCATTATACTTTTTATAGAAATGTTTTTAAAGAAGTTCTTAATCTTGATCCAAACAGGGCAATGCTTTCTGCGGCAGATATTATGCCTGCGATAGATATGCCTGGAATTTCAATGCCTAACTTTAGAGATATGGCTGATGTTGTAAGAAGGATTGGAATTTATGGTCCGCGTGATTATAAAAAGATAGTTGAAGAAGCAATTAAGTTTTGGGAAATTGAATTTATAACCGGACTGAATGATCTTGCACAAAAAGCGCAGGAAAAAATTCTTTCTATTCCCAAACGTTTAGAAAAAGTTGCTGAGTATATTGAGAAAAGAACTGAATCAAAAACATTTTCTTTTGATTTTATTTACAATAGAATTTTGGTGTTTGATTAAGCAAAGATTCAATTTGCTAAATGAATCTCTAGATTGGTTAAGTGTCATTTAGATTTTCAAGATAGTGAATACGATGATAATGGAATTGAATGTTCGTGTAAAAAATAATTTTAAGCTCAGAGGTTCATATGTTAAAAAATAAAGCAGATATTAAAAGTCTTGCTTACATAATAATTACCACAGCACTCTTTGTTATACAATGGCAATGGATTGGCGTAAATACTTTTATCTACACCTGGTATTTGTTTATGTCAGTTGCCGTTTCTGTTATGACTCATAATCACAATCATTTACCGATGTGGCAATCCAAAACATTAAATACAATTACAGACTGGTGGTTAACAGTGTTTTATGGCTTCCCAATTTTTGCCTGGATACCAACGCACAATAAAAATCATCACCGGTTTAATAATCGTGAAGGAGATGACTCTATTACCTATAGAATGAGCGAAAGAAATAATTTTCTAACACTTGTTTCATATCCTACAATAAGTGGTTACTATCAGCAAAAAGCAATATTCGGTTACCTGAAAGAATTAAAAGCAAACAATAAAGAGAAATACTGGTTATGCATCTCTCAGTACGTAATACTTTTTTTATGGATAGCGGCGGCTTTTTTAATAGATTGGCAGAAAGCACTTCTCTTTGTTATTATTCCTCAGCAAGTTTCTCTATTCAGCGTACTTATATTTAATTACGTCCAGCATGTTCATGCGAATGAAGAATCTGAGTGGAATCACTCGAGAAATTTTACAGGGTTTTTAAATTTTATGCTCTTCAACAACGGCTATCATACAATTCATCATCACAAAGCCGGATTACATTGGAATAAAGTTCCAGAAGCTCACGCAGAAATCGAACAAAATATTAATCCTATTTTACTAGAAAGAAGCTTCTGGTGGTATATACTTAGAGTATATATCCTTTCAATTTTTATTCCTAAGTTTAGAACTAATTCTATGAGATTGGAAAGAATGAGAGAAGAAGAAATAGCTGGTGCTAATGAGAATATTAATGAAGCTAACAGAATCGAAAGTCTTATCGCTTGAATTTGCTTATAACAAAATTTTAGTGTTTGATTAATTTCAATTCTACGCAAACCCGTTAAATCCTTGATCTAAGATTAAACCGTTCTAGAATATTTAGCCGTATCTTCTTTTCGTTCGATGTATCCATCAAAATTTATTGCAATGTTACGGATGAGCATTCTTCCCATATTTTTAACTTTAATTCCGCCGTCAGAAATTTCTATTAGGTCATCTGCTTCCATTTCTTTAAGATTATTTAATCCCCAAGCAAAGTAAGTTTTAAAATCTATTTTAAATTGTTGTTCAATTGGTGCAAAGTTTAACTCGAAGTCGCACATTAGTTTCATAATCACTTCTCTGCGTAAGTGATCATCTTCTGTTAGTTGATATCCTTTTGAAGTCGGGAGTTTTTCATGATCAAGAGCTGAGTAATATTCTTTTTCGGTTTTGTAATTCTGTGCATAAACATTTTTTAGTTGGGAGATGGAAGTTATTCCCATTGCGTAAAGATCGGCACCAGCATTTGTGCTGTAACCCTGAAAATTGCGGTAAAGTTTTTTCTCTCTCATAGCAACTGCAAGTTCATCATCAGGTTTTGCAAAGTGATCCATACCAATAAAATCGTATCCGGCATTTGTAAGTTTTTCGATTGTCATCTTTAGGATTTCAAGCTTTATCTCTGCTGCAGGAATATCTTCCGGATGAATCAGTGCCATATGTTTTTTCATCCACGGAACATGTGCATAATTAAATACAGCAATTCGATCAGGAGAAATATCAATTATGTGATCAACAGTTTTTGCAAATCCTTCTACTGTTTGAAAAGGTAAACCGTAGATCAAGTCAAGATTAATACTTTGATAACCAAGTTCTCTAATCCACTGAACTGCTTGTCTTGTTATGTCTTCAGGTTGAATCCTGTTTACAGCTTTCTGTACTTTGTCATCAAAATCCTGAACACCCATACTGATTCTATTAAATCCATTATTACGCAATGCTTCAAGATGTGCTTTTGTTAATTCGCGTGGATCAATTTCGCAACTTATTTCAGCATTGTCTTTAAAATTAAAGGATTGTTTAATATAGGAAGCAAGTTCATTTATCTCATCAGGATTTAAATGTGTTGGTGTTCCTCCGCCCCAATGATGCTGAACTACTTTTCTATCAGTTAATAGATATGTTCTTGTAAGATCAATTTCTTTCTTAAGATATTTTATGTACTCTTTTATTCTATCTCTGTTACGAGTAATTATCATATTGCAGCCGCAGAAATAACAAAGAGTATCACAATAAGGAAGATGGAAGTAAAGCGATAAATCAGGAAGATTATTACCATAATTTGTTTTTACAATTTCATTTAAATAATCTTCGTGTGTAAACACTTCATTAAACTGCGGAGCTGTCGGATAGCTTGTATAACGTGGTCCCGGCTTATCGTATTTTTTAAATTTTGTTAAATCTATTTCAAACATCTTTAATCCTTTTTTCAACGCTGAGTCGCAGAGACGCAGAGCTAAAATTTATTTACTATTCTGTTAAATCCATCTATTAATTTTGGAACATTAAAATTAATTAGATATCCAAGTTTCTTTTCAGATAATCTTAGATAGGTTAAAAGTTGGGCTTTGTGAACGGGCAATAGTATTTCAACAGCTTTTAATTCAATAACAATTTCATTTCCTACAAGAATATCTATTTTGAATTCCGCATTTAAATCTTCACCTTTATATAAAACAGGAATTGCGACTTGCTTTTTAACATTCACATTTCTTGAGGATAACTCCTTATATAATGATAACTCATAAACACTTTCAAGTAAACCGGGTCCAAGTTGTTTGTGTACTTCGATTGAAGCATCAAGAATAATAGCACCAAGTTTATTTAATTGTTCAGTATTCAATTTCTCTGCGCCTCAGCGTCTCCGCGGTGAAAAGAAACGCTTTCTTCTTTTACATATTGCACAAGTACTTTTACATTTTCCGGATCTATATCAGGTAAAACACCATGACCAAGATTAAACACATGCCCGCTTCCTTTACCAAAAGATTTTAGAACATCTGTTACGGATTCTTTAATATAACTTTTATCCGCATACAAAACAGTTGGATCTAGATTGCCCTGAATTGCCACTTTATCACCGACTTCTTTTCTAACTTTTCCAAGATCCATTGTCCAATCAAGACCAAGAACATCAGCGCCAATGCTAGCTAATTTGCTAATATTATAATGAACGCCTTTAGCAAAGAAAATTATCGGTTCATCTTTTCGCTTAATTTGGGAAATTATTTTTTCAACATACTGTAAAGAAAACTCTTCAAAATCTTTTTGCGATAAAATTCCGCCCCAGGTATCAAAAATCTGAACAGCATTACAGCCAGCTTCAATTTTAGCTGAAAGGTATGCAGCAATTGTGTTTGATAATTTATCAAGAATTGAGTGAGCAAGTTCTGGATTGTTATATAACATTTTTTTTACTTCAGAATAGTTTTTTGAGCCCTTACCCTCAACCATATATGTAAGCAGAGTCCATGGTGAACCACTAAATCCAATTAATGGAACACGATTATTCAAATTCTTTTTTGTCAATGAAACAGCATCAATAACATACTTTAATTCTTTAGTCGGATCGATCTCTTTTAATTTTTTTGCATCATCAATAGTGCGAATTGGATTTGGAAAAACAGGGCCTTTACCTTCATTCATTTCAAGGTGCATTCCCATAGCTTCGGGAATTACAAGAATATCTGAAAACAAAATTGCAGCATCAACTCCAACTAAATCCACAGGTTGAATTGTAACTTCGGCAGCAAGTTCCGGAGTTTTACACATTGTTAGAAAATCTGATTTTGCACGAACAGCTCGGTATTCAGGTAAATATCTTCCAGCCTGGCGCATTATCCAGATTGGAGTACGTTCAACATCTTGTCTTCTACATGCTCTTAGAAATAAATCATTTTTTAGTTCGCTCAAATTTTTCTCCGTTATTTTTCTGACTTTTTGTAAAACTCAATCATTTTGTTTGCCAAGCCTTTAATTGTAAACTCATCCGGCATAATACTAACTTTTACTTTGCTGTTTTCAATAGCAGATTTTGTAGTTGGACCAATAGCTGCAACATCATAACTTTTGAAAAATGAAACTGGATTATTGATGTTCATTATAATTAAAAAATTTTCAAATGTAGATGGACTTGTAAAAATAAAAACATCTGCCTTACTTAAATTAAGTTTATCAACATTTTGCTGAACAGATTCTTTTGATGGAAGAGAAACATTGTAAACAGGAACAGTAATTATTTTTGCCCCAAGTTCTTCTAATCCATTTGGCAATCCTTCCCTCCCAATTGCTGAACGCGGAATGAAAACAAGTTTGTCTTTCAAATTAAATTTAGATAACTCTTCAACAACGCCTTCACCTGAAAATTTCTTCGGGACAATATCAACTTTAATCATATTCTCTTCACAAACTGATTTTGTTTTGTTTCCAACAGCGACCACTTTTGTTTTTCCAAAATCAACTTGTTTATTCAGTTCACTGCATCTTTTAATAAACATTGTAACTGCATGAGCAGATGTAAAAACTATAAAATCTATTTTTTGCTCTGATAAAATAAGCTCATCAAATCTCTCCCAATTATTTGGAGGAACAATCTCCAGTGTTGGAAAAACAATCACATCAGCACCAAGTTCACTAAATATTGCAGCAGATTCTTTTGATTGTTCGATCGTTCGTGTAAGTACAATTATCTTATTTTTTAATGGTCTTACTTTATTATTGTTAAATCCTGAATACAAACCATGTAAAATAAAATCAAAAAGTTTTTCGCGTTCTTCAATTAGTTTTTCACCAGTGTATTTATTCTCGACACCTCGTTGAACTGCGCCAAATATACTTCCCAGAACAAGCTTAACAGTAAAACTTTCATCAACATCACGGAATTGATTTTCTCTTTTACCTTTGTAAATAACATCGCTCAAAATTGATTTTAGATCATCGCTCATTCCGCGAAGTTCATCACAAAATTCATTCTGTGCATTCATATATTCTTTCTGATACATCAAAAAGAAATTCTGATACTTCATCATAAACATGTAAAGATGGATTATATAAGTATGCAGTGAATCAATAGTACTTATTTCAGAAGCAATTTTATTTTTTAGTGATGTGTTTAGATTCTCGAGCTTTGAACTCATTATTGAAAAATATAATTCTTCTTTCGAACTGAAATAATTATATACTGTACCTTTGGCAACATCAGTTAATCTTGCCACATCATCCATCATTACTTCATGATAATTCTTTTTAGAAAAAAGTTCGGCAGCAACTTCAAGCATTCGCTCGCGTTTTTTTTCTTTGCGCTTTATTTTTTCTTCTTTAACTATCATTGTTTAATTTATTTTCCAGGTATCTTTACTCAACACTGATGCATTATTGGAATCAATAATAATCTTTTCGCCTTCAGCACGATTGTATTGATCAGTTTTACTTTCTTTAGTTGTGCTGATAATTTCCCAAACATATTTATTATAACTGCTGTTCCATATAAAATCAATTTTCCAATCAGTTATACCTTTAGCTAAACCATTTTGAACAGCAATTTGTTTTGCGATCTTTTCATCAACAACAAAACCACAATCCATTTCGTTTGCATTGCAATCAGGAATACCAACAACTTCGTATTGTGTCAAAACTTTTCCCGTGCTGTCAACAGTAAATCTTATCAACTCATCAACAAAAGGTTTTTCCGGCATATAAAATCTATAAACCATCAAATAATTTGGTTCGATGTGTTTTGATTGTGAAAAATCTATAGTGATGTATTTTTTAAAAAAATCTGAACCGGTTTTTGAAAAAATAAATTGATCTGATTTTCTTAGAACGTTTACTGGTATTTGAGATTCATCCTGCTGCTGGCAAGGTTTACAAGAACAACTATTCAGCATTAAAGAAAAAACTATTGCTGTTACGAATATTGCATCAAATAAAAAGATATTTAAAATTTTGTTTTTCATTTAGTTCTCGCTGTTTCATAAACTTCTTTTAGAATTTGTTTTGCTCCGGCTTTAAGCAAATCCTTTGCTAGTTGTTTCCCAAGTTTTTCAGGATCGTTTTTACTTCCACGTAATTTTTTACGATAAGTAATTGTTCCATCAAGTGAACCAACCACTGCATCAAGATAAAGTCCGCTTGGTTTAACTTCTGCAAATGCACCGATTGGAACCTGGCATCCGCCCTCTAGTGCCCGTAACAATGCTCTTTCAGCAATTACTGCCTTATATGTTTCATCGTGATGAAGTGATTTAATAATTTCTTCAACTACTTTATTGTTTTCATGAATTTCAATTCCCAATGCGCCTTGTCCAACAGCCGGAAGAATATCTTCTTTGGGTATGAATGAAGAAATGTGTTTATTTAAATTTAATCTTTCTACTCCAGCACGTGCAAGAATTATTGCATCCCACTCTGATTCCAAAAATTTTTGAATTCGTGATGGAACGTTTCCACGTAAATCAAGAACTGTAAGATCAGGCCGAAGATGAAGTAACTGAGATCTTCTTCTCAAAGAACCTGTTGCAACTACTCCAAACTCCGGTAGTGATTGAATTGTCATTCCTTTTTTTCTTGCTATCAAAACATCTTCGACTTCATGTCGTTTTGTAACTGCTGCAAGTTTTAATCCGGCAGGAATTTGTGTCTGCAAATCCTTCAAGCTATGTACAGCTAAATCAATTCGTTTTGCTAAAAGTTCAACTTCAAGTTCTTTCGTAAAAAGAGATTTGTCTCCAATTTTTGAAAGCGCAACATCAAGAATCTTATCACCTTTTGTTTTGATGATATTTATTTCAACACTTACGTTTTTATTTTTCTTTTCAATCTCGCGTTTGATGTGATTTGCCTGCCACAAAGCAAGCTCGCTGCCACGCGAACCGATTACAATTTTTTGTTTCAAAATTTATCCTTTGTTCTTTTCGTCTTTACTGGAGTTTAACCCGAACAAATCTCTAATCACGGAAATCTTTGCGGCAGTATCTTCAGCACGCAAATCAGATTCTGATATTTTTCTTAGTTCAATTGTGGGATGATGAAGGATTTTATTCATAATTCTCTTTGTAATAATCTCCAATTTTTCCTTATCATCTTCAGAAAACTTGTTGATGTTTTTTTCAACTTCTTCAGCACGAACATTTTCAAAATAATCACGTAGTGTTTTTATAGTTGGGGCAGCCTCAAGTGAGTTATACCATTCAAAAAAATTATCAAGTTCTTCCTCGATAATCTTTTCAACTTTTGGAATTTCTGATTTCCTCTTGCCAAGATTTTGCTCAACAATAATATTCAACGAGTCAATATCATGATAAAAAACATAATCAATCTTTTTGGATTCAGGATCAATATCACGAGGAATTGCAATATCCATTAGCACCATCGAAGCATAATTACGCTTCTTCATTGCATCTTCAATATCTTTCTTTGTGATAATCAGTCCCTCAGCGCTTGTAGCACTTACGATTATATCAAACTTATGTAAATGCTCTTTAAAATTTGAGAATGGAAACACAGCCGTTTTTAATTCGGCAGCAAGTTTTTCTGCTTTTTCAAATGAGCGATTTGTTAATGCAAGTCTTCCGATACCTCTATCACGTAAATGTTTGGCTGCAATCTCTCCTGTTTCACCGGTTCCAATTATCAGCGCAGATTTTTTTTGAAGGTTTGAAAATATTTTTTCTACTAGCTGAACAGCAGCATAACTAACCGTTACCGCACCTTCGCTGATTGTAGTTTCATTAATTGCACGTTTACCAACTCGAGTTGCTGCATCCATTACACGTCGTATCAAAACTCCGGCAAAATTCATTTCCTCCGAAATTAAAAAGGAATCTTTTACTTGTTTAAAAATCTGGTTATCACCAATCAACAATGATTCAATCCCACAAGCAACACGGAAAAGATGTTCGATAGATTCACGAGAAATAAAGTGTTGAAAGTTTTCATCCTTTACTTCAAAACTTGATTTATAATTTTTTATCAGGTTCTCTAAATCTTTTAAACTCGTTTTATTACTCTTTGGAATTGCATAAATTTCAGTTCTGTTGCAAGTGGAAATAATTATTCCTTCTGCAAAAGCGCTGTCTTTTGTCTGCTGGATGAACTTACGAATTTCATCTTCACTTAAATGAAGGGCCTCTCTAAGTTCCACAGGAGCAGTGCGATGATTTATTGATATTCCAAGAAGATTCATATTCTAATAGAATGAGTGAAAACTTTTTCCTAAAAAATTTGTGAGCATTGTTGATAAAATTGCCAGACAAAAGCCGATGATAGAAAGAATAATTAATTTTTTTCCCCGCCATTTGCCCAAAAATTTATTGATAAGTCCGATTCCGTAAAGAATCCATACTGCAAATGTTCCAATAAGCTTTGGATCCGCAAAAGTAATATTTGGAAATGCTTTCGGCAGCCAGATTATTCCGATGATTATTGTAATCGTTAACAAAACAAATCCTATAATCGCGGCTATAAAACTCATGCGTTCTAATATTTCTAAACTTGGTAAGCGGTTAAATATCAAACCAAACTTATTAAGTTTTATTTCGTTGTAAAGAATAAGATATAAAACTCCATACACCGCAGAAATTGTAATTCCGGAATATCCAATCAACGCGCTGATAACATGAATGCCAAGCAGGTTGCTTCTTAAAACTTCTTTTACTTCGGTTAAATCCTGAATAAATAAAGTTGATATAACTTGAAAGATTATTGAGATGATAATAATAAAAGGACCCGTGCCTCGTATATCAGTAACCAATTCCAAAATGAAGTAAGCAAAACCAATTGAACAAGCCAGCACAGTAAAAATTTCGAAAACATTAGTAATCGGCGGATGATTAAATTCGATTGTTCTTAAGACTAAATATATAAAATGAAGAATCAGCGTTAAGAAAAGAAAAACACGTTTTGAGTTCTCAAACTTTTTGCCGCCTTGTTGAAAATCATAGAAGTAAATCGCAAATGTTGCGATATAAAAAAACGGCAATAATAAGTTTATTGTATGTATCGATGGAAGCATATTTAACTATTTATCTAATTGATTGACTTATGAGTTCAAAAATATAAAAACGACTGCCAAATACAAATGACCAATTGGTCTATTTGTCGTTTCCTAAAATAAGGGGAAGACCATCTTTTCCCGATCCGATCACAACAATCTTTGAATTTTGAGAATTTGCGAGCTTTTCAGTTGCTTCAATTCCCTTCCATCTTAACAACTGATCACTAATTCCTTGACTAACAATAGTCTGAAAATCTGAAATTCCCTTTGCTTCGATTCGTTTTCTTTCAGCTTCTTGTCTTTCTCTTGCCAAAATAAATTCCATTCTCTGACTTTCCTGTTCCGATTTTAATTTCTCTTCTATCGCATTTTTCAATCCTGTGGGAAGGGTTATTTGTCGTAACGGAGTTGAAAGAACTATTGCTTCCTTCATTTCAGGAACTTCTGAAAGCTTAGCTTTTATTTCATTTTCTAGTTTCTCCCGCTCCGCTGTGTAAAGTGCTTTTGCCTCATACTTTGTAGTTACACCGCGAACAACTGATCTGAAGTTTGGTGTTACAATTTTTTGAAGATACTCTTCGTAATCTCCTGCGGTTTTATAAATCTCATTTACTTTATCCATGCTTAAACGGAAAATTAAACTTAACTCCAATTCAATACTCAATCCTTCTTTCGAAGGTACATTCATTGTTTCTTTTAACTCCTGTTTACGGGTATCAAACTTAACTATGTTTGCAATCGGGTTTACAAAGTTTACACCCGGCTTAAGAGTGTTATCACTAACATTTCCAAACATATCAATCACTCCGGCAAATCCTGCTGGAATAACAGTAAACATTTGAGCAAAAGCTAAGACAAGTGCAACAATCATTCCGATAAAAGAAAAAGTAGCCTGGGCTTTTATGTTATATTTCTTTGCGTTTTTATAGATAAAAAAAGCTGCAACTGCTGCGATTAGTGCTATGATAAAAAGCATTTTGTTTCTCCTTAAGATTAGATATTCGTGAAGTAAAATATACCATTCGAGGGTATGAATTGAAAGAAGTGGAAACCATAATTATTAGTAGTTTCCACTTTAAAATGAACTAATTAATAATAGTCTTAATCAGTTTTAGCTTCTGTGGTTTTGATTTGGAAATTTTAATCGCACTGGCAATTCTTTTCTTTGCATTATCAATTCCTGATTTAGAATCTGAAAACAACTCAGCCAATACAACACCTTTATGAATAGTATCACCAATCTTGTAATTAAAAATTATTCCTGCTTTGGGATCAATTTTATCATCTTTTGTTTTTCTTCCTGCACCAAGATCAATTGCGCTCATTCCAAGTTCGTAAGTGTTTACTTCGGATAAATATCCGGCAGAGGTTGCTTTTACAACTTCTTTAAATATTGATTTAGGATATTTTTCTGGATGTAGGATAAAATCTGTTTTGCCGTTTTGTAATTTTACAATCTCAACAAATTTATCAAAAGCTTTTCCTGATTTTAAAACTCTTATCGCTTCTTCAATTCCTTCATCAAGTGATTTTGATTTTTTACCGAGATAAATCATTGCACCAGCAAGAATTAATGATAACTCTGTTAAATCATTTTTCTTTCCATCTCGCAAAACCTGTATCGATTCATAAACTTCTAACCAATTACCAATATAATTACCAAGCGGTTGATTCATATCCGTAACAAATCCAATAACATTTTTATCAAATGCTTTTGCCGTTTCGATAAGAGAATCTGCAAGAGCAATTGCATCTTCTGTCTTTTGCATAAATGCACCGTTGCCGGTTTTTACATCAAGCACAAGTCCATCAATTCCTTCCGCAAGTTTTTTGCTCATTATACTTCCGGTAATTAATGGAATCGATTCAACCGTTGCAGTTACATCACGCAAAGCATAAATAAGTTTATCGGCAGGTGCAATTTCTTTTGTTTGTCCAATTAAAACTGCGCCAACTTTTTTAAGAACATTTTTATATTCAGATAAATTAAGATTGGTTCTAAATCCGGGAATCGCTTCAAGCTTATCAAGCGTTCCACCGGAATGCCCCAATCCCCTTCCAGAAATCATTGGCACTTTAACTCCAGCCGCTGCAACTATTGGTGCAATTATTAAAGATGTTTTATCACCAACTCCACCGGTTGAGTGTTTATCAATTTTAACTCCCGGAATTGAATTAAGATTTAAAACTTTTCCACTGTAAAGCATTGCTTCGGTAAGAGATGCGGTTTCTTCTTTGCTCATCCCATTAAAATAAACTGCCATTAAGAATGCGGAAAATTGGTAATCTGGAATTTTATTTTTTGTGTAGTTATTAATAAGAAATAAAATTTCTTCTTTAGAAAGATTTTCCTTGTTTCTTTTTTTGCGGATGAGTTCTACTGTGTTCATTATGTTTTCAAATCTTTATTAATTGCACTTGCAATATAAATCAATCTGCATTTGATTGCCCTCAATCATTTAGTTATTTTTAGCCCTCAAATTCATTTAGGAGTTACTTAGAGCATTATGCAATTTAAAAGAAGAACACACACTTGCGGTGAGTTACGCGAATCAAATATAGGTGAAAATGTTGTACTCAATGGCTGGGTTGATAGAAGAAGAGATCTCGGCGGAGTTATTTTTATTGAAGTTCGTGACAGACACGGAATAACACAAGTTGTTTTTGAACCAACATTTAATGAACAAGCTCATACTTTAGCAAAAGAGTTACGAAGTGAATTTGTAATTGCGATTGAAGGCGTTGTTCGTAAGCGTCCTGCTGATACTGATAATTCTGATTTAGCAACCGGACATATTGATGTTATGGTTAATAATCTTATAATCTTAAACGAAGCTAAAACCCCTCCATTTCCAATAAAAGATGAGATTGATACTCATGAGGATTTAAGATTAAAGTACAGATACCTGGATTTAAGAAGGCCAAAGATGCAGAAAAGCATGATTTTAAGGCACAAACTAGCTCAAATTACCCGTCAATATTTTGATGAAAATAGTTTTGTTGAGGTTGAAACGCCTGTTCTAATGAAAAGCACCCCGGAAGGTGCGAGAGATTTTTTAGTTCCGAGCAGAGTGCATAAAGGTAAGTTTTATGCGCTCCCACAATCACCGCAAACTTACAAGCAACTACTTATGGTTGCAGGAATGGATCGATATTTTCAGATCGTAAAATGTTTTAGAGATGAAGATTTGCGAGCAGATAGACAGCTAGAGTTCACGCAAATAGATGTTGAAATGTCTTTTATCGATCAGGAAGATATTTTTACGATTGTAGAAGGATTAATGCAAAGATTTTTCAAACAAGTTTGGAACCGTGAACTGCAAATTCCACTCCCAAGGCTTTCATTTGATGATGCAATGGAAAAGTACGGAAGTGATAAACCTGATTTGCGTTTTGATCTTGAAATGAAAACGTTGAATGATATTTTTAATAATACTGGATTTAAAGTCTTTAATGATGCGATTGATAATAATGGAATTATAACTGGATTATTAGCTCCAGGCTGTGGTGATTATACTCGCAATCAATTAGATGTTCTTACAGATTTTGTGAAAGGACACGGTGCTAAAGGATTAATCTGGATTAGAGTAAAGGAAAACGAACTCGAATCACCAACAATGAAATTCTTTAGCGATGAAGAAAAACAAAATTTAACAAAATCACTTAATGCAAAACCAGGGGATTTAATTTTTATCCTGTCCGGACCAAAAATAAAAACTCTAAACACAATGGGCGCATTAAGATTAGAAATGGCAAAGCGATTAAATCTTATTAAAGAAGATTCTGAACCAAAATTACTGTGGGTAACTGATTTTCCACTATTCGAGTGGGATGAAGAAACCGGTAGATTTTACGCAATGCACCATCCTTTTACATCTCCAAAAGTTGAAGATATAGCTTTTATGTCGTCAGATCCTGGAAAAGTGAAAGCCCGAGCTTACGATTTAGTGCTGAATGGAAATGAAATCGCCGGCGGAAGCATTAGAATTCATGATTCTGGATTACAGGCAAAAATGTTCGAATCCTTGGGAATTTCTATTGAAGAAGCACAACATAAATTCGGATTTTTGATGAATGCTTTTAAATACGGAGCCCCACCTCACGGCGGAATAGCATTTGGATTTGATAGATTAGCAATGATCTTCGCAGGAGAGCACTCAATCAGGGATGTAATAGCCTTTCCTAAAACTGCCAGCGCCGTATCTTTGATGGATGATTCACCATCACTAGTGGACGAGAATCAGCTAAAGGAACTTCACATAAAAATTAGATAAATGTGAACTGCATTTTTACTCAAGTCCAGGTCTTTTATAATGCTTTATTTCCCTATCGATAAATTTTACCGATAAAGATTACTATTTGGTAAATTTTTCTACCAATCGATTAATCATCTCAATCCTCAAATGACGGCTTTTGTAGAGTTGGCACAGTATTTTATGCTTAAAGAGGCATAAGCGTATATTTATAGGTGCTCTTTTAATAATTGACGGATTTTTTACAGATTAGTAAGAAATATTTACAGGTAAAGTAATTATTGCGAGTATTTTTTACTGATTTATAAAGTATAACTGTAACTAAGTTATATAACTTATTAAAATACAGTTATTTAAATACGGTATAAAATTAGATTTTTATTATTTTTTGAGGTTTTTCAATGGGTCAACAACAATTACTTTTAATAGTCTTAGGAGTTATAATAGTAGGAATTGCTATTATTGTCGGAATAGCGTTATTCCGTTCTCAATCTATTGAAAATAAAAGAGATGTGGTTATTAGTGAATCACTGAATATTGGCAGTATAGCTGTCCAATACTTTAAAAAAGCAAGGTTGTATGGTGGAGGACAAAGTAGTTTTACTGGCTGGGTTATTCCCGATGAATTGCAAGTCACAAGTAACGGTTCATATACTGCGACTGTGCAATCAGATGAAGTAATTATTATTGGCACGGGAAATGAGCTAGTAAGTGGTGGTGATTCAATAAAAGTTAAAACAATTGTCACCGCAAATGAAATTGAAACAATAGTTCTTAATTAACTTAAATAAACTCAACAAAAAAGGAGACTCACGATGGGTCAACAACAACTTCTCTTAATCGTTCTTGGCGTTATCATAGTTGGTATCGCTGTGGTAGTAGGTATTAATTTATTCAACGCTAATGCAGAAGAATCTGCAAAAGACACAATGGTTTCTGAAGGTACAAATTTAGGAGCTATGGCTCAGCAATTCTATAAGAAGCCAAAAGCACTTGGTGGTGGTGGAAACACTTTTGATGAAGGTGGACCAAACAATCTTGGATTTGAAATTCCTGCAAATTTAGTTACAACCCCTTCAGGTAGTTGGGCAGCAGTAGTTGGAGACAGTTGTTATATTACAGGAACACCATTGCCAGCAACTGGTTATACATGGACTGTTGAAACAACAGTAAGTGCAACCCAAATAACTTCAAGAATTGAAGAAGCACCATAACAAACCAGTTCACTATAATTTATTTACTTTTAGGGCTTAGGTTTTTTAATCTTAGCCCTATTTGTATATTTAAATACCAATTACAAATAAAATTTTGGCGTCATAATGGTTGAATATAAATTTACTGCACAGAAAATTAATGGACAATCTATCTCAGGCACACTAACTGCCGATTCTTCTGCAGATGGAAAGAAAAAAATTCAGCGCCTTGCAGAAAAAAACCAATTAAAATTATTAGCTGTTGAAAAAAAATCAACCTTTTTATATAAAGCCCAAAAAAGTAACGAGAAGCCAATACGCGGTGAACAAAAAGCCTTTAATAAAAAAGAAGTTGAAGATGCTTTAGTCAGACTTGGTTTCAAAGTTATCTCAGTAAATAAAAAATTAATTGATTTTCAAGCAAAGCCACCTGTATCAGATATTGTTACTTTTGTAAAAATTAGTTCAGAACTTCTCGATCAAAAATTAGCCTATGGTGAAATATTAACTCTTCTAATAAATGATACTCAAAACCTCACTCTAAAAAACACATTAAAGGAAATTAATAACGAACTAAAAAAGGGAGCCGATAGTCAGGCAACTTTTCTAAAGTATCAGGATATATTTGGAAAGTTTACTGCCTATATGCTTGGCCTTGCATCCAAAAGCGGTAATATGGCAGAGATATATCGTGCCACCGCAAAATTTTTGGAGCGTAACCAGGAGTTTAGGAAGAATATGCGAAGCGCACTTATTACTCCACTTGTTACTGTTTTCGTTTTGTTTTTAGCAGTAGTTTTTTATGTCGGCTATATCTTCCCGGAAACAGCAAAATTATTTGTAAGATTTGGAGTAGAACTGCCTCCTATGACTGCCTTTACTTTAAAACTCAGTGATTTTCTAATTGAAAACCCCTATTTAGTTACTGCATTTATTCTTATACCACCAATAGCTTTATGGCAGTTTTCTCGAACAGATAAAGGAAAATATTTAATCGATCAGTATGTTCTAAAATTACCTGTAATTGGGTCATTGATTCATAAAACATTAATTGAAGTTTTTTGTCGAGTGTTTTATACTCTTTATAGTGGCTCTGCAGAAAGCATTGAACCGATAAGAATTGCTGCAGAAGCTAGCGGGAATGCTTATTTTGAAGACAGAGTAAAAAACATTGCAATACCTTTAATGGTTAAAAAGGGAGTTGGTGTTACAGAATCTTTTGAAGCAAGTGGTGTTTTTACGGAAACAGCTTTATCACGATTTCATTCCGGCGAAGAAACAGGTACCATCAAAAATACAGCGTTACAATTAGCCAACTACTATGAAACTGAAACTGTTTACAAACTAAAGAATTTAATTGAGATTATTCAAGTCGCAATTGCAATGTTCATTATGGTTGTAATGATTCTGTTAACATTGGTTTCTGCTGAAACTGCTGTTGTTCGTCCCAAAACCCCGGGTACAGCTACTATTACAAATCCTATTGATGGTAATATTGTATGATCGATACCAATCTTGAGATGACGGATAAAATTGGTTATCTACTTTTTAAAAAAGGGATAATTGATGCTACCATGCTCGAGAAAGCTATCGCCGCTAAAGTAAATGATAAAAGTAAAATAAAAAGAAACCTGGCACAAATTCTTGTGCAAGATTTTAAATTTGACCACGACACAATTTTTCGTGAAGTAGCAATACTTTATGCATTCCGTGAATTAGAAACCCGACCAGAAGAAATTCCAGATAATAGACTCGAATCAATCAAGAATATGATTACCGGTTCGGGAGATGGTTTAAAGCTGCAAATTCTGGAGCATAAAATAATTCCTTTTATGTTTGATGATAGAAATAAGGAAAAATTAATTCTTGCTGCTATTGACCCCACTGATAGAAACATACCCAAAATTGCTTTTGGATTAAACGCCAAAAAGTATGAAGTAATATTTATACGCAAAGTAGATTATGAAAAACTGATTGAAAAAATTCTTCCACCTGAAAATGAGTTCTTAAAAGCGATGGAAGAAGATCTTCAAATGAATATCGATGAACGCGAAGATTCTTCTTTGGATGAACAGGAACTCGATGCAGAAATAAATAAAAGTGCATTAATTAATCTTGTTGAAGCTGCATTGATTGAGGGCGTTAGAAAAGGTGCAAGTGATATCCATTTTATTCCACGAAGTGGAAATAAAACTCATATTATGATGAGGCTTGATGGAAATTTGCAAACCTGGTATGTTCAGGATAATACTTTGCCAGAGGCTGTGGTTGCGGTGGTAAAAGATCGTGCTAAAGGTATGGATAGATTTGAAAGAGAAATGGCGCAGGACGGTTTTATTCAAAGAGAGATAGATAATATTGTTATTAGATTTAGAGTTTCCATTCTTCCAATGGTTGGAACTGAGCTTAAAAATAAGTTTGAAAGTGTTGTAATAAGAATTCTTGATGATAGAAAAGTTATACGCGATCTTGATAAATTAGGATTAGCAGGAACCGCACGAAAATCATTTGAGAAAGCTATAAATGAACCTCAAGGGATGGTTATTCTTACCGGACCAACAGGAAGCGGTAAAAGTACAACATTAGTTGCCGCTCTTTATCAGGTAATAACTCCTGAAGTAAACGTTTTAACAGTTGAGGATCCTGTTGAATACGTTATTGAAGGTGCACGCCAGCTTAAAATTGGTTACAAAATGAATTTTGAACAAGCTATCAGATCAATATTACGTCATGATCCTGATATCGTTCTTGTTGGTGAAATGAGAGATAAAGAGACTGCTGAGATTGCAATTAAACTTGCAAATACAGGACACTTAACATTTTCCACTCTTCACACTAACGATGCTCCAAGCGCAGTTTCAAGATTATATAAAATGGGTATCGAACCATTTCTAATTGCGTATGCAATAAATCTGATTGTGGCACAAAGGTTGGTTAGAAGACTATGCACAAAATGTAAAAAACGTGTAGTTAATTTTGATGAAGGATTGATGTCTGCTGCCGGGTTAAATATTGCTGAGTGGAGAAATTACACGATATATCAAACAGTTGGTTGTGATGAGTGTAATGGAACTGGATACAAAGGAAGACTTGCAATACACGAAGCATTATATTTTACAAAAGAGTTAAGACAACTTATTGTTAAGTCTGGTGGTGATGTCGATGAAGAAAGTTTAAGAATCCAAGCAAAAAAAGATGGATCATTAACACTGAGGGAAGCTGGTTTAGAAAAAGTTAAAATGGGTTTAACTTCCATTGAAGAAGTGCTTGCAAGTACCAGCGATTAGTAAAATTTCTTACTGAAGTGTAAATTTTACTTAACTATTATATCAAAAACAGATAATTATTACAGTTTTTAGTGAATTCTATTTCATCTAAGCTGGTATAGTTTTATCTAATATGGATTGACTTTATTACTAAAGGATTAAAGTGAATATATCAGAAGAAAAAAAAATATTAGAAAATTTTTGTAAAATAATTCCAGAGTCTATCTTTGGTCCGGATAGAGTACATTATATAATTGAGAATATTGATAAACTTAAAGAATCTGAAAAACTTGCACTAAGAAAATTCTATAATAAGCTTCTTACAAATATGATCGAGAAGGAAGCCTCTGACATTGAAATTGGCGGGCACGGTAATGTTGGATATGTTTGGATGAGAGTGTACGGCAATAAAGAAAGAGTAAAGGAAATTCCTCAATTTACTAATGATGAATCTGCACTTATTATTATAAATCTACTTAACATCAACCAGCGAGAACAATTAGCAAAGAAAAGAAATTTAGATTTTAGTTATACTTTTTTCTATGAAAGAAGAAATACTAATGTTAGATTTAGATCTGATGCTTATTTTGATTTGGATACACTCTCGATGAATATGAGAGCGATAAACCAGACCATCAGACCATTGTCATCACTAGATTTTCATCCAAATATTGTTCGTGCTTTGAGCCATGGATATATTAAATTTGGATTATCTTTAATAACAGGAATTACGGGTTCCGGTAAATCAACAACATTAGATTCTATAATTGATCATCATAATAAAATTGATCCTTGTCATGTAATTATAATTGCAGCACCAATAGAGTACGTACATACTTCTAACATTTCATTGATTAAGCATCGTGAAGTGGGAAGAGATGTTCTTTCATTTAAAGAAGGTATTGTGCAATCATTACGTCAGGATCCTGATATTATTGTTGTTGGTGAAATGAGAGATCCAGACACAATTATGGCGGCTTTAGAAGTAACAGATACAGGACACAAAGTTTTTTCAACTCTTCATACTTCTTCAGCAGTTGAATCGATCGATAGAATAATTGCTGAATGCGATCCTGCAGAACAAGAAAGAGTAAGAAACAGACTTGCAGATGTTTTAATATCTGTTGTATCTCAGAAACTGGTTCCAAGCCTTGATGGGAAACGTGTACTAGCAAAAGAAGTTTTACTTGTTACTCCAAGTGTTAAAGCTGCAATAAAGAATAACAACACAAGTGAAATTTACATGATGATCAATCAAGGCGGCGCACAAGGAATGTTAACTATGGAGCAAGACCTAAAACGTTTGTATCTTGCAAAGAAAATTTCATTAGAAACGGCAATTACGTATTCTAATAACAAAACAAGAATTCAGCAAATATTGGCGGCCTAAATTATGAAAACAATAGCCTGCATATATTGCGAAGGCAATGATACTAAACTTGCTGTTGTAAGCCAGGATAAAAATGGCAACAGATTAAAAATTATTAGTACTGCATCGGTTGATGTTGTGTCTAATAAATCAAATCTACAACCAACCGCAGGATTTAACCTGGAAGGTGATGGTCTTCAACTCGAAGGGGTTGATTCAAAAGATTCATCACTTGCTAGTGAAAACATTGATGCCCCAAGCATCAGTTCAATTGGAGCAGCTCTTAAAGGTACAAATCTTAATAAACTTGAGTTTATACCTGCACTTACAGAGCCTGCAATTTATTACCACTCTTATGATGGTAAAAAAGATTTAAAGGGTTCAAAACTTTCTGATGAAATACTCTCGGATATACGTCAGACAAAAGGTATAAATGTTGAAAAAGAGAGTATGGATTTTGTGGAGCTTTCAGACGGCTCACTCTTATCAGCATTTTTAGATGGACCTGTAGCTTGTGTTAACCTTACTGATAATATTGCAGCACACTTTGGTAAAAAATTCTTCAAAGTTCCTACAATAAAAAGTGCTGATATTGCTTTAGCATATTATGTTGCAAAGCGTAAAAAATTCTTTCCTGATGATCAAAGTTTAATTGTATACATCGGTAAGGAATATAGTAAGCTAATATTTCTGCAAGGAAGAAAGCTTAAACATATCGGAACTACTCTTGATATTGGAACAACCAATCTTCACACATATGATGTTTATTTTTCAAAAATTCTGTTGGAAATGGAAAATGGTGGAATAACTTCGTTAGACAATATTATAGTATGCGGCGAAGATGATTCTGAAAATTTAATTCTATCATTCTATGGTACTTTCCCTGAAGCGAATGTTAGCCGATTAGAATTTGATGACTTAGATATTTCTCAATTGGATGAAGATACAAAATCTAAATTTTCATCTTATAGTGTACCAATAGCAGTTGCAACAGAATTTTTTGATGAGCTTGCTAAAGAACATAAAGGGATTAATCTTCTACCAAAATATATTTCTGAAGAACAAAAATTCTTCCAATTCTCTTGGCATAGCTTTGCTGTTCTTCCATTTCTTTTTATTGCTGCCTTTTTATTTACTCTTAAAGTATTACAGAACACTAAAGAGTTAACAAGGCTCGATGCTGAAATAAAACAAAAGAACATGATTATAAGACAGAATCAAGAAACCTTAAGTAAGATTGCTGAATTAGAAGGAAAGATTAGCAGTTTTGGGCAGACTCAAGCTATCTTAGATTCTGCTGCTGTCGGTACGGGTGTTTGGAAAGAAATACTAAAAGATGTTGCAGCATTTTGTGGAAGTAAACAGAATATTTGGATTTCCAACATTACTCGAGATAACAGCAATACGATTAAAATTGAAGGATATTCTTTATCAAAATACTCTCCTACTGATTTTGCATACAGTTTAGAAACAGCAAAATTAAATAGTCTTATGAATGAAGCATTAAGAGAAAAGAATTCCTATAAATATAATTTAACATTTGATATTACTTCATATCAGAAAAAAAATGAATAAAAAATTACGAAGCACACTAGTTTTATTAGCCTTTTTACTCCTCATATTAATTGCAGGAGGATCATATCTATACTTTGTTCAAAGTAAAGATTTGGACAAAAAAAGAGATGAGCTAAAAGAACTTCAAGCAAAAGCATTAGACCCACAAGAATTGTTAATGCAATATCAAGAATTATTAGTAAAATCTAATCGTCTTGATTCAATTCTTGCTAATCGGGAATTTAATATCCCTCAAAATTTATCATCCATTAAGTTTTACAATTTTGTAAACAATGTAACTAATGGATTTTCTGATAAAGCACAGGTAAATATTGAATTTCTAGAACAAAAACCGGAGAAAGAATTCTTCTATCATGAGTATAAGCTTACGGGTTTTGGGTATTTTAATGAAGTTTATAATCTCATCTTTGCAATTGAACATAGTAAGGAACTTAAAAAAGTTACAAATGTAAGTTTAGGTAATTTGGTTCAGACAAAAGCTGATGAAAATCCAGTATATCTTGTAAACTTTACAATAAATGCTAAAACTTACTTTTCCACTGATAATCGGTTTGCTCCTGCAACATTTGTAGAGAACAATTTAGGTTCACCAACATTGTACGACGCTTTCTATCCACTGATAAGAAATGAAATTCCACCAAATATTGATGAACTATTGGATGTTCAAGGTGCTACCTTGTTAGCATTAATTCCTGAGGGTGCTTTTATCGCAGATAGCAAGGGAAACACTTATCTTATTTGGGAGGGTGAGCAAGTATATCTTGGATATTTAACCAAGATTGATTATCAAAACAGTCGTGTTAGCTTTATACTCAATAAGGGCGGAATAATTGAAAAAATGGATCTTGAATTAGATCGAACAGAATTAACAAAGAAAAAAGAATGAGAAGTAAAATGAAAACATTTTTATACTCACTGCTAATGGTTTTAATGTTCATGGGTAATCTTTTCCCACAGAAGTATTGGGAAAGAAGACTTAAGGATTATAATAATCCAGATGAACTTGTAACTATGTCACAATCATTACCATTTAATGAAGCAATTGCTTTGTTAAGTAAGGTAAGTGAGAGCACTACAGGAAAAAGAATTGTATCAACCATAAGTTCTGAAAACCCTATAGGTTTAGAAATTGAAAATATGCCGTATGATAAAGCTTTGTTTATGCTTGTTCAGTACAGCGGCTTCACAATGGAAGAAAAAGAGGATGTTATAATAGTAAAACGTCTGCAGGGCGAAGAAGTAAAACCCGAAGATGTTTATGCTTCGGTTGATTCCAGGGAAGTTAAAATTTCTGCAGTCTTTTTTGAAGTTGATGTTGCTGACACAAAAGAAAGAGGAATTGACTGGAAGTTTTTATTATCGCAAAATGGCTTAGATATCGGCACTGAATTAATTACCGAAACACAGACTACAACTGAACAACAAGCTAATCCATCACAATTTGGGATTAATGGTGCAGGAGATTTTAATCTTGGCGATTTTTATGGACAAGCTACCGCAATGTTTAGATTTTTTGAAACCGAAGGATTGGGTGAAATAATTGCTTCACCAAATATTACAGTTAGAGATAAAAAACTTGGTAGAATTCAAGTTGGATCTGATTTTTCTGTTAGAACCAGGGACTTTGCAGGTAATACTGTTGAAAAATTCTTTCCAACAGGTACAATTATAGAAGTTACTCCGCACGTATATAAAGAAAATGGAATTGATTATGTTCTTCTTAATATAATGGTTGAAAGAAGTTCATTTTTATTAAACGAAGAAACAACTGAAATCAAAAAAACAAATGCCTCTACACAGGTTTTAATGCTTAATGGTGAAGAAACTATATTAGGCGGATTATTTATTAACGAGGAAACGATTACAAGAAATGGAATTCCTTTTCTTAAAGATCTTCCTTGGTGGGTTTTTGGAATTAGATATTTAACCGGGTCAGATCAAACTGTATTGAGAAAGAAAGAATTAGTTATATTACTGAAGACAGAACTAATTCCAACATTGCAAGAAAGACTTGAAAATCCTATAAAGAATCCATTAAATAATGAAGTATCTAAAAACAATGAGAGAATAAAATACTATCAATTAGAATCAAGTAGTTCATCATTTAAAGAAGAAAAGTAGTAGTCGATAATGGAATCAATTCTAATTGTAGATGATGATTTAAATCTTTGCACTGTTCTTAAAGAAGAACTGGAAGAGGTTGGATATAATTCTAACTTTGTTAACAGTGGTTTTGAAGCTATTGATTTTCTTAAGAATAATCCCGTTGATTTGATTTTGCTTGATCTTAAAATGCCGGCAATGGATGGTTTTGATGTTTTAAAATCGATTGAGCAAAATCAAATTAGCGCCAAAGTTATAGTGCTTACTGCTTACGCTGATGTTAAAAGTGCAATTGACTCAGCAAAAATGGGCGCAACAGATTTTATAAGTAAACCTTACGACTTTGATGAGCTTCTGATAACAATTAGGAAAGTTCTGCAAAGAGAATGATGTTAAATGAAAATAAGCCACCGAATAATTCTTGTTAATCTGCTCATAGTAGCAATTGTGCTTGGAAGTGCAGCAATTGCTTTTTATTCAATAATGTTCAACACCTTAACTTCCCAACAATCTAAAAATATTATAAGCTCATCTCGAAATTTTATTTTTACTTATCGATCTTTTATTGATGAGATTGATGAAGAATTCTGGACTTTTAATAATACTAACTCCGAATTATTCTTTGAAAGACCGTTACTCTCAGGTAATCTTAATGATTTTTTTCTTGAGGCTTATGTAAATGATTCTACGAAAATTGTTCGTTCCTCAGCAAAAAACTGGGTTCAGATTCCCAAACAGAATTTTACGATTAATGAATTTGTCCAGTTAAACCCTTATGCTATAGTTAATGTAAAAAAACTTTCAGAAAACAGGTTATGTTACTTTGGGAAAATACTAAACGCAGATGTTCTTGACGATTTTGCAAAAAGAATTGGTTCTGATATAGCTTTAGTTTGGGATAATTTTACTGCTGAAGTATCCAATTCAAATGTAAACTCTCAAAATATTTTTCTTTTAAGTAAAGCATACAATAGTTTAAAGCAAAAAGATAATCTTGAAGTCTTTATTGGTGATAGCGAATCTTCAGACATCATTGCAACAGCTTACAAAATTGATAGACTTTCAAATTTTGGTAATAATCTATCCTTACTCTTTTTTAGATCAAATAGTGAAGCTATAGATCTTAGAGAAACTCTTAGAGATATTTTAATTCTTATTGGAGTTGTTGGAATTATTTTAGCGCTAATTTTAACATCGGTACTTACACATAAGATGCGTTCAAGAATAGCCGAATTAAATTATGCTACCGCACAAACTAGTTCAGGTAAATTTGATGTTCACATAGATGTTAAGAGTAATGATGAGATTGGAAACTTAGGGAATGCTTTTAATACAATGCTTGATGAGTTACAAAAAAATCAACGAGCTAAAACTGAATATTCTGATTTTATAACTCTAATAAATAAAAACGCATCATTAACTGAAATATCAAATGCTGCGCTAAAAAAAATCCTGGATACCGGCGGTTTCATTGCAGGAGCGTTATATTCTGTTGATGATGATGAAATTAGTTTGATATGTACATATGGTTTGAATAATACACAGTCAAATCACGAAAGGAATGAATTCTATAAAAAGATTATTGAGTCGCAACAACTTATTGAAATTTCTTCAGAAAATTCATTACCAGTGTTACAAACTGGACTAATGGAGTTAAAGATAAATTATCTTTTATTGCTGCCCGTTACTTATAATAATAAAGTTATTGCAATTCTTGAATTAGCTTCATTAAACAAACCTACTTTTGAAGCAAAAGATTATCTTGAAAAAATTCAGGAGCAATTGGCTATTGGTCTTACTAATGCAAAAACTGTTGTACAGTTAGAAAATCTGGTACACGAGCTTAAATCACTAAATGATGAATATCAAAAACAGAACATTCAAATAAAAAAACAAAACGAAACATTACTTGAATTGAGTAATCAATTGAAAAGCAAGGCTGAAGAACTTGCTATTCAAAAAGAAAGAGCTGAAGACTCAACAAGATTAAAGTCAGAATTTCTTGCAAGTATGTCTCATGAGCTTCGTACACCAATGAACTCAATTTTAGGTTTAACTGAGCTGATTTTGGATAAAGCCCAGTTAAGTGGAAAAAACAAAGAGCGTCTGGAAGTTGTGTTAAAGAGCGGAAAAAGATTAATGAGTTTAATAAATGATATTCTTGATCTCTCTAAAATTGAAGCTGGTAAGATGGAAATCAGAGAAGAAGATGTGTTACTTGAAGAAATTATTGAAGAAATACTAAATACGGCAGTGCCTATTGCGCATGATAAAGGACTAACTTTTAATGTAAAAAGAAATTGCAATACGCGAATAATTATTAATACGGATAGAGGAAGAATATCTCAGGTTTTAATTAATCTGGTTGGTAATGCTGTTAAGTTCACTTCAAAAGGTAACATTGAATTGAGTGTTTCTCTTAATCAGGATCATATGCTTATGTTTTCTGTAAGCGATACAGGCATCGGTATTTCGGCTGAAGATAAAGCCGTGATATTTGAGGAGTTCAGGCAACTTGATGGAACAACAGCAAGGAAATATAGTGGTACTGGTTTAGGTCTAGCAATTTCTAAGAAAATACTAGATTTGCTTGGCGGCAAGATTTGGGTAGCTAGTATTGAAGGTCAGGGTTCAGTATTCTCATTTACTGTACCGATAAAGTACGCTCAGGGTAAACGAAGTTTAGAAGTATTACCCATCAATCCAGAGGTACTGCGTAAAAATATCAGAAATCCGATATTAGTAATTGATGATGATCCTGAAGTTAGATACACAATTGCTCAGTATTTAATCTCAAAAGGTTATGAGGTTATCTTTGCAGATAATGGAGAAACTGGTGTAAAACTTGCTATTGAAAGACAGCCATTTGCAATAACATTGGATTTACTTTTACCAAATAAAGATGGCTGGACAGTACTAAAAGAATTAAAAGAAAATTATGTTACAAAAGATATTCCCGTTATTCTTATTTCTATCATTGGGGATAAAAATGTTGGATATGGATTAGGGGCTTATGAATACTTCATAAAACCAATCTCTGCAGAAAAACTACTTTCAGCATTTACTAAGCTTGAAATGCTGGCTAAAAAAAGAATTCAAAAAATTGTAATTGTTGACGATGATGAATTAGAGTTTGATAAGTTTAAAAATGAGTTTAAAGATGATAATATTACCATTGAATTTATTCAGGATAGTGAATACGCCTTTAATAAAATTTCAGAAGTTCAACCTGATTTAATTATACTTGATTTAATGATGCCGAAAATCGATGGAATAACATTATCCCATAAGTTAAAATCTAATAGTAATACTAAGCATATACCAATACTTATCAGCACCGCAAAAAATTTAAGTGATACTGAAAAGGACTCCTTAAATAAAATAGTTGAAGGAATTGCGATCAAATCTAAGGGTCAGCCACTAGATGTTCTTAAAATTGTACGGGATAGAATTATTATGTTAGAAGATAATATATCATCCTCTCAATACAATGAAGCTGAGACAAATCAAACTACAGAATATGTAAAAGATAACGAGTTTGTTCCAGAGTCTTTTGGAGAAATATTGATTGTTGATGATGATCCGGATACATTGTTTACTCTAAATGAAATGGTTCAGGCAACAGGATGCAAAACTTATTTGGCTAAAAGCGGAATTGAATGTTTAAAAATATTAGAAAGTGTAAGACCAGATTTAATAATGCTGGATATTATGATGCCGGAAATGGATGGCTTTCAAACTTTAAAAAATATACGAAGTAATACAGATTTATCAGGAATTCCTATTTATGCAGTTACTGCTAAAGCTATGATGGGAGATAAAGAGGTGATCTTAAAACATGGATTTAATGATTATATACCAAAACCTGTAAACTCAACAATTATTTCAAGTAAAATAGCTCAATTATTTTCAAGAATTAAATCAAGTTGATTATGAAAAAAATATTAGTGATTGATGATTTACCGGAAAATGTTTTTATGCTGCAGGATCGTTTGGAGCATGAAGGTTTTGAAGTACTTACAGCCTATGATGGATATACTGGAATTGATAAAGCAAAATATGAACTGCCCGATTTAATTTTACTTGATGTAATGATGCCTGACATTACCGGATTGGAAGTTTGTAAAATTCTTGTTAATGAACCAGCGACAAAGGATATTCCAATAATATTAGTAACCGCAAAATCCGGAGCTGAAGATACAAAAGAAGGTTTAGAAGCGGGTGCGTTTGATTATATTAAAAAACCATTCAATAGAATTGAGTTACTTGCAAGAGTTAAATCAGCACTAAAACTATCTGATGCACATAAACTTTTGCTTTCTGCAGAAAAGCGAGATACATATATTGCAACAGTAGTAACCGCAAATCACAAAATTAAACAGCCACTTACCCTATTAAGTCTTTCATCAGCAGCAATAAAAAGAGAGCTAAGCAAGGATGAACTTTCGAAAGAAGGGATCCTAAAAAGGGTAAAGTATATTGATTTGGCGGTGAAGGAAATAACTGATGTACTTAATCAGCTTAATGCTATAAAGGATCCAATTCTTTCTGAGTATACCTCAAATATTAAAATGATAAAAGTTGAAGAGGATTCTGAAGAACAAAATAAAAAATCAGATTAATTTTTTAATTGTATCTAACATTGTATCAAACTCGTAAGGCTTCATAATTTTACTGCTTACTTTATATCGATTTAATTCTTCATCATCAAATCGTAAGCTGCCAGACGACAATATAACTGGCAAATTGAAATTTAAACTTCTGATTTTACCAATACACTCAAGTCCATTCATTTCTGGCATATTATAATCGATTATTAGTAAATCAACTTTGAGCTCTTCGGTAAGCACCGTTAATGCTTCTTCACCTGATTTTACTTTTATTACATAATATCCACAGGATTCAAGCATTTCAGCTAATAACTCACTAAGCATTTCTTCATCATCAGCAAGCATAATAATTTTATCTGAATCTTTTGGTTTTACAGATTCTCTTGGTTCAAAAACTGGTAAATAAACTTCAAATGTAGTTCCAACACCTTTCTTACTTGTAACATCAATATGACCTTTATGGGCTTTTATGATGCCATAAGTGACATAAAGACCTAATCCTGAACCAGTGTCTTTTTGTTTTGTAGAAAAATATGGATCAAATATTTTGGATATATTGTCTTCGTCAATACCAGTTCCTGTATCGCTAACAGAAAACTTAACATATTTACCTCTATCCAATAAGGGATAAATAATAGCGTTTGAATCATCAACCAAAAGATTAGTAGCGCTTAAAATAATCTTACCTTTACCTTCTATAGATTCTTTTGCGTTTACACATAAATTTAATAGAATTTGATAAATCTCAGTTCCATTACCTAAAATGCTATGTAATCCTTCCTTTATTTTTTCTTCTAATGTAATTGTAGATGGAAAAGTTTGCGTAACAATTTTGGATATTTCACTTAATAGAAAGTTTGGCATAACAATTTCTTTTCGCTTGGCTGTCGGTTTACCAAATGATAAAAGCCCCTTTGTTAAATCCCTTGCCCTAACTGAACAATTTTCTATATTGTCAATAAGTCTAAAAACATTTTCAGTTTCCGGTACTCTGTTTCTAAGCAGATGCAGACTTCCAAAAATACTTGATAAAAGATTATTAAAATCATGCGCCATTCCGCTACTTAATTTGCCGATTGTTTCTAATTTCTGTGCTTGTAACAATCGGGATTCTAGTGCAGTATTTAATTCTTTTGTTTGAATATTACTAATAGCAAACGAAAGTAAAATTGAGAACTGTTCAATATCATTTATATCTAAAGAAGAATATGTTCCGGTCTTTTTTCCAATCAATATTTTTGCGTGAAGAACATTATCAAAATAACAAGGTGAAATACAGAGTGATTCACAATTAAAAACTTGTGTTAAACCATAACCAATATTATTGTGATGATTGAGTGCAAGTAGCGGCCTTTTATTTATATCAAGCCATTTGTTTATAAAGGAAGAATTGTGCTTTATGCTTTTTTCGACTTCATCTATATTAGTAATAATATTTTTATCATCACTATAAAGAAATTGTTTAATTTCAGGACCATCATGGAATACAATTAGACCAAAATCACTACTGGTAACCTCAATGCATCTTACAAGAATTTCTTCAGCTATTGAAGCAACTGATTTTTCCTTTACCAAAAGAACTAATAAACTCTGTAATTCGCTCTGGAACAATAAATTACGTCGTACTTTTTCTTTTTCCACCTTTGGTTGAATTTCAGAATCAACTATTGGCAGCATTTCTACAAAATAGGAATCTGCTTCTTTTTTTGATTTGGAAAAAATTGGAGTGATTATAATATTTTTATTTTTATCAGCAAGAGGCACAACAAAAGATTTTGCAGAACCCAAAATAGCATCTTCATCGGGGGTATTTATACTAAAAAGAGTTTTTAGAGATGTACCTTTAATTTTGCCCAGCCCAATATCTTTTTTAAAACTTTTGTTAAACCAAAATATTTTAAATGATTTATCCACAAGAGCAACAGAAGTTGTCTGAAGTTCAAGAAGATCGTTGGATTTGTATTTTCTGATTATATCATCAGACATTCAATATCTAATCTTGTTTTAGTTCGTACTTCTTGATCTTAGTATAAAGTGTTTTTGGGCTAATGCCTAATTGATTTGCTGTAACTGTGCGATCCCATCTATTAGCATCAAGCACTTTAGCAATATGCCATCTTTCAAGATCCTCCATACTTAAGATTTCGGATGGAATATCTACACTTCCTCGACCGGTAATGTTTTTGTATGCCACAGCATTAGGCAGATTGAGATCTTCAGGAAAAATAGTATCACTTTCAGCAAATATTATTGCACGCTCAATTATATGTTCAAGTTCCCTAACATTTCCTGTAAAATCATATTCTTCTAAAACTTGCGCTGCCTCTATTGATAATTTTTTAGGTGATCTTACGGGAGATTTAGCGCTTAAAAAATAATTAGCTAAAATAATAATATCTTCTCTTCTATCACGCAATGGCGGAATTGTTAATGTAATCACATTCAATCTAAAAAGAAGGTCCTTGCGAAAATTCTTAACATCTGCTTCCTCTAAAAGGTTTCTATTAGTTGCGCCTATAACTCTTACGTTAGAGTTTAGATTTGTAACTCCACCAATTCTTCTATACTCACCATTTTCTAAAAATCTTAATAGCTTTGGTTGAAGTGATAAGCTCAATTCACCTATTTCATCAAGAAATAATGTGCCACCATGGGCAATTTCAACCAGCCCCTGCTTAGTTGATTTTGCATCTGTAAATGCGCCTTTTTCATGACCAAATAATTCGCTCTCAATAAGTTGATCAGGCAAAGAAGCACAATTTATCACAACAAAAGGTTTATCTTTTCTCCCAGATTGTTTGTGAATATATTCAGCAAATAATTCTTTACCGGTACCAGTTTCACCTTCTACTAAAACATTTGAATCAGATTGCGCAGCTTTGTTGGCTAAATTAAGAACACGATGAAGGGATTTGCTATCACCAATAATTTTTTCGGAATGTTTTTTACTTATTTCTTTTGAAAGCAGAACAGTTGTAACCAATAAGTTTCTGTGCTCAATAGCTCTATTAACTGTTAGCACCAGCTCTTCAAATTCATAAGGTTTATTAATATAATCATAGGCCCCATTCTTTATACACTGTATAGCCTTCTTCATATCAGACTGAGCAGAAAGAATGATAACCTGAATGTTGTACCCAGAGTCTTTAATAAACTTTAAGACTTCTTCTCCCTGAACTTCTCTCATATTTAAGTCAAGAAGTAGGACATCATAATTTTTAGCCTTTACGGCTTCAATTGCATATTTGCCGTCATAAACTGCGTCAACCGAAAAACCCTCTTCCAACAATTGCTCCTTGAGCAAATAACAAAGGGTTTCATCATCATCACAAACAAGAATTTTGGAGTTTTTTGAACTTTCTATCATTTCCCACCGGTAAAAAAATCTGTTAGTTTGGATTAAAAAAGCACATTAATTATATTTGTTATTCAAGTTTTTGGGCGCGTAGCTCAGGGGTAGAGCATCTGCCTTTTAAGCAGAGGGTCGGTGGTTCGAGCCCACCCGCGCTCACAGTAAAGAAAGTCACTCTGGTGGCTTTCTTTTTTTTAAACAATTTTTAAGAACGAATGTTTAATAATAACACATATTAGTAAAAACAGCAAGTTTTACCAGTTTTTACCTCTTTTTAATGCTATTTTTTACTCATCTTAATTTATATTTAATATTATTTGATGGTCCTATTTTGGGTGATATAGTTTATAAAAGTTTGCTAAAGCTTGGTTTAGTTATAATTATACTATGGTTTAGTAAAGATTATTTTGGTGAAAATTTTTTTTGGATAATTAGTTCTTTAGCATTCTATCTTTTTGTTTTTTATCCGGCATATATGGCGTATAAAAAATTTATTGAAGATAATAAAAATATAATTACGAATTCTTTATGTGCCTCTTGCAAACAGTTTGATAAGACTGCGGTTTTATGCTTGAAATATGACAAACATCCAAATGAAGATTTTATTCCTTGTGAAGGAAAAAACTGGGAACCTAAGTAGAGATATATATTTTTACAATAATTTAAATTATTAATTTTGTATTTCAAATAAAGATAATTCAGATTGTCAAATAAAAAACAAAATACAATCGATACTAAAGTTTCAAATCTTGCCAACAAAGGGATCAGAACTACTTTAATCGGAATTTTAACTAGTATTATCTTGGCCTCCATTAAAGCAGTTGCTGGTATAGTGGGTAATTCATATGCTTTGGTTGCCGATGCTATTGAATCTACTTCAGATGTCTTTACATCAATAATTGTTTTGGCGGGATTAAAAATTGCACAAAAGCCTGCAGATAAAACACATCCATACGGACATGGGAAAGCAGAACCTTTCGCTGGCATTTGGGTAGCACTAGCCCTGTTTATCGCAGCTATAGTAATAATCGTTCAAAGTATTCACGAAATAATAACCCCACATCATTCACCTGCTCCATTTACTTTGATTGTTTTAGTTCTCGTTGTTTTAATTAAAGAGTTACTTTTTAGATACATTATTAAAGTTGGAAATTCTTTAGATAGTATTGCGGTTAAAAATGATGCCTGGCATCATAGAAGCGATGCAATGACTTCTGGAGCAGCGTTTATAGGTATTTCGATTGCATTGATTGGCGGTCCAGGTTATGAGGAGGCTGATGATTATGCCGCACTAGGTGCTTCAATTATAATAATTTATAACGCATATAAACTATTTAAACCAGCACTTTTTGAAATAATGGATACAGCTCCATCACCTGAATTAATAAACAAAATAGTCGCAACTTCTTTGTTAGTTGATGGGGTACAAGCTATTGATAAATGCTTTGCAAGAAAAATGGGATTTCAATACTATATTGATATGCATGTAATTGTTGATGGAAAGATTACTGTTCATAAGGGGCATGAAATTTCACACAAGGTAAAAAACGAACTTGTTGAATCTTTTCAAAACATTTCTGATGTGCTCATTCATATTGAACCGGCAACGGAAGAAAGATTAAATCGAAAACATATTATTGATCAAAAGAAAATCCTACAAAAATAAAACATAAGACAGATTGCTATCCTTGGTATTATATAGAAGAGGTCCATCTTCCCTCAATTTTTCAAATTTAATGAAATACTGATTTTTGCACCAACTTTTAAATATATGAATTATTTCTTTTATCATAAATAAAGGCATAAATACTTGCAACTATCTCAGTTACTATTGCATCTAATTGTAATCTTTTATTAGCATAGGTATACTAAAAATATTTTACAATCAAAAGGAAGTGTTATGAAAGCAAATGTTGGAAGTACAGATCGAATTGTCCGTATAGTTTTAGGAGTAGTAATTATAGTTCTAGGATTTTATTTCAATAGTTGGTTAGGTATTATTGGTATAGTTCCAATTATTACAGGTTCTTTAAACTATTGTCCTGCATATAGTTTAATTGGTGTTTCTACAAAAACTAAAATTGAAACTGAAAAACTAAAAAAATAAAATATTATTAAATGAGGCTGTAAAAGTGATTGCAACCTCATTTTATATCTATTTTTTCTTCTTTGGGCGATTTCTTTAAATAACCCGGAACAAGCATTCCGATAAGAATCCCAGCTACAAGCGTTATTATTAACATCAAAAGTTTAGATATTTCCATTTCCCAAAAAAGGAAATGAATTGGAATAACTTCAACATTCTGGATGCAAATAATTATAAATAATCCTAGCAGCGCCAAAATACTAATGGTCTTAACATTCATATTTATGAGTTAAATTTTAAGTTTAAAATAATTTTTTGATTAAAATGAAAATGCCATATCAATTAAGATATGGCATCTTAAGAAAAACAAATAAACTCTATAATTAATTCGTATAGGATAACCAATATCCACTTATACCATAAATTTTTGAATCTGCCCAAGTGCGAATTTTTACTGTAAAACCATCCCTTGAAACAGACAGAACTTCAACATTAAATCTTTGATTAAATGTTTTGTCACCATCCATCTGAGTTACTGAAAGCATTACTTTAGGTTTAACATCGTAAGGTTTATCAAAATCAACTTCAATAGTCATTGCTCTTTCACCAGTATTGGTATCTAAATTATAACCGCTATCTCCTGCTTTTGTGGACCAAGTGCCACTTTGTGTTTGGGCTGACACTAAAGATGTAAATGCTACAAAAAAGAAAACTGCTGAAAGAATCATTAGTTTTTTCATTTTTTACTCCTGAAAATAGTTGTTTGGTTGATTAATTATAAGAATAAAGTTGAACTTATATGACAATTTTTATCCAAATCTAATCGTTTGAAAATTTATTTCCTAATATAAAAATGTTATTAAAAAATTATGAATATTGAGAAAATTAAAATGTGTTTTTAGCTTAAAACAAAATCTTTCTATAATACAAGAGTCAGGTTTTATAATCGTATTCATTTCTCTTGGAACTCTTTTATTTTCTTTAAAGTATAAAAGCAAAATTTAAGTTATAGAATATAAAAAGAGGTTTTAAAATGGCTATCATAAAAACGAAAAAAGCAGATTTGAATGTACACTATAAAAAGTATTTTCAAATAAGTGTTATAATAGTACTTTCTCTTTTAATAATGGCTTTTAAGTTCTCACCTAATATTTCTTCCCCAGAGTCCATAGATGTTTGTGACTATGGTTGGATTGAAATAGAAAAGATAGTAAAAACTAATCAGACGACTCCACAAAAATTATCCAGACCACCAATTCCGGAATTAAGTACAAATGACGTTCTCGAAGATTTAGAATTTGAAACTACCGAAATTGATTTTGAGGAAGATCTCCCAATACCCACAACAAACAACCAACCAACAAATAGAATTGTTGAGATTGAGGAAACTGAGTTTGTTGCAGTTGAAGAAATGCCGACAATAGTCGGAGGACTAGCCAGTATCCAAAAGAATGTTTACTATTCAGAAATAGCTAAAAGAATCGGAATGGAAGGAAAGGTTATCATTGAATTTGTAATAAACAAAAATGGTGATATTGAGAATGCTAAAATATTCAAGGGTATCTTTGAAGAGCTTGATCTTATTGCACTTAATGCCGTGAAACAAGCAAAGTTTACACCTGGTTTGCAACGAGGGAAACCAGTACGAGTTAAAATGTGGATTCCGATCGTGTTTAAACTTAACTAAATTTTTAGTTCACTTTACAGATCAGTCCTTTTAAATATAGTGATTCAGGAAAGCTTGTTAACATTGTATGATCTGAAGATTGTGTTAAATGTTTAATAATGTGAACTGTTTTACCTGAATCTAAAGCAGCATCTGAAATAATTTTACTAAAAAGATCTGTTGTTATATGACCCGAACAGGAGAATGTAACCAATAATCCGTTTGTGTTAAGAAGTTTTATCGCAAGTAAATTGATATCTTTATATCCTCTGCCGGCTTTTTCAACCTGGCTGGCAGATTCAGCAAATTTAGGTGGATCCAGAATAATAATATCAAAATGCTTATTTGCATCACGCAGTTTTCTTAAGTACTTAAATACATCACCAACTACATTTTCGTATTTAGATGAATCGATACTGTTTAGTAATAAATTTTTTTCTGCAAGTGAAAGAGCATCTAAGGAAGAATCAACATTAGTGATTTTTACTGCCCCACCTTTTATAGCGTAAGCAGAAAATCCACCAGTATAAGAAAAACAATTAAGAATTTCTTTTTCACTAGAGTAATTTTCAATAAGCTTTCTGTTATCTCTTTGATCAATATAAAAACCTGTTTTATGACCATTTTTAATATCAACAAAGAACTTGATTCCATTTTCAATAATTTCAACAAAATCTGGGGGAGCCTCGCCAAATAGAATTCCGCTCACAGGATCCAGACCTTCTTTTTCCCTCACTTCAACATCAGAACGTTCATAAATACCAGAGGGATTTAATAATGCTGAAAGTTCATTAACAATTTCTTGTTTCCAGAATTCTGCTCCGGCTGATAAAAATTGACAAACAATAAAATCATTATACTTATCTACAATCATTCCAGGGAGAGAATCACTTTCGGCGTTTATTAATCTGTATACATTTGTATTTGATATATCGAGAATCTGTTTACGTAACTCTATTGACTGCAAAATTTTTTCTTTAAAAAAAGTTGAGTTAATAATTTCAGTTTCTTTAAAAGACCAAATACGGAGTGATATTTGAGACTTAGTAGAATAGGCTGCCCAACCTAGAAATTTCCCATCAGAAGAAATTACTTTTACTGTTTCTCCATTTCTGGGCATTTCTTTTATTTGGTCAATAGCACCAGAAAATACCCAGGGATGTTTTCTTTCTAAAGATTTCTGTCTGTTTTTTTTTAGTTTAACTGTAATCATAAAAACAACTAAAGATCTATTGTTGAAAATTTAATGCAACTCTAACTCCGATATGTGCAGTTATCATATCGGTCTTAGATTTACTTGGAGTATATACTACGTTTCCATTTACTACTTGCATGTCTCCCTCTTTTAAATAAGTTGTTTCAGATCCAAACAAGTATCTACCTTTTAGATCCAGATAAATAGCACCCATTTCTGTTATAGGATCGCCGCCGAGTAAAATTAATATTCCGCCGCCTGCACCATAGCTCCATGCCCAATCATCATAATTAGTTGTACTAGCGATAGTTTCATAATTATATTCACCGCTAACTGATGTATGAGTGTAAAGATATTCACCGCCAAATAATCCTTGTATATAAGGTCTGATTCTACCGTTTGGCAATCCAACTTCAAACAGAACATGAAAATTTAATAAGTTATTCGTTTTTTCAACATCAAGGGTTACCCAGGGAATTGTATTACTCCAGGGTTCTCTGCTTGTTTCTCTTCCATATACATAGTAGCCAAGGCTTAAACCAATACCAAAAGGTGATTTAGGTTTTGGAGATAAGAATAAAAATTCTCCACTTAAACCATACCCAATATTATCAACTTCTTTTTGAAAATCTCCTTGTGGAAAAGCCAAAGAAAAATTGATTCCTGCTTGTTGTGCAATAGAGTTCGTTGTTAACAAAATCATTGTTAAAATTAAAGTAGCATAGAAAATTTTTAACATTTTATTTCCCTAGTAATTTTAGTTTTTAATATATTGAATTAATTATGCAATCATTTGGTTTAATTGATAAGCGGCTTAATATCACTAGTATCATTAGTTTTTATAAAATAACCTATAGGACCAAGCTTGTAAATTTGTTGTTAACATACCTTTGATTTCAATCTGTGAATTATTTATAAAATCAGTATACAAGCCATTTATTTCATTTAAATTTACATTAATTTCAACATCATTTTGCGACATATTAAAAATAGCAATTACCATATCTTCACCATTCTCTCTTATTAAGCCAAAAATGTTTTTATTATCTGGCAATGATATATAATCAATATTTGATCCAAAATTTTTATTTAGTAATGCTTTATTTGTTTTTTTTAGTTGATTTAATTGTGAGTATAGATGGGTGAACTTACTTTCTTTCCAGTCAATTAAATCCTTTTCAAAAAATTCTAGTCTTCTATTAAGTCCTACTTCTTGACCATTATAAATTAGTGGCATTCCTGGAATTACATATGTTAAGACTGCAAACATTTCTACAGCTTCTCCAAGTCTTTCAAATTCGGTTCCATTCCAGGTGTTTTCATCATGATTAGATGTGAACTGCATTCTAAAAGCATAATCTTGAAATTTTATTTGATCTGATAAGATCAATTTCTTAAAATCATTTGCAGTTTTTGAACCCTTATAAATATCATTCATCATTCTATGAGTTTCCCAAGCATAAGTCATCTCAAAGGCTTTTTCATGTAGCTCTGGAGTTTCCCATTCAGCGAGCATAAAAACGGGTTTGATATTGTCTAACTCGTATCTTACCTGATTCCAAAATTCAATAGGAACCATTCCTGCAACATCACAACGATAACCATCAATATTAAACTCCTTCACCCAATATTTTAATGCATTGGTCATTTCACTCCATAATTGCTTGTTATCATAATTCAAATCTATCACATCAGCCCAATCTGCTATTGGAGGTACAAAGTTGCCAACGGAATCCTTTGTATAAAAATCAGGATAAGCTTTTACCCACGGATTATCCCACGCAGTATGATTAGCAACCCAATCAACAATTAAATACATTCCAAGTTTATGTGCTTCATCAACAAGATTTTTAAAATCTTTTTTACTCCCAAATTCGGGATTTATTTCAGTATAGTTCTTAACTGAATAATAGCTTCCAAGTTTTCCTTTGCGATTTACTTCGCCAATTGGATTGATAGGCATCAACCAAAGGATATCTACACCAAGTTCTTTTAGTCTCGGAAGATGATTTTGAAAAGCATTAAAAGTTCCTTCAGGAGTATATTGTCGGATATTAACTTCATAGATTGTTGCTGTGTTTGCCCAATCTGGTGTTTTAGGTTGGGAAAATAAAGTAGAAGAAATAATGCCAACCAGACAAAATACAATTATGTTTTTCAATTTTACCTCAATTTTAATATTTCGTTTAGTTAAAATAAAAAAAGGGATCAAATGTTTGATCCCTTTTTATATAAAATAATCCCGAATAATTATGTTTACTAAATTCTAAAAAGTTTTGTTGTTTCCTGTTCAGTTGAATTATCGTTGATTTCAGAGACATCATCAATGGAAATTTTTCTTGAAATAGAATCCTGCCTATTCTTTAGTATAGATTGTTCAATCTTAAGTTTTTCCCTAATCTTTTGATAACGTTGTAAAACCCTTTGACTTTTACCAATTTCTTCTTGAAGCTTCTTTTTCATAGAAGCAAGTTTAACAATATTTCCGCGATGTTCTTCATGCTCAACTTTAATCATACTTATGGCAGACTGGAGTTCAACAAGCTCATCCATAGAATCAGAGATTTTATGGTTCAGTTCTTCAACTTTTTCTTCATATCCTTTAACTTCTTTTTCTATCTTATTTCTTTTTTCTTTTGCTTCGATAAATTTTTGGTTCATTGAACTAATTAATTCCTGCAAACTTTGTTCAACTGATGTTCGTTTTTTAAGAATTAACTCAGATTCTAATTTCATATCATCATTATTGTTTTTCTTTTCAACAATCTGCTCATCCAATTTCAATAAATCGTTTCTAAGCTGTTCTTTCTTTTCATTAAAAGAAATTAAAAGTTGCTCAAATGAATCTATTTCAGCCTGTCTCATACTTAGCAAACGTTCGCTTTCATCAATAGAATTTATTTTTTCAAATAAAATTTGATCTTTTTCCTCAATATCTTTTTCTTTTTTCTGTACAATCTGATCAATTACACTTCTCTTCTTTGTAATCTCATTCATTTCAGAATTAAATTTCTGAAACATTTTAGTAAATCTACTTTCAAGATCTATATTACCTTTTTCAATTTCTTCACGTCTCTGTTCTAATAAAGGCAGTATTTCCTTTATTTTTTCCTTTTCTTTATTAAGCTTGTCATAGGATTCTTGCTCAATTAGAGTTCGCTTATGCATTTCATTCTTGAGTTCTTCAATCCTTCTGGTTTCATCTAAAAGTTCATTATGTCGCTTTTCAATTTCAATAACTTCAACATTAAGTTTTTCTAGCCTCTTGGATTTTATTGTTAAAGATTCTTCAATTGCAAAAAGTTCTCTTTGTTTTGTTTCAATACTTTCAAATATTTTTTGTTGTCTAGCATTTGTTTCATTTAACTCTCTCAATTTTTCCGCCATCTGGCTTTCCAATTCCTGAGCCTCATTTTCACGTACAGCAAAATTATTTTCAATTTGATTTAATCTATCAACTTTTTCTTTAATCTGCTCAGCTAATTCATCAACTTTTAATCTAGTGTTATTTTCCGCCTTGTTTAATTCCGAAATAATTGTTCTTAAATTTTCAGCTTCAACGGTTTGAATTTGAATCTGGCTTTCTAATTGTTCCACCGCGATTCTTTTTTCACTTTCCTTATTTTCTAGCTCAATTATTCTATTAGAAACACCTGCGGTCTTTTCGTCAATTGACGCTATAATTTCTTCAAGCTTTATTTTTTTATGGATATTTTCGTCGGTTAATTTTTGAACTTCATCTTTTAACAACTCAGATTTATCTTCTTCTTCCCTAAGTTTCGCAGCAAGATTTTCTATTCTGGATATTACATCCTTTTCCTGATTTTCTAAAGAAATTATTCTTGTGGATTTATCATCTAATTCTTTTTGACTCAAAATTAATTTGTCTGTCAAGTTCGCAATCAATACTTTCTTTTGCTGCTCTTCTATAACAAGCGCATCAACAGCACTTTTTAATGAACTGTATTTTAGTTCATTTACTTCAAGTTCATCATTTAACTTAATTAACTTTGCAGAGTAAAAATTTTCCTTTGTATCCAGATCATTTATTTCTTGTTGTTTGATCTTTATTGCTTCTTCTTCGTGTTTCAATCTTTCAACTAACTGGGTAAGTTTTAATTTTCCACTTGATAGCTCTTGGTGCAGATTATCAAGCTCTGCTTTAGCGGGGAGTAATTTTTCAGAGAGTATTTCGTTGGTTTGATATAATTGCTCTGATATTCTTTGCAGTTCTGCTTTTTTTACTGACTCTTCTTCTTCAAGTTTTGCCAATTTTTCTTTAACCAGTTCAACTTCATTCTCTTTTTGTTCAACTTCCTTATTTAATTCATTTATTCTAAAAACTTTTGCTTGCTCCTCCGATAATAAGTTATTTGCAATTGAAGATTTTTCTACAATTAAGTTTTCATCTTTGCTTATTTGATCTGATAATTCAATTATTAATGATTTTCTATTTTCTATTTCATTTGCTAATTGAGATAGTTCTGACCTAAGCTCTTCAGATTTAGATTCCTGTAACGAGAGTTCCTTATTTAACTTTTCAACTTGCCCAAATTTATCTTGTTCCATCAATTCAAGTTCTCTAAAACGAATTCTTTTTTGATCAAGATGTGTTTCATCAATCTGAATCTGACTTTCAAGATCTAATATTTTTTTACTTTTAAGCTCTTCATCTTCAGTTAATTTTGCAATCTCAGATTTTATCACTTCAAGTCTTAGTTCCTGTTCTTTTGCTTCGCGAGAAATTTCTTCAATCCAATGAATTCTTTCTTTACCGATCTTATCAAGATCCTCTAGATTCTGTTTTTTATCATCGGAAAGTGTTTCCTTAGATTTTATCTGACCAAAGACTTTTGAAATAAGCGAACTCTTTTTATTCTCTTCGTCCTCTAGTACATTTATCCTTGATTGAAGTGCTTCAACCTTTTGTTTTTGATCATCTGCTTGTCTTACTAATTCTCTTAATTGTTTTTTGCGAGATTCTTCTTCTTCATAAAGATCTGCAATCTTAACTCCCAGATAATCAGCTTGTTTTTTCTTTTCCTTTACTTCGTCATCTAATTCTTTAATTATTTCAATGGAGTGATTTTCTTTTTCTTTAAGACTAAATAATTTTTGATTTAACTGAGTAATTTCAATTTCTTTTTCGTGTATTTCATTCAAAACCCTGTGTTGTTCATTTGTTAACTTTGATATCTTGTCCTCAACATCATTAGCTTCCTTGTAAGATTTTGTGAGTTTATCGTTACTTAGTAAATCAAATTCTCTTTTCTTAGCTTCAATTTTTTCGATTAATTCATCTTCAAGAGAATTAAGCTCATCAATTTTTTCTTCTGCTGCAAAAATTTTATCACTTAGCTCTTCGTATTCACTATTGAGAGCTTCAATTTCTTTGTTTTTATTTTTTATAAGATCATCATCAATGTTTATATCCAGATTTCTTAAGCTTTCATCGTTGCTTATCTGGTTTTTTATTTTATCAATTCGGGAAGAATATTCAAGTAGTGTGTTTTGCTCTTCAAGTTTTAAACTTTTAAGATTAAGGATTTCTTTATTTAATCCTTCAATATCAGCTTTGGTTTGTCTTTTTTGCTCACGTAGTATTTCAATTTCGCCAGCAAGAGAAAGTTTACGATCATTAAGATCTGAAACTTCCATTCTCATTTTTTTTAGTACGTCATTAAGATGACGAACATTATCTTCTTTTTCAGTTATACTGTTAATTCTAAAAAGAAGTTCTTCGTTTTCTTTCTCTAATTCTCGTAAACGTTTATTCTCAAATAAACCCATAATGGCTCCTGTTAAGTATGCCTATATTATCGAAAATATTAGATAATTATATAATATTTAGAAAAGAAATTAGCTATTGTGCGGTTAAATTTCAATTTAACAAATTTTTACAACCTGTAATTCTTACCTGTCGCAGCAGTCGCTAAAATCACTATAAATTACCTTCACGATAACGTTTTCTAAAATTTATTTTTTCGATTTGTCTTTCTATGATAAGATCAGCAAGTTTTTCTGGAATGGAAACTTTGTTTCGGGAAGAAAACAATTCAGCAAGCTTTTTTTCACTTATATCTATTCTATAAAGTGTGTTGATGAGAAGACTATAGTTTTTATCAAGCAGTTCTCTCATCTTTTCAGTAAGATATTTTCTAAACTCCTCCAGTCTTTCAAAATCATTATTTGGAATTAATGATGAATAATCATTTTTCACAAAGTCTTTTGAAACAAATTTTTGGATTGAATGTACTTCTTCGTTGTTAAGATCTTCTATCATCATTTAAATCTTTAAGCTAATAACTAAGAATACATCTTGCATAAAATTACGATCATCTAAAATTATTTTTGAAAGCTTATATCTTATGCCCAAAATAAACGGTGTAAATTCATAAGATAGTCCAGTATTAATTCCTATTAAAATTGGTAAAGGAGATTTTTCCGTGTCTGTAACTAAGGGACTAATTTCATTTACATCACCAGTAATAATAGATGAGTGATTATCATCGACACAATAACCAACTGAAAATCCTATTAAAAAACTTGGAAAATATTTAGTAAAAATTTCGCGAACTTCAAATAATGCGGCAGCCTCTAATGTTATATAGCTAGAAGTCTCTTTTTCAATCAAGATACTCCCAGGTTTTTCAATGGAAGTGAATTGATTAGTGTTATATTCTCTATAATTGTTTAAGGTAATTTCTATCTGAAAATTTAATTCATCTTTATTTATAATACCGTTGTGATAGACTCCTAACATAAATCCAGGTTTAGCATCTGGAAAATCAGAAAATATTGGTTTAGAGAACTCTAACCCGGCTATTAGTCCACCATACTGTGCAAAAGCATTGCCCCAAAATACTAAAACAATTAGTGCTAAAAATTTTTTCACCTGTCAAGCCTTCCTAATTTAAAATGAAGTAATAACTTATAACTAGCATAAGTAAAAAACACTGCGGCAAAAACATCTATAGTATAATGAACATGCTGGATTAAGACACATACTGCAACAACAATAGTGGTTACAAAAAATATAATTTTAATACTCTTTTTTTCGGTTACAAGAAAAAGAATAAGTAAAGTTGCAGTGTGCCCAGAAAAAAATAAATCTCTTGTTAGTGTTTGTCCTGATCCAAAAAATTCCACAAATGGATCTTTTAGTAATAACATTTTTTCAGGTGGTTCCAATGGTAAAAGAAACATTGATATTATCCTAACAATAGCCATAAAAGTATAAAGTTGTAAAGCAAATAAAAATTGTTGTGGATTTTTAAGCAAAGTTAAAATTGCTACGACTAAAGAGATATAAATTAAACCAAATGTTATCCAAGTTAAATCAATTGGATTAAAGAGGGCGAGGATTGGATCAGATAGTAGTGAACCTGACCGGTTTTCAACAAAATTAACAAATCTTGCCAAGCCTGTTAAAGTAATTGCTAATAAAATAAGGCTAAAGAAAAATTCATTTCTGTTTTTTGCATTTGATAAAAATTCTTTCCAGTTCATAATCCCCTGAATGTTAAATAATTAAAACTTTATGTGTCCAAGGAAATAAGGAAGCATACTTCTCCACGTTGGCCAATCATGCGGTTGATCATGGCCCCATAAATCCAACCAATGTTTTACTTCACGTGTATTTAATATATTTGATAATTGCTTTGAAGCTCCCGGATCTTCATAATTTCCCTGACCAGAGGCAATGATTATTTTACCCTTTCGCATATGATCAAACATAAAGTTATCATCCCAGCGCGGTAAATAATCTACAGGGGAATTGAAATAAACATTATCATCAAAGTATCCTTTTGTATAGCTTTTAAGATCATAACTACCACTCATAGCTATTGTACCACTAAAAATATCAGGACGTCTGAAAAAATTATTTGCGGCGTGAAGTGCGCCCAAAGAAGCACCTGTAGTTACTATAGGTACTAGCCCTTTGCTATGATTATGAATAAATGGAACAACCTCTTCAATGATGTACCGATTGTATTGTTGATGACGAATCGCTTTTTGAGCTGGATGCATATGATTATTTAACCAGCTTTCACTATTAATACTATTTATCGAATAAGCTTTTAATTTACCATCACGCAAATAACCACCAATTGAATCTATCAATTTAAACCTTTCATACTCAAGGTAATCAGCAGCCGCTGTGGGAAACATAAGCAAAGCATAGCCATAGTGTCCGTATACAACTATTTCCATTTCCTTATTTAAATTTGGACTATACCAGCGATGAATTTCTCTACTCATTGAAACTCCTTATAGAATGAAAAGTTTACTGTGAAAGTAAGGAAATGGTCTAAAATTTGAAAATGCTATCTTTGTGGAAGGTGGAGATTTTCTACTCAAATATCTCCACCTTGATATTTATCTTAATTCGGGATTTTATATTTGTAGATTCCATCAAATTGAAATACGATAAACTCATTTTGATTGCTCCAGTAAGCACTGCCCAATTGTTGTGAAGTATGAATAAGCTTTATTGTATTCGCAGAAATATTAATTTCATAATATCCATCTTTAGATTTATCTTCTAAGCTATTAAATCGAATATAAACATAGAGATTGTCTTCAGAACCGTTAGCTCCGTCAATAAAAAATATATCTTTTTTTACGAATAAATTGTCTTGATACAATAGCTGACCATCACGAAAAACTTTGAGCATACTATAGAATGGATATTGCATAAAGTTAATTATTGTAAACTTTGTCTCTCGGTTATAGAAACACACATGATTTTCTGAAGAATTATACGGAAGCTCAATAAATCGATTCAACTGTTCTTCAAAGTATGCATTTCCTTGCCAAATATTATCTGTTCGTTTATTAAAGGAATAAAAGAAACCTGATGTTTCAGAAAACGTATTATTATGCGCATTATATGCGATGTATGCTGCGCTCTGGCTACCTGTCGGTTTTCCGAAAAGTATATGATTGTTTACAACGGAGGACATTGTACTATAGTTATATGATATGTAAGCAATTCTGTTAAATTTTTTACTACTAATATCATATTTGCATAAATCTGCCGTATCACTTCCAGCTTGGTAGTTTTGCAAAATTGTTTTAGCAATAATTTCCGTGGTTGAGATTGCACTGATTTCAGTTACACCATATAATGATGATTCGGGTTTAAAATTCTCATCAATTGTTGTTATAGTATTACTTCTTAAATCAATACTCTTTAATTTGTAATTAAGTGGAACACTAAAATATTCAATAAAGAAAATTTTTGATCGATCCGGTGAAATTGTTTTATCCAGAATAATAGAATTAGCGGAGTAATCTGATATTTTACTTACCTCAAAGTTATTTACAAATTGATGTTTATAATTTTTCGCCGAATACTGGAAAACAGTATCATTATTTGCCATTTTTAAATTGAATATCAAATCAATTGAATCTAAAATATTATTATAAGTTATTTGAGATGCGGTTTTAATATAACCTTGGATACTGGTCCGTGCGAATGTTCCAAGAAGTGAATCTTTTTCAACATCAATTAAAATCTCTCCACTAATAAATCTTGAATCTTCTAAAACAACTGTAAAATTATTCTCAGATTCTGGAAGAATATAGTAATTTAGGGAAGGTATTGATTTAATAGGGTTATCAGGAAGCGGGGTGATTGTTGATATATTGTTTTCAGAGCAACTTAAGAGAAGACTTAGAACAAACGAAATTGAAATTAGCTTATTCATAAAGGACCCCTTAAAAAACTATTATAATATTTGTTGCAATTAAAATAGTTCCTTAAGAAACAAGATTCAATATTAATATTTGTTATAGTGTTAAAGAATTAAATTTTCTTATATCTGCAGATAACCTTTTTTTTTGTTATGCAAAGTATAAAAATCTTTTTTTCAATTAAACGCCTTCTTTCTACTTTAATTAAATTGCAATTGAATAAGATTTTCGAAATATTCAAAGCCCCTTATAAGAGATATTGATAGCTTTATTGTTAAATATTTTGATAATAATCGTCTGCATCCTCGCAACCCAAAGAAATTAAGTTGTCAGGTCTAATGTTAATTCGGTCACATCACTCACGATCTATGGTTCCATTATCGTGTAATAAAGTAGAAAATCAATTAAATATTAACCTTTTGGGGCTGATCATAATTTTTTTTCCCAATTCTAAAAAAACTATTTGCATTTAAATAATGACTTATTATTTTTACAACAGTTATAAAATTGTACTTGGTAATAAGTCCTCCCCCAAGCTTATTATCAGTACTACCCCGATGTTTAACCCCGACATCGGGGACTTTTTTTTTAAAGCAGTTTGAAACTTCATTTTAAGAGCATTCTAAGTATTCCAACCGATAGTTACTATATCATAATTTCCGAATCGATTATAGGGATGAAAACCAATCTTTATTTTATTTATAACTGTTAAAAGTAATTACATTTGCAAAATTTCCAGTTCATATTACTTTAGTGGTGTGTTTTTGTTATATGTAATAATTCAATAGTATTTTTTTAAGGTATTGTTAAAGATGAATCCAAGTGTAATTATTCTATTCCAATTTTTTATTTTCTTTGTTATTGGTTGTAATAAAAACGAATCGCCAACAGAAAATCAAAATCCGTTTTCTGAATTTAAGAAAAGCAGTAAACGTGGTCTTGCATATAACCTAACAAATTCAGCAGATCTGGATACGTTAAATGGTGGAGTTTCATGATGGTATAACTGGCATTACTCAACATCAACACCGACAGATTATTATAATAATTATCAATTGGAATTTATTCCAATGTTATGGCGGAAATACCAACTTAAATAACATGGCACAAGTTAAAAGCTTTATTCTCAGTCACACTGAGATCAAATACCTTCTTGTCGTGAACGAACCCAATTTAGTTGATCAGGCAAACAGAACACAGATTAGGCAGCTAGCGACTGGATTATGTATGAACAAGTTATTTCTGATTTAGCTGCAGAACAACGAACCGTTTATCTAGTTGAACCGGCTATGAATTGGGGAACGATGACAAACTACTCAGATCCCATTACTTGGCTTGATGCTTTTTATGAAGCTTACAAGTCTGCAAATGGTGGCAGAGTTCCAAGAATAGAATATCTTGCTTTTCATTGGTATGATTATGGGTTTGCAGCACAGTTAGATAGGTTACAAAAATATGATAAACAGATATGGATAACTAAAATGGCTAACTGGAATCCTCAAATAAACTCCTACCAAAAACAAGCTGCTCAAATGGTAGAGATGGTTAATATTTGCGAAACCCGATCTGATGTTTTTAGATACGCATGGTTTATTGGTCTTGGTATTTTACAAGATTCAAAGTTTACTTATTTATTCAATAGTGGTTCTGGTGAGTTAAATGAACTCGGTAAATTATATATAAGTCTACCTTTTTTACAAACTAAAGTATATTTTAATACAACTTTTTTGAAATAGAAAAGTTTAACTATTTATTAAATGCCTTTTCAATTGCTTGATTTACTAATGGTTCCATTATTTTGTAACCCGCTTCGTTAGGATGAACTCCATCTTCTGAATATTCTTTCTTTAGTCCATTTTGTTCATCAGCCATCGGGGTAAAAAAATCTACGTAAATAATTTCTTTATTGATTGTGTAATCTTTTATCCATTTATTCAAATCCACAATTTTTTTGGCGGGTTCAAGTCCCGGTTTCCATGGATAATCGTATGCAGGCAGTACTGAACAAAGAATAACTTCAATGTTGTTGGCTTTTGCTATCTCAACCATAGACGCAATATTATCTTCAATCATTTCCAAAGTAGAAGTACCTGTGTTACCTGCAATATCATTTGTACCCGCTAATATAACAACAACTTTAGGCTTCAAATTTACAACATCAGGTCTGAATCGAACAAGCATTTGTGGAGTTGTTTGTCCGCTAATTCCTCTATTTACATAAGGATTATCTGTGAAAAAATTGGGAGATAAATAAGCCCATCCTTCTGTTATTGAGTTACCCATAAAAACAACTCGATTTTCATCAATTGCCGGTAAACCAATTTTAAGATTTTCATCTTTATATCTGCTAAAATTTGGCCAGTCATTATTTTGTGCAAGTAATGTTTGTTCCATAAATGTAAAACTTAAAATTATAAAGAGTGCTGTTTGAATATGTTTCATACTAGTAAACTCAATTTTTCTTTTCTTAATAAATCAATGTCTGAATAGCATGAGCAGGAATTATAAGCTCAACGGCATCTTTTGTACCAACATACATTTTGTATTTTATTTCAAGATCACTTTGATTCATTACAACAGTAGCTGTTTTTCCATCTTCATTAAGAAACGATGTGCTAAGTAAATGACTTCTGCTGCTAACCGTACTAACACGTTTTGCATTTGGTTTTATAAATTTCGAAAAATGTCCAATGTAATAATATGATGGTGTATAAATTAATTCTCCTGTTCTTGTATCTCCATGCAAAGGAGCAAAGCAAAAGTTTTCAACGTGATTTGGTCCGCCTTTTTCATCAAGTAAAATATTCCAGTCTGTCCATCCAACAGTTCCATTATTAAAATCGTTTATCATTGATCTTCCATAACGCTCAGCATTTTTCCAAGTCTGATAACCATCTTGTCTGAAACTTTCAGCACAACCTTCTGTAAATATCAGATACTTATCAGGAAAAGATTCGTAAACATTTCGTATGTTGTCATACATTTCCTCGCCGCCTGCCCAAGATTCATACCAATGAAACCCTGTTCCCCAAGCGTATTTTGAGGCCTCGGAATCCTGATAAATTGTATTTGCTCTGTGATTAATTAAATCACGGTTATGATCCCATACAATAATTTTTTTATCAGCAAACCCTTCTCGATACATAGTTGGCCCGAGATAATTTTTTAAAAAATCTCTTTCTTCTTCTGCAGTAAAAATGCAGGATTCCCATCTCTGGGTAGCCATTGGCTCGTTCTGTAATGTTATTCCCCAAACAGGAATTCCTTCATTCTCATAAGCGTGAATAAATTTTGTATAATAGTTTGCCCAGGATTGAGCAAACTCAGGTAAAAGTTTACCCCCCTTTAACATATTATTGTTATCTTTCATAAAAGCCGGGGGACTCCACGGACTAGCGTAAAACAGCAAACTACCGCCTGCAGTTTCTATCGCTTTTTTGATAAGGGGAATCCGATACTGTTTATCATGCTGAATACTGAATGAGTTTAATTCTTTATCGCCTTCAGTAACGTAAGTGTAACTATCTGAGCTAAAATCGCAGCTATGTATATTAGTCCGAATAATCGAATAGCCGATGCCCTTTTCTTTATCAAAGTAAGCAGTTAAAAATTCCTGCTGTTTATCTATTGGAAGTTTAGCAAACACTTCTGCTGACGCATCAGTTATTGCGCCACCAATACCGATAAAAGACTGATACTGTTTTTGATGGTTAACAAAAACAGCAACTTCTGATTCTATTGGTTGAGGTGTGTCTTTAAACTTTAATTCACCTGTTAAAGCCAATCTATCGTTTGTATTTGATGCTGTTGTATAAACCTTAACTTTTTCACCTGAAATATTTTTTATCATAACTGTTTTATTTGTGTAGGATGAGCCTGAACATCCATAAAATATAAATACAACAAATAGGTTAAATATTAAATTCTTCATTTCTGCTTTCTATACCGGAATTGAATGATTAAAAAACATTGTTGATTTTACTCCTCGAAATTACTCAATGGAATTTATCACAACAATATGTTAAACAAATAAATTAGTTAGGTGAACTATAGTTCTTTTACCAATCCAGAATATTTTCTCTCAATCTTAAATCCAAAACGATAAAAATATTCAGGACGGAAAAAACCGGTAGTTACAAACTTTATGTTTTCAGATTTTATTCTACTAAATAATTCATTCATTATTCCCTCACTAATCCCTTTTCTCCTATAACGATTTGATACAACGATCTTTTCCATATGTACAGTAACCTCATCGCTTTGAAAGTAAAACGAACCGCCAATAATAAAACCTCGATCAGAAACAGCTACAAGAAATTGATGTTCCGGTCTAAAGTTTACATTTAGATTTGCTTCAAGATAAAGCTGATGAAGCTTGGATATTTCTTTTGGATTAATTGGATTTCTAATTGTATAAATATTTCCATCATCATCCTGCAATTGCACAACAAGATTAGGCTGCCCGGCTATCTCCGATTTGATACTTAGCAATGCGGCTGTATCTGAAGGTTTTAAATGAGGATAACCTAAGCGAGTAATAAAGTAAGTTTCCTTTTCATCAAGCTCAAATTCAAAATGCAAAGTATTAATTAGTTTCAAAGATTCTTCTTTTGATATTTTACGATGTCTCTGTTTTCTTACCAGCTCGCGTAAAACATCTTTAAATCTTTGTGGTGAATTATAAAAAACTGTTTCTAAAAAAAATCTTGTACGTGCTGCCGGATACTGTTCTTCCAAGTCAAATAATCTATATGTTTCATACAATTCATATATCATTTCTGATTGTGCAGATAAAGAAGCACTGCGATTAAGACCGTACCATCTATGAAATCTTTTTACAGCAAAGTAAAGCTGCTTGGGCAAGAAACCATGATCTTTTACATTATGAATGAATGAGTTGATTCTGGAAATAATTTCTTCTTTTTTGGTAATTTCAGATGTTCCAAGTTCCCGTCTGAATTTATTAATCAAACCTATTCCATTATCAAGTCCTTCAGCTTCAATAATTCCAGAAAATATTCCATTCCAAACAGAAGCCTTTTTAATTTCGGGATATTTTTCTTCGGTTTGCTTAACAAAGCTTTCATAGAAGTTCATTATAAAAGCTAGTGTTGATTCTGTTTTTCTTCTTTTTGAAAATGATGTGATTATACAGCCTGTTTGATAATCGTGAGGTGAAATAATTAGTCCATCCGGCGTTGTATCCGTAAGCTCCATTTTCATATCCGATAACTTCCAGAACTTTATATACGCAGAAGCTGCATTCCAAACAAAAAACTTCCATAGATTGCGAAGCTTTTCAATTGTTAGATTATCATTTCGTTTATATTCTCGTCTGATAAATCTTTCTACAGATTCATCTCCAACAAATTCTTCAGTCCATAAATTATAATCTTCCCACAATCCGCCAAGTTTTGCTGCTAACTTTTCTCCACTAACTTCTGTTCCTGCAATCACTTTCCATTTAATTTCTTCTTCAACCATTTCTGAAGGTTCATTATGATTAAGATGAATTGCAAGATCGAATCCGCCTTGAAATCTTGTTTGAACTGTAACGCGAAAAACTGATCTGCTTTCAGATTCAGAATATTTACTTATCCAAACCCCGGATGGAAGTATGTTATTCAGAGAAATCAAAACGTGTCCTGAAAAAAGGAAAATTGCTTCACGAATAATTTGTTTCTCACTAATCGCTTTTCTAAGTATTGATTGATCAGCTTCTGAAATTGCCTGATCAAAAATCAGAACATCATCCCAGCGGTATTCTTCTCCGGTTTCAGGATCAATTGCCACTCGCTGATTTTGACCAAGCCATGCAGTAAATTGATTTCTGATTTCTATTCTTGATTTCAATGCAATTACTCTTATATCTTTTGTGCTTCCGTATAGTTCGTATTGCAAAAAGAATCTTCTTATTCTCTCATAGCTTGATGGATGATTAACACCGTAACTAACAAGCAGTTCAAAAAGATTTGGTATTGAAGATTTACTTAAATGTGATTTAGATGTTACAACCGAAATGCGATTTTCAATCACCGTTTCTATTTCACGCAGATTTTCATCACCTCGACTGATATTATCAATTGCAATAATTATTTCCTTATTCAGAAAATCCCGATCAATCTCTGCATATAATTCTAAAAGCTTACGGAAATTATCTTTACGAAACGATTGCAGGGCAGCCAAAAACATTTTACGTTTAATAGAAATGCTATTTATCAGTATAGGCCTAAAAGCTATTTCTACAGCTAGTTTATAATGGGTTGATTTTGAATCCTTAAGTATCTCGGAAAAATATTCTATTGCCATATTATTATCTTCAATCAAATCAGATTGAAGCATAACCATTGCAAAGTGCAAACCCAAAATAGAAATTTCTTTTGCCGTTAGTATTTCTCTAAAGTTTGTTCTCAATTGATCATCACAATTAACCGTGTTTATTCGCTCAACAAATTCAACATTTTTCTCAGCTTCTGTTTTTCTATACCACTGGAATATTCCCTGTCCGGCAAATTCAACTAATTTAACATTTCCAAGCCAGTAAAAAGGATTTGTAAGTATATCCTGTAGATCAATCTGTTTAGTGTTTACTCGGTATGAATAATTTCCAATTTGAAAAATATTCTCTAACTCATTAATGTTTTTAATTAATAATGTTGAATTAAGCTTGGGAATTGAAATGGTATGATCTCTTAAAAAAACATCTCGACTCAAAGCACCTTTTTCACGTAAAAACCAATTTGGAATTTTTACTTCGTACTTTCCGAGTGGAAGTGATAGATGATCCTTCTGATACATTGATTGAATAAGCTCTTCAAAATTCTTTTCGATAACCCTTCTCTTGTATGTTCCCTTTGGGGTCAGCTCTCCATTAGCATCATCAAAAGCACGGGTGACAATTCTGAAATCCAGAATACGCTCAAACGGCGCAAGAAAATTATTTACGCTCACGATTACAGTGGAAAAATATTCCAGTCGCTGCTGCTCATCCATATTTTTTAATGGAGAGTGTTCAGATTCAAGATCAGGAAAAATTAAAACCGTGTTAAAAGGACGATGATCACCGGCAAGAAAAACCTGTTTTACAAATTCAAAATCACGAAACAAATTTTCAATTTTTTGCGGCGCAATCGTTTCGCCTTTTACATTTTTATAAATTTCTTTTTTACGATCTATTATTTCTATAAATCCATCTTTATCCATCCGCATTACATCACCAGTTGCAAGCCAGCCTTCAGCATCAAATGTTTCCTCAAGCTTTTGATCGTAATAATTTTGCATTACATAAGGCCCACGAATTAATATTTCGCCATCTTCACCAAGTTTAATTTCGATTCCCGGCAATGCTTTACCAAGCGAGTTCTCACGATACTGAAACGGTGGAGTCATTGTTATACCGCCTGTTGCTTCAGTCATACCAAAACCGCTCATCAACTCAACACCATATCTCTGAAGAAATCTAAAAATATCCGGCGGAAGAAAACCTGCGGCTGAAAGTCCCCATTTAAGATTGCCGCCAGTTGCGTTAACAACAGCTTCTTTTATTTTTTCATCATCATCAGTTTCAACATCAATACGTGTTGTTATATATTCATAAAGTTGTATCCACTTTTTAGGAATTGAAATAAAAATACTCGGTTTAACCAGACGCATATTATCAATCATCGTTTCAACGGAAGGATTTTCCATAAAACAATATTCCGTACCCCAGAAAATTGCGCCTGTCATCTCCAGCCATCTGCCAAAGGTGTGATACAATGGAAGGAAAGCAAGATAACGATCAGCATCGCTTATGCCTGGTATAGCCATTGCGCGGCAAAATCTTTTATAAACAATGTTTGTATGAGAAAACATTATTCCTTTTGGTTCGCCTGTGGTACCCGATGTGTACATTAAAGTTGCAAGTGAATCTGGTTTTATTTGCTCTTCTGTTTTTATGTTATGATCAGATGCCATTGCTTTAAACTCTTCAAAGCTTATTACCCAATCTTCAGCAGCATTGCCTTTTAACATAACAACAGTTTTAAGAAAAGGGGTTTGTTTTTTTATCGATCTTATTTTTGCAAGCTGTTTTTCATCATCAGCAAAAAGTATTGGCGCTTTGGTTTGATTAAGTATATAAGAAATATGTTCTGATACTGAGTTTGCGGGAATCATAGCGTTAACAATTCCTGAGGTTAAACAGGCAAGATCAAGCATAACCATTTCTAAACTGTTTTCAAGCAGGAATGCAATAATTTTATTTTCGCTTTCAATCTCAAAAAGGATGTGATTGATTGATGAACGGTGCGATGAAACTAGCTCAGAAGTTTTTTGCCAGCTATAATCAATCGTCCTACCATCTTTAATGATTCTGAAAAGATTTTTCTTCTTATATTGATCAACGCGCTGATTAAACAACACATTAAAAGTGTAGTTGCTTTGAACAATGAGCGAATGAATTAAACTATCCCATTTTCGCTCATCATAAATCTTTAGAAGGAAAGACGAATAGCGAAAAAGATTTAAATAGTTATGGATGATTGAACTTATTTTTTTATTGGATTGATTTGAAAGTGAAGCAAGATATTCTCCAAATCCAAAAAACTGATCCTTATCCATATTTTTCATAAAAAGATTTGCAAGTTCACTGCTGAAAAGTCCATCAAAAATATTTTGCCATTGTTCAGCATCCGGTTCATTAGCTAACTGGTTACAGCTAACAGCACGACTAAGCTCTATGCGAAGATTAATTATAAAATCATCAATCTCGCTTTGTTCTAAAGCTGCTTTACCTGCAAGTAGTTTATCATTTAATTCAGTTAATGATGAATTGGACTGGTTGTTCATTTTATACTCTGTAAAAAGAGAATTAAAAATTGTTTTTAGGAATATAATAATTTATTGAGCAGAATGTTTGTAAAAATAATTAGCGCAAACTTCTTTCTTAGTATAGTTTATTTCTGCTTTAGTCTTCACTTATTGTAAAATATAATTATTTTATCCTCTTAATAAATTACAGTTAAGATAGTTTTAAAATATGAATCGATTTAACAGAGTAACAGCAATCTTCATTCAGTTACAGTCTAAGAAAATTGTACGGGCAAAAGATATTGCAGATCGTTTTAATGTTAGTATAAGAACTGTTTACCGCGATGTACAAACCCTTATAGAAGCGGGAGTTCCAATTGGTTCGGAAGCAGGTATTGGCTATTATATTATTGATGGCTACCGGTTGCCTCCCGTTATGTTTACCAAAGAAGAAGTAACAGCTTTTTTAACTGCAGAAAAATTAATTGAAAAGTTTACTGATAATTCAATTGATTCAAATTTCAAATCGGGAATGTTGAAAATACGTGCTATCTTAAAAAGCACCGAAAAAGAAATGCTCGAAAGTATTGAAGAAAATATAGAAGTACTTAGCCGCAGACCGCATTTAGAAAATTCCAGCAAATCAAATCATACCCAGGCACTTATAGAAAGCATAATAGAAAAAAAAACTCTAAAGATCCGCTATCACACTTTTTACTCAAATGAAATTAAAGACAGAAACATAGAACCGATTGGAATTTTCTTTTCTTCGGGTTACTGGCACACAATCGCATTCTGTGAGTTGAGACAGGATTACCGCGATTTTAGACTTGATAGAATTTTAAGCATTACAAAAACCGATAAAACGTTTAAGACAAAACATCCTTCCATTAAAACTTATCTTGGCAAAATAACCAAAGAACAAAATCTGGTAACTATTATTATTCGTGTTGATAAAGAAGTAGCGCAGTTTTTAACCGAACAAAAATATTATAACGGTTTTGTTAATGAGCAATTAATTGGTGATAAAGTACAGATGACGTTTTTAACTTCATCAACAGAATATTTTGTGAGATGGTTTTTAATGTTTGCCGATAAAGCTGATATTGTTTCTCCAGACACGCTAAAAACAATGCTGAACAAAAAACTTTCCGAAATAAAGAAAAGAAATTTTTAATCGTTTGTCCGAACCCCTTCCCTTTTTGCAAAAGGAAGGCAGAGATGGATTAAGAATTATTTTTATTTCCCTAATCCCTACTGACATACTGTTGTCAATCACCAACTTTAACTTTGCTCTGTAATTATTCACAAATAAATAAGGAGCAGAAATGTCATTAATTAATTTTTTCTTAAATCAATTAGAAGAAGAAGCAGTATCAACAAAAAAAATGCTCGAGATTGTACCGAATGATAAATACGATTGGAGACCTCATCCAAAAAGTATGACGATAAGGGCATTAGCAACACACGTTGCAGAAATTCCCGGTTGGATTTCTTCGGTTATTGAAAACGATGTACTGGATTTAGTCAAGACTCCGTATAATCCAAAAGTTATAAATAGCACACAAGAATTGCTGACTTTTTTTGATGAGAATGTTGTAAATGGAAAAGCACAATTGGTTGAAAAAAATGAAGCTAAACTTGAAAACCGATGGGTTATGAAAAATGGTGATGTTGTATTTATGGATCTTTCTAAAGCTGAAGCGATTAGACACTCTTTAGGCCAGCTAATACATCACAGAGCACAATTGGGTGTTTTTCTTAGACTGCTTGATATTCCGATTCCCGGAGTTTACGGACCAAGCGCGGATGAGATGGGCAAATAGTTTTATTGTTAAAGATGACATCTTTACCTAAAGATGTCATCTTTTTAACTAAATAAGATTGTTAATTTTATTTAACAATTATCATTGTGCTACGTAAACTTTCTTGCCATTCTGACTATCGCATCGATACTTCTGGTAACATCTTCATCTGTTGTTGCCCATGAAGAAACGCTGATTCGCATTGCTCTTCTTCCATGAAAAATAGTTGTTCCCATCCAGCAAGTTCCATCTTTTTGAATTTCCTGAACAACTTTATCTGTTACCGAATCACTGCCAAAAGAAACAAGTACCTGGTTTATCACAACATCGTTTAAAATTTCATAACCAGCTTTCTTTAGTTCTGTGGCAAACATTAAAGCGTGTGCACAATTTCTTTCTATCAATTCAGAAATTCCTTTTCTTCCGAGTGATTTTATCGCTGCCCAAATTTCAATTGCTCTTGCTCGCCTGGAAAGTTCTGGAGTATATTGATATGGTACTCTTTCGCCGGATTGATCAAGATAATTTCCCGTCATAGACATTGCTGCACGCAGAGTTTCGTTATCCTTTACAAGAACAATTCCGCTATCGTAGGGGACATTTAACCACTTGTGTGCATCTGTTGCCCACGAATCGGCTTCTTCCATTCCGTTTGTAAGATGAGAATGTTTTTCTGATGCGCCGGCCCACAAACCAAACGCACCATCCACATGAACCCAGGCACCTTTACTTTTTGCCAAAGGTATAATCTCGGCAACAGGATCGAAAGAGCCTGTGTTTACATTACCCGCCTGCAAGCATACAATTGTATTTTCATCTACTTCTGGAAAACCAGCAGCAATCATTCTTCCCTGATCATCAACAGGAACTTTAATAACCCTTTTATATCCAAATCCAATTAAACTTAACGCCTTAAGAAGACTGCCATGCGCTTCTTCACCAACAATAATTTTTATAGGCGGTGCATTAAAAAGTCCATCAGCCTCAACATTCCAACCAAGTTTTTTTAAGATATTATGTCTGGCGGCAGCAAGCCCGCAAAAGTTAGCCATTGTTACGCCGGTTACAAATCCTGCGGTTGCATTTTTTGAAACAGGAAGTATTTCTGTTAGCCATTTGGAAACTGTTTGTTCAATGAAAGCATTTACAGGACTTGTAACACCTAATCCTGCATTCTGATCCCATGCACTTGCAATCCAATTTGCGGCGAGTGAAGCAGGCAGTGATCCACCGATAACAAAACCGAAATATCTTCTACCCGCACTTGCAACGGCCGATGCTGAACCATACTTATTCAAATATGAAATTACTTCAACAGGATCAGTTGGATTTTGCGGTAATGCTTCTGCAAACATTTTGAGTTGTTCTAATGATTCTTGACTGGGATAAACTGGTCTGTTATCGAGTGATTCTAAAAAATCAACGCTAATATTTTTTGCATAATCCAACAGTTCATTCATCTACAAGCCTCCTTAATATCTTTTTACAGAAAAATTGATTTTTTTAAAAAAATTTCAATTTCTTTTTCAGATATTTTGTTAAAATTTTGTGTCATAAGATTAATCCAACCTCACCCGAAATCTCTATCCTTTTACGAAGTTGTCTTTTTTGAGAATGTGGGGTTTACTCTTTTTCCTGGCTCATCAAATGTTCAAAAAATTCCATATTTGGTGAGGTGGAATTTGAGATTATAATTTTTATAATGGCTGTAAGCGGAACAGAAAGCAGCATCCCAACAATTCCCCAAATATATCCCCACACCAAAACCGAAAGCAAAATTAATAATGGATTTAAGTTTAAACGTTTACCAAGAATCATTGGCTCAGCAACATTAAATGCAAGAGTTTGTATGCCGGCCATTAGTGCGAGTACTAGAATCATTGTTCCAACAGAATCAAACTGAACAAGTGCAAAAAGAACCGGAAACACCAACGCAATTGCAGAACCAATGGTTGGGATGAAATTGAATAGAAAGACAAATAAACCCCAAACGATTGGATAATCAACTCCAACAATTGAAAGCACAATTGTAGTTACAATACCAGCTGACAGGTTAACTCCAACCTTAGCAATAATATAACGTTGTATTTGTTCCGTTATTTTTTTGAATGTTGATTCAAGCTGCTGTTCACGCTCGTGTCTTTCTTGTTGAAACTTATCTAAAAGTTTTTGTTCATCTTCAGTAACGCCTGAGTGTTGAATATTTCTTTTGATTTCCTTTAATTCAGGACTGACTTTTTTGAAGACATACCTTCGTCTAATTGCTTTGTAAATTGTTTCGTTTCCGGATAGAACAAACAAAAAGAAAAATAACACAAATAAAATATTTCCAAGTAAAGAAACGGTTGAGGAAAACAATCCACCAGCGATATTTTGAATATTAAGTTTTGCAAGCAGTTGATCGAAAGAAAACTGTGTAAAGAATGGATCTGTTAAACCCCAGGAAATAGAAATTGAACTTACCATATTGCTTAACTTTTCACCGTAAATTGGTAACCCTTCACCAAACTGAAGAAATGAATCTACAATAATTCTTCCGACTCCATATAATAAACCAAATATTATTACCAGGTCGATTAAAGTAACAAACAGCATTGGGATTTTTTTATTATCCAACCAATTATTTAGCGGAGAAAAAACGAAGAAAAGAAAAATGGCAATAATCAACGGAATAAAAATATGGCTCAGTTCTCTAAGGACTATCCCGATAACAACTAATCCTATAATTGTAATAAAGAACTTTACTACGTTATCTGTTTGTGTTTTTTGTAACATAATTTTGTTTTTATTTTGTCATCATGAGCGAAGAAGACGGATGAATTAATAGTAAACGATAATAACTTACACGTCACACTTCGACTCCGCTCAGCGTGATAAAGTTTTTATTTCTTAACCAATCCACCGGGAGTTTGAGGTGTAGATAATAAATGCTCAAACAATTCCCAGCGTTTTTGTGGATTATCACTTGTTCCGCCGTTTTTTTCGATATAATCTTTAACGATATCCATTCCTAAATTGTAATTGATTACATAACTTCTATACTTTTCGATAAACGAAACATACTTATCAGCACTTTCTTTTGTACGCAAAGCATTTTTCTGGAGCCATTCAATTGTTTGTTCGCGATTCCAAATTCCATCAAGATAATTTCTTGCAGCTTCGTTACCAGCATAGCTAAAACTTTTTTGTAAATCTAAAACTTTGTAATAAAGGTCCGCTTCATCAGGATTTAATCCTGCAATAGGGAATAGAACTTCCTTTTCAAAGATAACTCTTTCATCGCCAGGGAAAGCCATTTGAATACCGAAATTAGCGGTTCCTTCTGCTATTAAAGACTGAGGTGAAAACAAAGCATAGACTTTAAACTCAACCCAGTTTCTTTTGCTTGCAAGATTATATTCAAGCAAAGCGTTATAAACATGATGTCCTGGATAACCCTCGTGTGCGGCAAGATCAACAGCGCGATCAATAAAAATCGGAAGATCAGTGTTAACCTCAATAACACTAAAGTAATTACCTTTATACCAATTGTATGCGCCCCACGGTTTATCTTTTACGTATTCGACTTTAAATGATTCGGTTTCCGGTAGCTTAATTTGATTTAAAGTTCTTGTTCTGCATTCTTTAATTGCTGCATCAAAAACATCTTTAAGTTTTTCGGTTGGGATAACGAACTTAGTTTTAAAATCATTTAAACGTTTTGCAACATCACCTTTGCCAGGTAAAATTTTATCTAGCTCCGTTATTGCTTTTTGGAAATATTCATCATTGTGAGTTGGAGCAGAAGCGTCATACAAAGCTTTTGTTTCTTCATCAAATGGGAGAATAACTCCGTTTAACATAAAGATTTTTGTTTTACACGCAAGAAGTTGTTTGTAAAGATATCTGAATCTTAGTGTTTCGAGTTCAGTTGCTTTGTATTCGCTTAATGATTCAAGTTCATTTAGTAAACTATCTGAGATTGAGGATAAGTTTTTATAAACACTAGAATCAAAAACTAAATTTGATTTTGAATTATCGCGCCATTCTTTTGGGCCATAATAAGCATCCACAAAATCTGCATCATACTGTCCGATGTTTAAAACAAGTTTAACATAATCTTCTGCTATAGTGTTCATTTTTAGCTCAACATCAGTTGGAATAATTGTCTCGTTTTTTTCTGTGCAGGAAATAAAAATCATTCCTAATAATATAATTGAAAATAACTTATTCACTTTTAATCCTATTTTTTCTTGCATCAATAAAAGATTTAACAGCCAGAATTAAAAACACTAAACATAAAACAGCCATAATAGCCTGAACTGTTACAGCCGCAGGCCTTGCTGTTTCTGAGCCTCCAAGCATTTTAAAGAACTTGATAAGTCCGCCTACGGTACCGGCAAACCCTAAGAGATTAAGGACTGCAGCAATGTGCATAGTATGTTTAAGATATTTTTCATTTAAACCGAGCCAGCCCAAAATCAACATTGGAATTCCGAAAAACGCAGGAATAAGTGCGGTTATGCTTTCACTACTTATTCCGAAGTAACCATATAATCCCATAAGAATAAAAGTCACACCATAAATGATCGTTAGTTTAGCCATTGTATCTCCAAAGTATTAAAAATAATTTTACATTATTTGTTACTGAAAGAAAAAAGAAATGTTTTTTGTAACACTAAATTTATTTTAAAAGTAAATTTATGTTTTCATTAAGTTGTTCAAGAAGCTCGGATTTTATTTTCCAAAGTATCTCATAATCAACACCAAAATAGTCGTGAACAAGAATATTTCTAAAACCTATCATTCCAACCCAATCAATCTGCGGATTACTAGCAATGAAATCTTTAGGTAATTTGTTTGAGGCTTCACCAATAATTTCAAAATTCCGCACCACAGCATCTTTTGTCTTGGAATCATTTAAAAAATCTTCAAATGATAAATCTTTGGTATAATCCAAAATATTTTGAACTGCTTCTTGAATGTCTTGCAATAAAAGTATAACTGATTTTTTAGACATAAATCAAATCTTCTTTTAATTCATTAAAGTATTTTTCTTTAATTCCATTCCGGGAAACTAAATCAACTTTTCTGTTTAATATTATTTCCAGCTCATAGCAAAGATGAATAAATTCCATTCCAACAGGACGATCAAACTCAACCATAATATCCACATCGCTGTTTTCATTATCTTCTAGTCTACTTACAGATCCAAATAATGCAAGATGTCTGATGGGATAGTCTTTTAGTAAAACTGGTTTTGCCAGTTTTAGTTTATTTATTGTTATAGCCTGAATGCTCATTTTTTTAAGTCCTAAAAAATAACATATTTAACATAACTATTTAAGATTTGTACTTCAAGAATTTACTTAATTTGTAAAACTAAATATTCAATTCCATCAATATTAACATCAAGTTTATTGTTCTTGATTTCAAATTCCTTCCCGCTTACAAGATCATTTGCTTTGATTACTTTGTACATGCCGGGTAAAGTAAATTCAAATTTTTGCTGATTGGAATTTTTATTTACAACAATCAGTATTCTTTCATTCATATCAGATCTTAAATAAGCATAAATATTTTCATCAGCTTGTAAAGTTAAAAAATCACCATATCGTAAAGCTGGATGTTCTTTCCTGATATGAATTAATTTGCTTACATGATTAAAAGTTTGTTTTTCATTTTCATTAAGTTCATCATCAAATAGCATCATTCTTCTGTTATCAGGATCTGAAGCTCCAGTCATTCCAATTTCATCACCATAATATATAATTGGAATTCCCGGTATTGTTAACAAGTATGCTAAATGTAATTTAAGTTTATCATAACTTTTTACGTCATCAACTGCTGGTGGATTATTCCAGGCAAAATCGCTTGCTCTGCCATCATTAATTGCAAGATCGCCATCAGCGTAAGCCATGTAACGAATTTTATCGTGACTATCCATTATATTTCCCATCAGATTATTATATCCAAAAACCTGAAAACTTTTTTGCATCTGGTAATCCAACAATTTAAATGAAGCTTTTTCATCCAAGAAAGTAGGGACAGCAACATCGTATAAATTAAAATTAAACTGTGCACTTAACTGTCCGTTGTTAACATAAGATGCGATCATATCAATTCCGCCAAATGATTCCCCAATTTGATAAATGTTTTTATTCTGTGGAATAGCGATTTCTCTTTTTAGTTTACTTGTTAACATTCTCCAGTATTCATTCGGAACGTGTTTCACAGCATCGTGACGAAATCCATCAGCACCAGTAACCTTTAACCACCAGACAGCATTGTCAGTCATAAACTCAAGCGCTTCATAAGAACTTGCAAAATCAAACGAAGGCATATAAGGTTCAAACCAGGTTGTTAATCTGTATTCATCCCATAAACGTAAATTTAATCTTCCATTTGGTAAATTATAAGTTCCAAACCAATTACGATGATCTTTCCACATCCAATGTTCTTTATGAACATGGTGAGCCACATAATCTAAAAACACTCTTGATTTTTTTTGATGAGCAAGATCAATAAACTTTTTTATAAGATTCATATCACCAAAATGTTCTTCAACTTTGTTTGCAGATATTGGCCAATAACCATGATAACCTGTGTACCATCGATGCGGTGCTGGATATTCCTGGTAAGCATTGTTAGTGTTATCAATAATTGGAGAAATCCAAAAAGCTGTAACGCCAAGTTTATCAAAATAACCTTCTTGAAGTTTGTTAATTATTCCTTGTAAATCTCCACCTTGATAATTAGCCGGAGAGAAAAGTGAATCGTGAACAATTGGAGCATCATTTGATTTATCACCATTACTAAAACGATCGATCATTAAACTGTAGATTATGTTATCATTTAAAGTGTGCTCATCGGAATTACCAGCAATAACACCATTTTGTAATTGCACAGTTTGAATGTTGCTGCTGCTTCCCATTCTATTTACGGCAAGCCTAACTGAATGATTCCCACTTAACATTTTACCTTTTACTGTAAGCGTAATTTCTCTTCCATTTATTTTAATAAGTTCATTAGGAAATATTTTGTTATCAAAAAGTGCAATTAAACATTCTTTATTTACAAGATTACTTCGATCAATATTTTCAAAGTAAAATTTTAATTTCAAATCTTTGTTGCTATTTTTCGATCCAAGTATGTGAAGAAACATTTTATCTTTTACTGATTCTTCAATAATCCTTAACGAATTAAAATCTCCCATTCCATTTGGTACTTTAGTTGGATTGGCTGGATCAACAACCTCTCTTCCATCAACAAAAAATTTATACTCATATCTTCCAGGGTCAAGCGGAATTTCGATTTCTAGTGTTCCATCATTATTTAAATCTTTCATTGGTAGATTTTGTCTATCCCAGCTATTAAACTGGCCAAACAAACTTATTTCCTTTTCATTTGCTTGGGGTTTGAAAGTAAAAAGATATTTTGGACTTTTAACCAGTCTTACAGGAATTTGAAAAGTTTCTTCACCAAGTTTGAATGAAATTAATTCCATTCCGGAAAAATCTTTATGCGGATTTAATGATAGTTCAATTGTTGATTTATCATAACTAACATCAACATTTTTACTAGATGTAAATTCAACATCATAACTATCAGAATAAAAAATATCGCTGATTAAAATTTTAGTTGTTTGATCCTGCAAAAGATTTATTGGTTGGATTAAATCATGAATATTTTGTGCAAAGTTTATGGAAATTATGAAGACAGATATGAGAAAGCTATTTTTAAACATTTTGTTATCCTGAATAAATTGTTCAATTGTTACATAGATGAATTGTTGAACAAGGAATTTATTGATACTGTTTTTTGTCTCTCAAATTTACAATAAACAAATCAAAAGTTTAAGTGCGAAAAGTTATGATTATTTTAAATCGCCAATATCATCGATGAAAAAACAATGATTGTGTTTTGTCATCCCGATTTTAGGATAATAATCAGTTGCGGCTGGAGCAGAAAGTAAAATAAGTTTTGCCTGTGGAGTTAGTTTTTTGGTTTCCTTTATCAATCTTTTACCAATTCCTTTTTTCTGATATCTAGCATCCACAGCTAAATCGGAAAGATATGTGCAGTAAACAAAATCAGTTATTGAACGGGCAACTCCGATTAGAAATCCATCTAATCTTGCAGTAACTATTAAGTTTGCATTATTGCACATTGATATAATTCTTTGTTCATCATCGATTGGTCTGCGTTCTGCTAGCGTGCTGGATTTTAGAACTTCTAAGAATTCATCAGGACTTAGAGATTTTTCAACTGAATAAATTATTTCATTCATACTAAGCTCCATAAATAAAAAAAAGCGAAGAACATTACTTATCCTTCGCTTTTATAATAAATCATCACTCAGATTATAAAGCGTTATCTTTTGCTGCTTTAGCTATTCTGAATTTTAATACTCTCTTTGCAGGAATAACCATTGTAGCGCCAGTGGCTGGGTTTCTTCCCATTCTTTTCTTTCTGTTAACAACAACTAACTTGCCTAAACCTGGAATTGTGAAAGCCTTCTTAGCTTCTTTGTATGATAAAGCTACGAGTTCTTCTAGAAATTGACCAGCTAATTTTTTTGTTACGCCGGTTTTCTTTGCCATATGATCAAGAATCTGACCTTTGGTCATTGGTTTGGCTGCCATAAATAGCCCTCTCTTTTAATTAATGAATGTTGTTTAATTACGAAGCGAAAATAAATATATTTTATTTCAAAAGAAAAGAATCTCAAATAAATTATTTTTAGGCAAATCGTTTCATTACCATAAATTGGGAACAAACCTATTGCTCAGTCAATATCAGTCTTTATTTACGGCTTTGTTGCAAAGATGTTAAATGTTTATTTTGAGCATAATAATTTTTTAGTTTGAATTCCTTTTCTATGTATAAAATAATATTGTCTTTAGTCTTTATTGTTTCTGGATATTTAAATGCTCAATCAATTGATTCAACAAACAATGAAGTAAATATTTTCCCCGATTCGAATTTTGTAAAAACAGATTCTCTTAAATTAAGCGATTCATTGCTAACTAAGATGAAGCCCGATTCTATTGCCACAATCTATTCAACTGTTTTAGCCAATAATAGTTTTGTAATCAGTAATAATGATTTGTTGCATAATGATTACAAATACACTGGCGATTATTTGAGATTATTTCCTTTTAATTTTATCAAAGATTTAGGATTTACTGGACAGCCGAATGAAACCTTTCTATATGGAGTTGGAAACAATTCAATAAGTTATTTAATGGAGGGAATTTCTATTAATGATAGATACTCAAACTCATTTAACCTAAATCTAATTCAAAGTGAAGATGTTGATTCAGTTGAAATAATCCCTTTGCCCAGAGGTTTTTTATATGGAAATTATTCAAATCCTGTATCAGTAAATTTTATAACAAAAGATTTTATCAGCATACAGCCTTACACGAGAATAAGATTTTATCAAGGTGCAAATCGTGATATGATGTTTGATGGAAATTTTAATGCAAGAGTTACAAACAGATTAATTGCTTCATTTGATATTGCCAACAGAATTCTTGATGAAACTTACAGTGCAACGGATTACTCAATCTGGCAAGGAAAATTTAAGCTAAAATATCTTCTATCTAATGATGTTAACATAATTACATCATATAATATAAATGATTATAAAGCAGGGTACAGCGGTGGGGTAGATGTTGATAGCATAATTGCATCCGGAAGAATCGTTGATGATGTTATGTATAGTTCGCTCGAAGATCCGCCAATGTTTTATCCAAGCGGAAGATTAAAAACGCTAACTCATTTACCGAAATTAAGAGTTTTAGCTACACCAACTACCTGGCTTAAAACTGATGCCAGTGTTTTTTATTTGTATAATGAAAATGAGTTAGGTTCCAGAAATAAAGTCATTTCTAAAACAAAGACTTCTGGATTATATGTCAGAAATTATGCTGAGTGGAATTTATTTAATTTTCAATTAAACGCCGATTATGAAAAATCTAAAACAACATTAAATAGTACTATTTTACTGCCCGGTGATTCAACATACTATAATGACATGAATGTTATAGATGAAAACATTTTATCTGTTTCGGGAGTGGTTTCGGCATATTTTAATGATAGTACTTTTATCCCTTCATTTTTTATTAAAACTTCTGATATAAAACAAAGCTCAAATCTTATTTCTCAAGATTATTACGATAAAAATAGCACTGGACTGGGAGTTGATATTTTGCTTCGATTAAAATTAAATATTGATTTTTATCTTGGTGCTTCTGTTTGGAATAGTGGACATTTATATGATGATGATTATACTTTTATGGAGTTAGGAACAAAGTATAGTACAGATTTACTTAAAATTGATGTTAAATATTTTTATAACGATTTTCGGTATTATTTTTATACAGGCGGAATGTTTTATAAAAGTTATCAATATGGAAATATGAAAGGCTTGGGTATTAATCTAGCTTTCAACTATTGGAAACTTAATCTTGAATCCAATTCATCATACTATTCATCCAAATCTAATTCATTAAATGGTGTCCCAGAATTTCAAACACAAACCGCTTTGTACTTTAAAGATATTTTGTTTGATAACAATCTTGATCTTAAAACCGGATTTGTTTTTTATTACACTGGAAAGAATAATGTTTTTACATATGAAAATGGATTAATCGAAGTTCCATCTTCAAACAAATTGGATTTTACACTTGTTGGTGAGATACAAAAAACTGCTATTGTTTATTTTACCTGGCAGAATTTATTGGGAAATGATTATTACATCACACCATATTATCCAATGCCTGGTCGCAGCTTAAGATTTGGTGTTGCCTGGGAAATGTTTAATTAACCTGCATCTGTCATTGCGAGCGATGCTTTGGGAGCGAAGCAATCTTTAATTATTTATAACAGATTGCTTCACTCGAAGACTCGTTCGCAATGACTTGCTTTCACAAACTCAACATCTCTTTAAACTTAACTGCTTGTCTTCGTGATACTTCTATTTTATGGCCTCCTTTTAGTTTTGCAAGCAATCCGCCATTAAGCCAGGGTTCAATATTTTCAACCCATTTAAGATTGATTATATGTTTTCTGCTTGCACGGAAAAATGATTTGTTATCTAATCTTTCATCAAGATAATTTAATGTACGTAAGATTAGAGGTTTATTCTCATCAAAGTATAAACGAACATAATTTCCCTCTGATTCAAACAAGCGAACCTTTTCCAACTTTACAAACCAGCATTTATCACCATCTTTTACAAAAACCTGGTCTTCAGCTGTTAGAGTTTCTTGAGATATGTCGTGAGTTCTATCTTTACGCTTTCCTTCAATAAGTTTTTTTATTGATTCTTCTAGTCTTACAGGTTCAATTGGTTTTAAAAGATAATCAAGTGCATTGTATTCAAAAGCTTTAAGCGCAAATTCATCATATGCAGTAGTAAAGATAACTTTCGGAACGCTGTCAAGTTCTTCAAGTAACTCAAATCCTGTTTTACCGGGCATTTGAATATCAAGAAAAATTACTTCGGGACTTAACTCAGAAATTTTATTGTGGGCATCATCGGCGTTAACTGCTTCTCCAACAATTTCAATTTCCTTAAATGGTTCTAATAATCTGATCAGCTCAGTGCGAGCTAACCTTTCATCGTCTATAATTAGTGCTCTCATGATTTTGATCCTCCTAGTGGTATTTTAAGCTTTGCAAGAACTGTGTTGTTGTTTTCATTTAGTAATGTTAATGAAGCTGTCTCTCCATACAATAAAGATAATCTATGTTTTGTGTTACTCACTCCGAATCCGTGAGAGTTTCTTAAAGCTTCTTCTTCAAACTTGCCGCTGTTTCTTATTTCAATACTTAAGAATAAAGAATCAGCATCAGCATTTATGATTACATTTCCGCCTTGAGTAAGTTTTGAAATTCCATGCTTAATTCCATTTTCAACTAATGTTTGAACCATCATTGGCGGAATTTCAACTCTTTCTGCATTTGGAGTTGATTGTATTTTGTATTGCAATCTTTCTTCAAATCTTATCTTTTCAAGATCAAGATAATCCTGTATTGTTTTAAGCTCATCTGAGAGTGGAACAGTTTCAGTTCTTTCAATTCTAAGTGTGTATCGCATAAGATTAGAAAGTTTTGTAATTGCATCTTTAGCATTTTGCGGATCTTCTTCAATCAATGCTCGGATGCTGTTCATAGCATTAAACATAAAATGTGGGTTAAGCTGTGCCTTTAAGGTTTTAAGTTCAAAATCTTTTACAGCAGCTTCAAAAATCAACGTTTCAATTTCAGCTTTTTTGGAATTTTCAAAGTAATGGATAGCAAAGTAAATCAATGACCATACGATCATTACACTTGTTACATTTAATGTACTTGCAATGATAGCTGCTGTTAAATGTTTTTCTTCTCTTTCAACTCCAAGCAAATATCCAGAACCAAAAACAGGCAGATATATAATTATTGCAACAATAAAACTTCCTATCAACACTCTTGGAATAATTTTTTTTAGTGTAAGATTTGTCCAGTTGTTCTTTTTTATATAGAGTCGATAAAGATGTGAAAAAATAATTCCTAACAAAGCTAATATTAGCCAAAGTGCAATTTTATTTAGTGGTAGAGTTTCAAATGAGGAAATGATTAGGAGATTTACAATTACAAATAATCCCCATCCGGAAATTTGTGTAATCCAGTATAGATTTTTTCTTTTCAAAGTATTTGTAATTTCATTTGTTGATAATGATCGAATTTTATCAAATCCAAATTTAGCTTTAATCGTTGTACTTGCCATATCAAATATAATCTTAACCCTTTTAAATTAGAATGTTTATTTGCTGTGGAAACATAAAGCTAAGAATTATAAAGGAGGAAAATATTTTATGGTTGGTTAAGTAATGTGATGAAAGGGAATATTAAAAATCAAAAAGGACATCTTTTAAAATTGATGCCCTTTTTAATAATATACTAAAGTGAAATTATATCATTATAAATAATAAATGCCATTAGAAGTAAAAGCAGTACAAGACCTGTGTTTTGTATAGCCATTTTTATTTTGATTGGGATTTCTCGTTTGATTACAGCCTCTACAACGATCATTACTAAATGTCCTCCATCCAATACAGGAAACGGCATTATGTTTAGGATTGCCAAACTTAAACTTAGTAAAGCAAGAAAGTACAGAAAACTTGAAATGCCGGAGTCAGCAGACTTTGCAGCTATTTGAGCTATTTTTATTGGACCGCCAAAAGCTTTTTTAAATTCTACATTACCGGTAAATACTTTTCCTATCATAGAAAAAGTTAATGCGGTCATCTTTTCGATATCTTTCCAGCCGTAATAAACAGATTCAAAAAACCCATAAGTTCTCATTTGGGATTCACCCATAAAAACTGTTGCAATTGAAACTCCTATTTTAGAATCTTCACCAGGAGTTACAAAAATATTGAGTGATTGTTTATTTCTTTCAAGCGTAATATTTATTTCTTTTTTAGAATTGGCCGATATAATTTCTGTTGCTTGTTTGGAGCTGTAAAGCTCAGTACCATTTATTGCAAGAAGTATGTCTCCGGTTTTAATTCCTGATTTTTCTGCTGGTGAGTTTTTTAATACTTCTCCAATTGCTGGTTTAACACCTTCCGGAATTAAATACATTACTTGAGTTTCATCTTCAGGAATAAGTTTTCTATCGATAACAAGGTTTTCTTCTATGTTATTTCTTAATACTTTTACATTTATATTTTCACCAAGTGTATTGATAAAAATTTCTGCGCGTAAATCTTCCCAGTTTGTTACTTTTTTTCCGTTAACACTTAAAATTTTATCACCAGTTTTAAAACCTGATTTAGACGCATCACTTCCATCTTCAATATAAGCAAGTGTTGTTGTTGGAGTTATTGGTTTTCCCTGGAAGAAATTTGCGCCCCAGAATATTACCCATGCTAGCATAAGATTCATAAAAACACCTGCGGTAATTACAAACACTTTTGCCCACAATGGTTTTGCACGGAATTCATAAGGTTGTGGTTCTTTATCTGCAAAACTTGTATCCATAGTTTCATCAACCATCCCTGCAATCTTAACATAACCACCAAGTGGTAATAGGCTTAATCTGTAATCTGTGTGTCCTTCGCCATCAAAATCTTTTGGAAGCTCACCAAATGAAAATCCGGATTTTCTATTCCAACCAAATAATCTTTTACCAAATCCGATTGCAAAAATATCTGCACGCATTCCACTTAGTTTAGCTGCGGCAAAGTGCCCAAACTCGTGTATAAAAACTAAAATACCAATTGTAATTGCGAAATAAATTATATAATCCATATTAACAGGAACTCCTTATCTAAAAAACTCTTAATCTAAATTATATGAAACCGTAAAAACGGTTTTACAAGTTTTGACTTCAGCTAACCCCTGACTTAAGTCAGGGGTTAATGAAACCACTAAAAACTCCAACCGATTAATCGGTTTACTAAAACTCTATTTTAAGGAACTAACCAACTCTCTAGTTA
>JBATOT010000071.1:0-48084 GCA_049291095.1 Ignavibacteriaceae bacterium | reverse complement strand
GCGTAGATCTGATCTTGGTGGAACAATTACTTTGTCAGTCGTTATATTTGCTTCTTTATTGGTTTTGTTTCTTTCTGCTAATCCCTTTAAAATGTAAATGAACCGGGCAAAAGTTCTTCATCAAACAACTCTTTCTTAACTGCGAATTCAAAAAAATCATTTTTCATTAAAACAGATTTGACGGGAACTGAAAATGACGCAACATATTTTCCTATCAAATTATTTGAGTAAAGATTATAAATTGATATTTCATTTTGATTAGCAATGATTAAATATTTTTCTGATTTGTAAGCCCGGTTTGGAAAATGTTCATTAAATAATTTACTCTGATATTTTTCAATTCTTTCGCTTGAATTAATAATCGAAACATCCTTTATCCTAATAACATATTCATCTTTATCTTCATAAATTTCTTTGTCCTTTTGCTTTGTAATTAATTTAAAATTAGCAAAATCTAAATTGTCTTTAATCTTAACAGGGTTTTGATCCAACAAAGAATCCACAAACAAATTCCACTTTTGTTCTGATGGTAAATCAGTTTCATCTATTTTCTCTGTAAAGTTATTTTTTGAATCTCCTGAATACTTTTTGTAAAGCATCAAATATTTCTCAATCCCAATTTGTTTGATTATAAAGCTTGTATAGAGTCCGGAGATTGGATATGATATTGATGCGTCGGTCTTTTGAAAATCTAACTTGCTAAGCAAATCTTTATAGTTTGCAAATCCTGATTTGATCAGGAAGACACCCATTTCAGAAATTGTATGAGCATCAAGTCCGCCACGCCCGCCAAATGCAACTGCAAAACCTTCCTGCAAAAAAGGGTGTGTATAAAGCGGAAGTACTTTTAGCTTATAATTGATAAGAAAATGTACAAGTTCGTGATAATGAGTGTTGTAAGTTGTAACAATATAATCTTGCGCAAGAATGTAAATTCCACGAGTAGCAAATCCAGTAACTTTTTGTATTTCAGATTCATCTTTACATAAAAAGTAATAAATCTTTTTTAGTTTGATTTCATTTTTCTGATGTTCGGAAAACTTAAGAACATCAAACATCTTTTCAACAAACTTATCTAATTGATTAATGGAGTAATCGTTAAACAGAGTTTCTTCGCTAATAAAAAACTTAAAGTGATTTGATTCTTTTACTTTCCAATTTCTTGAATAGTAAAATGGCTTTGAAGCAATTGATGAATCTTTTAAATAATATTCCTGAGAGATGTTTTGTGATGGAATAGAGATCGTAAGTAAAGAAAAATTGTCTTCAAGACTATTTATCTTAAAATCATAATCTGTTATTCCATTTGTTTTTGGAAATTCATTTGCTATAAAAAATTTATTTACTTTTTCTTGATATGAAATTCCTAGTCGATTAGATATTTCTAATTCTTCGGGATAAATGTAGTTTGAAATATCGGGCGAGTTTGTGATAACAAGATTTACGATTTCCTCGAGTCGTTCAGTTGAAATGTTTTGAGAGAAAGAAACGTTAGCAAGTAAAATTATCAAACAAAAAAATTTCATCACCAATCCTGTTTAACTGATGATGAAAACTAGATTTAAACTTTATATAATAGTATCCTAAAAAAACCCCATTTGCTCTCTAAAGCTTTCATAAATTCTATCATACTTGGGCAGCGCACCTTCAAACTGGCAAATTTCGGAAGCAAAATCGTTCGCAAGTTTATTGATATATGGAATTTCTAATCCATGTAAATAACCGAGACAAAGTACAGCTGAAAATGCATCACCTGCTCCAGTTGTGTCAACAACTTTATTATTTGTACTGCTGTGATTGTAACGTTTTCCATTCTCAAAAATCGAGGATCCGTCTTTACCGCGAGTAACTGCAATCATATTTATTTCAAACTTTTCCATAAGTTCAAAAGCCACTTTTTCCGTGCTGTACTCAGCTTGCAGAATAATATCATTTATAATGTGCATTTCATCATAATTTACCTTTACAAAATTAGCAGCCTTAAGTGTAGAAATTAAAATATCTTCATTATAAAAATTTTGTCTAAAGTTTACATCAGCAAAATATTTTAATCCACGATTAAATAATGATTGAATTGTTTCTCTGGAAATATCTGAACGCTGAGCAAGTGTGCCAAAGTATAAACAATCTGTTTCTGCATTTATAAGATTTTCATTTTCCTCATTTAGTTCAATAAAATCAAATGCACATTCATCATCAATTTTAAAGTTTGGATTTCCATCCTCATTGATTGTTACATTTGCTTTGCCAGTTGAGTGTAAATTATCATGCTGCAAAAACTCAAATGAAAGTCCAGAATGTTTAAGTTCGTTAACAACTTTGTTGCCCAAAACATCTTTGCCAACACGACTTATAATATTACCGCTGTCAGTTAGTTTTTTTATATGATAAATAAAGTTAAGCGGGGCACCGCCAAGCTTTTTGTGGTCAGGGTAGATATCAAATAATATTTCCCCGATTGAAGTTATATTCATAAGATGGGAATTATTGTTTCCTATAATTTGTTAAAGTTTTACTGACTAATATGAGAACTAAATGAAAATATATCAATACAAAACATCACAAAAATTAAATATTTCCAAGAATGATGCCTGGAATTTTTTTTCTAATCCTGCAAATCTTTCTAAAATTACGCCAAATTGGCTAAACTTTCAGGTAACATCTTCTTTACCAGAAAAAATGTATGCAGGTTTAATTGTTACATACCTTGTTCATCCACTGTTTAATATTCCGCAAACCTGGGTTACCGAAATTACACATATTCATGAACAAAATTATTTTGTGGATGAGCAAAGATTTGGTCCTTACAAAATGTGGCATCACGAACATATATTTAAAGAATCTGATGATGGAAAAATTTTGATGGACGATATTATTAGCTATGCAGTTCCATTTGGATTTATCGGTGGAATTGTAAACTCAATTGTAATATCAAAAAAAATTAAGGAGATATTTGAATATAGAAGAAAAGTTTTAGATAAGTTGTTCTGATAAAAACGAAAATTCAATAATCACACTGACGCAATTCAAATTAATTGCGTCAGTTTGCATACTGATTTAAATTATTCCAACTTCTTCATTTCTTCTTGTTTTTGCTGCTCCATTTGTGCCCAGGGATTTGTATTTGTATTCCAGGTTTCAACTTTAATTTTTAACGATCCATCAGGTTGTTGTTCCCAGATTGTCATATACTTTCCGTTGTCAGGCCATTCAGGAACGCCCGGCCCTGACATATTCATATCATATGTTCCAATCTCAACAATAAGATTTCCTGAAAACACAAAATCTGTTGGCTTGATTTCAAAGTGAGTCGTTTTCCAACCTGAATTTGCCTGAGCATCACTAAGCTCTTTAACTTTTGCAATTCCTTTTATTGTTGGCTGATAACTTGGCATTGATATAATATCATCTGTATACATTTTAAACATTGCAGCCATATCATTATCAAGCATACATTTAACAATTGTTTTATTCATTTCTTCAATTTTTGCTTTTATCTTTTCCTGATCTTGAGCAAAACTTGTTGAAATAAACATTAGTGCAGTAAGAACTAAAAACAGTTTTTTCATAAAGCCTCCGTTAGATTAAAAATTGTTTGTTATTCGCCCGAATGAATCTAAGAAAGAGAAAATTTTTATCCAACAAAAAAAAAATTAATTCTTGAGTATGCTTTAAGTTGTGATTAGTTTGGCATTAAATAATTACAAAAACTAAATATGCAGAAAACTGATTACGGAAAAATCGCTAACACTTACAACAAACGATATGTTGTAAATTATTTGGAAAATATCGAGAAAGAATTAAAGAACTTAATTTCCACAAACAATTATAAAAACATTTTAGAAGCCGGGTGTGGAACTGGAAGATGGATCAAATCTTTAGACCAAAACAATTTAAATGTTTTTGGAATTGATTATTCGCTTGAGATGTTGGGTATTCCTAAACAAGAAAAGTGCGATTTAAATATTGTAAATGCTAATGCGTTAGAGATTCCATTTAAGGATAATTTTTTTGATCTAATATTTTGTATAAATGCAATTCATCATTTTCCGGATAAGAAAAAGTTTGTAGAAGAATCTAAAAGAACCTTAGCGAACAAAGGAATGCTGGCTGTTTTTGGTGTTGACCCGCATATTGATAAAGATTGGTATGTTTATAATTATTTTGATGGTGTTTATGAAAACGATTTAAAAAGATTTCCATCGCTTGAACAATTAAAAATTCTGCTATCCCAGATTAGATTTGAAAATATAGAGATAAAAATTGTTGAAAAAGTTTTAGGGAAAAGAGTTGGACAAGATGTTTTTGAAGACCCATTTTTAGAGAAACATGGCAATTCTCAACTAGCAAATTTAACTGAAGATGAATATCAAAAAGGAATTGAAAAGATTAAACATCAAACAGAAAAAAATCCACAGACAGTTTTTACAACATCAGTAATATTTTATCTTGTAACTGCAAAAAAGATTTAATGGAGATCAAAATGCCGATACTAATAAACAAACCAACTACAATTGAAGCCGCTGGAAATAAACCAAAAATTATTGAAGAGTTTTTTGGAAGAGTAAATTCTAAAACTTCAGAAGTTAGCATTGCAAAGATGACAAGTCCACAAGGCTGGGTTGAGCCCGGACAGCGACCTGAGTTTGATGAATATACCGTGGTACTTAAGGGAACTTTGCAAGTAAAAACTGAAACAGAAATTATAGATGTTGAAGCAGGCTCGGCAATCTTAACAAAAAAAGACGAGTGGATTCAATACAGCACGCCTTTTGAAAGCGGAGCAGAATATGTAGCGATCTGTTTACCCGCTTTTTCGCCTGATACTGTTCACAGGGACGAATAACAGCTGAACTTCTCACAATTAAGAACTTAGATTTATTTCTCTTCTTTGATATGAAAAGCCTAGGGGTCTCATCTTTGATTTTTATCAATATTTGCTCGATTATCGCCACAATTTCTTATGGAATATTATTTGACTATAACAAGCGTCAACAAAAAAAGAAGGCATCTTATCTATGTTTGAGTTTAAGTTCACTGAAGAACAAACTATGCTTCGCGAAATGGTTCGCGATTTTACCAACAATGAAATCAAACCTATTGCTTCTAAAATTGATGAAGAAGCAAAAATTCCTAGAGAATTAATTACAAAAATGGCTGAGCTTGGTTTTCTTGGAATATCATTTCCCGAAGAATACGGCGGCGGCGGATTTGGTGAAGTTGGATATTGTTTGATGCAAGAAGAAATTTCCCGCGGTTGTATGAGCACTGCTACTTTTATTGGTGCACATCAATCAATTGGTACAAATGCAATATTTAATGGTGCAACTGAAGAACAGAAAAAGAAATTCATTCCTCCATTAGCAAGTGGCGAAAAGATTGCAGCATTTGGATTAACTGAAGCACAAGCTGGTTCAGATTCTTTTCATCTAAAAACAAAAGCTGATTTAGTTGGTGATGAATGGATAATCAATGGAGAAAAACTCTGGATAACAAATGGTGCTATTGCAGATTTTGTTTCTTTGTTTGCTAGAACTGAAAAAGGAATAAGTCTTTTTGCTGTTGATACTAAAACTCCGGGTTTTAAAGCTGGTCCACCAGAAAAGAAAATGGGAATTAAGGGTAGTGTAACAAATCCACTTAGCTTTGAAAATGTACATATACCAAAAGAAAATTTAATCGGAACTGACGGACGCGGATTTATTTATGCAATGAAAACTCTTGATGCAGGAAGATTAGGATTAGGCGCTGCTTGTCTTGGTGTTTCAAAAGAATTGTTAGAACTTTCTACAAAATATGCGAAAGAACGTGTTCAGTTTGATCATCCAATTGCCCATTTTCAAGCAATACAGTTTATGCTTGCTGAAATGGCAGTTATGATTTACAATATGGAATCAATCGTTTACCGCACTGCAGTAGATTATGATTTAAAGAAAGATATTTCCAGACAATCTGCAATCGTAAAATATTACTGTTCAGAATCTTTAGATAAGATTGTGGATTTCGCAGTTCAGGTTCATGGCGGTATGGGTTACTCACAGGAATTACCTATTGAAAGAATTTATCGTGATAGCCGTATCAATAGAATCTTTGAGGGAACAAATGAGATCCAAAAAGGAATTATTGCTAGAGAATTAATTAAGAAAAACGGTAAAGTTTAATCCGACAAAAGTTTTGGAGAGAGAAAAATGCCAGTAAAAAAATCAGTTAAAAAACCTGTTGCTGCAAAAGCTAAATCTAAACCAGCAAAGCTTTTTTATTATCGTATATTCTTTGATGACAACGAAAAAAAGAATTATATGAAAAGTACGCTTACTCACAAACAAGTTGAAAAACACCTTAAAGTATATGAAAAAACTCATCAAAAGTTTTTGAATACTGAATTTGTTGAATACCTAAAGAAATACGACAAAAAAACTGAGATGATTGAAATAAGCGATATCTCGTACTAGCAATATTGTTCTCATCGCTTAATATTCCCGGCGGATTGTTTGTTGCCTCCTTCAATCTGTCCGGGATTTATTTTTTTTCATTTCTACCTCGTTTCATTTATTCATAATTTTGAATCATAATTATTCTATTATTTGCATAAACTAATGCAAGGAAAATTTTATGAAATCTTATTTGTCATTTATAGTTCTTATCATTTTCATTTCCTCATCATTCATAAATCCACAAACTAAAAACAAAGCCTTATTTGAGGAACCAAAATCAGGATTCTTTAAAGAAATACAAAAAGGAATTGATGAGTTTAAAAATCCAACTAAAGAAAAAAAGAAAATACTTAAACTCGATTTTTCCGGAATGGATCTGCCCAAATCTAAAGATGAATTTAAATCCTATTGGCACAATGATCCTATTTCACAAGGAAACACCGGAACTTGTTGGAGTTTTTCTACAACTTCATTTTTTGAGTCGGAAGTTTATCGATTAACAGGAAAGAAAGTTCAACTTTCTCCAATTTATACAGCTTATTGGGAATATGTTGAAAAAGTAAAAGAGTTTGTTCGAACTCGCGGAAAATCTATTGTTGAAGAAGGTTCTGAAGCAAATGCTGTTACGAGAATTTATAAAATGTACGGCGCTGTTCCCGCAACTGTTTGTACAGGATTATTGCCTGGTCAAGTGTATCACGATCATAGTGATATGATAAAGGAAATTCAGACTTACCTGCAAAATGTTAAAACAATAAATGCCTGGAATGAAGATGAGGTTGTTGCGGTTACAAAATCTATTCTAAATCATTACCTTGGCGAACCAGCAACAGAAGTTGATGTTGATGGTATAAAATATACACCCAAGGAATATCTAACAAATTATTTAAAATTAAATGTTGATGATTATGTTGATGTGTTATCTTATATGCAGCAGCCTTATTGGCAGCAAGTTGAATATGAAGTTCCTGATAACTGGTGGCACAACAAGGATTACTATAATGTTCCGTTAGAAGATTTTATGAAAGTGTTGAAGAATGCGATAAAGAATGGCTACACACTTGCAATCGGAGGTGATGTTAGTGAAGCAGGATATGATAGCTGGACAAAGTGTGCGATCATTCCAAGTTTTGATATTCCATCTGAATATATTGATGAAAACTCAAGACAGTTCCGTTTTAGTAATGAAACAACAACCGATGATCATGGAATTCATTTAATCGGGTATGAAGAATTAGATGGCAAAACATGGTTTTTGATCAAAGATTCTGGTGCGGGCTCTCGTAACACTGGAGATAAAGGTTATTACTTCTATCATGAAGATTATGTTAAGCTAAAGATTATGGATTTTATGGTTCATAAAGATATGTTCAAGGATTATTTCACAAAGTTCAATAAATAAACTTAGTGAACCTTCGTGTCTCTGTGTCTTAGTGGTGAAAACATTTTTACCACCAAGACACTTAACACACAAAGAAACACTTAGAAATCATAATAAAAATTCTGCGACACACTTATGTATGATTTTATCTTCAAACCTTTCAATGAAATGACTGAAAACGACTATAAAAAAGTCGGATTCAAATCAGGATTAGAAATTCATCAACAACTTTTAACCGAGAAAAAACTTTTCTGCCGTTGCCCAGCTGGAAAATACACAAAGGAATTTGATGCAGAAATATTACGCCACATGCGTCCCACACTATCTGAAATGGGAGTTTATGACGGCACTGCTTTGATGGAATTTAAAACAAAGAAGAATATTATTTATCACATCAAACGCGAAACTGTTTGTACTTATGAAATGGATGATACTCCGCCTTTCCTGATAAACGAAGATGCTCTTGATATCGCAATTGGGATTGGAATGTTATACAACTGTAATGTTGTAGATGAACTTCATATTGCACGTAAACAATATTTGGATGGAAGTATTCCAACAGGATTCCAGCGCACAGCAATTTATGCACTTGATGGTTGGATTCCTTACAAAGATAGAAAAGTTAAAATTGTTCAGATGTCTATTGAGGAAGATTCGTGTAGAGAAGTTTCTGATATTGGACACGATCGAGTTTATCTAACAGACAGACTTGGAATGCCGCTTATCGAAACAGTGACCGAACCAGCGATGAAAACTCCGCAGGAAGTTGCAGATGTTGCATGGCAATGCACCAAGCTTGTGAGAAGCACACAAAAAGTCCGTCGAGGAATGGGCGCGGCTAGAGAAGACGTAAACGTTAGCGTTGAAGGTGGAACTCGTGTTGAAATTAAAGGGGTTCCTCAAATAACCTTAATTCCACTTCTTACTTATAATGAAGCGATGAGACAATGGAATCTTCTAAGATTACGTGAAGAATTAAAGAAACGCGGAATTACTCCCGAAACATTTAAATCTGAATCTTATGACATTACAAAACTATTAAAGAAAGTTCATTACGCTCCTTTAAAAAACGCTGCTGAATCAGGTATGAAGCTAAGTGCAGTTGTACTAAAAGGGTTTAAAGATTTGCTTCACTGGCAAACACAAACGGATACATATTTCTCAAAAGAAATTTCTGATCGGGTTAGAGTTATTGCATGCTTAACTACTATTCCAAATCTTATCCACTCAGACAGCAAGAGCGACTCTATTAGTTCCGCTGATTGGTTGAAAATTAAAAAATTTACAAACGCTGCTGATAACGATACGATGATCATTGTTTGGGGAAGTGAAGATGATGTTAAAACGGCAGTTAGTGAAATTATCATTCGCGCTAAAGAAGCAACAATAGGAATTCCATCTGAAACCAGACAAGCAATGAGCGATGGAACAAACGGATTTGAACGTATTCTTCCAGGTGCAGATAGAATGTATCCCGATACTGATCTTCCGCCGAAAAAAATTACGAAAGAAAAAATTGAACAAATAAAATCATGGCTGCCAGAACAATTCTGGAAAAGAATTGAATGGTATATCAAACTAGGAATTCCAAATGACACAATCGAAGAACTTTCTATTTCTCCTTATGCAGAGCTTTTTAAGAAAGCTGTACTCGATTGGAAAATAAATCCAACAACAGTTGCTGTGTTTCTTATCCAATACCAAAAGAGATTAAGAAAGCGAGGCGTTACAACTGAATGGCTTAACGAAAATATGTTTGAGGAAATTCTTAAATCTTTTGTAGATAAAAAAATTCCACAGGATGCTTTGTTAACAATATTACAAACAGTTGCTGAACTAGGAATGTTTACAGAAGAAGTGATTCAGAATCCTGCCAGCAAAAAAGAAGTTGATGAAGTTATTAATTCTGCAAAATCAGATTGTGATAAGATGACTATTTATAATGAAAGCAGTAAAAGTATTTTGTTGATGGGAATGATAATGAAAAAACTTCGCGGAAGAATTCCTGCAAAAGTTGTTGCCGATAGAATTGGTTTTTCAAATAAATAATTTTTATGAATTATGAATAAAGAAACCGCAATAAAAGTATTTGAGCAAAAGAAAATACGCTCACTTTGGGATGATGCACAAGAAAAATGGTATTTCTCTGTTGTTGATGTAGTTGGAGTATTAACTGAAAGTCCTAATCCAAGAAAGTATTGGAGTGTATTAAAAACACGTCTTAAAAAAGAAGGAAGTGAGTTGGCTACAAATTGTAGTCAACTGAAAATGCTTTCAAGCGATGGTAAAAATTATAATACCGATGCTGCCGATACAGAGCAATTGTTCCGTTTAATCCAAAGCGTTCCATCACCAAAAGCAGAGCCATTTAAATTGTGGCTGGCTAAAGTAGCAAGAGAACGTATTGAGGAAATAGAGGATCCGGAAATTGGCATCGAACGTTTAATGGAAACCTACCTTAAAAAAGGTTACAGCAAAGAATGGGTTAATCAACGTTTAAAAAGTATTGAAGTACGAAAAGATCTTACTAATGAATGGGAAAAACGAGGTGTATCAAAAGGGCAAGAATTTGCGATACTTACGGACGAAATTACAAAAGCCTGGAGCAGTTTTTCTGTTAAGCAATACAAAAAGCATAAGGGATTAAAAAAAGAAAATTTAAGAGATAACATGAGCAATTTGGAACTTGTGCTAAATATGCTTGCCGAAGCAACCACGACAGAAATTAGCAAAGAAAAGAAACCAAAAACATTCACTGAAAACAAAGTCATTGCTAATCAGGGAGGAACGATTGCTGGAAATACTCGTAAAGCAATCGAAGTAAAAACAGGCAAGAATGTAGTTACAAGACTTAATGCAAAAAATTATTTAAATGATAAAAAGAAATTAAAATAATGGCTGAAATAAATTTAGAAGATTACAAAGGTTATCGTGGAGTTGCATTAAACACTCTGCAAAAATTTAAAACACCAATCTGGAGTGATGTGGAAATTCTTACAGATGAAGGAAGTTTTAAAGGGCTGATTTTACCTCGTTCAGAAACTGCTGATGAATTTCATATCGTTCTTAAAATGCCGATTGGTTATAACATTGGAATTGCCGCAGAAAAAATAAAAGACGTAAAAATCTTTGGAAGAAAAGAAGCGCATTATAAAATTCCTGAAAAAGATTTTCCTTACGATCCCAAAAAACCAAATGTAAAATTACTTGGCACCGGGGGAACAATTGCTTCAAGATTGGATTATAGAACCGGTGCTGTTATTCCAGCATTTTCACCGGGCGAACTTTATGGGTCAGTTCCGGAACTTGCTGATATATGTAATCTTGATACTGAAAAGTTGTATGGTGTGTTCAGCGAAAATATGGGTCCCGAACAATGGATCGGACTTGCTGAAGCAATAGGTAGAGAAATTGAAAAAGGTGTACAGGGAATTGTAATCGGGCATGGAACAGATACAATGCATCACACAGCCGCAATACTTTCTTTTATGGTTCAGGATTCTCCAGTTCCGATTGTAATGGTTGGTTCACAGCGTTCGAGCGATAGACCTTCATCAGATGCAGCACTTAATCTTATTCATTCTGTAACGACTGCAGCGATAAGTGATATTGCAGAAGTAATGGTTTGTATGTTTGGTCCGACTAGTGATATGTATGGCTTACTTCATCGTGGAACACGTGTAAGAAAAATGCATTCAAGTTATCGCTCAACTTTCAGAACAATTGGTGATATTCCAATAGCAACAGTAAGTCGTGATAAAGTAACTCCAATTCGTGATGACTATAAGCGAAGAAGATTTGATAACGATGTAAAAGTAAATGCAGTTTTTGATGACAGAGTAGCAATAGTTTATTATTATCCTAATATGAAACCTGATATGATTGATTCCTTAATAGATAATGGTTACAAAGGAATTGTAATCGCAGGTACAGGATTAGGACATGTTAACAAACCACTTTATCCCGCACTTAAGCGTGCAAAAGAAAAAGGTGTTGCGGTTTATATGACAGTTCAAACACTTTGGGGATATGTGCAAATGTATGTTTACGATACCGGCAGAGATATGATGGAGCTTGGTGTTATTCCTGCTGCAAACATGTTACCGGAAGTCGCTTATATGAAACTCGGTTGGGCATTTGGGCAAACAGATGATTTAGAAAAAGTAAAAGAAATAATGTTAACTCCAATTGCAGGAGAAATTACAGAACGCGAACCAAGTAATGGTTATTTAATTTATCAGGGCGGCTTGCCTGAAGTTGAAGAGTTTATAAAGCAGTACAGGAAGTAGACTTCTGACAGTTGACATTGCAATGGCGATTGTTATCTTATAATTAGTTATTAGATTTATTTAGTAATCCACCATTTTAAAAGGGAATAAAATGAACAGGTTTACAATATTCTTTTTACTTGTAATAATTTTAAATACACACTCCTTACCACAATCTGTTAACAAGTACAGCGATATATATTTTCTCGACGACCACAACGGCTGGATTTTAAGCACCAATGGGTATTTGTGGAAAACAACAAATGCAGGTACAGATTGGATTAGAATTTATGATTCGCGGATAGACACTTCCGGGAAAATTACATTTGTAGATGAACAAAATGGCTGGCTTATTTTGAGCAACACACTTCTTCATTCAAGTAACGGCGGATTAGATTGGGTACTAGAATATGAATTTCCCCTAGTCTTTGGTGGGTATGATATTGAATTTGCAAATGATTCAATTGGGTTTGCATTCAATTATAATAAACTATACAAAAGTGTTGATCAAGGGCAGGGTTGGGAATTGGTAACTGATACCTTAAGGCAAATATACGATATCTCTTTTTATAAAGATTCAATCGGATATTTATGTTTTACAAATCCTAGTCCCTGGGGCATAACAGGTATTCGTTACATTTATAAAACAACTGATCAAGGAGAAACCTGGAACCGCTCTTATTTTGAAGGAGGTGGTTTAAATGAGTCTGTGTATTATGATAAAATATGTGTTATTAATAATTTAGAGTGTATAATTGGCGCTTTTGGAGAAGATATGTTTGGCGGTTCTTTCTCACTAACCAAAACCTCTGATGTCGGAACTACTTGGAATCCTATATATATTAGTCCACCTTGGCCTTTAGATTTTGAATTTATATCTCCGCAGATTGGCTGGTCGATAAGTTGGTCGGGTATAGTAAAAACAACTGATGAAGGCATGTCCTGGGACACGTTGCGAACATTTACCAATTGGGATGATAAAAATACTAATTTTGAATTCTTTAATTCTAAAATTTCCTATCTAATAAATCTGAATCATATTTACTCTACTAACGATGGCTGGGTTACATATTCAATTGTGGATTCAATCGTAACGGGGATAAATGAACAACAAATTACAGCAACAGAATTTATTCTGGAACAAAATTATCCTAATCCATTCAATCCAAGTACAATGATTAGTTGGCAGTCACCAATCAGCGGTTGGCAATCAATCAAACTATATGATGTAATTGGAAGAGAAATTGAAACCATTGCTGAAGGATTTTATGAATCAGGTAATCATTCTAAATCTTATATTGCAAATGCTGCACTGGCGAGCGGGATATATTTTTATCAACTTAAAGCCGGCAATTTTGTTCAAACAAAAAAAATGATGCTTATAAAATAAGCATCATTTCCTTAGCTCCTTAAAGTCTCTGCGTGAAAGATTTTTATTCTCGCAAAGGCGCCAAGACGCAAAGTAAATTTGTGAAACTACAACTCTTTAAAAGTTACATCAGTTGGTAAATCAAATATTTTTGAATCAACTGCTCCATCCTGAATTTTAATGGCCTCAATAACAAAATCTTTTCCGCCCATTTGTGTAATTGTTTTAATCATTACATTATTCCAAACCCAGGTTTGAATTGGTGAGCCGCCAAATTCTGCGCTATATTTTTTACATTCTTTTCCATCAATAATTTCTGTTCCAAGATCTTTTACTTTGTAACGCTCCATTAATTTGGGATCACCTTTTGAGTAATCAAAATCATTTACGTACCAGGCTTTTTTAGTTCCTTCTTTATCACCGTCTTTATAAGAGTAAGTAAACCCATCTTTTCTTATTTCAATTGTTTTGGATTTTGCTATACCAAGATCAATTGAAGTTGTAAAAACTTCTTTTGCGCCATAATCATCAAAATATAATTCCTGCTTTGTGCCCATAGGAGCGGTATAGAATATAACTCCAGATTTTATTCCGTACCTGTGGTTAACAATGGGCTGTGATGAGTTTTCTGTTGTAACATTTTGTTGATCTGCATTTTCAACTTTCTGTTCATCAGTTTTTGAACAAGCAATTATAAAAACAAGTGCGAATAATGTGAACAATAATTTTTTCATAATGTAACCCGAGCCTCTCCTGATTGTAAGTAATTTGTTATTTATAAGATCGCTAAATCAAAACTGATTAATTCTTTCTTAGCGGCTTTGTGTCTCTGTGTGAAATTTATTTTTATCTCTCGCAAAGGCGCTAAGACGCAAATTAAAACCCTAACTTCTCGTTAAATGCCTGTACTTAATTCTATGCGGTTGATCTGCTGCTATGCCTAATCGCTCTTTTCGTTTTTCTTCGTACTCGGAATAGTTTCCATCAAACCAAACGACTTTGCTTTCATCTTCAAACGCTAAAATATGTGTTGCTATTCTGTCCAAAAACCATCTATCGTGACTTATTACCAAAACGCATCCTGCAAATTTTTCAATTCCTTCTTCGAGTGCACGCAATGTGTTTACATCAAGATCATTTGTTGGCTCATCAAGCAGAATAACATTTGCGCCTTGCTTTAACATCATTGCAAGATGCACGCGATTTCTTTCTCCGCCCGAAAGCATACTAACTTTTTTCTGTTGATCAGCACCTGAGAAATTAAACTGTGCAACGTACGCACGTGAGTTTACCTGCCTGTTGCCAAGCATAATTGTATCTTCTCCGTTGGAGATTAATTCCCAAATACTTTTTTCAGGATTCAATGCATCTCTTGATTGATCCACATAAGACAATTTAACAGTTGAGCCAACTTTAATATTTCCGCTATCAGGTTTTTCTTGTCCCGTAATCATTCTGAACAAGGTTGTTTTACCAGCACCGTTTGCACCAATAATTCCAACAACAGCTCCGGGAGGAATTGAGAAAGTTAAATCATCAATTAAAATATTATCGCCGTAAGCCTTGCTAAGTTTTTCTGTTTCGATTACTATATCGCCAAGACGCTCTGCAACTGGAATGTAAAGCTCAAGATCTTTTTGTCCTTTTTCTTTTTCTTCTTTAAGAAGATTTTCATAAGAAGTAATTCTTGATTGTGATTTTGCGTGACGAGCTTTCGGACTCATTCTTATCCATTCAAGTTCGCGCTGCAAAGTTTTTTGTCTATCACTTTCGCGTTTTTCTTCAACTCGCAATCTTTCCTGTTTCTGTTCAAGCCACGAGGAGTAATTTCCTTTCCACGGAATTCCTTCACCGCGGTCAAGTTCGAGTATCCAGCCCGCAACGTTATCAAGAAAATATCTATCGTGTGTAACCGCTATTACAGTTCCTTCATACTTTTGCAGATGATGCTCTAACCAGGCAACTGTTTCAGCATCAAGGTGGTTTGTTGGTTCATCGAGTAAAAGAATATCAGGTTTTTGAAGAAGCAATCTGCAAAGTGCAACGCGTCTTCGCTCTCCGCCGGAAAGAACTTTGCACAAAGTATCCGAAGGCGGACAGCGCAAAGCATCCATCGCCATTTCAAGTCGTGCATCAAGATCCCATCCGCCCATTGCTTCAAGCTTTTCCTGAACTTCACCTTGTCGTTCAAGAAGCTTTGTCATTTCATCATCATCCATCGGTTCTGCAAACTTTGCATTTATTACATCGTACTCCTTAAGTAAATCAACAATTGATTGAACACCTTCCTGCACAATTTCTCTTACTGTTTTAGCTTCATCAACATGAGGTTCCTGTTCAAGATAGCCGATAGTAAAACCGGGAGATACAACTGTTTCTCCATTTATGTTCTTATCAACTCCGGCAAGAATTTTTAGCAATGATGATTTACCCGATCCGTTTAAACCGATAACACCAATCTTTGCACCGTAGAAGTACGATAGGTAAATATCTTTTAGTATAGGTTTGTTGTTATAGAATTTGCTTACTCCAACCATAGAGTAAATAATTTTGTTTGGTTCGTTTGCCATTTTGCTTTCTTTTATTTTTTGAATACATAAAAATAACTAAAGTAAAGACAACCTCATCCCTGCCTACCGGCAAGCAGGTCAACTCTTTTCCTTATGAAGGAGAAAGGTTATTTTAGTATATCTTTTTTTAGTTCGAGGAGTTTGTCTTCGAAGTCCTTTAGCTTGTTGATTGGAATATCTTCTATAATGTTATGCAACTGAGTTGGAATTTGTTTTTTCATTAGTGATGCAAGCGGATGGTTTTGTGTATTAGTATTCTCATCCGGAATCCATTCCATTAAATCGTTGGGGGTGCATTTAAGATGTGTACAAAGTTTTTCCATTATTGCGGGCTTGATTGCCGCAACTTTATTTGCAACAAGCATATGAGCCATTTGATATGTAATGCCTGCTTTTGTTAGATAGGCAAGCTGGTTTGTAATACCGCGAGCCTGCAAGAGTGATTTGATGTTGTACTTTAACATAACTTTGCCTTACTTTTTGTTTTTGCCTTTGCAATATACGTTTTTGTTAGAAAGATTTGTGTTTTTAGAAGAATAATTTTTATTTTCGTGAGAAGTAATTTTGTTTTTAGATTAATGATTATTGTTTTTATTAGAAAATATTTTGGTTTTATGAGATAATTATTTGTTTTTATTATTAGAATTTGTGTTTTAGTGATAATTCTAAATGTTTTTGTGAAAATACATTTGGTTTTTGTTAGAATAATTTTTGTTTTTGCGAGAAGTGTTTGTGTTTTTGTGAACGAACAATCCATTTTTTGAAGTTAATGTGTGTTTTTGGGCTAAATTAATTGATTTAATGAATTGATTGAGGCATAATTAAGCCTAGCTAAAAATAATGTTAACAAATATCTACAACTCTTAAAAAACTTAAAAACTATAAATATACTTTTTTTCTTTCATTTTATTAGGCAACTCCTCAAGAATACTTAAGCCTGTTAAGAAATTCGTTTTATATTTTTCCTTCCTTTTTTTTCTAATATTCTTTAGTTGTTATAGTTTTTTCTTGGGTTGTTGCTGCGGTGGTGTTGGCAAGCAAGAAAAAATAAGGAAAGGGATTGTAATGTCATTCCCGCACAGGCGGGAATCTCTTATTGTACAATTGTTAGATCCCGAAGGGACATGTTGCACATTTTAGCTGCCACTGTGCTAGCATGACAGCGGGTAATCTGCTATTCTCTTAGAAAATACCATAGCTGTCAATAGTTTTTATCTTATTCGATTCTCTCTTCTATCAATTCTGGCTGTTCTTCAATCAATACACCATTATTAAACTTTGCATAATTTTTAACATCTCCGTTTTCTAACCATGCTTTTTGCTCGCCATCTAATACTCCATTTATAAAATTACCTTCATACATTTTATGCCCATTTTCATACCACATAAACTGTTTACCATTTTTCTTACCTTGAACATAGCTCCATTGGCCTTTTTTTTGCCCATCACTATACCATTCTTTTATAGTTCCATCTAACTTCTCATTTCGATAATAATATTCATTGATTTTTAATCCATTCTCATCATAAAAAATCCAGAGACTATCTCTTCCATCTTGGGGAATGGTTGATAGTTTAGCAATGTTTTTTCCATTGCCATTGATGAATTTTCCAACAGCCTTTACAAGCCCATTTCTAAAAAAGTAAACCCATTGTCCATTCATTAAGCTATCCGACATCAATCCAATTGAGTATAGGTTTCCGTTATCATACCTAGTTATCTGATATCCTTCCCAATACGAAATTTGTAGTTTACTTAATTCCTGAATGGAAGAATAAAGTTCCGAGGAATCTTTAATTCTATTGTAGTATATTATTTTGTTTATTTTTTCAAAATCATAAAAACATTCATCAGAATTTCTTAGTAATACTTTTTCTCTGAGTTTTATCAATTCCTGCTCTTTTCCAATTGTACTATAGCTCCCCAAATTTTCAAAATCACCTTCTTTTCCAAAACTGTTAAAAAGTAAATCATATTCTTCATTAAAAGCGTTTGGATTTATTTCTTGTTTTTCTTTAAAATCTGAATATGCCCTTTTATACTCAGGGATTAAATCTATTACTTCCTGAGCATACTTTTTTAAAGATTCTTCTTGCTCGGTGCCGACTAAATCACCAAAATATTTTTCTAAATCATTAAAATCAGCAGCGAGTCTTTCTAAAGCAGATAGAATTGATAATTTTATAGAAATGTTTCTTTCTTTAATATATAGCTCTTTTAATGGATCAATAGCGGTATCTGCAATAAGCCAATTTCCTAAAAGCAAAACAGAACTCTGTCTAATGTTATCATTCGGATTATTTAGATTACTTATTAAATGAGGAACTGCTTTCATTCCCATTTTGCCGAAAACAAAATAAATTTGCCAATAAGCGTTTTCAAACCCCTTTTCTAAAAATTCATCCAGATAAGGGATCGCAGGTTCAAATTGCATCGTAGATAGTAAATTGAAAAAATAATATCTTTGGTTTACAGTATCATTTTTTACAAGGTCTAATATAAAATTGCCACACCTTTCATCTTGAAATTGGGATAGAGCAAAAGTCGAATTTATGAGTCCCGCTTGTGTAGTGTCTTTCTTGGCAAACTCTAATATTAAATCGATGTTATTAGGATTTTTCGTTACTCCCAATGCCCATAAATATGTGGGAATCAAATCTATTTCTATTTGTTCATCTTTAACTCGATCGCTTATTGATTTCGAATAGTGTAACGGATCTTCGTTTAATTGATTGATTATAATTTGCATTATTGAGTCTATTTCGACACTAAATTTATAGTTTGACATGCCATCCGAATTTTGAAATTGCTTTTGATGGGTATTCAATAGCTTAAGATTGTTGAATAGATTTTCTTCATTTTGGGCAAAACAATTTAATGATATTAGTAAACCTACTATCAATTCTATATGGATTAACTTCACGATAATTTCCCTTGTGATTTAGTGATAACGAAGGTTTCAATGTCCTTTATATGAAATAAAAAAGAATGGGGGCCAAATACACAAACCCTTACAAAAATTCACCAGCACAAAACAGAGTCAAATAGAATCTTACCAGGAAAACACACTTGCCATTTTTCATCCACCAACAAGCTACCCTCTTTCCTGTAAATGTGTGTAGAGAGAAGCGTTTTGCTTTGCAAAATTAAGAATTAAAAATGAAAAATTAACAATGAGGAATTGAAGTCTTCAGTTGGCAGTCGACAATTAATAATGAACAATTAAAAATTAACAATTGAGAAGTAAAGTCTTTAGTCGTCAATTTTAGAATAGCCAATAAAAATTCAAAAGTAAAAATTCAAAATTGGATTTCCGAACAGGTCGGGGAATGAATAAATGATACTACAATAAAAGCTGATTGTAATTTCGTCCTGAAGATAACAGGTTCATCCTTTATAAATACAGATTCATCTGCTTATTTTTTTTACCGTGCATTTAGCCTTTTAAGTTTGAATCAGAAATTAAAACTGATTTCAATTAAACTTAAAAGGAGATAAAAAATGAAAAAGTTATTTATAGCATTCGCAATCTTAATATTAACTAATACTTTCTATCAGACAATGGCACAAGATAAATGGAGCTTAGAACTAAGACCGGGAGTTAATTACGCAGTTAAAGATATTTCGGATGCTGATCTTGAATTGGGGTTTGGCGGTGAATTAACAATTGCTTACAAATTTATGCCGCATTTATCAGCTTATGCAGGCTGGAGTTATAATAATTTTGCTGTTGAACAATCATTTGCAGGACCGGATGCAAGCTTTGAAGAAACCGGTTACACTTTTGGGTTGCAATTCATTCATCCATTGGGAGAATTAAATATAGATTTTCTTGTAAGAATTGGAGGAACATACAATCACATCGAAATAGAAAACAATGATGGTGATATTATTATAGATTCGGGTCATGGGTTGGGCTGGCAGGCTGAAGCCGGTATTGTAATACCGATAAGCAACAAACTTGAGTTAATGCCAAGCGTACGATATCGTTCATTATCAAGAGATATTACAATAGAAAGTACAAGTACGCCAGTACAACTAAACTACATTTCTGTTGGGTTTGGTTTAAGATGGCTTTTTTAAACAGCTGATAGATGTTGATGGTGGAGTAAAGAGCATCTAAAGATCTTTTACTCCGCTTAATTTTATATGGTGATATGAATAATGAGCATCTGAATAAATTTTTAACGAATTTTGATGTGTGAAAATGAAACTAAATAAAAATACTATTCTAGCAATTTTACTACTGGCCTTTTTTGTTCAGCTTACAATTATTACTTACAATTATGCTACAGGTTTTATCGAGATATCAAACTTTGGCAACTTTTTAATTCGTGTTGCAATCGGTACAACGTTCAGTTTTGTTTTTGCGCTTGTGCTTGTTTACATCGATCTAAAGATAATTACCGGGTTAGATAATGTATTTCCGCTACCACAGAGACTATTAGCCAGGATTCCTGCCGAATTTGTTTTTGCAGTTATAACAGGAATTATTGCAGGCTCCGCAGTAACAATAATTGCGGGTACTCTTATGCCTTATAACGATGGCTTAGTAAAAAACATAGTTAACAATTCATTAATTACATCCGTAATTAACATAATATTAATAACAGTTATTGAAGCAATTGTCTGGTTCAAACGAAGTCAGGATTCCCTTGTAAAAGCAGAAAGATTAGAAAAGGAAAACTCGGAAATAAAGTTTGAAACATTAAAGAGCCAGCTTAATCCACATTTTTTATTTAACAGTTTAAATGTGTTATCATCACTTATTAAAAAGGATTCTGCTAAAGCACAAAATTTTGTAGATGAGTTTTCTTCTGTTTATCGATACACTCTTGATGTAATAGAAAAGCCAGTAGTTGAATTAAGAGAAGAAATGGATTTTGCAAAGTCATTTTTATTTTTGCAAAAAATCAGATTTGAAAATGCAGTAGAAATGGAAATTGATGTTGAAGCTTCAAAGCTGAATTATTTTATACCCTCACTTGCGGTACAAACCCTTCTGGAAAATGCATTTAAGCATAATAAAGCTTCTGCAGATAATCCATTAAAAATTAAAGTTTATAATGAGGACAATGTTTTAGTATTTGTTAATAATCTGCAGCCAAAAATTAAGGGAACAGACTCAAAAGGAGTTGGATTAAAAAACCTAAGAAAAAGATATGAATATCTTTCAGAACAAGGTCCGCAGTTTACAGTAACGGAAAGGGAATATATTGCAAAAATTCCGTTAATTAAACCGGAATAAACACAGCGTTTCTAAGCGGCCTCACCGTGAATACTCTGTGAAGAAACAAAGGATTGGTTACACGGAGAGCCACAGAGAAGACACGGAGTAACACAAAGAAAAATTATGAAAACAATTATAATAGAAGACGAAAAATTAGCTGCTGAAAGATTGAAAGAAATAATTAATGAGATTGATCCTTCAATAGAAATTGCAGATACGCTATCATCAGTTGAGCAATCAATTAACTACCTCAAACAGAACAAGCCTGATTTAATCTTTCTTGATATACAACTTGAAGACGGACTAAGCTTTTCTATTTTTGATAAAGTTGAAATAGATGTTCCGATAATATTTACAACAGCTTATGATAACTACGCAATAAAAGCTTTTAAGCTTAACAGTATTGATTATCTGCTAAAGCCGATCAAGAAGAATGAATTAAAGGATGCTCTGGAAAAGTATAAGAGTATAAAGTCATCGTACCTAATGGATTTTGAAGAGATAATCAGGAGTATTCAGAGCAAAGACATTAACTATAAAAAAAGATTCTTAATTCAGTACGGACAAAAAATTAAAAAAGTAGAAACATCTGAGACTGCATATTTTTATGCTTTAGAAAAAAATGTTTTTCTAACAACATCATCCGGCAACACATATCCTATTGATTTTACTCTCGACAAACTTCAGGAAGTAATTGATCCGGAAAAGTTCTTTCGCATTAACAGAAAAATGATTGTAGGATTTGAATCAATCAAGAGCATGATACCATATTCCCGATCAAGAATTAAGATTGAACTAAATCCAACAGAACCAAAAGATGTTGAAGCACTGGTAAGCGTCGAAAGATCATCTGCATTTAAAGAATGGATGGATAAGTAAAATTGATGAGCTGTTAATACAGAATGAATAGGGCTAGGATTTTTATAAAGAAATTAATAAACTTAAAAAAAATACTAGGCGATTATTATTTAGTTTTTATTTTTAGTTCAATTGCTTCTTTAACAAGGTCAATATTTTGTTTCTCGTTCATTAAAAAAGTTAAAGCTGTAGATTTACCAACCTTTTTGCTTTCCTTAATTTTTTTATCGAGTGTTTTTGAAATGGTATGTTTTGAAAATGACTGCACAGTTTTTTCACTAAAATAAAAAGTTATTTGGAATGAATTAGAAAGCACAACAAGCCAGAATATTGTTTTTGTTTTGAGTGTAACTTTTAATAGCCAGCTTTTGCCATCGTTATAGTATCTCCATTCTTCATTTAGTTCCGGATGATTTGTCTGGATGTACTTAAACACTGCGTTCCAGTTTGTTTTGGATTTTTTTATGTGCGAGAAGACAACTTCTTCGGTTGGATAAATGTTTTTATCGGTTAATGCAAGCTCTTCCATTTTTTTACTTTTATTTTTTTGTAAGTAAAAATATGGATTTAATAGTTGAAGTATTCAGTCATAGTTTGCAATAAATTATAAAAAGTAAAAATAAAAAGAGATTCCCGCCTACGCGGGAATGACAGGAGAGTACAACAATTATTTAACAGATTGCTTCTCCCGATAAATCGGGATCGCAATGACGAACAAATATAGATTGTTACTTTCGTTTAGCCGCAACAGTAATTAATTTTTCTAAAACATTAACATCAACATCATCCAGTTTATTGATATACAAACATCCAACACCTGTTTTGTGCTTGCCAAGTTTTTTTAGTTCTGCATCATACTTCTTAATATCTAAAACAAGATTTAAAGAAAAGTTAGATTTACGAGGGGAAAATCCGATTTTAAACCATTCAACTTCTCTATCAGTAGCGGGGCTTTTATATATTTTTTTTCCAAAACCTATCATTGAGCTGCCCCACATTTTTGGTTTTTCCTTTGTAGCCTTTTGCATCAGCTTGAGTATAGTTAAACTGTCTTTACGTTTTGCTTCATCTTTTACGGAGCTTATAAAATCTTCAACACTTGAATCTGTTTCTTTTGTTTTTATTTCTACGAGTTTGCCCATTGTGTTAATCTTTTTGTTTGTGATAAATTATTTTTTCGATTTCATTTTAGTCTTTCCAATTTACCTTTTCGTTTTACAATATTTTTGTAATCCCACTGAATATCTTTTGATTTTTTCAGCCAGCGTTTAAGATCTTTAACTTTAATCTGTTCAGCTAAAGTATAAAACATAGAAGCATCTTTAAATTTTCCTGTACCGGGTTTTAATTTTTCTTCTTCAAAACTTTCACCGCTCCAAAACATCAGGCGAATTCCTGCATTCTGTTTACTGTATCCAACAACCGGGTTACTATCTAAAAACCAAACAGGATGAGCATGCCAAATTTTACTTTCTGCTACAGGTAACCCGCTATCAATTTCTGCTGCAAGAATATTGCAAATCTTTTTTTCTTCAAAAGATTGTTTGGTGTTATATGCTTTTATTTCTTTGTTCATACGCATCTTTCTTTTTTATTCGGCAGATTCCCGCCTTCGCGGGAATGACAAGCGAAATATTAAACTTTCAGAACACCGCGGAAACTTCTGGCGGAATAGTAGGATTCAGCTCCGTTATGATATGTAAAAACAGTATTATAACGACGATCGCAAAAAATAGCTCCACCTAGTTTTCTAATGTCATCCGGAGTTTTTACCCAGCTTGATGTTTTCAAATCGAAGTTGCCAAGTTTTTGAAGTTCACGGTATTGTTCTTCTGTTAAGAGTTCAATTCCCATAGCAGTGGCAACATCAACAGCACTATCTTTTGGTTTATGTTCCTTCCTTGCAGTAAGCGCTGCACGATCGTAACAAAGACTTCTGCGTCCACCTGGACTTTCGGCAGAGCAATCATAAAAAATGTAATCGCCCGTTTTTGTATCGTAGCCAACGACATCCGGTTCACCGCCGGTTTTTTCCATCTCGTTTAATGACCAAAGCTTTTCATTATTCTTTTCCAACTTCGCCAATACCTTATCCCATTTAATATCTTTATGGCGATTCATATTTTTTTCAAAGCGGGTTTTTAAAATGCTAAGAAGTTCACCACTTTGTTTTGATGATAACTCTTTTTTTATGCCTTTGGCTTTGCTCATATTTTTTGCCTCTTTTGAATGTATAATACACAATTTACAATGAACAGTTAAAAATTAAAAATAGATTCCTGGTTTTGTAGAAATGACAGGAGAGAACAGAAATTTTTGATTGCGGAGGTATTTTTACACAGAGACTTACAATGTCGAATGAAGAAAATTCTTAATTATATTATTAGGTTGCGGAATGAATTTGAGTAGGTTATTTTTTCAATGATTTAATAGGAATGAATATGCACTTAAAAAAAATATTATTAATTATTACATTTTTTTCACTCATCTTAATATCCTGTGGTAAGGATGAAAACACAACAAATCCACCTGATGATAATAAAATAAAAAAGAGCAGTAAACGCGGGTTAGCGTATAATCTAACAAATGCTGCTGATCTTGATACTTTGAAAAGCGGGGTATCGTGGTGGTATAACTGGGCAATAACTACTTCGGCACCTGCAAATTATTACGATGATTACCAAATGGAATTTATTCCTATGCTTTGGGGCGGCAATACAAGTAATAATGATATGACTGCTGTTAAAAGTTTTATACTTAATCATCCCGAAATTAAATACCTGCTTGTAATGAATGAGCCTAATCTAACCGACCAGGCAAACAGAACCCCCGAACAGGCAGCGGCAGATTGGTTAAAGTATGAACAGGTTATAAGTGAACTTGCTGCGCAACAAAGAACAATTGAACTTGTTGGACCTGCCATGAATTGGGGAACAATGCCGAATTATTCTGATCCTGTTGTTTGGCTTGATGCTTTTTACACTGCGTATAAAAATGCAAACGGAAACAGACCGCCAAAGATTGACTACCTTGCTTTTCACTGGTATGATTATGGACTTGCAGCACAGTTGGATCGACTTCAAAAATACGGTAAGCAAATATGGATTACAGAAATGGCAAACTGGAATCCGCAAATAAACACTTACCAGAAGCAGGCAGCGCAAATGGTTGAGATGGTTAACCTCTGCGAAACCCGCACAGATGTTTTTAAATATGCATGGTTTATTGGAAGAGGAACATATCCTGATAGTAAGTTTACTTATTTGTTTAATCCATCACCGGGAGAATTGAATGATCTTGGAAAGCTGTATTTGAGTTTGCCTTATAGTGAATAAATTTTGTATTATGTAAAAGAAAGGAGAGGTTTGTAAAAATGGAAAGAAAAGAATATTCAAATGGCGAAGTAACTATTGTGTGGCAGCCAAAACTGTGTATCCATTCAGGTGTGTGTGTTAAAACTTTACCAAAAGTTTACAACACAAAAGAAAGACCGTGGATAAAGCCTGAGAATGCTACTTCTAAGGAGCTGATTGAACAGGTTGCAAAATGTCCATCGGGAGCTTTAAGTATAAAGTAATTTAAAGATCATTACTCCTGTTCAACAAATTCCTGCATCATCCTGTTTACAGAATTTTTTATGCCGGGCGAGAGAGACTGCAGGTAATGATCCTGCATCAGGGCGCTTATTTCATTTAGCAGTTCGGGGTGTTGTTTTACTATTTTGATGATAAACTTAAACGCCATCATTCTAACAGATGGCGCTTTACCGATTTGTTCCCACAATCTAATACAAACATCAAACAAATTACCTTCATTTCTATCGCTGAGTTTCATCTTGTAGAGAACACGGAGTAAATCTCTTTGATGACCATCTGATTTTGTTTTTAAGCATGCAAGTATAGGTTTAACATAATTTTTAACTCGCTCATCATTTTCCTTCATACAACTGCTAATTAAAAATGCAGATCGCCATGCAAAGGGCTGATCATCTGAAATCGCTAAATCAAGTGCTTCATTAAAATATTCGGGGCAGGATTTTAAAAATGCAATCATTCCTTCTTTGTGCGAGGTGATTAATATGTTTTTTAGTTGTGATTGCATGAATAATTATTATATCAAGCTATATGCAGATAAAACTTCTTTTGTTATCGAATGTAAAAATAGAAAAAGTGTGAGAGAAATCAGTAGTCATAAATTTAGAAGGTATCTAAAAAAATAAAAGGAATGGTTACACATTTATTGTTGCAACATTATCGCTGAGAAGGATGCTGGGAATAGAGTAACGCAGGAAAGGATTCCTGCGCTACGAAAGACAAAAGCAACCTTCGAGATTTTGTATTCTCGAAGGGTTGAATAAAAAACAGAAAAAAATTAATCCTGTTCGTATGCCATTTCACCGTGGAGTGAACTATCTAATCCAGCTTCTTCTTCTTCCTTTGTAACTTTAACAGGTGTAACAAAATTTATTAACCAGAGCATTACATAAGAAAAAATAAAAGCGTAAACACAAACAGCCAAAACAGTAACTACTTGTTTGAATAGAAAATCATAACCACCGCCCATGAATAATCCATTTGTTGTAACCATTGGATTAACTGCATTGGTTGCGAACAATCCAAGCAGGATTACACCAATAGAACCGCCAACTCCGTGTACACCCCAAACATCAAGAGCATCATCCCACTGCATTTTGTTTTTTAATGATACTGCAAAGTAACAAATAATACCGGCTACAATTCCGATTATTGCAGCACTTTGAACAGTAACAAATCCGGCTGCGGGAGTAATAGTAGCAAGCCCGGCAACAGCACCGGTTAGCAGACCTACAAACTTTGGTTTTTTCTCAAGTGTCCATGCTAACAGCAGCCAGGTTATTGCGGCAAACGAAGCGGCAATATCTGTATTTAAAAATGCTAGTCCTGTTATTGCATCGACTTGTAACTCACTGCCGGCATTAAAGCCGTACCATCCAAACCACAATAAACCGGTTCCAAGAGCAACAAGCGGAATACTGTGTGGACCACGTTCTGTAATATTTCTTTTTCCTACATAAAAAACGGAAGCGAGAGCTGCCATTCCTGCACTAGCATGAACAACGATACCACCAGCAAAATCCAGAACACCCCACTGTGCCAACAAACCGCCGCCCCACACCATGTGAACGAGTGGAAAATAAAGAAAGACAAGCCAGACAGTTAGGAACATAAGATAGGCGGGAAATCTAACACGGTTTGTAAATGCACCTGTTATTAATGCAGGAGTAATGATTGCAAACATCATTTGATATAAACAGAAAACGTAAAGAGGAATTTTATTATTGCCAGTATAGATTGAATTAAGATCTGTGCCGGCAAGAAATGCCATATTAAGATTACCAATTATTCCGCCCTCACCGCCGCTAAAACAAAGTGAGTAACCGAAAGCAAACCATATAACAGTTGTCCAGCCAAGTGAAACAAAACTTTGTATCATTATAGCCAAAACATTTTTACGACCAACGAGTCCGCCATAAAAAAAAGCAAGACCCGGGGTCATAAGCATAACAAGACTGGTTGCGATAAGCATAAATCCAGTACTACCGGTATCGAACATATAAGCTCCTTATATTAATTATGAAATTATCAATTACGTTAAAACGTTAAACCAAAAACGAGATAAGAAATTTCTGCTCTTGGGTTTACTATAAATGTAACTGATACAGGTAAAGAATAATCTTCTGTAATCTTAACAGATTTTACTGCTTTAACACCTACGTTAATAACATTAAGTTTTTCTGTGCCGTAGTAACCGGGGTTTTCTTCACTGCCAGCAGATGCACCAACAAAAAAGTTAAGAGGAACTTCTGCAACAGTAGTCGGGTAATCTATTTGAAAATATGTATTACTGCCGGCATCATTGTAAACGTTCATAAAACCGGAGAGAGAAAGCGGAAAAGAATTGGGTCCTTTTAAAAGAAGTCCTGTTTCGATTGTGTGAGCACCTGCACCTTCGGGATCATCGTAGTTATTAAAGTTTCCCCATTTGATTCCTGCATTCGGGAAGTAGTAGTCTGTTACAAGCGCACCAATGCTCATTCCATTTTCAAATACATAAGTGTAACCAAGCCAGGTATCAACTTCCTGTCCGAATGTACTGCTGCTTGCATCATTTGATAAACTATAAGAACCCCAGAATCCAACACTAAAACCTGAAACCGATAACGTTAATGCTGGCTGAATGTTTACGGCATCATTAACATTAATACCACGCCAGATGTATCTGCTAACAACATCAGCTCCGGCGCTTAAGCTAAGATCCTGTGCAAATGAAATACCCGCAGCGGAGATAAAAATTACGGTTAATAGTTTTTTAAAATTAAATATCATAAATATTTTCCTTTAAATTGTGAATAATGAGATGTGAAGAATAGAAACGATTGAAGTTTTTGATTTCGGTATTCCTTAAAAAATTAAATTACCTGAACAATTTTAGGTAATCTGTTTTTTGTACTGAATTGAAAACTCAACAAGCGCAACAAGGATGCTGTAAACGAGTGTAAGCGCGCCACTATTGATAATAATTTGTTGTTTCCCGGAATCTATAAAACTAATTTTGATTCAATTATTTATACATTTATTGAGTTTATCATAAGTATTGTTTGAAAAAAATATTACTAATACATGGCAAGCCTGAGCAGAAGTTTGAATTCCAAAATGGTTTTGAATCTGCAGGGTTTAATACTTACATAACAGTAGGAGAGACTGACGGTTTGAAAATAGCCGACCGTTATATGCCGGATATTATGATATGTGATCTTGACGATTGTGAAAAAGAACTTGGAGTTATAAAAAAATTAAATGAATACCCGTCTACGGAAAGCATTCCACTTTTAGTAATAACCTCAACTACGAATCATGCTCATCTAAGAGCAGCAATGGAATTGGGTGCTGATGATGTTCTTGTAAAACCAGTTACTTACGAATCACTTTTAAGATCTATAAATAAACGGCTAAGAAAAATTGAAGTTTTACGCGCACGCCTGACCGATAAGATTATTTCCACAGAAAACGCTTTTTCAAATCAATCAAAAAAGATTGATCATATTTTAGTAAAGATCGGTACAAATTTAAAGCTTATCGAATTTTCGAGAATAGTATGTATCTCAGCTTTAAAAGAATATTCTAAAGTAACAACGGAGGATGGTTGTAAAATTGTGGTAAGAAAATCTATTAGAAACTGGGTTGAAACTTTGCCTGCAAAAGATTTTTTGAGAATTCATCGTGCTACAATTGTTAACATGCTTTTTTTAGATAAGATTGAGAAGGCCGGATTTAGAAGCTACAATGTTTATCTTAAAAATATTTCAACTCCATTTCCAATCAGCCAGAGATACGGCAACATTATGAAGAAAACATTTTCAGTTTAGAAGTTTTATTTGTGTAAAAATAAAAAGGCGATTCATTGAATCGCCTTTTTTAATTTTATGTGTTATTTTAAAAGCATCATTTTTTTTGTTGCAACAAAGTTGCCCGCAGTTATACGATATATATATACTCCACTTGCAAGAAACGAAGCATCAACGGTTAAAGTATAATTGCCGGCATCCATTTGTTTGTTAACTAATGTGGCAACATTACTTCCCGTAATATCATATACATTTATTGCAACATGCTCGAAATGAGGAACAGAAAATTTTATAACTGTAACAGGATTAAAAGGGTTGGGAAAGTTCTGTTCAAGCTTGAACTCTATAGGTAATACCTCTTCCTCATCAACAGATACTATTAATGAAACACCATAATAGAAGCCGGTGTTTACTATAAAATCCGGACTTGTTGAAACTCCTGTAAACAATTGTCCCAGATTTGATGATACATTAAAATTAGCATTGCTTGAAACAACTGCACCGTTTGTAAAAACACCCTGCTTGATTTGCTGAGAGAAAACAGGCAGCGCTAAAAATATAATTAAGATTAAAATTTTTTTCATATTCACCTCATCAGTTTACCCTTCTTTTAAGCTCATCTACCTGATTTTGAAGTTCCTCTATGATCACTTGTTGTTCCTGAACAGCTTTTATTAAAACAGGAATTAATTCAGTGTAAGAAACTGTTCGTAAGTTTTGAATGCCGTCTCCATCATCACCATTTATAGTGCTAACAATATCTGGCAGAACTTTTTCAACATCCTGTGCAATTAAGCCATAAGCTTCCTGGTTACTATAATCCTGAATTAATTGATAAGTAACCGGTTCCAGTTGTTTGATTACATTTAACATACCCGACATTGGTTTAACATTCTTTTTTAATCTCATATCTGAAGACGGTTCATAATTTCCCGTTGCGCTGTTAAATAGACCTAATGCTCCATCATTATAATAAAGGCGTAAATGATTTGTAGATTGTGAAACATAAAATTCCCAGTTATTAAGGTTTGAAGACTGAACTAGTGTTAGTCCACCATAATTGCCGGGCGTACTACCATTTAAAAATTGATCATGAACTATAACAAAACTGGAAACAGGATTTAAAGTTCTAAACCCAAAACGTCCGTCCTGTTTAACAGTCATTTTGTCTCCCCCATAATTAAGCCTCCATGTACTATCAGACGGAACTAAATAATGCCATGCTCTAAAGGAGCCTCCGGTTGCATATCCATAAAAAGGCCATCCGTTTATATCAGAAGTGTTTATGTACATACCTCCATAGACATCTGCACTTGTAGGTGTGGTAATACCAAAATATTCATTTCCCGATATTGAATTTGTACGGCCAAGGAAAACTCTGCCCCCGTCATAATGTAAAACATCTCCTGTCTTCTGCCAATATGAAAAACTTGTATCAGCAGCAGTTAATGAATTCAAGCTGTAAGCGGCAGAAGTAAGTTGAATTCTTGGTGAAAGTTCTGTCGGGTTAGGATCTACAGTAATGCCAAGCCAATACTGTTCATCGAATGCGAGATTAAGTGGTGTAACTTCTCCAAGTATTACATTAAATACACCGTTAACAACATCAACACTTTGCGTTTCTGCCCATAACTCTGAACCACCGTTAGCAACATCATAGAGTTTTAGAGTTAACGTTTGGGCACCAGACAAAGGATTACCTGAATTATCAGTTAGCACTCCCTGGTAGTTAAGCTTTTTAGGGATCTGAGAAAAAGAAATGTTTATCAATAAAAAAGAAAGAATAACAATATTTAAAAGAAGTTTCATTTTAGCCTCACTTTTTGTTTGTAGAAATAAACTTAAAATTGTAATCTCTTTGCAATGATAAGTATGATAAGGAATCGCGGTGTCCCGAATCTTTGATAGTCAAAAAATCAGGAGAAGTTTTATAAGATTATAAAGCAGAGGCGGGTATGTGTTTTTTTCTATATTGTGTTGGTGTAATGCCTGTATGTTTTTTAAATGCGGAATAAAAAGCCGAAGTAGAATTAAATCCTGATTCATAACCAATTCCTTCCACAGTGTAATTGATAAAATCAGGATTGGTCAAACGATGTACGGCTTCATCAATTCTATAACGATTAACCAATTTGGAGAAATTATTGTTACTAAGTGTATTGACTAATTGAGAAAGATAATTAGCGCTTATATTAAGCCGTTCAGCAACTGAAGATAAACTTAAGTTTTCATCCCGGTATATTTTTTCTTTTTCCAAAAGAAAACAAAATTGTTTGTAATAAGCATTATCATTTGTAAAGCTGTTTTTATTTTTTTGAATTATATTTGCTAATTTTTTAACGGTTAGCTGTATAATTAATTCGAATAAGAAAAGATGATAGGGATTAAAGTAAGATTTTTTTGAATGTTCGGAATCAATCACACCAATAATTCTTTTATTCATAATCATTGGAACTGCAATTTCAGAATTTCTCTGCCGATCATCTAATATATAACGTTTGTCTCTGGTTACATCGTCTATAATTTCTGCTTTTCCAGAAGCAGCAACACTTCCCACAATTCCTTTTCCAAGAGGTATAGTAATAGGTGATAGAATTTTTCTCTCCCCCATTTTCTTATTACCATATGCAGCTTTTTGCACCAATATCCTTTTTTCGTTATCCAGTAAATAAATTACACAATCTTCCAAATTCAATTGAGAGATACAGTTTTCAGCAATATCCCACAAAACCTCATCTATTTTATTTTTATCAAATAATGAGGTCGCAAAATAACTTAATATAGAAATGATATGGGATGAGCTTTCACTTATAGCGAGTAATTTCTTTTTAGAAAATGTTCTGTTCAATCCACGAACTCTGTAATCCGTTTTTTTTAGCTTTATATTATAAACGTTTTTAAGGCTTGATATCATTTTCCGGACCATTAAAATTCTTATTGTTTGTATAGTAATTCTGAATGAGAAGATTATAAGTTTTATCAACTATTAAAAAAACAGATAGTTAATTTAATTAACTAAATATTGATGCCACCGGGGTATTTCCTTATATATAATTATTAAGTCAGGAAATATGAAATTTCTTTATTGTTTTTATAAAAGTGTGAGAGTAATTTCTGAAATAAATTTATAAAAACATACTTCATAAACAAACGATTTTCTTTGATAAAATAAAAGCTATCCAAGATTAACTATAAAAATTCTCCGCTAGTTAGAAGGCCCTTTGCTTGTGGAGAAATTGAATAAAGATTCAATTATTTTATCAACACCATCTTTTTTGTTTCAACAAATGAGCCCGCTTGTAACTTATAAAAATAAGTTCCACTTGAAAGGTTTCTTGCATCAAAACTAACTTCATAATTTCCGGCTGGTTTGTTTTCATTAACAAGCGTTGCAATTTCGTTTCCTATAACATCGTATACTTTAAGTGTAATATTTAGATTTCTCCCTTCGGCCGAAATGACATCAGGTATGGAGAATTTTATAATTGTACTTGGGTTAAATGGATTTGGATAATTTTGTCCGAGTGAAAATATTTTCGGCATACTTAAATCAACTTCAACTTCATTCGAGTAAGAAAATGTTCCATCAAAATCTATTTGTTTAAGTCTGTAAATATATTTGCCTGGTAATAAATTATTATCAATAAAAGAATATGAGTGTGATTCTGATGTTGTGCCGTTGCCATTTATAAATCCGATTTTTTCCCAATCAGCCATACTTCGACTTCGCTCAGTATGACTTGAGCGCTCGATTTCAAATCCTGAGTTGTTAAGTTCTGTTGCTGTAATCCAGCTTAATTCAACTGAATTGTTTGAAACATTTGCAGAGAAAGAAACAAGTTCAACAGGAACAATTGAATTGCCAAGCTGTCCATCGGGATTAATATCCTGCGCATAAATTCCTGCACCATCTAAACGATCATCACCCCAAGCGAGTTTACAATTTTTATAAACATCTACAGTGGATACAAGTTGTAGTTTATCGCTGGTTGGATTTGAAAGGATGGTGAAATTACCTGTCCATAAAAAATCGCCGGCAGTGTTGCAGGCAAAACCTTCAACTTTATCATTAAGACCAGAACCGTTTCCTTCTAAATAAAACAAGTATGCCCTTCCATTTCCCATCTCAGAGGTTAAGTAACTTATGGAGGTTGTGAATGCTACACTTAAATCTTTAAATATTTTTGCGTTGTCAGTCCATTGTCTAGTTCCATTTAGGGAAAATTTTTGTCCGCTTATTCCGTTTTGATTTTGATTTGGTTCAGTCTCCACCCAGAAGACATAAGTCTCATCCGTTGTATTATCAAAAGCAACAACAGGATTGAATTTATGTCTATTAGCCATTAATGAAACCTCAGCTCCATCAACAGGAAAATAAAGTGTGCCGCTTGATGATACTCTTTGTACAAATCCACTTTGTAAGGAATTATTATCACGATCATCATGCCATGCAATCAATCCGCCATTATTATTATCTGAATAAACTTTTGGAGTTGTGAAGGCGGCAATTTTTCCTAAGTCCTGCACATTTACACCCCAGCTAATTGATCCAGCAGAAGAAATTTTCTTTGCACGAAGTTTAACAGTTTGTGCGGGGAAATTTCCGGTTGTAGCTGTGTGAAATAAAATCACTCCGCCGTTATCAGATTTAACAATATCAGGATAATTATAACCCTCAGTTGCAGATTGAAGAACTATTGGATTTGTTCCCCAGAGTTTTGCACCGGCAGGAGAAATTTTTTGTAAACCAACCTGGTTTCTTGTCGTTGCGATTATCCATGCAACAACAATATTTCCGTCATCAGTTTTTACAAGTTTTGGATTAGCTTGAAAATCTGCGGTAGGATTTAAATCAATTCCATTTGCTCCCCAAAGAAAAACACCAGTGGGAGAAATAGCATAAACAAATGGATTAAGATTTCCGCTGTTTCTTGTATCGGTAAATGCAACGATAGCGTTATCATTGTCATCAACCATCAAATCCCAATCAACGAGAGAAGAAGATTGCGAATTGTTACTTACAAGCAATCCATTTGGTGCCCACATTTTATTTCCAAGTGGATCTAATCGCTGCAGGTAAACAGCATAACTTCCGCTTCTGTTATCAAACCAGGAGATGTAGGACCCACCATCTGATGTTGATCCAATTTTAGCAAGTGCTTGTTCTCCGGATGTATCGCAAACAGCAAGATTAACTGCGGGGTTAGTTGACCATTGTGCAAATGAACTGGCTGTTACAATCACAAAAGCAAAGAGCAATCCAAAGTATAAAGTTTTCATATATTTCTCCTGTTGTTTTTATAAACTTAATCATTAATGATTAATAATTAAAGATGTACTGATTATTTATTCTCATCAATAATCATTTACTATCAATTAAGCTTGCAAGTTTGAAAATAAAATGCTTGTTTGTAGTTAACATCTTTTACTATTTGTTGAATTATTAAGTAAAGGATCTTAAAAAAAATAAATATATATATATGATTGTCTTTTACAGAAAAAAATGTTTAATCCACATTTGTACTTTAGTGTTTATTGGATTACAATTAATTGTAAATGCACAATCAATAAATTTTAATCGACTAACTACTAATAATGGACTCTCAAACAACTACGTTTCCAATCTTATTCAGGATCGATTGGGCTTTTTATGGTTTGCAACTGATGATGGCTTAAACCGATTTGATGGATATGATTTTAAAGTGTTTAGAAATAATCCTTCCGACAAATCATCAATTTCAGATAATTCAACTTTTGCTATCACCGAAGATGATTCAGGAAGAATTTGGATCGGTACAAAAATAGGTTACTTAAATTGTTACGATCCTGTTCATGATAAATTTACTTACTGGAAAATCGAATCTGAAATAACTAAAGACAATTCGATTACAAACATTCACATAGATAAAAAGTTTAATGTTTGGATCGGCACTTACAGAAGTGGCTTATACAAGCTTGATACTAAAACAGGGAAGACACTAAACTGGATTCATAAAAAAGAAGATCCGGAATCAATAAGTAATAATTATATATCCTCGATAGTTGAAGATGATTATGGAAATTTATGGATAGGTACCTTTAACGGACTAAACCAATTTAATCCGAATAAATCTAACACACAGTTTATAAAATATTATTTTGATAAAGATAATCCGAACAGTTTAAGTGATAACATTGTTTGGGGGATTACAGAATCTAAATCAGAAAAAAACATTTTTTGGCTTGGCACAGCAAAAGACCTAACTATTCTGAACGCCGAAACAAAGACTTTTTCAAGAATAAATATTGCAAATCCAGACAATCTTCAATTGGGATTTGGAACAGGAACAATAGTTGAAGAAATTATTGATGGTGAAAATATTGTATGGATAAATTCTTACGCTGGAATGTTAAGATACCATATTACAAGAAATAGATTTGATAGATTTTTATCAGATAAAAATAACCCCAATAGTCTAACAAGTAATCAGGTTAACAATATTATTAAAGATCGTTCAGGGGTATTGTGGATTGCTACTGATAATGGCCTAAGTTACTTTTCAAAAAAAAGTATAAAGTTTAATAACTCGCTTTTGTATCCAGATAAAAATATTGATTTAAACAAACTTGATAAGCTAAATGTAAAAGCAATTACAAAATCATCAGATGGAACATTGTGGATTGGTACCGATAATGGTCTGTACTTTTCAAACAATGTTAATGGAAAATTAATAATTAAAAAACATTCAGCATTAGATACAGAAAATATTTGGAGTCTTACAGCAGGTAATTCAAATGATATCTGGATTGGTACTTATGGATCTGGATTATTTAATCTTAATTATAAGACAAATCAGTTAACTAAACATGATATTCTACTTAGAATTATTAAGTCAACATCAAGAAATTTTGTAAAGACAGTATTAAAAGATGATAAAAATAATTTATGGATTGGTTATTGGGGTGTGGGGCTTGCTAAATTAAATTTATCAACTGGTAAAGTACAAAACTGGCTTCATCAAAAAGACAATATGAATTCACTTAGTCATGATGATGTTTGGTCAATTTTTCAAGACAGCAAGAAAAGAATATGGATTGGAACAAATGGAGGCGGCTTAAATTTATATGATGAATCAAACGGCGGAAAATTTTCCCACTATAGTTTTAAGGAAGGAAGTAAAAACAGTTTAAGTAGTAATAGTGTTTATTCAATTGTTGAATCTAAAAACAAAAATTTCGGAAATAACAATACAATCTTATGGATCGGAACAAGCAATGGATTGAATAAACTTGTAATTAATAATTCAAACAGTAAAAATATTTCACAGTCTGATGTTAAAGTAACTTCTTACATCTCCAGGGATGGATTAACAGACAATTCAATTAAAAGCATAGTTGAAGATGAAAATGGAAATCTCTGGTTAGGAACAAGTTCCGGAATTACTTTATTTGATTTAAGCAAAAACACATTTACAAATTTTTCCACTTCAGATGGCGTGATAGGAACAGATTTTAATTTCACATCCTCTTTTAAGCTTAATGATAATTTGATAATTATGGGCAGCACGGCTGGTCTTAATTATTTTAATCCGAACAGAATTTCACAATCATCTTATAAGCCCGCTGTTGTATTAACAGATTTTTTAATTTTCAACAATTCTGTAAAGGCCGAAGAAAATTCTATTCTTTCAAACAACATTTTTCATACAAACGAAGTAATACTTTCGCACAAACAAAATGTTTTTTCGTTTCAGTTTGCCGCATTGGATTATAATAATCCCGCTTCAATTAAATACGCATACCAAATGGAAGGGTTTGATAAAGGCTGGATTCAAAGTGGAACTCGCCGTTTTATAACTTATACAAATCTTAATCCCGGCAAATATACTTTTAAAGTAAAATCAACAAACAGTGATGGAATTTGGAATAGCAACGAAACATCTCTTGCTGTTATAATAACTCCGCCCTGGTGGCAAACAGGCTGGGCAATTCTGCTATATTTTATTGTGTTTGTGCTTGGTGTTTGGGCAATATTTAAATTTCAGAATTATAGAACCAGGTTACAGCACGAATTGAAATTCCGGGAACTCGAATCTTACCATCTCCGTGAAATTGAACAGATGAAATCAAGATTTTTTGCAAATCTATCTCACGAGTTCAGAACTCCGCTGATGCTGATTAAAGGGCCTTTGGAAGAATTGTTAAGAGGAAGAATAAAAGAAAATCTTACTGATTATTATAAAATTCTTTTACGAAACACTGAAAAACTTCAGCAGTTGATTGATCAGCTTTTAGAATTATCACAACTTGAATCTGAATCAATTCCATTGAAAAAAGAAGCATATGATGTTGTTATACTTTTAAGATCGATTTCAAATGCATTTATTCCTCTTGCGGATCAAAAGAATATAAAATTTAACTTTAATTCAAATATGGAATCGGCATTTGCTTTACTTGATAAGGACAAATTTGAAAAAATAATTAACAATCTTTTAAGTAATGCATTTAAGTTTACTGATGTTGGCGGAACTGTTAACATTGAGGTAGTTGAAAAAATTATCTCAGATAAAAAAATTGCTTTGGTTTCTGTAAGCGATTCAGGAGTCGGGATAACAAAAGAAAATCAATCAAAAATATTTAATAGATTTTTCCAGGTTGATGATTCATCAAAAAGAAACTATGGTGGTTCGGGAATAGGATTAGCACTTGTAAAAGAATTAACAACACTTTTAGGATGGGATATTTCCGTAAACAGCAGCGAAGGTGAAGGAACTGAGTTTACATTAAAGATACCTTTGTTATCTCAGAAAGAAATACAAACAAGTTTATCTGTACTTAATTATCAAGGTGATCAGAGTAAACTGGTTGATCAAGTTGATTTTGAAAAATCTGATGATGATTACCCGACTGAAAATAATTCTAAGCCATTACTATTATTCGTTGAAGATCAAATTGAAGTCAGAGACTATGTGCTTGGTTTGTTAAAACAAGATTACAATGTGCTTCAAGCAGAAAATGGTAAAGCAGGATTTGATGTTGCAATAAACAGTTTGCCTGATTTGATAATAAGCGATGTTATGATGCCCGTGATGGATGGAATTGAACTTTGTAAAAAATTAAAAACCGATTGGAAGACCAGCCATATTCCAGTTATACTCTTAACAGCAAAAGCAACTCAGCAGAGTAAATTAGAAGGGCTGGAGTTTGGTGCTGATGATTATTTAACTAAACCATTTGATTTTGAAGAGCTTTCAATAAGAATTAAAAATCTTATAACTCAAAGAAAGCACTTAAAGGAAAAGTTTAGTAAAGAGATAAGTTTAAATGCAGAATCCTTTACAACTAATAATTTAGATAAAGACTTTATTGGAAAAATTAATAAGATTATCGAAACACACCTGCAAGATGAAAACTTTACAAGTGATAATCTTGCACATGAACTTTTTGTAAGCCGCAGCCAGTTAAACAGAAAACTTAGTGCCGTTATCGGTAAAGGTCCCGGCGAGTTTATTAGAATCTACAAATTAAAACGCGCCGCACAAATGATCCTTGAAAACAAATTAAGTATAACTCAAATTGCGCTTGAAGTTGGATTTAGCAGTCCGGCACAATTTACGCGTGCATTTCAAAAACATTATAATTGTTCACCCTCGGAGTTCAAACAAATAAAAATGTAGCACGGACTCAAAGGCTGGTTGCATAACCTTAAGGGTCATTTCGAAGGAGTCTGCGACTGAGAAATCTATTTACTGTACAACATTTAAGATTTCTCCCTTTGGTCGAAGTGACGCAGATTAGAATTCTGTTACGGACCTTAAGTATTTGCGACGATGCCAATTTAAAATATCAACTCTTAACACCTCACAACTAATATTCTTCGTTTTGCATCAAAACGGCAAAACATTGAATCAAAAAAGCAATTTGCAGCATTCATAAAAAGTTACTTTTGGCCTTTAGAATTATTTAGAATTTCAAAAATTCATTTAGTCTTTAATATCAATCAAAATTATAGAGAGCCTCCATATGAAACTGCCGCAAAAAAGACAAATGGGTTTCACTGATAATAGTCAGATAAAAAAAAGGGAAAAACATCTTGAGATAAGCATTTATGCTTTAGTGATAATCGTAACGGTAGCTCTTATGCTAATATTTTTTAATCTATTTCTAAAATGGTGATCAAAATGAATAACCTACTGCAATATGATGTGAAAAAATTAAAACAGGATTTCTTCAAAATCGTTTATATGGTTTTGCTGTTGTTATTACTGTATGGCTTGTAATGTAAATAGAAGAGCAATTCAAATTGTTGAAATTTATAAAAATTCCAATTCATAATATTTCAAATTATATGGGATCAAAAATGAAAAAACCGGTCTTAATCATTGCTGTGCTGATAAGTTTAATGAGGATATCAAATATATATTCACAGGGCATACCACAAACAATTAATTATCAGGGAGTATTAAAAGATGCATCAGGAGTTGTAGTACCAAATGGGGATTACAGCTTAACTTTTAAATTGTATGATTTACCTTCCGGCGGCTCAGCTCTTTGGAATGAAACAAGAACAATAAATGTAGTTGGCGGTATTATAAACACACAGTTGGGAAGTGTAACACCAATAACATCAGCAACAATTGTTGGAGCCGCCTGGTTGGGCATTACTGTTGGAACCGGAAGCGAACTAATACCAAGAATAACTTTAACATCCGTACCATATAGCATAATGAGTTTGACGGTACCCAGCGGAAGCATAACAGCAATAAAAATTGCAGATGCCCAGGTTGTAAAAAGTTTAAATGGTCTAAAGGATAATGTTAATCTTGTTGCTGGAAGTAACGTAACAATAACACCCAACGGAAATAATCTTACAATAAATGCAACAGGCGGAGGTACCGGTACAATTGGTGGAAGTGGAACAGCAAATTATATTTCAAAATTTACAAACAGCACAACGCTTGGTAGTTCTACTTTATTTGATGATGGAAATAGAATTGGACTGGGGACAAATACACCTGATTTTAGTCTAACAGTTAACACCACTCCAACTTTAGGGCTGGGGCTTAAAGTATCAAGAACAGGCGGGGGATTAATTGGATTTGCAATAGTGGAAGAAAGTCAGCCAACATCGTTAAGAGGCTGGTCCTTTGAAAGCTGGAACCAAAAATTAAGAATAAATGCATCCGGTGATAACGGAATTACAACACTTAAAAATTTAATGACTTTGGATAGAAAAGGTAATGTAGGTATTGGTACAGAAAATCCTTCTTATCCTTTACACGTTGCAACTAACAGAAAATATGCCGGTTATTTCACTACAGATAGTTCTTCTTTTGAAGCTCATGCTATGCATGGGGAGTATTTAGGTGTTGGTAATTTAGATGGAATTGGTGTTTACGGTAAAAGTGTGCCAGCTGATTATTACGGATTTGGTGGATACTTTGTTGGTGGATTTGAAGGTGTGAGAGGCTTGGTTGAAGCAACTGGAAATGGTGAATATTATGGAGTTTATGGAAATGCATCTGGAGGCGCGGGGTATAATTATGGAGTTTATGGGAGAGCACAATATGGAACTTATACTTATGGTATTTACGGCGTTGCATTATCTGGTACCACAAACTGGGCGGGATATTTTAATGGTAATGTTAATGTAACTGGAACACTAAGCAAGGGCGGCGGTTCTTTTAAGATAGATCATCCATTAGATCCTACAAATAAAAATCTCTATCACTCTTTTGTAGAATCACCGGATATGATGAACATTTATAATGGCAATGTTGTAACAGATGCTTCTGGTTATGCAACAGTTACAATGCCGGATTGGTTTGAAGCCTTGAATAAAGAGTTTCGCTATCAACTTACAGTAATCGGAGATTTTGCACAGGCAATCATTTCTCAAGAAATCCAAAATAATCAATTTGCAATTAGAACGGATAAACCAAATATAAAAGTATCATGGCAAGTAACAGGAATACGACACGATAAATTTGCTGAGAAATACAGAATTCCTGTTGAAGAAAATAAAACAGGCAAAGATGTTGGTAAATATTTGCACCCGGATGCCTACGGTGTAGATGAAACACTTGGAGTTGATTATGAAAACAATAAAGCAGATCGTGAGAAGAAATAATTTTAGATTGGGTGGATAGAATAACTAAGCAGCAGTGATTTTTGAGCAAATTACTGCTGCTATATATAAAGGTTCATTAATTTTTTTACTTGAGTAAAAGGAACACAAATGAAAAATAAAATAATTGATATTGCAATAATTGCTTTGTTGTTTGTTACCACATCACTTCCGCAATATCAAATAACTAACAGTGTAATTGGCAGCGGCGGAAATGTAGTTTCAAACTCCAATAACAATATTGTAAGTACAGTTGGCGAATCATTTATAGGTAAATCATCTAATACTATAAATCAGAATCAAATAGGTTTCTGGTTTGCTTATCAGCAAATCATAATAACTGAAGTTGAAAATGAAGAAACAATTCCAATAGTATTTAAACTTGAGCAGAACTATCCAAACCCATTTAATCCATCAACAAAAATAAAATTTGCTGTTCCGGAAAAAAGCAATGTGCTGATAAAGGTTTATGATATTCTAGGAAGCGAAGTTGCAACCCTAGTTAATGAAGAAATGGATGCTGGCTGGTATGAAAATAATTTTAACGCGGCAGGATTATCATCTGGCGTTTACCTTTTTAGAATGGAAGCAGGAAATTATGTGAACACTAAAAAAATGATTTTACTTAGATAATTAATTTGTGTTAAGTGTGGTCCGCTTTAACAGTGGACTGTACTCTACTCTTCTTTTATCATATAAAGCAAATTATCTTCCAGCTTATAATACATTGGAGCGATTTGCACTTTGGGATAACGTTGTCTTAATCTTAATGTTTCACTAAGAATAAAATCTATTTCATTATTAATTTCAAACATTGGGGCATAATTATTAAAATGCTCTTCTGCTTGTTCTAAAGTCCAGCCGCCATTTTCAGAAAGTTTTTCTATAAAAATATTTTTCTTGGATGCCAGGTTTACCATTCCACAATTGCTGTGTGCAATAAGCGCTATATGTTTTACTTCGCCAACAGAAATAGCAAATGAAACTTTGAATTCGCTGTAACGAAGGTTAGCTCCGCCGGAACGAATTATAAAAGCAAAATTATCAGGCATATGAAGATGCTTGCGATTATCCATACACATTCCAACAAGAAGTTGTGCGCTGTTATAATTTTCAAACTCACGATCTAAATTGTGATATTCTAATAACAATCCAATTGGACTGTCTAAATATTCTTGTGGGATATCGATAATCTTATCAATGTGAATTAATCTATTCATAATTTTAAGTTTCTTAATATTGATTCTTGAATTTAAACTTGAAACATATATCCAGCACTTCTAACGCTCACAATAAACTTAGGGTCAGATGGATCGTCTTCAAAATGCTTGCGTAATCTAACAATAAAATTATCAACTGTTCGTGTTTCAATATCGGGATTCATATTCCAAACATTTTCCAGCAATTCTTTTCGTGTTACAACTTTATCTTTGTTTTCAATCAAGTATTTCATAATCATTGCTTCGTAAGATGTTAGTTGAAAATCCTTTTTACCTTTCGTGCACTTAAGATTCTCAAAATTTATTTCATTATTTCCAAATTTATAAATCGGATTTTCAATTACAACTTTTTGATACCATTTTTTTCTTTTCAACATTCCCTTTATTCTAAGCAGCAATTCTTTAAGATGAAAAGGTTTTGTAAGATAGTCATCGGCACCAAGCTCAAGTCCCTTAACACGATCTTCAACCTGTGTGCGGGCTGTTAGCATAAGTATTGGCATTTGAGGATGTTTTTCGCGAACGTGTTTTGCAATTTCAAATCCGTTAAAGTACGGCAGCATTATATCAAGGACAATTAAATCAAATTCGTTTTCATCAAAATAATTTAGCGCTTCCTTTCCATCCCGAGCTAACGTTACTAAATAGCCTTCAGCCGTAAGATTATATTCCAATCCGTGCGCAAGATTTTCTTCATCCTCTACCAAAAGAATTCTTGATTTTTCTATCTGCTCATCAATCATTTTTAAGATCCTTTTTGTTTCCCTTTAAAGACTTTTTCTTTTCGATATAAATTGGTAATTCGATTTTAAACCTGGCCCCCTTTCCTTTGCCATCACTAAAAGCAAAAATTTTTCCTTTATGATTTTTAATTATTTCCCTAACAACGTAAAGTCCTAATCCTGTCCCTTTTACATTCGGAATGTCTTTATCGTATATACGATGAAACTTCTGAAATATTTTTTTTATTTGATCATTCGGAATGCCAATCCCATTATCCGAAAACTCTATCTCTGCTTTTTTGGTGTTACGCTTAAACTTAATCATAATTTCCAAAGGTGCAATGCTATACTTTGTGGAATTATCAACAAGATTATCAAAAATAGTTTTAATGGAGTTTCTATCTATCAAAACATCGCAGCCCGCATCGCCGCTAAACTTTATTGAGCTTTCCTTTAACTGAAATTGTTCCGCGGATTCTAATATAATTTTCTTAATTGTTTCATCAGCTTTGTAAATCTCAAAATCCCGGTTAAACTTTTTCTTATCCATAGAAGCTATTTCTAAAATTGAGTTAACAAGATTTTTTAATCTTTCGGAGTCTCGCATCATCAATCCATAAAACTCTTTTCTTTTTTCTTCAGGAACATCCCGCGAGTTTAAAGTTTCTAAGTAAAGTTGAATTGAAGAAAGTGGAGACTTAAGCTCGTGTGTAACGTTGGCGATAAAGTTATCATAAAGAGCATTTAGCTTTATCTGGATATTTAAGTGACGAAAAATTAAAACAATACTGATTGATAATCCCGTAAGCAAAACAATGCCGCCAACAAAAGGGAAAACACTTGGTGCATCATAAACGATTTGGGGAGAAACTTCTTCACCAACTTGTTCAAAAATTATATTGTTAGATACATACCAGTAAATCCATAATAACAGCACGGAAAGCCATACAAGCTGTGCAAGAATAAATATTATAAGATTATATGCGAATGAATGTCTGCGTTTCATATAAGAAAATTAAATAAATTATTTTTAACTAATTGTCATACTGAATGGCATGGCCATCGAAGTGTGACCGTTTATCGTACTAACTGTCTGTCATCCTTCGTCTTCGTTCAGGATGACATTGGTATCATAATTCTCAGTTCAAATATCATTTTAATTAAGCTCAACATCAAATTATAAAAAATCTAAATTACATTTCTTTTACAAACACGTATCAAAATTCTTTGCAGTTTTGATATGTAACTTCAAAAGGAAATGTATGATGAAAGTATTATTGATTTATCCTGAAACACCATCAACGTTCTGGAGTTTTAAAGAAGCATTAAAATTCGTTTCAAAAAATTCCGCAGAACCTCCCCTTGGTTTAATAACTGTTGCCGCAATGCTTCCAAAAAATTGGAGCAAAAAACTTATCGATCTTAATGTATCCACTCTTAACGATAAAGATATTTTTGCTGCTGATTATGTTTTTATCAGCGCAATGAATGTGCATTTAAAATCTTTTAGAGAAATTGTAAGACGATGTAATAAGCTTGGAGTAAAAGTTATAGCTGGCGGCCCACTATGCACAACACAATATAAAGATCTTCTAGGTGTTGATCATTTTATTTTGAATGAAGCTGAGATAACTCTTCCACAATTTTTAAGAGATTTAGAAAATGGAAGTCCAAAAGCGATTTATCAAACAGATGAATTTCCGGATGTTGCTTTAACTCCAGTTCCGATGTGGGAATTGCTGGATATGAAAAAGTATGCTTCGATGAGTGTACAGTATTCTCGCGGCTGCCCATACGATTGTGAGTTTTGCAGTATAACTATGCTTAACGGAAGAAAACCACGAGCAAAATGCACAGAGCAGTTTATCACTGAGTTAGATCGTTTGTATGATCTTGGCTGGCGTGGTGGAATTTCTGTTGTTGATGATAATTTTATCGGCAACAAACGAAAACTTAAAGAAGATACTTTACCAGCTTTGATTGAATGGTCAAAAGAAAAAAAGTATCCATTCTTTTTTATTACCGAAGTTTCAATCAATCTTGCAGATGATGAAGAGTTAATGCGCCTTATGGTAGAAGCTGGATTTAACAGCATCTTTGTGGGAATTGAAACTCCAAATAGTGAAAGTTTAATTGAGTGTGGTAAAATGCAAAACTTAAAACGAGATCTTGTGGAATCTGTAAATAAATTACAGCGATGTGGTTTGCTTGTTTCGGGTGGATTTATAGTTGGCTTTGATAATGACACTGAGCGAGTTTTTGATCAGCAGATTGATTTTATTCAGCGGAGCGGGATTTCAAACGCAATGGTTGGTTTATTAAATGCGCCAACAGGAACTAAGCTTTATGAAAGACTTAAAGATGAAGGAAGATTACTTGAAATGTGGACCGGCAACAATATGGATGCAAGTATAAATTTTGTACCTAAAATGGAATTTAAAATTCTTATTCGTGGTTACAGCAGATTGTTAAATACAATTTATTCGCAGGAAGAATACTACAATCGTATGAAAGTATTTTTAAAAGAATATAATGTTCCTGTTTGGACACCCAAAGTAATTAATCTCGAGCAGTTAAAAGCTTTCGTTAGATTGTTATGGCTGCTTGGAATAATTGAAAAAGGGAAAAAATATTTCTGGAAACTTTTCTTTGTAAGTCTGTGGAAGTATCCGCGCAAATTCCCAACTGCGATGACACTTGCTGTTTATGGATTTCATTTTAGAAGAGTTATTAGAACAGTTTAAATACAATAGAACACGGATGGCACGGATCGGATTTGATCCGCGATGATCCGCAAAATCAGCGTCATCCACTTTCTATTCTTGGTTCACATTAATACAGTTTAAACCTAACAAGTAAATAAATTCTTTCATTAAACTTTTCACTAAAGTTGGATTGATATACAAACTTTTGACTCTTAATTGCCATTAAAAGCGCCTCATCACAACCAGCACCAATTCCTTTTATTAGTTTTATATCAATTGCATTTCCTAATGTATCTACAGTAAACGAGACTCCGTTAATTCCTTCCACCCCAGCTCTTTTAGCAATTTCTGGATAAATTATTTTTGAAACAAAAGATTGAACACCTCCTTGAACTCTAATTGAATCTACGTAAAACCCTTCTGGAGTAGATGACAATTTTAACAATTCAATTTTATCTTTAAAAATTAGTCTTACTTGATCAGATTGATTTGAACCATGGCCACAAGTGAAATATGTATATTCTGGTGTTGTGCTACAACTTATAAAAGTTAACAAAAGTAAAAATCTAAATAGATTGCTCATTTAAGAACCCCTTAAAATAATTATATATTATTCTATCAAATTTCAAGATGACACAGATTCAACTGATTTGTGTTAATATGCTAAATCAGTGTCATCCGTGTGCCATTGTTTTTATTCGTTTACAAAATCTTTTCCAAGAAAATTCTTAAACCAGAATTTCACATACTCAGTTTGTGCGTGAACCCATTTAGGAAATCCAACACCATGTCTTTCATTTGGATAAAGCATTAACTCAAAATGTTTATTCATACTTGTAAACTTATCAATTAGCTGAAGTGTATTCTGCAAATGAACATTATCATCCAAAGTTCCGTGAGTAATCCGCAATAAACCTTTATAATCTTTTGAGTGTGTCATTGCTGATCCAAACTTATAGCCTTCTTTATTTTCTGATGGAAGATCCATATATCTTTCAGTGTAAACATTATCATAAAGCCCCCAATCGGTTACCGAATATTCCGCAAGACCATGAGTAAAATAATCAGCGCCAAGGGTTAGCGCCATACATGTAACGTAACCACCATAACTTCCGCCGGTTATTCCGATCTTAGTTGAATCAATAAATGATTTTGATTTCAACCATTTTACTGCTTCGATATAATCATTGATTTCCCACTTACCCATATTGCGATACAAATTATTTTTTCCTGTCCTGCCAAAGTATGCTGAACCTCTATGATCAACAACAAAATAAATTATACCGCTTTGCGAAATAAAATACCTATCCAGGTATGCAGAAAAAGAATTTGTAACATCAGTTCCCCCAGGACCACCATAAACAGCAAACAAAACCGGATATTTTTTATTCTCATCAAAATCTGCTGGTAATACCCACATTGCAGGAAGATCAAATCCATCTTCTGTTTTGATAGAAAACAATTCTGTTTTACCAAGTTTGTATTCATCAAATATTTTTGATTTTCTATCTCCAAGATTACGAATTAAGTTTCCCTCACCATCACATAAATCCATTTTGCCAGGAGAATTTATATCTGAATAAGAATCATAAAAATATTTTCCTTTTGGAGAAACGTTCGATTTATGAGTTCCTGAAATCTTAGTTAACTGTTCTAAATCATCACCATCAAAATCAACAACAAATAATTGAGTGTTTAATCTATCACCCTTGTTTGTCTCGAAGAATATTTTTTCATTTTCTTCATCCACAAGTTTTATATTTGAAACATTCCACTCGCCACTAGTTAATTGCTTCTTGAGTTTGCCATTCATATCGTAATAGTATAGATGTCTCCA
>JBATOT010000070.1:0-14961 GCA_049291095.1 Ignavibacteriaceae bacterium | reverse complement strand
ATCATGATGTTGATGCAAATAATATCGGGCTTGCATATCGCCCGAATGAAGGTGTTGATATCGAATCGGCAAATGATCAGGGGTTTGATGTATACTGGATGGTAGCAGGTGAATGGCTTGAATATACAATTAATATTCCGACAGATACTTTGTATGATATAATTCCATACGTTTCAACAGTTCCGGGTTTTGGAAATTTCCGCATCGTTGTAAACAATGTTGATGTTAGCGGCAAAGTACAAGTAACTGGTACTGGTGGTTGGCAGTCATGGCAGCCCAAAACAATTTCTAATGTCCCACTGCAAGTTGGAGTTCAGATTTTAAGATTTGAGATTAATACAGACTATCAATCAGAAATAGGCAACTGGTTATTCAGTTTAAATTATATCAAAGTAAATATCGCAGGTACTGTTGATGTTTCCGATAACAATTTGATTCCTGCAGAGTATTCGCTTTCACAGAATTATCCAAATCCATTTAATCCAACAACAACAATTAAATTCGATTTACCTGTTGATGGAATAATTACTTTAGAGATATTTGATATACTTGGAAGAAAAATCTTAACACTTATAAATGAACATCGGCAAGCAGGAAGCTATGAACAAGTTTTTGATGCATCATCGCTATCAAGCGGAGTTTATGTTTATAAACTGCAGGCTGGTGAATTCACAAATTCTAAGAAGTTAGTTCTGTTGAAATAAGATTTGATTGAGATATGTTAAAAAGAAAACCCTGATGTTTTAGCATCAGGGTTTCATGTATAAAACGGTTTAAAGATTATTTTACTTTACCTTGATTGGCAACAGCAGCAGCTGCGGCAGCAATAGCTTCCTGATCGCCAAGATAATAATGTTTAATAGGCTTTAAATTATCATCCAACTCATACACTAAAGGAATTCCTGTTGGAATGTTTAACTCAACAATTTCACTATCCGGAATGTTATCAAGATATTTTACAAGTGCACGTAAACTATTTCCGTGTGCAGTAATTAAAACCTTTTTACCTGATTTAACCATTGGTGCAATCGTACCTAACCAATAGGGAACAAAACGATCCACAGTATCTTTTAAACATTCTGTGAGTGGTAATTCATTTTCTGTAAGATCAGCATAACGCGGATCTTTACCGGGAAATCTGTCATCATTTTTTTCTAATGCCGGCGGGGGAGTATCGTAACTTCTTCTCCAAACTTTTACCTGATCTTCACCAAACTTTTGAGCTGTTTCTGCTTTGTTTAATCCTTGCAACGCACCGTAATGTCTTTCATTCAATCTCCAATGGCGGATAACAGGAATCCACATTAAATCCAAACCATCAAGTGTAAACCATAAAGTTCTGATTGCTCTTTTTAGAACAGATGTATAAGCGATATCAAATTTGTAACCTTCTTTATGTAAAACTTCGCCGGCTTTTTTTGCCTCAGCTAAACCTTTTTCAGAAAGATCAACATCAGTCCAGCCGGTAAAACGGTTTTCCTGGTTCCAGGTGCTTTCACCATGACGTAATAAAACTACTTTGTACATTTATTTCTCCGATACTTTATATAAGTGTTATTTCAAAATTGCTATGTAAAAATACAGAAGGATGATTAGAAGTAAAATGGAATATGCTTGATGATAAATTGAAAAATACTCTCCGTGGTTCTCCGTGCAAAATCTCTGTGTTACTCCGTGAAATGGACAAAATCAATAGTCATTACATAGCGAACCACAGAGCAGACACGGGGAAAAAGAGAAAAATCATTTCTTACTTAATGCAGATTTTAGAATAATAAATCCAACTATTCCGGATAACAATGAACCAGTAAGAATTCCAACTTTAGAGATATTTAAAAGTTCAGGTGAATTAAACGCAAGGTTTGCAATGAATAATGACATTGTAAATCCAATTCCTGCAAGAACAGAAGCAGCATAAATCTTTTTCCAGCTAACTCCCTCAGGCTCTGATGCAAGTTTTAATTTTACTGCAAGATAAGAGAATGAAAAAATTCCTATTTGTTTGCCAACAAATAATCCAAGCACAATTCCAATACTTACCGGATGAGTTAACGCTGAAGATAATCCTGATCCAATTGTTACACCTGCATTAGCAAGTGCAAAAACGGGCATAATAAAAAATGATACCCAGGGATGGAGTCCGTGTTCAAATCTTTGCAGCGGTGTTAAAATCTTCTCACAGTTATTTTCAATCTTATCAATTATCTCTAATCTTTGAGAATTAGTTAATACATCTTCTCCGTGTTCTCCGGCATTATCAAACTCAGTTATCAAATTTTCTGTTTCATTTTTAAACTTTTGCGTATTTATTCTGGAAGCAACTGGAATGGTAAAAGCAAGTAAAACTCCCGCAACTGTTGCATGCACACCTGATTTTAGAAAAGCTAACCACAGCGCAATCCCAACAAATGTATAAACGAGTAAACTTCTAACTCCAATTTTATTCATAATAATTAAGAGAATTATTAATCCGCCTCCGATCATTAAGCTTGCCAGTGAAATTTCCGATGTGTAAAATATTGCTATCACTAAGACTGCGCCAAGATCATCTACAATAGCAAGTGCAAGAATAAAAATCTTTAATGCAAGCGGAACTCTGTTACCAAGCAAAGCAAGTATTCCAACAACAAAAGCGATATCAGTTGCCATTGGTATTCCCCAGCCGGATGAACCTTCGCTGCCTAAATTAAAAACTGTATAAATAAGTGCTGGAAAAATCATTCCACCTAAAGCGGCGGCAATTGGCAATGCAGCTTTTTTTGCTGAGGATAATTCACCAACAAGCATTTCACGTTTTATTTCCAATCCAACAACAAAGAAAAATATTACCATCAAGCCATCGTTAATCCAATGATGCAGCGAGTAATTAAATCCAATTCCACCCACATCTATTTTAATATAAGTATGCCACAAGTGATAATATGATTCTGCAAATGGAGAATTTGCCCAGGCTAGCGCAATAACAGTAGCAATGATTAATAGAATTCCGCCTGATGCCTGCTGGTGTAAGAAATTCTGAATAGGATTAGTTAGTCTTTCAATTGTAGTTCTGTTTAATTCTTTTTCCATTTTAAGTTATAATTTTGTTAGGAGTTTGTTTTTGCTTTTAAAATAGTGGTTAATGTGAAGATAATATCAAACAATATTATCCTCAGAAATTTTTAATTGCACACTTTTTATTTTATCATCCATTGTTTGTTCTTTATCTGTACGTGTGCCAACTCTTAAAGTTGTTGAAATTCTGGGTGAACCCATTTCGTGGACCTTTGCATGACATTTTTTTATTGCGGCAAAAACATCATCCCACTCACCTTCAATGTTCGTTCCATAAGCATGGAGCATTGTTTTAAGCCCTGCTTGAGTTAAAATCTTTTCACATTCTGCAATATATTTTGAAACAGAAAGCCCTACTCCGATTGGTACTATACAAAAATCAACTATTACTTTCATAGTTATTTCCTTAAGATTTTAAAAACAATATAAGGTTTATAAATTAATTAGAAAAGATTATTTGTAAAGTGAAGATTAGATCAATCCAAATGATTTTAAAATTAATATTCCAATAGCAATTGTAAATACTGAACCAAGTGTCGTTATCATAATTATATTTCCTGCAAGTTTGGAATTTGCACCCATTACATCCGCCATAACAAAACTTGCAATTGCCGTTGGACAAGCAAAAACAATAAACATTATACCAAGATCATCATTCCGGTAGCCAAGAAATATTGCTATCAATGTTAAACAAAGTGGAAGTAAAACAATTTTTATTAATGATGATGAAAAGGCAAGATTAGAAGCTCGTTTTAAATTTTCAATGTTTAATGATCCACCAATTCCAACTAAAGCTAAAGGCAATGCAAGATCGGCAAAATAAGTTCCTGTTGATACAAGCATTTCTGGTAATCTAAAATTAAAATAGGAAAAGGGAAGCGCAAAGATAACCGCAAGTATCAGTGGATTTAAAATGATTTCAACCAAGATTGAATTGAAATTTATTTTACCTTGATGTTTCGGCACAGTTAAAACAATTACTGCTAAAATGTTGTACACAGGAAGTAAGAAAGCAAGAATTAAAGTTGCTTTTCCAAGTGCATCATCTCCAAATAAATTTGATATAATCGCGAGCCCCACGATTGCATAATTACCTCTGAACGCACCCTGGATAAATGCACTTTTGTCTTGAGGATTTTTAATATAAGGAATTGTTCCGAGCCAAATTAATAGATAAGTAATAAAGGTACCGACAGTTATAAAGATAATTTGTTCGGCATTAAAAACTTGTGATAGATCAAGATTTGATATTTCAAGAAAAATAAAAACAGGTAAAGAAATTTGAAAAACTAATCTGGATGTTACATCAACAAAAACTTCGTTTATTATTTTTCTTTTTCTTGCAAAGTATCCTACAGCAATGATTAAAAATACCGGGGCAACTATGTTTGCTGTAAATACTATGTTCTCAAACAACTTGCTTACCTATAAATTATTTTTAAGTGATTCAATAAGTTCTTTAAACTTTTCGGGAACCGGAACTAATTTGTTGGTTGTATAATTGAAAAAAGCAATTCCTGTTTTTGCGCGTGCAATTTCTTTCCCGCCTATTTTATTAGTGATTCTGAAAATAAAATCACAACCGGTCTTAATAAATTCATCTACCGTCACTTCAAAAATTAAAACATCTCCGTGATATCCCTGGGATTTGTACTGAAGCGCAGCATCAAACATTATAATTCCTGCTCCGCATGTATCAACTTCTGAGTAATTCCAATTTTTCAAAAACAGAATTCTAGCTTCGTGCACCATGGAAAGTATTGAATCGTTACTAAGATGACCTGCAAAGTTTACATCATAAACTCTTACAGAAATTTCGGTGGTAAAAATAAATTTTTGAGGAAGATCAATTTTTATTCGTTGCATTTTATTCTTTATAAAAATTATGAGTGATAAAATAACGAAAAGACATAAATTCTTTTAGGATTTAAGAGCGAAAGCTAATCTAATTGATAAACCGTAATCGATTCGGAAATTCCTTTTATTACAACTGCTTGATGATCGATTGGTTCAAAATCAAGTTTAACTCGTTTATAAACACTATCAGAGATAAGAATTGAAGTATTTAACTCTTTATTAATTTGTTCAAGACGTGCTGCTATAATTACAGGCTGTCCAGTAATCGAATATTGTTTTCGTTCACTGGTACCGACGTTGCCAGTTACAACTTCTCCGGCATTTATTCCGATTCGAATAACAGTTTCCGGAATTAACCCGGTTTCATTTCTTCTTTTTAATTCTTTATTAATTTCTAATGCAGCATTTACTGCAAGTTGACAATCATTATCATGTTCAATTGGTGCGCCGAATATTGCCATCAGACCATCGCCCATAATTTGATTTACGATTCCTTTATTTCTGTTTATGATTTCTATGATAAAAGAAAAAACATTGTTTTGATAAGCGATAATCTCTTCCGGAGATTTATTCTGTGCAAAGATCGAAAAATTTCTTATATCCAGAAACATTATTGCAGCAAATCTAACTCTGCTTTGGATTTCATATCTGTTTTCAACCAGCTCATTAACAATTTCTACCGATATCTGCTGTCCAAAAAGTTTTTGAATTTCATTTCTTTCTTCTCGCACTTTGTAATGTTTTAACAAACCTTTTTTTATCTGATTAGTTATAAGTCCGGCTGTGTGTCCCGATATAAAAAATAATGCCGCGGTTCCGATATAAGATGGAAAAAACGAAACAGCACTGATAAATTCATCCGTAAAAGGTTTTATGCTTAGGAACCATGCAATTGCAAGGTATTGCAGAGCTGCAATTGTTCCGGTAAAGACACAAAGTTTAAAATCAAGTTCAAGAGAAGAAAGCATTATAATCAAAAAGTATAGCAGCGCTAATGGTGTAAACAAAGGATAAACTGAAGGCAGTTGAAAAGAGTATAAAATAAGTATAACACTTGGAATACTAATTTCAATAAATGCGTTTACGTATCTTATAATTATAAATGCTTTAACACCAAACCGGTTCCAACGTTTAACAGCACGACTAACAAAAAGTGCGCGTACAAATATCGCTGCGAGTACAAGTAAAGTTAATTGAATTATAATTGGAAAATGTGAAATGTTTTTGAACTGCTGATTAAACACAATTGAAAGCAATAATACTACTACAATTAAAAATCCAATTATACCGGCTAGTACTTTGGATCTAAAACTTTCATTAGATATTATTTCTTCTGAAAATAATTCTTCAAATAGTTGAGTTGTATTTTTTATCATTAATAAAGATAATTACTTCAAAAAATAAAATCAGACATTGTAATCTATTAAACAGTTTTTTTATACTTAAATATTGCTAAAGTATTAAAGAATATCGCAAATCCCGAAACAATTAAAAAATGATACCGCAAATCCCAAAAACTACTGCCTTTAAGAACCAACATACGCATTACTTCTATCAGATAACTTACAGGATTAATATAAGTTAAAACCTTTGCCCAGTCCGGCATATTTTCTATTGGCGAAAATAATCCGCCGAGCAAAACAAATATCATCATAAAAAAGTAAGCGATAAACATTGCCTGTTGCTGGGTTTCTGCAAATGTAGATGTTAATAATCCAAAACCAAGAATTGCAATTAAATAAACTCCAGCAAAAAGATATCCAATAATAAAACTTCCTTCTGGGAAAATTCCATAAAATATAAAACTTATTAGAAAACCGATTGACAATACAAACATTCCCATTATCCAAAAGGGAATTAGTTTGCCAAGTATAAACTGATATTTTTTTATGGGCGTTACGTTTAACTGTTCAATTGTTCCAGATTCTTTTTCTTTAACGATATTTAAAGCTGTTAGAATATATCCAACAAGGGTAACAAGTAATCCTAAAACTCCGGGTACAATAAAAAATTTATAGTTCATTTTTGGATTGAACCAGTTAGAGCTTGTGATTTCTATTGTCGGTAAAGGATTTAATCTGGGTTGTTGTATCCACTCAGCCCTGATTAAATTATTAAACTCACGAATTATTGAATTTGAATATGAAACCGAAAGTCCTGCAGTTTGCCCATTTATCGCATTTGCATAAATCATAATTTTAGTTTCATTCTCCCGTATCAAATCTTGTTCAAAATTATCCGGAATTTCTATAATTAAATCCGCCTTATCTTCTTCGATTATCTTTAGTGCCTTATCATAGGATTGCGATGCGTTAACCATTTTAAAATAACCTGATGAAGTAATTTTATCTGTAAGTTTTCTTGAGTATTCAGAGTGATCGTGATCGACCACTGATAGTAGAATATTTTTCATCTCAAAATTAGCAGCATTAGGAAGAATCAATAACTGCATAACAGGCATGATAAAGATCATTCTTAAAATCAGTTTATCGCGGAATATCTGTAAAAATTCTTTTCGTAGTAAAAATATTAATGTTCTCATGCTAACCTAATCTTAAATCTCTTTAAACTTATTAAGATAAAAAGTATTGTCATTCCTAAAAGGATTAATGATTCCTGCCAGACTCCACTTATGCCTAAACCTTTTATCATAACAGATTTTACCATTATGATATACCATTTTGCCGGAACGATATTGCTAAGTATTTGCAATATGACTGGCATATTGGCAACTGGAAAAACATAGCCGCTTAACATTACAACGGGTAACATCAAACCAAGTAACGAAATTAACATAGCTGCTAATTGTGAATCGGTGATGGTTGAAATTAATATTCCGAGCGAAAGTGCACAGAAGATATACAAAATTGTAACCGCAATTAATAAAATCGTGCTGCCCTGAATTGGCATTCCCAAAATGTGTACGCTTAAAAATAAAATTGTTGCAACGTTAACAAGTGAAATAACAAAGTACGGAATAACTTTACTGATTATCACGAGAATTGGTTTCATCGGTGAAACTAAAAGTATTTCCATCGTGCCTAATTCTTTTTCCTTTACGATTGATATCGATGTCATCATTGTTGAGATTAGAAGTAAAATCATTCCCATTACACCGGGTACAGAAGAGTATGCACCTTTCAATTCGGGATTATAAAGCATTCTCAACTCTGTGTTAATTCTGTAAGGAAGTTTATTTAATCCATTTAAATCATTTTGATAGTCCATTATGATTGAGGTTGCATAGTTTACTAAAGTTGTAGCCTGGTTTGGATCAGTTGCATCTGCAATAAGTTGAATTTGCGCTTTGTTAGAATGTGAAAGTTCATTTTGAAAATCTTGCTGGAAAATTACTGCAAGTTTTATTTTGCCGGATTTAAATGCTGCTTCAATTTCAGTGTTAGTATTTAATGTTCTTTCAACATCAAAATATTCACTGCTTTCAAACTTAGAAATAATAATTTGTGTGGTTTCATCTTTAGCGTTATCCAGAATTGCGATGTTAGAATTTTTTGTTTCATTAGTAATTGCAAAACCAAATATCAGCAATTGTAATATTGGTAAGCCAAGCAGTACCAACATAGATCTGTAATCTCTTAAGATATGATGAAATTCTTTTCGGATAAAAATGATTAACTGTTTCATTAATAATTATTCTCCACGTTTTGCACCACGAGCAAGCATTAAAAAAACCTCATCCATTGATTCAGCATTATATTTTTTTCTTAAGTTCGCCGGAGAATCAAGTGCAGTAATTACACCATCAACCATAATTGAAACACGATCACAATATTCTGCTTCATCCATATAATGTGTGGTTACAAAAACCGTAATGCCGTTGTGTGCCGCTTCGTAAATCATATCCCAGAATTGTCTTCGTGTAATCGGATCAACTCCGCCTGTGGGTTCATCTAGAAAAACAATTTTTGGCTGATGAAAAATTGCTATACTGAAAGCTAGTTTTTGTTTCCAGCCAAGTGGAAGCGATGCAACTAATTTATCGGCTTCATTACTTAATCCGAGTTTGTTAATAAGTTCTTCACTTTTTGATTTTATTTCTTTATCGCTCAATCCGTATATGCCACCAAAAAGTTGTATGTTCTCTTTGATAGTGAGATCTTCATATAAAGAAAACTTCTGGCTCATATAACCAATACTATTTTTGATTTGTTCAGTCTGTTTGTAAACATCAAATCCTGCAATAGTTGCATTGCCGCTGGTGGGATTTGAAATCCCAATTAGCATTTTCATCGCTGTAGTTTTACCTGCACCATTTGCACCAAGAAAACCAAATATCTCGCCTTTATAAACTTCAAAAGTGATTTCCTTTGTTGCAATAAAATCGCCAAACTTTTTTGTAAGCTTATCGGTTTTAATAACTATTTCGTTTTCAGTTATCATATTATTTCATTAATTCCATAAAGCAATCTTCAATTTCCGGTTTGATGATTTTAATAGTCGCTTTTGTATGTCCGGCTTTGATCAAATAATTTTCTAAATCCAAAACACTAGTTGTATCATTTTTTAAAGTTAGATGATGATTTTCACCAAAAGCAAAACAACTTTCTGTGTATTCAAAAGCACGAAGATCATTTAAAAGTTTGAACATATTTTCTGAGTGAACAGCAAAAAGTTTTTTATCAAAACTATCAATTATGTTTATCGGAGTATCAATTTTTAAAATCTTACCAGTTTGAATTAATGCAATTCTATCGCAAAGTTTTGCTTCATCCATATATGGCGTTGAAACAAGAATTGTTATTCCCTGATCTTTCAATCGTTTTAACATTTCCCAAAATTCTTTTCTGGAAACAGGATCAACTCCAGTTGTTGGTTCATCAAGAAAAAGTATTTTTGGTTTGTGGATTAGTGCACAGCTTAACGCAAGCTTCTGCTTCATTCCTCCGCTTAATTTTCCTGCACGACGAGTTTTAAATGGTTCGAGTTGTTTATAAATGTCTGATATTAAATCATAATTTTCTTGAATAGTTGTTTTAAAAATTGTTGCAAAAAATTCCAGATTTTCTTCAACAGTTAAATCCTGGTAAAGCGAAAATCTTCCGGGCATATATCCAACTATATCACGAATCGCTTTCCAATTTTTTATAACATCAAAACCAAGAACAGTTGCATTACCTTTATCAGCAAGCAGTAATGTAGTTAATATTCTAAAGATTGAAGTTTTGCCTGCGCCATCAGGACCAATCAATCCAAAAAGTTCACCATCACTAACAGAAAAGGAAATATCATCAACAGCAGTAACAACAGTTTTCCCACTTGAGTAAGTTTTTGTGATGTTATTTAAATCAATAGCATTCATAAAAATTAAAACTTAACCTCACCATACATTCCGATTTTTAAATAGCCATCATTAAGAACTTTTACTTTGATTGCGTAAACAAGATTTGCACGTTCATCTTTTGTTTGAATTGTTTTAGGAGTGAACTCAGCTTTTGACGAAACCCAATAAATTTCTCCGCTCATTTCTTTTTGCTCACCTTCACCTTTATCAACAAACACTTTTACTTTCTGTCCAAGTTTTATCTCGCCTAATTGATTTCCATCAACATATGCACGCAACGTCATCTCTGAAAGATTTGCAATTTTGTAAAGCGCTTTTCCGTTTGAAGTTACTTCGTTTAATTTTGCGTAACGGGTAAGCACTGTTCCATCAACAGGATTTATTATGTAGCTCTTTTTTATTTGATCTTCAATTTGTTCAACCTGTGCAGTGAGCGGAAGAGTTTCGCTTTGCAATCCTTGCTTTGTAATTGTTAAGCTGGATTTTGTAGCGTTGTATTGCTTGCGTAAAACATCAAGTTGTGAATTAATATCATCAAGTTGTTTTGTAGTTGCAGCATTTGATTTTACAAGATTATTAATTCTTGTTTGCTCTGTTTCAGCAGTTTCAATTTGCTTTTGTAATGATGCAAGTTGTGTTGCAATATCGGGCTGCTTACTTAATACAACTTTTACTGATGCTAATAGCTGTTTTTTCTTTAGATGAAGTTGTGTTGTATCAACAACGCCAACAATATCATTGAGTTTCAAATTCATACCTTCTTCAACCTTAAACATTATAAGCTTGCCCATTGCTTCGGATGAAACAATAATTTCTTCCGATTCAAAAGTTCCGGTTGCATCAAAATCACCGTTGCCATTTGAGCAAGCAAGTAAAAATGTTAAGCTTAAGATAAAAGCAATAATTAATAAATTGTTTTTCATAGTCTTCTCTGTTTAAAAATTAATTTCCGGTTGTAATTTTATAATTGTATTCAGCGAGCAATAATTGTATTTTGTGAATTGCAAGATTTTGAAGCGCAGCATCTTCAGCATTTAGCTCTCTAATAAAATCGTTAGAAGTTATTACTCCATTATCAAGTTTAGCTTTTGCGGATTCTTTGATTGAAGTTCTGAGAGTAATTATTTCTTTATCAACATTTACTAGTTGTTTAAGTTTTTCAACTTCCTGCAACTGCTGCCTGATTGATATATTTGTGTTCAGTAAAAATGTTTGTTTCTGTGTTTCAATAATATTTTTATTGATTTCATTAATCTCACTCTCATTTCCGAAGCTATATAGATTTGATAATGGCCATGATAATCTTGCCCCGGCAATGTAGTACCAATCAAATTCGTTAACCAACATATTTAAAGTTGGTTTGCCATATCCACCTTGAAAAAACAAACTTGCTTTTGGTAAGATTTTAGAAGTTGATAATCCATCCTGGTTTTCAATCATGTTTTGCTGCGACGAATATAATTTTAGTTCAGGTCGATTTATCTCAACTTCGGATTTTAAACTACTTGATACTGGTTGAATGAGTTTTGTTGATTGATTTAATTGTTGGTTAATCAACAAACCGAGCATATCTAAATACGCAATGCGCGAAGAATTCAATTCAATTTCTTTTTGATTTGTTTTTAATAGTTCAGCCTTCAAAACATCAACATCTGATTTCATTGCAGTACCGTTTTCTAAAGCCGCAGTAAGTTTTGAAATGCTTGCGTTCAAATCATTCCTAATAAAACTTATTTGAACCAGTTGAGCATCAAGTAAAAGAACTCCAAAATAAATTTGATTAACTCTTTCTTTAACCTTAATTAACTCAACTTCAAGTTTTTGATTATCAATTTCTGCAATGGATTGCTGAATGTCGGATTGCGAACTCATAATTCCGCCATCGTAAATAGTTTGGGTTACATCCGCATAAACTTTGTACTGATCTTTTGTCAGCTTATCGATAGACATTCCCGGAATTGAAATTGGCAGAGAAGTAACATCAGATTGATAAGTTGCCTGACCGCTAATTGTAATTTGAGGAAAGTATCCGTTCCATACATTGCTTACGTTGTAATCTTTACTTTTGGCAATATATTCTTTTTGCAAAATGAGAGGATAATTTTCTCGTGATTTTGTATAGCATTCATCAAGTGTGAGTGTAGTTTGCGGTTTTAATATTCCAACACTTGTAAAAACGATTGCAATGATGATAAATCTTTTCATATTAAATCTTATTTATTGTCTTATTAAAAACTTTTTTACCTTTTTCAGTTAAGATTCCACCAATAATAATTTTAAATGTGAATCGAGCACCTTCAACTATTGAGAAACTATTATTTAAAATGAAATCTGGATTAACAATTGATCTTACAGATATGACCAAAATCGTCATTATAATAGATGTTGGATAATCAATAAATAAACCTTCTTGCTTTCCTTGTTCAATTACCTTTGTAATATTTTCAAACATCATTTTTGTGCGGAATCTATCAATCTCATTCCATATTTCCGGAAAATGCTTTTTCATTTCTTCCATTCTTTTGTTTGAGATTTTGTCGGCTGCACTTGCAAGTATGTTTATTAGTTCTGCTAACTTTTCAATTGCATTTTTATCTGAGTTTAATGCAGGTAAAATTTTACTTTTCATCCGACCCATAAAATGCCTGGCTATTGCCATTACAAGATCTTCTTTTGATGGGAAAAACTTGTAGATCGTTTTTTTGCTCATCCCAAGTTCAGATGCAACTTCATCCATAGTGGTTTTGTAAAAACCTTCTTTAAAAAGCTTGTCCTCTATTTGCTCAATTATTTGTTCTTGCATTTCAGAATTCCTTAAGGAAACTATATTCGTATTTTAGGTTTCCAAACTAAACTTTTATTCTGCATTTGTCAAGAATTATTTTTTCAAAATTTTATTTAAGTATTAGCAATCACAAATTTGGCTAATAAAATAAATCTTAATAATATTGTCTATCATTTAATAAATATTTGAGGGTTACATGAGAACGGTATTTATTATTTCTATTCTTTTCATATTTTCAAACATTTCCTTTTCACAAGAACAAATCGAAACAAATATTGAAAGTGCAGTGCAAAATGCCAAGAAAGGCGTTTACTGGGCTTTATCAAATATTCCTGTTAAAAAAGCTAAGATTGAAAAATCTATTGTGAATGAGGATAAGCTTCTTGCAAAAGTTAAAGTTGCAAAGGAACTTAACGGTGTTCGTGTTGAATCAACCGGATACTATCAAACGAATGAAGTAACAATTGTTCTTTATCGTTCGCGGGATAGTTTGGTTAAAGATGGTTACATTAAAAAGGGTGATCTTGAATCCTACTCTGAAGAAGATTAGCTAATAATTATTTTTTATCGCTTATTGACTTAGTAAACTTTTTTTCGTAATTCTGTAACGGTTATTACATAAACTTATCATTTTGTAATTAGAGTTACAGATGCACAATCAAAGATTAATAGATCTTTTCTTAGAAGTTGCAAGAATCAATGCACTTTCTGGCAACGAAAAACCTCTCGCTGAATACATTAAATCTTTTCTGACCAAATTTGGATATCATGTAAACGAAGATAATTCCAGAAGTGCCACAAACAGTAATACGGGAAATCTAATCTGTAAAATTGGCAACGGAGGAAATTTTCTTCTGCTATCGCATATGGATACAGCAAGACCCACAGAACATGTAAAACCAGTAATTCTAGGAGATAAAATAACTTCTTCAGGCGATACAGTTCTTGGAGTTGATAACCGTGCGGGAGTTTCAGTTCTACTTTACACCTTAGAAAAAATTGCCAACGAAAATATTCCGGTAAAAGATTTTACAGTCGTTTTTACAACTTGTGAAGAAACAACTTTATTTGGATCAAAAAATCTTGGTGTTAATGGAGAGATTAAACACGGATTTATTTTCGATTCAGGTTACAGGCCGGGAAGTTTTATTTATTCAGCTTGTGGTGCAATTGGATTAACAATTAAAATTATTGGTAAAGCTTCACACTCAGGTATTTCTCCTGAAAAAGGAATCAACTCGATGCAGGTTGCTGCTAAAGCGATAAGTCAGTTACCACTTGGCAGAATTGATGAAGAAACAACAATGAACATCGGTTTGTTAAAAAGTGGTTCGGCTGTAAATGTAATTCCTGAACTTACAGAACTTGAAGGTGAAGTAAGATCATTCAATCTTAAAAAAGCTGAAGATAATTTTAACCTGCTTGTAAACATTTTTAAATCAGAAGCAGAAAAAGTTGGAGCAAAAGTAGAGATAAATTATTTCTGGGATTTTTTGCCTTACACAATAGCAGAAACTTCTTTTGTTTATAATGAAATTACAAGAGTGTTAAAAAAAGTTGGATTAGAACCAACACCGAAAATTTCTCTTGGTGGCAGTGATGCAAACTCGCTAAACGGAAGAGGAATTGAATCGGTTAATCTTGGAATCGGTGCCCAAAATCCACACTCCAATGAGGAGTTTATCTATATCGAAGATTTAATTAAATCAGCTGAAATAGCACTTGAACTTGTAAAGAAGGATTGACCAAAATGAAAAAAATGTTTTATACCATTCTTATAATATTTTCTATTATCTCTGTTCAAATTTTTGCTCAAACAAAAGGTAAACTTGTAATTGTTGGTGGAGCACAAACTCCGGCGATAGAAAAAAAGTTTGTTGAAATAGCTGGTGGAAGTGATGCAAGAATAATTATCATTCCTAATGCTGGTTCTGAACCAAAACTAATGAGTGAAATTGAACAG
>JBATOT010000069.1:0-37168 GCA_049291095.1 Ignavibacteriaceae bacterium | reverse complement strand
CCACCGTTCATATCAGTAATAATATTAAAACTCGCAGTACCTGCACCAATAAATTTATCCTCGTTCCATGTTATATTGCCAATTGAATCTATTTTTTGTGCGTAATTACCAACAGGGTCTCTGGCTTCTGCCCACACAACAATGTTTGAATTATTATCGCTACTTATTAATCCTAATCTTGATTTATTTAAAATGTAGTCACTTACTTTTAAATGCTCTTCCCAAACCTGTGCCCCCTGAAGGGTATAACGCTGCAAAAACAAATCATCATTTGGACACCATTGTGTATCCCAAAATGCACTTACCGTGTTATCTTTATTCAAAAATATCTCCGCAGGGTATCCCAAATTGTTGTCAACACTATCGTCAACTATAATTCCATCTCCCCATAACTTTTCTCCTTCAGAAGAAATTCTGTTTATTATTATTTGATTCTCAATAACACCTATTCCATCAACAACTGCGCTTACTATTATCCCTCCCCCTCCATCTTTAATAGCATTTGAAAAATTTGTTGAAACGCTTACAGTCCAATTTAAATTTCCAGTGGAGTCGAATTTTTTAATGTAATATTCAGAGTTTCTTTTTTGATATTGCACATAAATTCCCCCGCTGTCATCTGTTACTATCCAATGTCTGGGTGAATCGAATGTGCTGGCATCTACAAAAATTCCGTTCTCACCCCATAACCTTTCGCCATCTTTTGATATATGCTGTATGAATAATGAATCCGGGGGGGTTGGATCGCTATTCTGATAAATAAAATGCCAGAATCCAAATATTCCTCCATAGCCATCATTATAAAATTCTGCATATACAGGTTTGCCTGTAGAATCAACATTCAATCTTATTCCATCTTCTCCCCATAGCTTATTTCCATTACTGTCAATTTTTTGTACATAAGGATCATTAACCACAATCTGATTAAAATTAGTATCTATATAAGTATATCCTGAAGTATAACCCATTAACAGCGAACCATCGGGATTGAGGAAAAGATCCTTTACATAATTTTTGGGACCGGGGCCGTCTAAAATCACCTTTGGTTGATTCCATCTGAGATATCCAAATTTGTCTATGGCTTGAAGGTATGTAGTAACAACATTATAGTCAAAATTATTAAAGGTAAGTATAGCTCCGCCGTTTCCATCAGGAACAGCGTGTATATTTTCACCGTGCTCTGCTACTTCTAAATTTACATAAGGGTCATTGCTCCACTGGCATAGTATTATTGAATTAAAAGCTAAGACAATTATGAGTACATAGTTAGAAGTGAAAAGTTTTAGGGAATTAGATAAGAATAATTTTTCTGAAGGTAAAGAATTTTTTTTATAAAAAATCTTTGAGAAATTTTTTATAACACCCATAAATCTCGCCTATTAAGTAGTAAGTATTTTATCTCGTATAAATGTAAGCAAAAATTAAGAAAAAAATTAGAACTCATTAATCTTATTGTTAAGCATAAATAAAAAAGGCACGATTGCTCGTGCCTTTAACTTTCTTTTCGGAGTGCAGAAATCATTTTCTGCGAGTTAACAAAAACACACGCACGAAAGGATTCGTGCGTTACAAAATCACAACAATGATTCTTTTAATCTTCTTGCAACTGCAATAAAGAAACCGAATACCATAACAATTACTCCAATCCAAACAAGACTTATATATGGTTTAATGCTTGCTGTTACAGTTAATACTTCTTCTTTGGGTTTCTGAGTAACTTGCTGCTGAGTGTTATTTAAAGCTGATATTGAAACTTCTATCATTTCGGCAGTAAGATTTGTAAGCTGTAATTTTAATCCTGCGTTTTCAGAAACAAACTCTGTAAACTGAACTTGACCACTTACACTTTTTCTGAATAATTCAACATCTTCTTTCTTTCCATTGTATTCCAATGATAGTACGGCACCCATTTGAAAATCCTTACCTGCCTGCATATCAGCCATTGTTTCGGATGAGATATCAAATTTATCAAAAGTAATTTTTGCACCATTGAATTCTGTCTCAACACCTTTTTGAAGTTTTACAACTTCACCACCAGTAGAATTCTCGTTTGTTCCTTCATCATAACCGAGCGGAGCTAAATAAACATCTTTGGAAAACAGATTTAATATTGCAGGTTCACGTATTAAACTGTTATTGTAATCTGAGATGTACATTATGGGTGATACATTATAAATATCATCACCTTTTTTCATAGCAACGTTAAAAGCATACTTAGTATTATTTTCAATTGGTGTGTAACCGGTAAAAGTCATTTCATAACCAAAAGCATTAGCTGGCTTGCCTTTTACAAGATCAACGTTTAGCTCATCACTATAAGCTGCGGAACCTATTACCCCAAGTATAAAAAGTGCTATACCGATATGTGAAACATAAGCGCCAAGATTTTTTAGATTTCCTTTTACAATCTTAATTGCAATTTCAGCATTTACAACAAGAGCAAATGCAGAAGAAAGTGTAAGTATAATCATCATCAAATCATAAACACCACCAAACACAACTACTAACACAGTTAAAACTATACTTAAAATAACCGAGAGCATTGATTCTTTAATAAGATTTTTTGTACTTGTGTTTTTCCATTTAATCAGCAGACTAAGTCCATTTAGAAAACCAATAATAATTGCAATAGGCAAATGCATTTCATTGTAGAAAAAAGTATCAACAGCCTGCCCGAATAAAGGAGCTGAAGTTCCGACTAAAACAATGATTGCCGATGCGACTAATATAATTGAAGCAGTAAATAATGCAAGCTCGCGTGATAATGTACTTTCTTCATAAACAGTTTTATCCTCAAGATGTTTCCATCTAAAAGCAATTGCACCAACCCCGATTACAATAAATGTTAAAATAAAAATAAGCAAGAAAAAGTAAACCAGATTTCCTGGATCAACAAATGAATGGACAGAAGCATCTCCAAGAACTCCGCTTCTTGTTAAAAATGTACTGTATAAAACTAAAATATAAGTTAAAATGCTTAGTATAAGATTTGTCTTTGCATATCTTCCAATTCCATCCGTTGATTTCAAACTTCTTTTTTGTACAAGCATAGTGTGAATTGAAGCTACCCCAATTAACCAAGGAATCAAACTGGAGTTTTCTACAGGATCCCAGGCCCAATAACCGCCCCAACCTAACATTTCATAAGCCCAATATCCACCCATCATAATTCCTAAACCTAAAATTGCAGTTCCTGTAAGTACCCAGGGTAAAGATTGGTTTACCCATTCACGGTAATCATTTTTCATTAATGCAGCCATTGCAAATGAAAATGGAACAGTTGCCATTGAAAATCCAATAAACAACATTGGCGGATGAATCTGCATCCAGTAGTTTAGTAGTTGAGGATTTAAACCTTTTCCATCCATTATAAATTGATTAACAGAAACACCTGCTTGAGTTAAAGATGCATAAAGATCTTTGCTCATCTGTACAAAAGTTGTATTTGTCTGCTGATCAGTAAAGATAAAATTTTGGATAAAAGGCAGATTTAGAAATTGTGAATTGATTGATTTAATATCAACAAAAATTGGTACAGTCCAAATATATTCAAACGGATTTTTGAACCATGGTGAAACCATTACCAGCAAGAACGATGTTGCTAATGCAAAAACAGCCATTACTCTTGGTTCAAGATCACCTCTTTTGGAAGAGTATGATTGAAGAATAACGCCAATTATTGATGTAAGAAGTAGCCATAACATAAAGCTGCCTTCCTGCCCACCCCAAAAGGATGAAAACAATAATCCGGTGTTTAGTGAATTATTACTGTAACTAAAAACATATTTGTATTGATATTGATGTGTTAATATAGCGTACCACAAATACGTTGAAGCAGCAATTACAAAAATTGCCATTCCGTGATAACTATACCTTGCAATGTTTAAAGTGTTTTTGTAGCCTTTGAAAGAGAGATAATACATTACCATCGCAATCAAACTAAATACTAACGCTACACTTAAAAAAATACTTCCAATCATATTACCTCGCTAAGAGCATGGTGCTTGGTGCAAAGATTATTGCAAAATCACAATGCTTTTTATTTTAATGAATTTCTAAAAGTAAAACTTCGAAAAGGCGCTATGCTCAAAGCGCCAAACTCAATTCGATTACAAACTTGAAGATTGAATATTTGTTTGTTCGTACTTGCTGGGACATTTTGTAAGAATATCTTTTGCGTGGAAATATCCATTTCTATATGCACCTGTTACAACAACACTAGTTGCTGTTTCAAAATTATTAGGCATTGCACCTTCAAAAATCACTTTCATTTCTGCACCATTTTCATCTTTCATAAAAAATGAAAAAGTATTTTGTTCACGATTCATTTCGTAATTTTTTTCTTTAACCCAGCTGCCAGTTGCTTTACAAGTTTTATCAGAACCTATAACATTTGCAAAATTGCTCTCGTATTTGATGTTGCTTTGAGTAAACAAGTAACCCATTATTCCAAGGAATAACACGATGATGAATCCGCCGAATACGTATTTATTTTTCATTTTTAGCTCCTATCATTTCTTTTTCTGCTTTTTTAATTCTTTTATCAAGACTAAACATGTAACCAAAAATTCCTGCCCAAACAATCAGGACAATAATCATAACTATATAGATTGCATTTTGTGATAGAAATTGTTCCAAGTTAACCTCTGATTAATTGTTTATCTAATTTTTCTTTTAATAAAATTGATCTGTAACCTACATTCCACATCCAGAAATATAAAATAGTAAATCCAACCATCGATAGGAAAAATATCAATTGCATATTTCCGTTCATTTTAAAATTTACTACAGGACCGGCATTCGAATCATCAGCAGAACCCGGATGTAAACCCGACATTATTCTTGGCATAATAAAAATAAAAAACGGAACAGTTACAAATGCAATCATAGAATAAACTGATGAAAGAGTTGCACGTTTTTCTTCAGATTCAATTGATGATCTAAGCGCAAACCATGCTCCGTAAATTAATAAAAGTGCAAAAATACTTGTCTGTCTAGGATCCCAACTCCAATATGAACCCCAGGCAAACTTAGCCCAAACTGCTCCTGTTACTGTTGCAAGAATGCAAAAGATCATTCCTAGCTGAGCAGCAGCATAAGATTTTACATCATCATCTAAATTCTTTTTGCGCAGATACTTGAAGCTGTAAATAGTTGACATCAAAAAGGCTATAACTGTTAACCAGGCAGTTGGTACGTGAAAGAAGATGATTTTTGCGTTTTCTTCAAGTCCGGGAATTCTAGGAAATTCGTACCATGTACTTGGATTATCAACAATGGGAAATGCAATTCCAGCCACAGAGACAAAAGCGAGTAATAAAAATAAAAATATTTTCCAGATCATAATTTTTTAAGATTAGTTTTAATTAAAATTGCTATTCTTTCCATATAAAATCAAATAACATATAAGACACTGTGAGCATTATTACATCGTAGCTCACAACAATTGCCAATTCAAACTTAGCTCTTTCAAAGGATGTGCCATCTATGGCAAACAATGTTAATTGAACAGAAGTTAAAATCAAAGGTAATAATATAGGAAAAGAAAGGACGGGATAAAGTGTACCTTTAGCACCAGCTTTGGCAATTATTGCTGCGATGATTGTTGAAGAAACTGCAAGCCCAATATTGCCAAAAACAAATGATGTTAAAAACAACCAAAAGTTTTGAATTACAAAGGCTTCAAACATTGCAGAATATAAAATTGCAATTACAGTGTTCATTGCAAAAACTAAAATGATGTTAAAAATCAGTTTACCTGAAAAAACGGTTGTTGGAGCAGCAACTAACTGTAATGCCAAAGTTGTTCCTCGTTCTTCTTCAGAAACAAAAGCTCTTGATAAACCCGACATAGCTGTAAAGAATATTACAACCCAAAATAATCCGCCTGTTAAACTAGCACTGATTTTTTCATTGCCGACTGAAAATAAAATTACACTTATTGCTACAATGATGAACATCGCCAATGCGTTGATTGCATAACGCGTTCGTAATTCAGATTTAAAATCTTTTAAGAATAAGCTGTAAGATTTTGTGTTCATTTAATTTTTATATTTCTCCAGAAGAACAATATCATTACAAAGTTCCAAATCATTTTTTTCGTTGGATGCTATTAACACAATATTTTTTTGTCCTTCTTCCTTAACAATTTCATAAACAGAATTTTTTCCTTCATCATCAAGATTTGAAGTTGGTTCATCAAGAATTAATAATTGCGGCGAATGCATTAAAGCAAAAATAAATTTTACTCTTTGTTTCATTCCGGATGAATAAGTTTTTAACAGATCATCTTTTCGTTTGTACAATAAAAATTTGTTTAAAAGATAATCAACTCTCTCTTTATTGAATACAACTCCTCTAATCTCTGCGAACAACTTTAAATTTTCATAGGTAGTAAACTCTTCATATAAAACGAGGTAAGGAGAAACAAACCCAATATGATTATGAAGATGTTCTTCTGCAATTTCTTTATCATCAAGTTTATGAAGAATCTTACCTTTAGATGCGCCAATTATGCCAGCAATAATTTTAACTAGTGTGGATTTGCCAGAACCATTTGGTCCAGAAATTCCATAAACACCAGCTTTATCAAACTTAAATTGTAGATCATTAAAAATTAATCTTCGTCCAAAAGATTTATTTAATCCTTTTGCTTCTAAAGAATAATTATTCATTAAAAACAACCAGTTTACCTTTCCAGACTTCATCACCGGATTTAACTACATAAATATATACACCTGTTGCCAAACTATTTAAATCAGAATTATTGAGTCCAATCCTGAAAAACCATCGTGAATCTTTAATATAAACAGCTTCCAGTAACATTCTTTTTTCATAAACCAATTCAAGACCAGCAGAGTAAATATTCAAATCAACTTCATAATCAATCATCTTATCTAAACTAAAATCAATTTTAAGATATGGAGAGTTTGAAGACTTAAACGGCATTGGAAAGGCATAAGTCTCACCATTTAGATTAGGTATGTTATAATTTGAGTCGCCGTATACAACGCTATTATTCATTATGCCAGCATTGTTCCAGAATGTTTGGTTATCTCTGCTGAAAGTAACAGAATAATTTTCGCTGATCATTTTTTCCCCATTGATCGTATCATTGTGCATTGTAAAAGAAAAATCTAAAAATTGATCAGGGTCATCAATCGCTTTTTGATAATCTGAATTGGTAACAATTGTATAAAAGATATCACTAGTAGGAAGCAAATTCAATTTTAAAAAATAATTTGCACAAGGATTTACACTCATATTATAAGTTTGGGTTGATAAGTTGAAATTCATTTCTGCGGTTGTAGAAAGTAAAGGATATTCACTTGCCTCTTCAAAATAAAGTGTAGGAAAATAATTTCTTGAATTAGTGAAGTAAGTCCAGATACCGAATTTGTTTAACTCATTTCCTAAAGTTGATCCAATATCATTTAGACTTAATGCAATTGCCTTAATTGCTTGCGTTGTTGGTATAAGTTCCCACTGATTTTTTAAAATATCAAAACCAAATCTTTTTTGTAAAAAGATATTCCATATTGCAAGATTGTATCCATCATTATTCGGCATTGCGTTTTCCGGATGTTGAAAATAAGTTGACATATAAGCGTAATAGTCATTAACATCATCCTGAACAAATTCTTCCATCGAAGTAGAAGTTATTTCGTAATAGTAAACATCTGAACCTCTGAACGGTGAATTGCTGCCAACCGGGGCATAACTTCCACCTTGTATCGCATGATGAAATTCGTGTGCTACTGTAACTTTGGCACCATCAATCCCGGTCGAATAATATCCGACATAATCATTATCAATAACCATAAAAGATGTCCAGCTTGACTCAGCAACTTTATTTTCAAATTGTGTGTAGCCATAAAGTCCGGATAAATTTTGCACATAAATATCATATTTACCATCGCCGCCTTCGCTTCCATCAGTTGGAGGAGTTGGGAACCCTAAATAGTTTATCTCAAAACTATAAGCCGAATCTAGTGCCTGCAGGAGCAATTCTAAATTGTAACTTAAAGCATTAATTCCTGATAAATCATAATGAACTCTGAAAAAACCATTTGGTGATACAATACTGGTTTCGAGTATTGGTCTCTGCAATAATGGTGATAATGTGTTTTGCTGTTCAAATGTTAAACTATTAAAATTCTCTTGCAAGTTTCTTACTAATTGAAGTCCACATTTTGCAACATTGTGAGTTTCCGATATTTGTTTTTGTAATTGGTCTGATGATACAATTCCTTTAAAGTGTGTATATAGATTATATAGAGAATCTAATTCACTTTTAGAAATATCCTGTGCAAAGATGGGATAAAAACTAAAAACAATTATTGTAATAAATATTTTTTTAATCATTTAGGTAACTGTCTTATTTCTATTAAACCATCACTAAAATTCGTAAAAACTAAATGCTGATTCCGTTGATCGAAATTCTGGATTATATATCTATTCACATCAATATTACTGTATATTTTTTTTACTTGTGCTATCTTGTTTTCTTTATCTAACATTAACTCGGATAAACTCTTGTTATAATTTTCGTTAATAAAAATCGAGTTATTTTTGCCAAAAAATAATTGATTTTTATCTGTTATCCTAAAGTTTGAAGTGGTTGTTTGTGCTATCAATTTATTGTTCGAATTGCTACATACAAAATCAAATTGCACATCACCGGATAAGATACTTACATTATTAAAAATACTCCGGCCTGGTAAATTTTCTGATTTGGCGATAAGATTTTTAAATAGGGTTTTGGTCTTATACTTGGATTCGCTAATGTATTTACCATCCTTAAAAGAAACATATAAAAGATTATATGATACTTTATCTTTAGCCCAAAAGCCAATCGCTGGTACTTCTAAAGAAACAAAAAACGGGCTTATCCAGTTGTTACTAACATTTCTATAGAAATATTTTTGTTCCTTTTGGTCTACTTTTTTTAACGATTGCAAATTAAGATTTTTATTTTTTGAATAAATGATATACAACTCCGGTTCATCATTCTCATCTGCTTTAATTGATATATCCTGAATTAAACCATCTGTATAAATAAAACTTCTTTTATGTGTGTAATTATCAAAATCAACATCTAATAACTCAATTACTTTTTTATCATAACTAAAAAGATAGAAATATTTACGAGTTTTAGATTTGCTGAACTCAATCATGTTTTTGTGATTTTCAAACAATTTTATAGCCGAATATTTATCCGGCAAGCCGGCTGCATCTCTGGTAATAAAGGAAAGTGTATTGTTAAATAAATCAGTAAAAACTATATCATTAATTCCATTACTTAAATAATCGAACGTTGAAATTAAATCTGGCTTTAATGAAACAGCCAAATTTTGTTCATCGGATAATGAGGTAACTTTTGATAAGATTTCAATTTTTCCGTTATTATTAAGATACGCTGTACCATAAATAAATTTGCTAAAGAAAGGAATTACATCAACTATATGTTTTTCTTGTTTGTGCAGTAACTCTGAATAAAAACTATAAAAATCTTTTGCAAAAATCGTAGATATAATTCCGTTTTCAGTATTTATATAGTTTATATCAAAAAAACCATCCCTATTAAAATCACCATAAACAAACTTATCTGCATTGTACATTGTAGAAATCGAAACAGTATTATCATAAGCTGAATTTGAATCGCCAAAAATTATTTTAATTTTTTTATCAGTACTAACTATTACATCTTTAAAGTAATCGTAGTTAATATCAAAAACCTGGACTGATAGAATTTTTTCAGCAAATCTAATTTGGCGTAAATCTTCAAATTCATTTTTTGAATTTCTAAATAACATATGAAGACTATTATTTATACTACTTAATGCGATAATATCTTCAATACCATCAGTGTTAAAATCTATAAATTCTGCATTTTGAAAAACACTTTTATTATATATTTTTTTCTCGGTTAGTTGGTTATCCAGGATTTTAATAATCGAAAGACCATCAAAAGAATTTCCTGAGATTAGAAATTCGTGATCATCCATCAAAAGATTATTTGAGATACTGATATTTTCTGGATATGAATTGAAGTTTATAGAATATACCAATGAAGGGTTGCCCAAGTTATTAAAATTATAAATTCCAAAACACTTTTGCTTTCTTGAGGTAAAAGCAAAGTTTTCGATCATATTATTTTTCAGAATGATTGGTTCAATATTAGATATTTCAATTGGCAGGTTTATTTTATATTTGGGGTTAAATCTTAAACCATTAGCTCCCTCAAAAATCAATGCACTTTTTTCGAATGGATTAAAAACCAACAAATCAGAATGCGCATCAAGGTTGTAGTTAAAACTAAAAATTTTAGTATAACCGGAATCAACCGGAAAAGAATTTAGTTTACAAAATCCTTTAAATGGTATTTGTGGAAAAATGATTTCAGGTAAAAGAATAAAAAGCAAAAGCGCTTTGGATTTATTTATTCCTGTCTTTAAGGCGGTTATCTCTTCGCTGAAGAGCTTCATCATATCTTCTTTTTTCGTCATCTGTTTCTGGGATTGCTTCAACTGCTTCAACCGGTTTGCCAACATTATCTACGCCAACAAAAGTAAGATATGCAGTGTTAGAATGAATCTTGGTTCCTTCTCTAAAATTTTGTGCAAAAACTTTAACACCAACTTCCATAGAAGTTTTAAAAACTCTGTTAATTGAAGCAATTAATGTAACAGCATCTCCCAATCTTATTGGATGGTGAAAATCTATTCTATCAACAGAAGCAGTAACGCAGACTCTTTGATTGTGTTTAGCTGCACTTAATGCGGCACAAATATCTATCCAGTGCATCAACTGTCCGCCCAATAAATTACCAAGTTGATTTGTATGATTTGGCAGGACTAATTCTGTCATTATGATTTGTGAATCACTTATTTTTTTCTGTAATGACATTAAGGATTAACCGACAATTTGCTTTCTAAAGATTGCTTAATCTTTTCAACATCTGCAAAATTTGGATGTTGAGGATATTTACTTAAAAATTTTTGCGATTCCGTTAAAGCTTCAGTTTCCCTTTTTCTATCTATCAGTAAATTTATTTTATTATAAAGTGCAAGTGGAGCGTATTGTGTATCGTGATATATTTCGGTTACAGAATCATAATATTTAATAGCAGCTAAATAATATTCCATCTTATCATAAATACGTGCAGCCTCGTATTCTTTTTTTGCCATCTTATCATTTAACTCTTTGATTTTGGTTTCAGCTAATGCAACTTTTTCATTCAATGGAAAAAAATCTATAAAAACCTGAAACTCTTCTACGGCTTTTTTAGAATATTGCTGATCCAATGTAAAATCCGGTGAAAGCTCATAATAACAATCGGCTAACATAAATTGCGCATCAGCTAAAAATTCACTTGAAGGCATTCCTTTTATTAGCCTACTGTATTGATAAGCTGCAAGTATAAATTCTTCTCTCTGAAATCTTGTCATTGCAAGATAGTATTGTGCATCATCAACAATGCTGCTGCCCGGATATTGTAAAATAATTGCATCAAATTCTTTTACTGCTTCTTCATAATCTTCTTTCTGATAAAGTTTTATTGCATAAGCAATTCTTTCCTCAGGAGTCATATTTGTAGTATCAAGAGTTGATGAGCATGCAAATAAAAATATGCTTAAAATTAATAATGTTAAAAGGTTTTTCATCTTTATATAAATAGGTTTTTGATGTGCAATTATAACCAAATTAGCTAAGCCTTCAAAGGTAATAATGGTTACTTAGATCTAACTGTAAAAAATAAAATTACTGTAACTGCCGCAGCGCTTATTGCAACAATTGGTTCTAAAAGACTGCTAAAAAACGGTTCGGGTGGAAGTTCGCCTTGAGTAAATGGATATGACCTGTTTTCAATTTTCTCTACATCTTCAACATTAATTGTGTCTTTTTCAACAAGATTAAAATCATTTATTTGTGATTTACCTGAAATAAAATAATTACCTGAAAGTTCAATTTTTCTTTCGGTCAAAAACTCACCAAAAATTCCATTCTTTTCAGGTTCTGAGTATTCCACCAGGGCATTATCAAGTACAAAATTAACTCTCACCACATCTAAGCTATCAACATTATTTCCAATTAATTGAATTCCATTTTTAATCAATTTGCCTCTAACCTGGTTTGCGAAAATGGAATAATCAGTTCCAAAATTCATTTCAAGACTTACTTTTTTAACATCAGTTAAATCTCTAAACAAATATCCGGAAGCTGAATCAACCAAATTATAAAAAACATCTAAGTTAGAAATTGTCTGAGAATATGACTGTATTTGGAATAGAGAAATAAAGAATAAAAAACGGAGAGATTTTTTAATCACTCCGTCCTTATGTATAAAATTGAAATTCATCTTAGAACAAATATTGGTAGAAAGAATTTCTTTATCAAGTTTAATTTAAAACTCCAACCCACTATCAACTACAAACCATACACAAACTACTATCTTCTACCAGATGCAATTTCTTGAAGTTTAGTTATTCTCTGTTCAACCGGTGGATGTGTAGAAAATAATTTACCTAATCCACCAAGAAAAGGACTGATAATAAACATATGCGCAGTTGATGGATTTGTATTTCTCAGATGGCTTACCTGATTGCCTCTTGAAATTTTTTGCAATGCAGAAGCAAGAGCCATTGGATTACCACTAATTTCAGCACCTCCGGCATCGGCAGCAAACTCACGAGATCTTGAAATTGACATTTGTAAAAGCATAGCAATAATTGGTGAAAGTATTATTAAGAATAATCCACCAATTCCACCACCTTCTTCTCTATCATCACTTCTTCCAAACATTGCTGCCCAGCCAGCCATTTGTGCGATGTAAGAAATTGTTCCCACTAAAGTCGCAGCAATTGTACTGATTAGAATATCTCTGTGTTTTACGTGAGCAAGCTCGTGTGCCATAACTCCGGCAAGTTCTTCATTATTTAATCCTTGCAGAATTCCGGTAGTGGCTGCGACTGCAGCATTCTGCGGATTTCTACCGGTTGCAAAAGCATTTGGTGTAGGATCGTTAATTATATAAACTTTTGGCATCGGCAGATTTGCGTTCTGTGCAAGCTGTTCAACCATATCATAAAATTTTGGTGATTGCTCTCTTGTAATCGGCTGTGCTTTATACATTGCCAAAACAATCTTATCAGAAAACCAGTAAGAACCAAAATTCATAACTAAAGAAAACACAAAAGCTATTGTCATTCCCGTCGTTCCGCCAATTGCGTAACCGACAAGCAGAAAAAGCGCCATCATTGCAGACATTAGAAATACAGTTTTAAGTCCGTTCATTTTTACACTATCTCCGTTTTTTTATTTCAAAATTAAATTCATAAAAGAGTGTAATCAAGTTAAACCGGATTCACCTGATTTAGATGAGATCATGGTCACTAAGGTTGCGATGTTTAAGAATCTCCAACTCACATCTTGATAGTAATCAAATACAAATTATTAATTCTAATATCTTTAATTAATTATTAAGAAAAATATTTCCCCTTGCCTTTATTTTGCGATATACTTAAATAGCTAACGAAATTTTGGAGAACTAATGAACAAGGTCATCTTTTTATCTCTTACCTATATAATTTTTGGCAATTTAGCTTACAGCCAAAACACTTATGATTTTCTTCGCCTTGATGGCAGCGCACGTGCGGGAGCTCTTGGAGGAAGTTTTGTTTCCAACAATGATGATGCGGACGTAATTTTTTATAATCCTGCAGGAATAGAATTACTAGAAGGTAATCCTGCCTCATTCTCTTTTGTAAAACATTTAATGGATATAAATCTTGCAAGTCTTTCATACTCAACAGAGTTTGAAGAAATTGGAAGATTTGGTGCTGCAATTAAATATATCAATTACGGCAGCTTTGAGGAAGCTGATGAATTTGGCAATCGAACCGGTGAATTTGGGGCCAATGAAATGGCGCTAGTAATTGGATACGCAAATAATCTTGATGAAAATTTTTATTACGGCGCTAATGCAAAATTTATATATTCGGGAATTGCAGATCGTTCGTCTACAGCAATGGCTGTTGATTTGGGATTGCATTATGCCATTCCCGATAAAAACTGGAACTTTGGTTTTGCAGTTTTAAATCTTGGCGGTCAACTTTCAAAATATTATAACACTACAGAAGATTTGCCGCTTGATGTTGTAATCGGAATTTCTAAAAGACTAGAAAATCTACCGCTTAAACTTTCTGTAGATTTCCATAAGCTTAATGAAGATCGTGATGATTTTGTTCAACGATTTAAGGCATTTACAGTTGGTGCTGAATTTACTTTAAGCAAAGTTATGAAGTTAAGATTGGGTTATGATAACGAACGACGCTCAGAGTTTAAAATTGGTTCAACCGCCGGAATAGCAGGGTTTAATGCAGGCTTAGGTGTTAAAATATCCGATTACCAATTCGATTATGGATATTCATCACTTGGTTTGGTTGGCGGTTTACACAGGATTGGAATTTCTACTTCACTTTAATTTTAAGTAGCCATGCTGTATCTGTCATTCCCGTGAAAACGGAAATCTACAATGCTTAATACAAAAGAGATTCCCACTTTCGTGGGAATGACATTCAAATATTTTTTACTTTGTAGCCAGCCTCTTGTTATTTCTAACCTAATTACTTTTCAAATTCTTCAAACTATTTTCTGCAATTGAATGTGATCTTCCATAATCGTTAATATCTAAAATCTTTTCATAAAGTCTGATTGCTTCATCTTTATGATTTAACAGTTCTTCTATCTGCGCTAAATAAACATATGCATTTACCTGGAAGCCGGATTCTTCACCATCCTCATCAATCTTTTGAGATTCTTGTATACATTTCTGGAAATATACTTTTGCCGAATCAAGATACCCGTTATTCTTCAAATTGCTGCCGAGGTAATATGCAGCTTCACGAACCGAGTTTGGAGTATTATAACCAAACATTTTTTTTTCAGATTTGTTCATAACGCTGTTAAATATTGAATCAACTGATTGATAATCGCTTCTTCTTACAGCAATCCTTCCGCGCCATTTTTCAAACACAGGATTATCAGGAAAATCACTAGTTAACATTTTTGCATAATCATCAGCAATGATTGAATTGTTTTCATATCTATAATAAAGTGTCATTAAAAAATAACGTGCTTCATACTTAGCAAACTTGCCATTAAACGCTGTGTTTTTTAATTGCTGAATTCCTTTTTCTTTATCGCCATCAGGAAAGAAAATCATCAATGGTTTTATTAAAGGGTTTTCACTTGGAATTACAGCTGCATAATAGTTATAGATTCCAAAACCCAGTTGTACATCCATATTATTTGGATCGAGCGATGCCGCCTCTTCTACAATCGGCAAAGCTTCACGTCCATCATCAGCGGCTTTTAGCCAGCTTTCACGGAATGCTCTTAGTCTTCCTCTAAATCCGATTGATCCACCTTTAAAGAAAAGTGCATCAACATCTTTTGGATTTTTATCAAGTATCTGATCGCACTGATAAATCACATCTTCTAATTTTTGAAAAAATATTTCATCGTAAGATTCGTTATCAGGATCAAGAAGAATTTTCCACCAATCAATCATTGCTATAAAAAATCTTCCGGCAGGATGTTTCGGATAATCCGCTATAACAGACCGGAATGTTTTTTCTGCTTCCGTAAACTTTATGTTATAGATTTGCTTAATTCCTTCGTTAACACGCGAATCAAAATCAGAAGTTTGAGCTGAAATTGAAACGCCATACAGAAGTATGAATAGAAATATTTTTTTCATATTGCCTTAAAATTTAACAACACAATTTTTTAATGATTGACGATATAAACAAGTGAAAACAAAAAGGCGATTCTCACAAATCGCCTAATTGTTACTTGTTAATTTTTAATTCTAAATTAACTAAGAAGTTTTTCACTCAGATATCTTGTTAACTGATCAATTACAACTCTTTCCTGAACCATCGTATCTCTATCACGAACAGTAACAGTTTTATCTTCCATTGACTGAGTATCGACAGTTATGCAAAATGGAGTGCCAGCTTCATCCTGTCTGCGATATCTTCTGCCCACAGCACCTTTATCATCATAAAAAACTTTAAAGTTTCTTCTGAGATCCTTTTCAATTTCTCGTGACACTTCAGGCATTCCGTCTTTATTAACTAATGGAAATATTGCAGCTTTTATAGGTGCAAGTCTTGGATGAAATCTTAACACTGATCTCATCTCACCATTAACTTCTTCTTCATAATAAGCATCAATTAAAAATGCCATAAAACTTCTGCTTGCACCTGCGGATGTTTCGATAATGTAAGGAACAAATTTTTCTTTGGACTCATCATCAAAATATTTTAATGATTTACCGGAAAATTCCTCGTGCCTGCTTAAATCAAAATTTGTTCTGTTGTGTATCCCTTCAATCTCTCCCCAGCCAAAAGGAAATTCGTATTCAATATCAGTAGCGGCAGCAGCATAGTGTGCAAGCTTTATATGATCGTGATAACGGAGTTTTGTTGCGGTCATTCCAAGAGATTTAAACCAGTCAAGTCTTGCTGCTTTCCAGTATTCGTAAGCATCTTTTGCAGAATCAGGTTTTACAAAAAATTGCATTTCCATTTGTTCAAATTCGCGTGTACGGAAAAGGAAATTTTTTGTATTGATTTCATTCCTAAAAGCCTTACCAATTTGTGCAATTCCAAATGGTAGTTTTTGTCTTGCAGAACTTTGAACATTTAAAAAGTTAACAAATATTCCCTGCGCAGTTTCCGGTCTTAAATAAACAACACTTCCGCTGTCTTCAACGGGTCCAACAAAGGTTTTGAACATAAGATTAAACTTACGTGCATCTGTAAATGTATTTGCATTTCCGCATTGTGGACAATTTAATTTTGATAATAATGTTTTGCCAACCTGTTCATCTTCTAACAAAATATTAAATGGATCATCATCACCAGGATTTTTTATTTTATCTTCAATCTTAGCTATAATAGATGCATCATCTTTAAAATCATTTTTAAGTTCTGCTAAAGCTTTTTCTTTTTTCTTTTCATTGATTGAATCACCAAGAACATCCAAACGAAAGCGAACTTTACATTGTTTACAATCAATCATCGGATCAGTAAAATTCTCAACGTGTCCGGAAGCTTCCCAAACTTTTGGATGCATAAGAATTGAAGCATCAAGACCTTCCACATTATCGCGGTAAGTCATAAACTTCCACCATTCTTCTTTAATATTTTTTAGAAGTTCAACTCCAAGCGGACCGTAATCCCAGCAGCCGTTTAATCCGCCATAAATTTCACTGGATTGGAAAACAAATCCTCTTCTTTTTGCAAGAGATACAATATTTGCAACCGCGTCTGTAGGTTTATTTTTCTTTTCGCTCACAATTCACCTTAATTTTATGTACAATTTGAGGTGTGAATATAGCAAAATCAAAGCAATTTTTTGAAAAGATTTTTATTGGTGAATTAGTATCCTTTATTTAGTTTTGGATTGTCGAAGGCACGCTTTTTTACAAAATACATTCCTAAAATTATTGGTGAATTATGTTCAAAAAATTATTACCCAAAGAAGAAAAATATTTCGAAGACTTTAAAGATATGATCGGTTTTATTGAGGAGATGGCTGATAATACTGAAAAAATTTTTCGGTTTGAGGACACACAGGCTCATATACTTAAAATGAAACCGCTTGAATTAAGATGTGATGAAGTGGCAGCAAAAATTACCAAGAGACTAAACAAAACGTACATCACTCCTTTTGATAGAGAAGATATTTTTGCTCTGATAAAAAGATTGGATGATATAAGTGATATGCTTTTAGGAGCTACTGTTAGAGTTGATACTTTTCATATAGAAAAGAAAATAGACTTTACCGATAAACTTGCTTTGATTATCCGTGCACAAGTAAAAGAACTTGGAGTTGCAATTCAGGATTTAAAAGTTAAAAGAGTAAATGAATTAAAAGCTGTAAAAGATCTTGAAGTTGAGGCTGATAAAGTATATCAGCAAGCGATTAAAGAATTGTTTGAAAACGAAAAAGACGCGATTGAATTAATAAAGAAAAAGGAAATAATTGATCTTCTAGAAAGAACAAGTGATAAATGCCAATCGACAGCAAATGTAATTTTATCAATCTTCCTTAAGAATACATAAAGAATAAAGTATGGAAATTGTTGTACTGATAATCGCGCTCGCGCTTGTTTTTGATTTTTATAATGGAATGAATGATGCGGCAAATTCAATTGCCACAATTGTATCAACCAGAGTTCTAACACCTTTTCAAGCTGTAGCCTGGGCAGCTTTTTTTAATTTCGTTGCTGCTTTTGCATTTGGAGTTAGCGTTGCTACAACAATTGGCAAAGGATTAGTTGATGTTAGTATTGTTGACAATTTTGTGATCTTTTCAGGTATTATGGGTGCAATTATATTGACAGCATCAGCAACACATTTTGGAATGCCAATAAGTGTTTCACACGCCATAATTGGTGGGTATGGCGGTGCCGCTTTAACTAAGGCAGGTATCAGTGCTATTATTATATCAGGATATACAAAAATTGTAATATTCATATTTCTTGCTCCTGTAGTTGGATTATTCGGAGCTTATGTTTTTTCGATATTAACTTTATGGATAGTTAAAAACAAAGCACCAAGAAAAGTGGATAAATATTTTAGAAAGCTTCAGCTGCTTTCTGCTGCCGTTTATAGTTTAAGTCACGGTTCCAATGATGCCCAAAAGACAATTGGAATAATTACAATTGTTTTGTTCACAAATAATCTTCTTGGCGAAACATTTTACGTTCCGTTCTGGGTGATTATACTAAGCCATACTGTTATTGCTCTGGGTACATTATTTGGCGGATGGAAAGTAATTAAAACCTTAGGAATGCGGGTAACTAAACTTACTCCATTTGGTGGATTTAGCGCAGAAACTTCAGCGGGATTAACTATTATCGGTGCTACAATGGGTGGAATTCCTGTTAGTACAACTCATACAATTACTGGAGCAATTATTGGGGTTGGTTCAATAAAAGGATTTTCTGCTGTGCGCTGGGGAGTTGCAAAAAATATTTTGTGGGCTTGGGTTTTAACAATTCCTTTATCTGCACTATTTGCGATGTTAACCTATTTGGCTGTTACCGGAATATTTAATTAATCTTTGTAAACAACAGCAGATAAATATCCAACAACTTCTGATGTATCTCCTGTAACATCGCCGGAATCACTTCTGTTGATAACATAGGATTGATTAATATTCTTCAAAGCAGCAGCTTTCATCATTGCTGCTATTGGTCCACCACCGCAAGCTTCACATTCGTGATCATCAATATCTTTGATTAATTGTTCAAAATCAAAATCGTTAATTCGTTGTTCAACAACTGAATCCAACCGATCAGCTTCTTCAGAATCATAAAAATGAGACATATCTGAACTTGCAACAACAAGTGTGCTTTCATCAACAACTTCAGAAATTTTTTCAGCAAGATGATCTACAAACATTTTGCTTTGGTCGCCCATTACAATCGGAACTATTTTAAAATCTTTTAAAACTGACTGAAGAAATGGTATTTGAACCTCAAGTGCGTGTTCTCTTCTATGACCTTGAATACCTTTAAAAACAATTTTACTATCTGCTAAAATCTTTTCGGTAATTTCCTGATCAATTTCAACTAGGCCCAATGGAGTTTCATAAGCATCACCATCATAAATGGAAATCCCAGGAAAATATTCTGTGTGACTTGGTGAAATTATTATTACTGTTTTATAAGATTTATCTTTTAAAAGATTATAAGCATATGCAGCCGTTTTTCCCGAATAAATGTAACCTGCATGCGGAGAAACAATTCCGAATATTTTATTAAATACTTTTACCGGTTTAGCAACTTGAAGTAATAATGCTATATCTTGTTTTAATTTTTCTTTTTCAGCCGGATAAAAATATCCTGCAACTTGCTGATGCCTGATTTTCATTTTACTTATCCGTTTCTTCTTCGGAAAATATTTCAGCTGTAAAGATTTTTATATTTAACATTCTCTCTTTCCAGAATTCGCTATAAAATCCAGCTTTGTTACAAAGCGCAGATAAAAATTCATCACGATTCATTTTGTGTTCTGTTGCAACTTGTGGCAGTAATAAACCGCCGCCACCTTCATCAAGATACAAACCGTGAGTACCAATTATTATTTCATCATAATTTTTAATCGGGATAAACTCTGACAGAATTGATATTTCAATTTTTATTTTTTCAAATTCAGATTTCTTTATTGCTGAAAATCTTGGATCATTTACAGCGGCATGAATAGAGGCAGAACAGATTGTATCAAATAATGGCTCTCTTCCAATTATATAACCAATACAACCGCGCAATTGATGATTGATTGTGAGTGTTACGAAAGCTCCAAGTTTTTCTTTTAGTAAAGGAAAATTTTTATAGTCTGGTTTGTCAGGGTCTTTTCCATCAAACAAAGAACTGATTGATTGACGTGCAGCAATAAGAAGAATATTTTTTTCCTCTGGTGATATTTTCATAGAATTACTTTTTTATTTGATAAACTAACAACTTTGTTTTATCAACAATCAAAAAGAGAAAATTATCTTTAACAAAAAATGATTCCGGCATTAAACTAGCTAAATTTTTGTCTAAAGTTTCTTTAAGTAGAATTTTATTTTTTAACAAATCAACAACGTGGAAAACATTAGTAAAAGTATTGTTTTTATCTACTTCGTGATAGTTAAATAACAAAATATTTTCAATCTTCAGATAACTTACTTCACCCTTAATAACATTATCTGATAAAACTTGTTTTAAATATTTCTGGTGTAATTCTTCACCATTTTCATTTCGATTTAAATATTCAGGAAACAAGTAATTCTGTTTCCAAAAATCTTGATCTAGTTTTTCTTTAAGTTGATTTAAAATTGAAACATCATTTCCAAATTCTTCTAAAACATTTCCAGTTAAACAATCTAGAGCAAAGAAATTTCGGCTTTCAAATCTTTGTTGATAACAATAAACTTTATCATCGTGTACCAAAGCAAAAACATAATTATCATTTTGCCATAAAGTTTTTTGAGAACTCATTTCAAAAGCTATTATACTTTTATGAGTCGGCATATCTGGTTTGCTGTATTTGTGAAAAATGATCAAATCATTATAAACTGTTTCTATTCCAACCCAGTTTTTTTCACCCAGTTGAAATTGGTTAAATATTTTCTTACCTGATTCAACATCTAGACAACTAAAAAATACCTCTTTAGTTTCTGCATCTCTTTCTTCTAATACAACTTTATTATTTGTTGTTGGAAGAATGCGCCAAATTTGTTTTTTGTTATCGTGTTTGTATAATTTTTTTAGTTTCATTTTCTTGCTATGGATATTGCCCAATGTCACACTGAGCGGAGTCGAAGTGTGACAAATTATTAATTGAAAGACATCCTTCGTCTTCGCTCAGGATGACAAAAAGATTTATTTACTTGCCTTATACATTGACATACAATCACATTTCTAAATAATCGGCTTAAACCTTGCTGTAAAGTGGCGAAGCATTGGTGCTTCGTAAGTAAATTTATAACCTTTAAGTTTATCACGATTTTTATAAACCTCAATTATAACTTCAATTAAATAATCAATGTGGCTTTGTGTATAAACTCTTCGCGGAATTGCCATTCTTACAAGTTCCATCATTGCTGGAATAAGTTTTCCATTTTTATCATACTTCCCAAACATAACGCTTCCAATTTCAACAGCACGAACGCCGCCTTCAAGATAAAGCTCACAAACAATTGATTGTCCCGGATATTGATCAGCAGGAATATTTGGTAAAAATCTTTTTGCATCAACATAAATTGCATGTCCACCCGGTGGTTCAATAATCGGAACTCCTGCGGCAACTAATCTTTCACCAAGATACTCTACGCTGCGTATTCTGTATTGTAAATAATGTTCATCAACAATCTCTAATAAACCTTGTGCAACAGCTTCAAGATCACGTCCTGCAAGTCCGCCATAGGTAGGAAAACCTTCTGTAACAATTAAAAGATTTCTACATTTCATAGCAAGTTCTTCATCATTCATTGCTAAAAATCCACCAATGTTTACAAGCGCATCTTTCTTTGCGCTCATTGTAACACCATCCGCATAAGAAAACATTTCCTGCGAAATTTCTAATGGAGTTTTATTCTCATATCCTTTTTCTCTCATCTTTATGAAGTAAGCATTTTCGGCAAAACGACAAGCATCAATAAAAAGTGGAATTCCATATTTTTTACAAACAGCTTTTACATCTTTAATATTTTGCATTGAAACCGGCTGACCGCCACCTGAATTATTTGTAACTGTTATCATACAAAGTGGAATATTTTCAACTCCCTTTTCTTTGATGAATGCTTCAAGTTTTTCGATATCCATATTGCCCTTAAAGTCAGCACGAATTTCCGGATGCTTACCGATTTCATTTAACAGATCAACTGCTTCTGCTCCGCTAAATTCAACATTTGCACGAGTCGTATCAAAGTGTGTGTTATTAGGAATAAATTTTCCTGCCCCGCCAACAATTGAAAATAATATTTTCTCAGCAGCTCTGCCTTGATGAGTAGGAATGATAAAATTAAGATTTGTAAGATTTTTTATTACAGATTCAAATCTGTAAAAACTTTTTGAACCGGCGTAAGATTCATCACCTTCCATAATTCCTGCCCACTGTTTTGCACTCATCGCAGAAGTTCCGCTGTCGGTAAGCAAATCAATTAGAACATCATCAGCAGGAAGAAGAAATGGATTATATCCCGCTTCTTTAAGAAGAATTTCGCGCTCTTCTCGTGTTGTAAATCTTATTGGTTCAACTGATTTTATTTTAAAAGGTTCGATAATTGTTTTGGGTTTCATAAAACTTCCATAATAGAATTGTGTTAATTTTTTCTTGCACAAATTTACTAATCCTTATCGTAAGATTGATTTTGGATAAAAAATATATGTAAAGCATACTTGACTTTTTGTAAAGAATGCTATAAGTTTGAAATGAGATTAAAAAAGGAGTTTTCAATGAAAAATTTTACTTACCCACATAAATCTGGGATTTTAATTTTTTCTGCATTTATGATCTTTTTACCAGTTTTTATTCTTGGTCCGTTTGGATATCAAATTATTAATTCGGGAAATCGAGTTTTATTAAAACTAATAATATTAGTTCCATCTTTACTTGCGACATTAGGATTTATTTATTGTACACTTGGTTATCATTTCCAAATAATGAAAGGTGATGAACTAAAATTCAGAATCCATCTTGAGGCACTAAACATTGCATTTACCACCTCTCTCATTTTTCTTTTTGCATTAATTTTTGTTTTTCTAAACTTAAATCCAGCATTACTTAACTACTTAATAATAATTCTGGCTCTTATAGCTATTGTAGCCTATGTGTTTGGTATTGAAGCAGTAAAAGGAAAGTATAGATGAAAAATGTCCTTCACATATTGCGCGCAGAAAAAAGATACTCACAAGACGATCTTGCAAAACTTGTTGATGTATCTAGACAAACAATAAATGCGATTGAAAGAGAAAAATATGATCCGAGCTTACCATTAGCTTTAAAGATTGCAAAAGTATTTAGTAAAAAAGTTGAAGAAATATTTTTTTTAGAGGAGAACTAATTTTGATTTATTAAAGTTTCTTATTGCCTTTTGATTGATTCCTAAATAGTTTTCTGATGTGTCATTCCAAAAATAAACAGGAGAAGCAATGGAAACTGAAGATACTTTACAATCACAAGAACCACCGCAGGAAGTTGAAGCACTAACACATACTGATAAAATTGTTGGGGTAATTTCAGAACCTTCAAACTTATTTTCTAAATTAGTTTTTCTTCCTACCAAAGCAACAGATTGGTTATTTCCTCTTCTTGCCTTAATAGTCGTTGCAATAGTTTCAACTTTTATTTATATGTCTAATCCGGAAATAAAATATCAAATGCAGCAAGAGCAAGAAAAAGCAATGCGTGAACAATTTGATAAGATGGTGGAAAACGGACAGATGAGCAGAGAACAAGCTGATGAACAATTAGAACAATCTTCACAGTTTTTAAGTAATCCTATGTTCATTTATTTAATACCATCTATCAGCATTTTTGTGATAATGCTGCTCTGGTTTTTTGTTTTTACAACACTGGCTTTTGTTTTAGCAAAATTTGTGCTTAAAGGTGAAGGGACATACGGACAAGCAATGACCGCAATGGGTTTACCACTTTATATTTCTGTTTTACAAAGTGTTATTCTAATAATCGTTGGAATGCTAATGGGTAAAATGTTAACCGGACTTAATCCTGCTTCGTTGACTGGAATGGATTTAAAATCATTACCTGGATTTTTATTGAGCAGACTTGATATCTTTTCAATATGGTTTTATGCTGTTGTGGGTATTTCTTTTGCTAAAATGTTTAAATCAGATAATGTGAAAAAATATATTATAACTTCACTTGCTACCTGGCTAATATTTATGATAATAATTTTTGGATTAGCCCAGGTTGTTCCATCAATAGGTAATATGATCAGATAATTTTATTTAATAGGATTTGTGGTAAGCAAATATTTTTCTTGCCACAAATCATTTTTTTCTATTCAATTTTCCATTCCCAAGCATTTGCAAATAAGCCAAGTGGAGAAAACTTTATATTTTTAATTCGGTTGTTAAATGCAATGATATTATTTGACCAAAACAAATTTGTAACAGGTTCACTTTCTTTAAATATCTTAAGTATTTTTTTATAGTATAACTTGTTCTCTTCAATACTGTTTGAAGGCTTTATTTTATCAAATAATACCTCTAGTTCAGCGTTTGCAAAAGATGAGAAATTAAGCATGCTTTTTTCCGGATCCGAACTCCAGTAAGAATCTAAATTAAGCGGAATTTCAATACTCCAGCCTGAAATCCATGAATCGTACTTTCGTGAAATTAGTCCATCAATAAGTTCATTTTTATCAATGAATATTATTTCAGCATCAACACCAATTTCTTTAAGATTATTTTTAACAATTGTCGCAGCAAATTCTCTTGTTGGATTTCCGGTATTACAATAAATATTAAAACTAAATTCAAGTCTATCCTTTTCAAGAATCCCATCACTATCAAAATCTATCCAGCCATCTTCAGATAGTAACTGCTTTGCCCTGGTTGGATTGTATTCCATATTTGTCAAAGTACTATCAAAATAAATTTTGAAAATTGGAGATATTGGCGAATCATAAATTTCTCCAAACTTGCCAACAATTGATTGAAAGATTTCAACTCTGTTTATAGCTAATGATAAAGCTTTTCTTGTTTTAGCAGATCCAAAATATTTGTTTGGTTTGGATTTTTTATCTGAGAATGATTTCGGATCAATATGATTCCAACCCAAGTAATCATAATTACGACCTTTAATTGAGCTGATATTTATATTAGACTCATCTTTAAGCTCATTAACTTTTTCAGTTTTAATATCTTCAACAATATCAATCTCACCAATTTTAAGCTGTGTGATTGTTGAAAATTCATCAGGAATAATTTTAAATATGATCTCCTGAATATTTTCAGGATCAAATAAATAGCAAGAGCTATCTGCTTTTAGATGTATCTTTTGATCTCTTTCCCATTTATAAAGTTTAAATGGTCCGCTTGTAATTGGTTTAAAATTTAACTCGGCCGTTTCTACTTCTTCCCTTTTGATTCCATCATAAAGATGCTTAGGCAAAATTGCATGATTAATATCTAAAAGAGAAAAATTTGAATAATCTTTAAAGAAAATTGTAAGACTTTTATCCGAATTTTTTCTGAAAGTTTTTTCTATATCAATATGTAAATCATCTGTACAATAAAAATTTTCAAATAAGCCAAATAATCTGCTGTTTACTTTTGGATCGGAATAGATATCAAATGAAAAAATAATATCATCAGTAGTTAATAATTTTCCATCAGACCAGTGAAGATTATCTTTAAGATATATTGTAATGTAATTTGAATCTTTATTAATAATCCAACTTTCCGCAATCATTGGGCTGAACTCAATTATTCCAATTGAATCATTCCATATTTCTTGAGCTGGTTTTAGATAAAGTAAATCAATAAGATGACCTTCCTGAAGATCAAATGCGTAAAGTGGGTTTATGGTTGATACATCAGAAGAAATGCCTATAACCACACCTTGTGTATCCCTATCAGAATTATCTGAACAATTTGTAAAAAAAAATAGAGATAGAATAAAGAATTGATAAAATAAAAAGCTAAATGATGCTTTAATTATTGAGGAAGATTTAATGAAATGTTGCATAAGCGGATACAAATTTTAATGTTTAACTGTGCAAAGTTAATACTGTTACTAGTTTTATAGTAGTTATTCACTATAAAATTATTAACTATTTATAACCGGTTGTAAAATGGTACTTAGTTGAAAATGAGAACTGAAAATGATTTTAAATTATATTTTTTCTGATACAATTAGTCTTTTTTCTTGAGCTTTTTTAATTCTTGTTCAGCAGATTTTAAATGAACATCCGCTTCGTCTTTTCGGTTTTCCTGGGTAAGTAAATTTCCAAGTTCTTTAGAGCTTTCGGCTTTATTATATATACTTTCAAAATCATCATTAATTCTAATACTACTTTCAAAAAATTCTTCAGATAAATCAAAATTATTAAGATTGGATTGAACAATCCCTTTTATTCTATAAATATCTGCAATCGAAAGCGTATCATTTAATTTGCAGGCAATTTCCATTGCTTTATCAGTAAAGGCATCTGCAAGAGGCACATTATTTAATTTAGTATAAATAAAAGCTTTACCGATATATGAAATTGCACAATTGGAGAGGTATTGATTATCAACGGAGAGAGTGATTGAATTGTTAAAATATTCTAGTGCAAGAAAATATTCACCCATTCTGGTATAAAGCATACCAAGATTATGATGAACTCTTGCAATTCGGTTATTATCATTAAGTTTCTGAAACTTATCTATAGAATCCTTGTAATTCCAAATAGCTTTTTCATAATCTCCATAAATAGTATAGATGATTCCAAGATTCGTAAGTATCATTGCCTGAGTGGAAATGTCATCACTTTTTTTAAGATAATCCAATGCTGCTTCAAAATGTGTTAGCGCTTTTTTAAACTCACCTTTTTCACCATACAATGTACCAAACATATTTTCGCATTTAGCATAACCTGTATCAAAATTGATAGATTTAAAATTGTTGTAAGCTTCATTAATATAAAAATCACAATCATCCCATTGAGCTTGAGCCCAATAAATTTTGGATACCAGTAAATTAGCTTCACCCTGATGTACTCTGAATGAATCTTCATTGCCAATAAAATTTTTCATATCAGTCAAAATTTCCAAAGCAAATGATTGATTGCCTATCTTGATCATAAACTGAGCAAGTTCTAAAAGTAGATCTAAATATTTTTCTTTTAGTAGTATTCTTTCGGCTATTGTAATTATTTTATCTACAAGTACTCTTTCACTAATACCATCGGTAAAATTTATATTTACCTGTGATTTATCAATATCAGCAATTTTATTATTAAGCTCAGAAAATGATTTTGCATGCACTCGAATTGATTTTATAAACTCATCAGTATCAGACTGAGAAAGGAAGTTTACTAAAACTTTTTTTACATGCTCTATAATTTTTTCAGTGTTATTCATTTAAATCCTCTATCCCGTTTATATATTGGAATCAATTCCAAGCATTTTTTCAATCTTAACTGCTCTGTCTGGAGCATTTGATTTTTTATAAAAATCTATTGCCTGGCTATAATAATATTTGCTCTGATCATAGTTATTTAACTCTTTATAAAGTGCAGCAAGTTCAATAGATACTTCTGCAATATTTAATCCGTTTCGTAAACTGGTATTTATTCTTAAACTAATCATAAGATAAATTTCTGCAGTTCGTGTATCGTTCATATATTTTGCTATGATACCTCTTACTTTATAGATATCTGCTATTGACATCTTATCATCAAGACTGTGACTTAGAGATAAAGATTTATCAGCAAATTCTTTTGCAGAATGAATGTCGTTTTCTTTTATTAAAACTTCAGCTTTTGCAAGGTATAATAGTGCAAGTACACCAAGGTAATTGTTTTCAATTGCTAATTCTATACCTTTATCCAAGGCAAAAACTGAGGATTTAAAATCTGAGTTTTGATAAAAATTTAATCCAATATTCAAGTAAACTTCTGCTACTCTTCTTAAATCGCCAATCTTATTATAAATAATCATTGATGATTCAAAGTGCATTACTGCTTCATCAGTATTGCCAAGAATACTATTAACTACACCCAAGTTTGTTTCAATCTTAGCATTTAATTCTTGTTCGGCAGCTTCACTAGCAAAAAATAAACTTTGATTAAAATAATTTTTAGCTCTTTCTATTTCACCCATTTCGCCTGATATTGATCCAAGCATATTAAAACAGGTTGCTAAGCCAGATTTATCATTGTTCTCTTTGAAAATAGTTTCAGCTTCAGTAACTAAAGAAATACTTCTCGTCCAATTAGCTTTACGGCTGTAAATATCGGCAAGCCCTATTAGCGATTTAGCTTTATAGTTTTTGTTATTAGTTTTTCTGTTTACTTTATTAAAAATTTCTTGAGCTAGATTAAAATTGCCGGATGTATTGCATAAATCCCCAATTTCTAGAATGAATTCATAAAACTTTTCAGCATCAAGTCTTTTTTGTGCAAAGGTGATAGCTCTGTCAATCTGCTGTCTGTCAGATGCTTCATCTATTTTGATATCTAATTGGCTTTTATATAAATCGCTGATCTTTGCGTTTATATCATCTTTAGGTAAAGCATGATTTGAATCAAATATCAATTTATTCAGATCTTCCTCAGCAAAGTATGCTTTTAGAAGATTCTGCATTTCATTGTTTAATATGGTAGTTGAATCTTGCATTGATTATTTCTTATTGCTTAGTTGACAAATCCATATCTTGAAAAATGATTTAGTTGTGCATTTGTAACTTTTAATGTGCCAGTGGTAACATCCATAATAATTGAGTCATAAATTACTCCGGTTATTGAACCATCTTGAGCAACATATACAAAGTCTAATGTTTCCGGATTTATACCAGTTAAATCAAGTCCTGAAACTGTTAAAGTATATTTAACAGGTACATTAAATACCATTGCCGGACCAAACTCCAATGAAGCAGTTTCAGTATCAAATGTTTGGGTAATTGTTTTACCTCCGCTAAATGAATTAGCTGGAAATACAAGTTGCGACACAATTGTAACATTACCAGTTACACTTTGAAACTCAAACGATTCAGAAAACAATCCCCCGTTATAACCATTAATGTATTTAGACCTGGTTAACAGGCTTTCAATTGATAGCCCTGATTTAATAGCAGGCAACTTTATTAGTTGTGCCGTCTGTTTCACTGAATTATCAGGTGAAACTACATTTGCATCAGGTGTGCATCCAAATAACAATGCAAAAACCATCAGCATTAGCGCTAAGAACGTTTTCATTATTTATCCTATTCTGTTTAAGAAATTTTAATCTTATTTATTTTGCTTTATTAACAAAGTAACTCATTCAGAAGTCAATTTTTATTAGTTATCTATTAACTACTTTTTCTAACGAAAGCATATCTAGAAAAGTGAGGAAGCTCAGCTTTTTTAACATATAGTCTCTGATTGTTCCATTTTATTTTGCATTCATTTTTCAAGATATATTCGATATTTCCATTATCTGCCATATAAACAAAATCAATCGTTGAGTTTGAGGTAAATCCCAAATTAGTAAGATTGATTCCTGAATATTCCAAATCAAGTTTTGCTGGTTTGTTAAATACCATTGCAGGTGTAAACTGAATTGATCCTGTATTGGCATCAGGTACTATTGTGATTTGTTGAGTACCGGAAAACGAATTTGCATCAAAAACTAATGCGATTTGTATCGTTACTGTATCATTATTTTCATCAATAAGAGTGGAATCAAAATTAATTTCACCGCCTAAAAGTCCGTTTATTTCTTTTGTAAGTGCAAATCCAGTTTGTGTAGTATAAACTATTGGTTTTGCGGAATCAGAAATTTCTTGTGTCGGATTTTCTGTAGATATAATTGAAGTATCAGTTGAATCACAACTGAACAAAATGAGAGTTAAGAAAACAAGAGTAAGTGTACCTAAAAATTTCATCATCCGTCCCTATTTTAATTGTTAAACTTTTAATTGAAATAGTTTAAGCTTAACACTTCTCCGTAAAGACGCTGATCAAGGTTACCCTGTTTTTCACTTATTATGCCATTATTAACTAATGCTAAAAATATAGAAAAATCGCAGATTTTTAATTAGCACTGTGGTCTGGAAGAGTTCATCTTGAAACAAAATTTTGGGTTGTCTCACTACGCAACAATCTAAAAATAAGGCTAAATTATTTTTATATTATTTCGATAATAATTAATAATTTTATATATACATATAATAGCTAATAAGTTGAACGACAAATTAATATTTGAAAATACCCCGGCAATTATTTTTATTGTTAGCAAAGATGGATTGATTTTAGATCTTAACAAAGCTGCATTCAATTTTGTGGAGTTAGAATTACAGAAGTGTAGGGGACAAAAATTTACTAGCTTTATTGAGAGCAATCAAAATCAAGTGTTAAAAATATTCGAACAGATCAATGAAAATGTTTTTCCAAAATCAATTGAAGCAAAGTTTAAGTTATACAATAACAAATCTTTTTATACAACAATTTCGTTTAACAAATATTTTAATGATGAAAGAAACGAAAAGGAATTTATAATTACTTTGTTTGATTTAACTCATCATAAAATGAAAGCAGAGTTAATAAAAGAAAGTCAAACAAGGTTTGAAAACATAGCGAATTCGGCCCCAGTTATGATCTGGATTACTGACGTTGATGGTTTTATAATTTTTGTAAATAATATTTGGTGTGAGTTTACAGGCAGATCGGTTGGCGAAGAATTAGGACTAAACTGGATTCAGGATGTTCACAAAGATGATGTAACTGATATGTTTAATTCTTACCAACATTCGATCACTAATCGCACAACTTTTTCTTATCAATTTAGATTTAAGAGAAAAGATAATCTTTATAGATGGATGATGATAAATGGGATTCCCCGGTTTAATGAAATCAACAATTTTTTAGGTTTTATTGGGACATGTATTGATATAACTCAGCAAAAAGATGATGAAGATTACATAAAAAAAATCAACGAAGAACTTGAGAGTGCAAATCAAAATAAGGATAAGTTTTTCTCTATAATTTCTCACGATTTACGAAGTCCACTTTCCGGCATTATGTCCTTACTGGATATTATAGTTACTGATTATGATTCTATTGATGAAGATGAAATGAGGGAGATACTTTTTGAAGCAGCTAAAACATCAAAAAGTACTTTTACATTAATGGAAAATTTGTTGGAGTGGTCGCGAATTCAGACTGGTAAAATGGTTTTTGATCCGCAAAATATTTCTTTGACCTTAGTTTTGAGCGGTATTAGAAATCTCTATTACCAAAAATTAAAAGAAAAAAGTATCTCACTTAACTTTGAATTTATTCCTGAATACTTTGCTTATGCTGATTTACACATGACAGAAACTATTTTAAGAAATATTATTTCAAATGCAATTAAGTTTACTCCAGAATTTGGACTGATATTATTATCATTTGAAAATAGTGGCGATGAAATTCTGGTCAGAGTTAAAGATACCGGTGTAGGAATGGATGATAAACAGATTTCCAAACTCTTTAAATTAGACCAAACTCATTCTACTATTGGAACTGCCGGTGAACGCGGAACTGGTTTAGGTTTGATGCTTTGCAAAGAACTCGTTGAAACACAGGGTGGGAAAATATGGATTGAGAGCACCATCAATTCAGGAACTACATTTTATTTTACTTTGCCAAAAGCGAAATAATTTTTCTACATTATACTTTGCGGATCTACATCATAAAAAAGTTTAACATCCTTGTAACGCGACTTTTTGTTAAACTCTGTCCATGCTTCCATAATTGCTTTTCTTAAAATTGCTCCGCCTGGATCATTTTCTTTTGTGCTTTTTATTAAGATGTGATAACGATAGTTGTTCAATAACTTAAATATTTGAGCTGTAGTTGGATCAGAAATCTTCAAATAATTTTTGTATTTAATGATCTCTTTATAAAAATCATATGCGGCGCCTTTTGCTTTATCCATAGATGCATCTTTAGTTTCGATCAAAGCAATTCTGGTAAATGGCGGGTAACCCATATTTTCACGATCAGCTTTTTCTTTTGCATAAAATCCTTTGTAATCATTCTCCAAAACTTTTCTCAGTACAAAATGCCTTTCATTATATGTTTGAATAATTACCTCACCCTCAACTTTACTTCTTCCAGCTCTGCCTGAAACCTGAGTAAGTAATTGAAACGTTCGTTCATCTGCGCGAAAGTCTGGCAGCCATAAAGTTGTTTCTGCAGAAATAACTCCAACTAAAGTAACTCGTGGAAAATCCAAACCTTTAGAAACCATTTGAGTCCCAACAAGAATATCAATCTCCCCTTTGCTAAATCCTAAAAGTAAATTACTTAAGTATGATTTTTTTGAAATCGAATCAGAATCAATTCTTTCAATTCGTGCATTTGGAAAATAAAATTGCAGTTCATCTTCAACACGTTCAGTCCCAGTTCCAAAATATTTTATGTTGATTGATCCGCAATGTGTGCAAGCACCGGGAACGGGTTTTACTGATCCACAGTAATGGCATTGTATTTTATTTTGATTGATGTGAAAAACCATCGGCACAGAACAATTCTCACACATTTCAACTTCACCACAATCATTGCAAAATATCTGTGTAGAAAATCCTCGTCTGTTTTGAAGAATAATCACACCTTCCTTTTTCTTTAATCGGTCATCAATTTTATCGATAAGTGCTTTTGAAAAAACAGTTTCCGATTTAGATTTATTTTTTTCGTGAGAAATGTTTACAAAAGTAATCTTGGGAAGTTTTGCTTCATCAATTCGTTTGGAAAGCGAAAGAAGTTTGTATTTACCTGTTTCTGCATTGTACATACTTTCAATTGAAGGAGTTGCTGATCCAAGTACAACCGGACAAGTAAAAATATTGCCGAGTACGACCGCTGCATCTCGTGCATTGTATTTCGGAATCATCTCAAAACTTTTATAACTCGAATCATGTTCTTCATCAACAACAATCAATCCTATTTTGTTTAATGGCGCAAACAAAGCTGAACGTGCACCGATTACAACTTTGGATTTTCCACTTAATACTCTCCGCCACGAATCGAATCTTTCTCCTGCCGACATTCGGCTGTGAACTACAGTTACAGTATCGCCAAAGTTGTTAAAAAATCTTGAAGTGATTTGCGGCGTTAATGAAATCTCAGGAACAAGAATCAAAACAGTTTTATTTTTTTCTAAAGCTTGTTTAGCTAGTTCTATATATACTTGAGTTTTACCGCTTCCAGTTACTCCATGAAGTAAAAAAGCTTTAAACTCATTCTTATTTTGTGCTTTCAAAACTTCATCAACAATTTCTTGCTGATGTTTTGTTAGAATTAATTTTTGATGTTCTTCTGTATAATTTTCTCTAAAGGTTCTATCAACTTCTTTTTCAAATATCTTAACAAAACCTTTTTGCTCAAGTCCTGTCAACGATGATTGAGATGATTCAGTTTTATGTAAAAGTTCTGCAACAGGTAATGCAATACCTTTGGCTTCTATCATCTTAAGTAAAATTTTAACCTGCTTTGGAGATTTTCTATCAAGTTCTGGAAAAGTTGCATAAATTTCAGCTAACTCTTTTGCAAGTTTTACAAACTTTACTTTCTTTGCTTTTACTTTTACCCCTTCCACTTCATCTACGATTGTAACAGCACCTTGATTATGAAGTTGGCGGAGTTGTGAGTAAATGTTTTTCTTCTTCACAACTTTTTGAAGCAATGAAAAATTTAGCTCATCTCTTTTAGAGAGTTCTAAAAGTATCTTGAATTTTATAGAGTCTTTTTTCTTTTCCTTCGAGAGAAGTTCAGATATAAAATCTTTATCAACAACAATTTTTCTTTTTGTTTCAACATCAGTTCCTTGCGGTACAAGTAGTTTTAACGCTTCACCAAGCGAGCATAAATAATACTCAGAAAGCCACTCGTAGAATTTTAATGTTTTAACTGTAAAGATTGGTTTGTCATCAAGAATATCCGTGATGGGTTTTATCTCATCTTTATTTAATGAGATAGAAGATGGAATGTTAATTATAAATCCTGATAAGGTTCTTTTTCCAAAAGGAGCAACAGCTCTCACTCCAACTTTGGCAAACTCCTGCAATTCTTTTGGAACAGAATAAGTAAATGATTTTCTGAAAGGTAAAGGAAAAACAACTTCAACAAACATTAATTCTCTTTCAGATAATACGGAGTTAAGGAAGTTAATCCTGCTCGATTCGTATCATCGCTGTACATTTTAAACTTTAATGTTTTAATAGATTTATCCCAAACGATTCTTTTGTATTCAGATGTTTTTGTGATTTGCCCATTTGTAGAAATAATACTGTCTTCAACAGGTATTGTTAAATAATAATACGGATCTTCGAATTGCATCCCTTCCACCCTGCTGATTTCAACAAACCAATAGCTTACTGTTGCGTTTAATTTTTCTTTTTCAATAAAAATATTTCTAGATACTTTACTTTTTCCTTCCGCCTCCAATCCATCAATAAATTCTTTACTCGTCAATGCATACTCCATAATATTTTTAACATCCTCATCAATTGCTTCTTTAGTTGTTCCATCAGAATTAATATCTTCAATAGTTAGCAAAGCAGTTCCTGTTCCATCGTCATTTACATTTACTTCATATGAGACGGAATGAAATACGATACAGCCGGTTACTTGCGTGATTAAAAGTAATGACGTTAAATAAAATAATTTTTTCAATTTAAATCTCCTTTTTTACCACGAAGTTCTCTAAGGCAACACAAGTCCACAAAGTTAATTACTACTTAGTGCTCTTTGTGAAGAACTTTGCGTCCTTTGTGGTTAATTGTTTTTAAATTATATAACTGCTTTTTCTAATAATGTAAAAGTTTGCTTATCTGCATCAAGCTCTGCAAGAGCACCAAATGGAATTGTAAATTTATCCTTAACGTGTCCAAAAGACATCCCATAAACAACAGGAATTTTTAATTTATTCAATCGATCTTGTAGTACTTCCATCAAGGTACATGTTTTACTAAATGAAGGATCTTTCTGTTTCCCTTCGCAATTTCTAAAAATTCCCATCATAACTCCAGCAGCATCTTTCAACTTATCTGTCTGAATCATTTGAGTTAACATTCTATCAACCCGATAAGGCTCTTCGCCGATCTCCTCAATAAAAATTATTTTGTTAGAATAATCAACATCAAACTCCGTCCCGATTAACGAAACCATAATAGATAAATTTCCGCCAACAAGTCTTCCCTTTCCTTTTCCTTTTACGATAGAAGTTACACCATAAACATTTTCATCATCACCGCTAGTGGAGTTGGGAAATAAACTTGTTCGTTCAGGATTAATCAAAACTCTTTTAAAGTTATCAACCGAATAATCATTAAATGTTGAAGTTCCTACTGGGCCATGAAAAGTTACTAAACCCGATTTTTGATAAATACCATAAAGTAATGCTGTAATATCGCTGTAACCAATCAGTACTTTGGGATTAGCTCTGATAATGTCATAATCGAGCATTGGTAAAATACGTGCACAACCATATCCACCACGAGCGCAAACAATTCCTTTTACACTTTTATCAGAAAATTTTTCCATTAAATCTTCTGCACGATCTTTATCTGATCCGGCAAAGTATCCGCTTTGCAAAAGAATTTTTTTTGAATGAGTTGTTTCAAATCCAAGTTGATTAAGATTTTTTATAGAATCTTGTAGTTCTTCTTCAGAGATGTAACTTCCCGGAGCAACAATGGCAAGTTTATCACCAACTTTTAATCTCTTTGGTTTTATAACCGGCGGTTTATCTTTTATAAATCCTTCGAGGTTTTTGTCTTGTAACCTCGAAGGTTGCCCAAGAATTGAAAAAGGAAAAACCGCTGCACCAGCAGATGCAACAGACAACGATGTGATAAATTTTTTTCGGTTCATAGTTTAATTTAGGAATGATAATTTGTAAATGCGAGAAATAAAACTTTACTATTTTGTCATTCCCACGAAAGTGAGAATCCAACTAAAATCTTAAATTATGGATTCCCGTTTACACGGGAATGACAATCAGCGAACAAATTAAAATAATCTGATTAAAAAATTGTTCAACACTTAATTCTTACATCAACAGCAAGAATTTTATTTTCGGATGTAACTAATAATGGATTTAAATCAACTTCTGTAATTTCTTTATGGTTAACAATCATTTGAGCAAGATTTTTAATTGTTGATTTCACAACATTCATCTCAATAGGTTCTTCGCCACGAACGCCTTGAATAATTTTTCCAATCTTTGTTGAGTTGATCATCTCATCAATATCATTCTCAGTTAAATAAGCTGAACGCATAATTGTGTCATCAATGTATTCTACATATTTCCCACCTGAACCAAACATAATCATCGGCCCAAAACTTGGATCACGAAAAGCACCGACTAGCAATTCAAATTTTGTTTTTAGAAAAGGCTGAATCAGGAATGAAGAAAGCTGAATATTTTTGGAACTGAAATTCCAAATCATTTCTTCTGCGGTTTTTATAAGTTCTGATTTTGTTTTAATGTTTAGAACAACACCCTTCAAATCAGTTTTGTGGATTATCTTTTCTCCAACAGCTTTCAATACAACTGGAAAATGAATTTCTTTTTTGTTTAATTCTTCAATCGCGTGAATTTCATCTTTTACAATTGGTAATTTATAATGATTACATATTTCAGCAACTTCATTCGGATTTAGAAATCTTCCAGGTTTTTCATTCAGCTTAAAATCTTTTGCTGATTCATCAGGCTTTATTCTTCCGATATTAAATTTTTTATTTTGAAATTTTAATAAATTATTTATCACAACAGCCGGATCTTCCGGTCTTCTAAACAATGCTTTTTTTGTTTTTGATTCAGTTCGATATTCCTGCCAAAATTCAGGTAAAGGCATTACAACCTGAAAAATCGGTTTTTCAGATATAATATCATTTATTCCTT
>JBATOT010000068.1:0-31803 GCA_049291095.1 Ignavibacteriaceae bacterium | reverse complement strand
CCATCCTACTTGCTCATTAGCGAAATCTATACTACCTAATGCATTTCCTGTAGGGTTTGGATTCTGCCAGTACCATTGTGCTTTAGCGACACCAGTTAATGCAAGTACACAGATGAGGTAAATAAAGTAAATTTTTTTTGAAATCATAGCTCCCTCAAATAAATAATGGATAGTTGATCAAACTTAATTATATTAATTTTTTGTTTTTATAATAATGTTTTTATTAAAAGATCCAGCACCTAACACATCAGTCAGTCCCCCGCCGGTAAAGTGAGTAAAAGGGATAAGTAAGTGTAGAACAGCAAAGTGTGAACATCAATGCGGTAGTAAAATATATTTTTATTTTATCAAGTTCAATTAACAATTAGCAAGCAATTTTTTCAAATATCTTAAATAAATATTCCCAATTAAAATGTCAATAATAATTTTTTCTTGTATGGTATTGCACTAAGTATTATACAACCATACATTTGTATAGTATGGATGCAAAACACTTTCAATCTAGATTATTTAAGCGTACAATAAAAAAAGATAGCCCATTTTATTGGCAGTATCTCTACGCAGAAATATTATTCCGCTTAAAAGAATTAGCTGAAAGACAATGTCCTTGTAAAAAATGTTATATGGATAAACATAATTTCGAATGGCAACTCTCAGAAATAGAAAATGAAGGTAGGGTTGAAAAACTATTCCGTCCCGAAGAACCTGGGTCAGTTGGTTACTGTGGTCGTGCAGAACTTCCACCTCGCTTCACATTAAATAAACCTAAAACTTAATCCACAGCATTTAGCATCAACAAAATAATCGCCTTTTATCCATATTTTTCATAATAACAAATAATATATTTGGCAAACCCACATAATCTAGTCTAAGTAATAATTCAATCGCAATGTATATCCATTTTCATATTCTGCATAATCATATTGTAAAAGCAAAATAAATTCATCACCTATGCCAAAGCCAATATTTGTTTCATTACTATAAACAAATTTTAGTGCTTCCTTTGTTGAAAGTGTAGTTTCAAATTTGTTCATAATTTTAATGTTATCGCTGACATTTAATTGAAAAATAAATTCAGGTCCATATAAAATTGTGAATCCATTGTATTGTGTAAAAACTGGTGATACGTTCATAAGCAATGAAAGATTAAGTCGATCTTCTAAAATTGGAACGGTATAACCTATCCCATTAAATAATCCGTAAACTATTGGTCTATTATCATATTCCGTCATTCTTTCAATCCCTAAACCAATTCTCCAGGATAAATATTTTGAATATGATGTTATAGGTTGCAAGCTCAACTGATCAAAAAGAAATAATTTATTAAGCATTATTTTATTATCTCTAAACCCCATTTCAATTTTAAATAATGATAAATAATCATTCGCTGGATATACAGATGTATTTTCATAAAACTCGTGCAGTCCAAAACGATAGTTAATCAAGTATTCAACAGTTTTATCTTTTGAATATTTTAATCCGCTTCCTATTAACATTGATGGATGCAGTTTAAAATCCCTTTTATATTTACTAAAATTACTAATTTGATTTGGTTCAGCCTTTGCAACTATTAGTCTTAATTTTTTTATAAACTCCGTGCGTTCCTCATTTAAATGTTCATTCTGATGAGCATATTTCCATTCCAGACTTTTCAGCAATAAAGCTTTTTCAGCTTCTGTTAATTTTTCTAATTCATAATGTTCAGATGATAAATCAATGTTAGATACTTCATAAAATTCAGCAATTAAATTGTTCATACTTTCTATAAACATTGGGGCTTCTATCTTATCATCCCAATTACTTAAAATTGTTTTAGGGTAATAAATAACTCTATTTGTAACTATTTCCATTCCCAAAGCTGTTCTTAATAGTGCATCTATTTGGCTTGCACAATTTTTTCTACTGAATGTGTATGGATGGTCTTTTTCTTGTTGATTAAAGATATTTAATAATAAATTATTTTTTTCATCATCACTTAATCTAAGTGGAAAAAGCCATAACGGGCGTGATTCAATAAAAGTATATTGCCGGTATTTTTCGTAAAAAGGCTCTATCCTATATCGTCCATTAAGCTCTCCAAATATACCCTGGATAAAAAACTCAAATGAATCCATATTATCTGAATTTGCAGAAAAATCAATCGTAGGCCAAAGTAAAAGTGGTCTTTTATTTACAGGTTCTAATACTAAAAATATATGTCCAAATGAGGAAGTTGGGCTTTGGGGATATGGTCCGGCAAAAACAATGTATAATTTACTAAAGTAGTTTTCCTTTAAGAATAACTCCCAATTGCTTTTTTCTACTAATGTATCACCATTTACACAATTAATATTTGAAACAATATTCTTTGGGTAAATTGAAATAATAGAAAGGAGAATAACAACAAATATCATTGCTATTCCCCTTTGAGATCTTATAACCAAGCTAAATCGCTAATAATTTTATAACTTCTTCTCCAAAAGCAATCTGATCACCTTCAGATTTTGATAACATTTCTTTTATAACTTCATAAGATTTTTCATTTTGTTCTCTATTGGCCAAATATAAAAGTGTATTTAAATAATCACCTCCATTATTTGATAAATCAATTGAAATATTAGAGATATTAACCATTGCAAATTTTTTCAATTCATAATTCTTTTTAAAATCATTGATTGATACACCTTTTTTAATCAACTCAACTTGAAAGCTAGCGGGTGCATATTTATAAGCTGCTCCGGTTGCAAAATCAGTAATACTTCCAAGCGTTCCACCTATTATAATATTACCCCAAAATAATCCTTCCATTGTAGTACTTAAAGCAATCTGATGTGTCTTGTACCCTTCCTTTTCGATAGTCAAAAGTTTTCCATCTTTTTTTATTTCTCCTGTAAATGGTGTTTTTCCTATAAATAACCCATCTAATTTAATTTCAGCATCATCTACATTACTGGTAATTGTTACTAGCTGTGTTGTACCAGTTGCAATTGTAGCACAACTGGTCAGATATATACTAAGGCTAACCATCATTATAATGGTTATAAAGATTGATACTTTTTTCATTGTTACTCCATTAATGTTAAATGTATATAGATTAATTAATTGTACCATTTGTAGTCATAATCAGTATTACTAATATTTTTTTACTTTAATGCTACTAACAAATTTATTTCAAATTTGTTCTTCAATTAAAAATTATGTGATATTTTTTTTAGATTATCAACCGGTCTTAACTTGCCTCATAAAATATCGCCACCAACAAGTTCCCCACTCCGGTGTAAGTTTAGGAGTGTAGAATATAAATACATTATAAAATTATGTTTTTTATATATAAAACTCAATTAACAACAATCAAGTATTCTATTCCTCATATTCATTACAATTCTATATTCAAAGTATTCTAATTTAATCTTTAGTTAGTATTTCTGTGGGGTTTATATTTCGTAAAGTTTAAGCCAAAAAGTAACCCTGCAACCGAAGCTGCAGGGCCTGTTGCTAAATTGAAGCTTGGGGGAGGACTTCTCTCTAACAACATCACAAAAATAACAACTTGAGTAAAAAAAATAAACCTGTTCCGCAACTAAAAGTGCTCGCAGTAATAATTTTTATTTTGGCTTGCTTCGCACTTGATGTCGCTACACAGGCTAATTTTTTTTGAATCTGTTTTGGCGTTAAAAGGTTTTGCTACCGCCAACCCTTTAACCTTCATTGAACTAATAAAACTAAAACAAAATATTTTGCCCCTCTAAACAATATACGTTTGTTATCTTAACCTTCCCTTTTCATAAAACACCTATTCTCATTTTTACTTAACACGGGCAAGTCAAAAAGATACTACCAACCGCTCCGCTATCGACATTAATTTTCAACTTGCCTTTACTCAGTAAATCGTTTTGTGCAGTGGCTACGGGGCAAAATGTTTTTTTGCGGGGCAGTGTGCCCTGTTAAGGATTCAATAAATGAAAGGTTATAAAATGGACTTACAAAACAACGATTTGCAACTGCTTTTTAATGATTTTGTAAAATCAGAAATTATTCCACAGCATAAATGTAAACAACATTTACGCACAATAGAGGAAACACATTCTGTTAATTCATTGCATAATATTGTTATCGCTCGTAAACGTAAATGTAAAATTTGCGGTGATGTTTTTGAATATTATGATCCGAATGGATTGGATTAATTGCTTTAAAAAATTAGTTTAAATGTGTTCTTCTAATCAACATAGTATATTAATAATTTATTTGACGTTGTGGTCGAAAAAGTCGCTACATTGTCGCTACATAATCAGAGGGATTTTAGAAAAGTCTAAAACTAAAAAACCCCTAAAACAAACAGTTTTAAGGGTTTTACAGAGCTGGCAATGGGACTCGAACCCGCAACCTGCTGATTACAAATCAGCTGCTCTACCAATTGAGCTATGCCAGCTTATAAAAATTTGTGAGCCAAAAATAGTGTTTATTCAATTTCTATGCAACGGTTTTTATTACTTTAGCATATTTTATTCTTCATTTATTTTTAACCCAAAATTGCCGCTTTCATCGTAAATTCTGAATTGTACCATCTTTTGACGGATTTTTTTTATCAGTTCAAATGTTACACGTTCCAGTTGAAAAATTTCACCCGGATTTAAGATTTTTCCTGTCTTATCAGCAATAAATCCAGCTACTGTATTGTACTCACTTGATTCATCTAACTCCAGATTAAATATTTTATTGAAGTCATCAATAAACATAGAACCTAAAACATAAAATTTTCCATCCGGCAAAACACTGTAATTTTGTATTTCGCTCTTCGTTTTATCTTTTATTTCACCAACTATTTCTTCAAGAATATCTTCCATTGTAATAACACCTGCCGTACCTCCATATTCATCTGTAACAATTGCAATACGTTCTCCTTGTTTTTGCATTTCTTTCAGAATCTCTGATATTAGTTTTGTTTCCGGAACAAAATATGCCGGCCGAATTAAATTTCTAACTGAATATTTCTGTTTTTCAATTATTAGTTTCATAACATCTTTAGTATGTAATACACCAACAATATTATCTAAAGAATTTTCATAAACAGGAACCAAAGTGTGACCAGATTTTATAATATCTGTTATACTTTTTTCATCGTCGTTTGCCAGGTTTACAGCAATCATTTCTGTACGTGGAATCATTACTTCATCAGCTTTAAGATCATTAAATTCAAAAATATTCTCTATTATTTCCTGATCAGCTTCATCAATTGTACCTGATTTTACACCATCAGAAATTATATCAAGTATTTCATCTTCGGAAGGTCGTTCCTGTGAGAAATTAATTTTTTCTTTAAATGGTAATAAAATAATGTTACTTAAAGAAGTAACTGAACCAGTAATAATTTTTAATAGTGATGATAAAAGTAAAATAATTTTTATTGAACTTTTACCGATAAAATCGGAATATCGATAAGCGATTGCTTTTGGAACCAATACATTAAAAATCAGTATTACAATCGTTATAACAACTGAGGTAATAAATATCGAAACTATTGTTGCCCAAAAATTTGATGAATCGGAAAGGATCATAATTTGCGGATATATCCAGCTTGAAAATATGAAATATCCAATAATTGAAATAATAACTGTTAAAAATGTAAAGGCAAGATGTATGCTGCTGTAAACTTGTTCCTGATTTTCATTTAATTTTTCAAAATAGTTAACGTAATTGTCTTTCTTCTCCTTTAGCTCTTCTATCTTTGATTCACCAAAGGCTGCTAAAGCGATTTCTGCTGCGGCTAATAAAAAATTTGTGAACAATAAAAACACAAAAACCAAAAATAATTCCATTAACTCTTAAATATCCTTCTATTGTTAATATCTTGTACAAAAATAATAGCTATAATGGTAAATTACATTACATAATTCTTAATAATCTTTTATTTTAAGATAACATTAAAAATATTTTAAATAAGATGAATCCAAAACAAATTAAGATTGTTGATAAAGATAAGATATTATTAACCTGGAATGATGGTAATTCGACGATTATTTCATTAAAGTATCTTCGTGATGAGTGCCCCTGCGCCGGTTGTAAAGGTGAAACAATTCTATTCAAAACTTTCCGTCCGCCTAAACCCGCAATTCTAACTCCGGAAATGTATAAGATAAAAAGTATTGATGTCGTTGGCGATTACGCGATTCAGATAGGCTGGCAGGATGGACATAATACAGGCATTTACTCCTGGGAATATTTAAAGACCCTTGAAGCCGGAGGAAATAACAGCAGCCGGCAGAATTACGATACACTATTATGATTTCCAAAAGTGAATTAAAATACTTTTCTTCTTTGCTTGTAAAAAAATTTAGGCAACAAGAAGAAAAGTTTATTGTTGAGGGATTGAAAACTGTAGAAGAAGGTTTGAACAGCGGTTATAAATGTGATGTTGTATTTGTAACTCCTGCTTTTATAGACTCTTTTCCTGAAGTTATGGCTATTCTAAAGAAAAAATCAGAAAGAATTCTAGAGTTAAAATCAATAGATTTTCAGAAAATCTCCGACACAAAATCACCGCAAGGTATTGCAGCGGCATTTAACAAATATTATCCCAAAAAAAACTTAAATGAACTTAAAGAAAAAATTATTGTATTAATTGATAATATTGCCGATCCGGGAAATTTGGGAACAATATTAAGAACATGCGATTGGTTTGGAATATACAATGTCTTAATTGCAAATAACTCAGTCGAATATTTAAACCCAAAATCTGTCAGAGCAACGATGGGTTCACTTTTTCATCTGAACATATACGATGAAGTTTTTGAAAATGATTTAACAAATCTTAAATCTGCCGGCTATCAAATTGTCTCCTCGGATATTAAAGGAAAGAATATTTTTACTTATAGAACCAATAAAAAATCTATAATATCATTTTCCAATGAATCTTCCGGACCTTCGGAAATGCTTAAATCACTTGCAGATGAATTTGTGACAATTCCGGGCAAAGGCAGAGCAGAATCTTTAAATGTTTCCACTGCCGCAGCTGTCATTATTTCTAGGTTAACAAATGAGTAGTAATCATAACCACATACACAACCATACAAATACAACAAAAAATCTTAGAACAGTTTTCTTCCTAAATTTCGCGTTTACAGTATTCGAAATAATTGGCGGTATTTTAACAAATAGCATTGCAATAATTTCTGATGCTTTGCACGATTTAGGTGATTCACTATCAATTGGATTAGCCTGGTTCTTAGAAAAGTACTCACAAAAAAAAAGCGATAGCAAGTATACTTATGGTTATGGTAGATTTTCTTTACTTGGTGCACTAATAAATGCTGTAGTTTTAATCATAGGCTCTACTTTTGTACTTGCGAATGCAATTCCCAGAATTATTAACCCTGAAACCACAAACGCTGAAGGTATGATTTTATTCGCTATCATTGGTGTTGCAGTAAACGGTGCAGCAGTCTTCAAATTAAAAGATGAAGGATCAATGAATGCACGTATAATGATGCTTCATTTGCTGGAAGATGTACTTGGCTGGATCGCTATACTTGCAGTAGCTGTAACATTGCTATTCTGGCCGAATTATATTCTTGATGCAATACTCTCTGTTATAATTACAATATATATTTTATACAATGTTGTAGTTAACTTAAAAAAGACAATCTCTCTTTTTCTGCAAGCTACTCCCGATAATATCGATGTTGATTTAATTGATAGGAAACTGAATAGCATTGATAAAGTAATATCATCACATCACACACACGTTTGGTCTTTAGATGGGGCAAATAATATTCTAACAACTCACTTGACTGTAGATAAATCTACAACAAGAGAAGAAATTGTTAAGATAAAATTAAAATGCAAAAATCTATTTGAGGATCTAAAGTTAACTCATTTTACAATTGAAATTGAATTGGAAGATGAAGTGTGTTTGATGAAAGAAGAAAATCATCACTAACTAATTGAAAATAATTAGGCACGATTGCTCGTACCTTTTGTTTGAATTAAAACTTAAAAATTGTTGATCACTTTATAAGCATCATCTTTCTTGTTTCAGTATAGTCTCCTGCATTTATCTTATAAAAGTAAACACCGGTGCTAACATTATTTCCAAACTGATCATCACCATTCCAATCAACTTCATAAACTCCGTTTACTTGTTCTACATTAACAAGAGTTTTTATTTCGTTGCCCAGAACATCATATATTTTTAATGTAACCTGAGAAGGGGTTACAATACTGTATCTGATAATAGTATTCGGGTTAAATGGATTTGGATAATTTTGTTCTAAATTGTATTCAACAGGAATCTTACTATCGATCAGCTCAACGTCTAAAAGTATTCCCTGTTCAGGGAGCGGAAGTCTGGATGTTGTGTATATTTTAAAATCACCTGGAGGTAAACTTATACTTTCTGTAGTATTAGTTACATTTATACTATCACCACTAAAATATTCATACCACCAACCAGATCGACTGAAATTTTGATTTGTAGAAAGCTGTGTTACACCAAAATTGCCAACAATAAACGCATCCATTGTAGGATGATGAATATTGATTTTTTTCATACTGGAACTAACATCAAGAGAAAAGTTGGTCGTGCTAAATGCTTCATAATCATTTTTTAGATTTATTAGTGCTTTGTATACTTTATAAAGATTAGTCCTTCGATCATCATTTAGATAATCCCATTTAACTGGTTTTTCGCCAGTTCTTCCATTGTAATCTATACTGATATCGTACCCAAGTTCTCCAAACTGCCAAATTAGTTTTGGACCTGGAATCGTAAAGAAGAAAGCTGCAGCTAATTTCATTCGATTTAATGCGACATTAAAATTTTTGGTACTGTAAGAACCTGATGAATTACCGTATGCTAAATTTTTAACCATTAATCTTTCTTCATCATGACTTTCCATATATCCAACAAGATGTGGATTTGCCCAGCCTCGATTTAAATACGAAATTCCCGAGAAGTTTGATGTATAACCCATTGTTGCTTCATTGTAATCATAGTTGTGATTACCCCAAAGCATCATTCCATAATCTGATAAAACTATTTCCTCACTATTATCGGCAAAATGTTCAAGAATTACATAAGCAGTTGAATCAACATCCCATATTTCATCCGCCATTCGTTTAAGAATATTAATTCTGCTTTGATCATACTGCCCCCAAAGTCCAACATTACCACCACTGTTAAATTGAGTAAATCCTTTTGAAAGATCGAAACGGAATCCATCAAACTTAAATTCCGTTAACCAGAATTCATTAACCCGATCTACAAAATATTTTGTTGCATTACTTTCGTGGTTAAAATCATTAAAAACATTATACGGATGCTTTGCAATTGGGTTTAAGTATGGGTTATTAATAGCTGGTCTGTTATTTGAGCCATCCCACCAAAGCATTGCCAGCGGTGAAAGATTATCAGCCTGGTTTAAAACCATATCAAGAATTACCGCTATTTCATTTTGATGACAAACATCAATAAATTCTTTTAACTTGTCTGCAGTTCCATAATATTTATCGAGTGCTGCATGATAAATTGGATTATATCCCCAGCTAAGATTACCACTAAACTCCATAACAGGCATTAATTCAATTGCATTTATTCCAAGGGTTTTGAGATAAGAAAGAGTATCAATTAAAAATTGAAAAGTGCGTTGAGTTGAAAAATCCCTTACTAATAATTCATAGATTACTAATTTTTCTTTTGCTGGTCTCTGATAATTAACAGATTGCCATTGATACTCCGATTGATCCGTTTGAACTATACTTACAACACTTTCAGTTTTACCAGCAGGATAAGGTTTTAGTGATGGATAAGTTGATGAGGGTATATATGAATCATTCCACGGGTCTAATATTTTTTCTGAAAATGGATCGCCAGTTCTTATGTTTACATCAACAAGATATTGAAATGCGTACTCAGTACCTGCACTAAGTGTAAGATCCATCCACCATATAACACTATCAGCATTAACGGAATCACAATTCATAAAATAATCTGTACTGACTTTCCAATCATTAAAATCACCAATCAAATAAACAAAACTTTTATGTGGTGCAAATAAAGCCAGCGTTGCAGTGGTTGTGCTTGTATAATTTATCCCGGGTCTTAATCCATTTGTTAAAGATGAGTAATTGATTTCAGGATTGCAAAACATAACAAATGAAGTTGTATCCGAATTTCCTGTTGCGGGTGTTCCGATTACAGAAACTGTGTGTGCACCAATTGTAAAATTAGAATGAACAAAATCATAATAAATTGTGTTTTCAGATGTTTGAGCAACTTCATTTCCATCAACTAACATTTTTAAGTTTGAAACTGTAGTACCTAATGCAACTGCATTAACCGCAATCTGAATGGTTTCTCCCTGCTGTACAAATGCAGGAGATCTTAACGGATCATCAAATTGAACTGATACAACGGGATTTTGAACTAAAAGATTTATGCCGGGTTCATAAAGATCAATAAATATATCGGGACTAGTCTGCTTTGTTCCATCAGCACTTCTAAAAACCATAGAAAGTTGTATGATATTTTCCGAACCACTTGTCACTGAATAAAATGTTCTTGGATAGCCTATAGTTAATTTATATGAATTAACACCAAGTCTTGTAAGTGCCGGTTGATTTGTATTATTACCCCAGCTACCAACTACGTGCTGCCACTGACCAAGATTTGTTGTAACTCCGGTATGTGCATAAACAGTTCCTGTATAATTTAGTAATCCTTCTGCACCGGGTTGAGTTGCATCAAATAAAACAACAATACTATCGAACTGTGTCGGAAATTCCGGTTCTGTTATTATAATTTGTGCAAACGAAGTGATTGCAAAACTTAAAAAAATAAAAAATGCTGCTAACAAATTTTTCATATCGTTACTCTTTAATTCCTGTTAATTGTACAATAATTTCTCTGTTACGTGACCTGTTATCAAAATCAACAAAAATAATCTGCTGCCAGGTTCCCAAAATTAACGATTTATCTTTAAAAGGCACGGTAAAAGAAGCGCCCTGAAGTGATGCCCTGATATGTGAATGGCCGTTTCCATCGTGCCAGGTTTTGTCGTGTTGATATTCCTGGTTTTGCGGGATTATTTTATCAAAGAATTTTGGATAATCTTTTAATAGGCCAGGCTCGTACTCAATTGTGGTAACTCCAGCAGTTGAGCCCGGAACAAAAATAAGAGCACTGCCTTCCACAAAATTGTTTTCAGAAACAATTTGCTGTACACGATCGGTAATATCAATTACATCACAATTGCCTTTGTTGTTAAGTGTGAAGGAATATGTTTCTATGTTTAAGTTCATCTTTTGGGAAATAATAAAAAAGGCTCGCAAATTTGCGAACCTTTTATTTAATAAGTGATTTTAATTTAATTCCCTGATGAATCAAATTTTTCCGGTTCAACATTCGGGTCAGGATGTTCTAAAGATTCATCAAAGAAAACTAAATCTTCTGTACCTTCAACGTGCTTAGCAATAATTGTTGTTCCTTCTTTAAAGGAACCACGCAAAATTTCTTCAGCAAGCGGATCTTCAACGTATTTTTGTAATGCTCTTCTTAGCGGACGAGCACCAAATTTTTCATCGAAGCCTTTGTTTACTAAAAACTCTTTTGCACTTTCATCAAGAACTAAACCTAATTTATTTTCTTTAATATTTTTAAGAAGATCTTTAATCTCAATTTCAATTATCTGATGAATATCATTCTTATCAAGATTTCTGAATACAATTGTGTCGTCAATTCTGTTTAAGAATTCAGGATTAAACAATCTCTTCATAGCTTCTTCAACAGTGTCTTTCAAACTTGAATACTTATCAGCTTTTTCATCACCGCCAAAACCAAAATTGCTTATGTTCTTAACATCTTTAGTTCCAACGTTTGATGTCATAATGATGATCGTATTCTTGAAATCAACTTTTCTTCCGAGTGAATCAGTTAAAGTTCCATCATCAAGAACTTGAAGCAGCAAACTAAAAATATCAGGGTGTGCTTTTTCAATTTCATCAAACAATACAACTGAGTAAGGTTTACGTCTAACTTTTTCAGTTAACTGTCCGCCTTCTTCATATCCAACATACCCGGGAGGCGCTCCAACTAATCTTGATACAGAAAACTTTTCCATGTACTCGCTCATATCGATTCTTACAAGTGCATCTTCACTATCGAATAAATATTTTGCAAGCACTTTACAAAGTTCTGTTTTTCCAACTCCGGTTGGTCCAAGGAAAATAAAACTACCGATTGGACGATTAGGACTTTTTAATCCGGCCCGAGTTCTTCGAATAGCTTTTGTAAGCTTTAATACAGCTTCATCCTGACCAACAATAGATTTTTTAAGAGCATCACTCATCTTCAATAATTTATCAGACTCAGTTTGAGCAATTCGGTTAACAGGAATTCCTGTCATCATCGCAACAACAGTAGCAATATCATCTTCACTGACATCGTGTACAATATCTTTTGTTCTTGTATCCCAATCACGTTTTGCAGTTTCAAGATCAGAAAGAAGATTACGTTCTTTATCACGCAAACGTGCAGCTTCTTCATAATCCTGCATTTTAACAACGCGTGCTTTATCTTTTTTTACACCTTCAATTTCTTCTTCAAGATCAAGTATATCCTGAGGTACTTCAAAGTTACCCATATGCACTCTTGAACCTGCCTCATCAATTACATCAATTGCTTTATCAGGAAGATGACGATCTGTTATGTAACGAACACTGAGCTTAACAGCAGTTTCAATCGCATCTTTAGAATATCTAACACGATGATGTTCTTCATATTTGAATTTGATATTCTCAAGAATCTGAAGTGTTTCATCATAGTTTGGCGGATCAACCATAACTTTCTGGAATCTTCTATCAAGCGCACCATCAGTTTCTATAAACTTTCTATATTCATCAAGAGTTGTTGCTCCGATACACTGTATATCACCGCGAGCCAAAGCTGGTTTGAACATATTAGAAGCATCGAGTGAACCGCTTGCACCGCCGGCACCAACAATCGTATGAAGTTCATCGATAAAGAGAATTACATCTTCGGCTTTTTCAAGTTCATTCATCAAAGCTTTCATTCTCTCTTCAAACTGTCCGCGATATTTTGTACCCGCAACAAGTCCAGCAAGATCTAAAGTAACAACACGTTTATCCTGCAAAGTTCTTGGAACTTTCTTTTGAATAATACGAAGTGCTAAGCCTTCTGCAATTGCAGTTTTACCAACACCGGGTTCACCAATTAAAACAGGATTATTCTTTTTTCTTCTGCTAAGAATTTGAGCAACACGTTCAATTTCTTTTTCTCTACCAACAACCGGATCAAGTTTATCATCCATACCAAGTTTGGTAAGATCACGACCAAAGTTATCCAAAACAGGAGTTTTAGTTTTATCTCCTTTTTTATCAACTGGTGGCGGTACTTTTTGTCCTGGATCTTTTGGATTTTTTGCACTTAACATTGAGTTAAGTTCTGAGCGAGCTGAATCATAAGTAACGTTAAACTGATGTAAAATTTGTGTAGCAATATTATCTTCATCTCTTAACAAAGAAAGCAAAAGATGTTCTGTACCAATAACATCAGCTTTATAAATTTTTGATTCGATTTGTGTAATCTTTAAAACTTTTTCTGCTTGTTTTGTAAGTGGAATATTTCCAATTGTTAATGTTCCGCCTGAAGTTCTCACTGTATCTTCAATAGCTTTTTTTAATTTTAGTAAATCACAATCAAGATTTCTTAAAATTCTTACAGCAACTCCCTGCCCTTCACGAATAATACCGAGAAGTAAATGTTCTGTACCAATATAATCGTGACCAAGTCTAAGCGCCTCTTCTCTGCTGAGTCTAATTACATCCTGCAATCTATCCGAGAAATTTCCGTCCATAAAACTCCTTAATTTGATTAAAAGTGAAACAAATCTTTCTCAAAATTGGTTTCACAGTTGAAATATAATAATAAGTGTACACCCTTATCAAGCCAGCACAAAATGAATGGTGCTGATATGCTGAATATCATCTGAAACTGAACTTTAATTAAGGCAATTAAAATGCCAGTACAGTTTGGTTAAAATTTTCTATAATTTCAGATCAGAAAGAAAAATTGTTCTGCTAAAATGATAATTTTAACGACATAAAATCTTAATAATGGTCATTAAGGCACATTCTAAAAGTTAAGTAGTATTTAACTACAAATATTTAAACTCAAATTTATGGAGAATAGATGGAAGCATTAACAGGATTGTCTCTCGTAATTATTATTGCGGCAGTGCTTTTCTTATTTCTATTTCTGTATTTCGTTCCACTCGGATTATTTATTACTGCATACTTCTCCGGAGTAAAAGTAAAGATAGTTAGAGATTTAATTGGAATGAGATTAAGAAAAGTTCCGCCGGTTTTAGTTGTTAGAAATATGATTACAGCAACAAAAGCCGGATTAACGATTGATCAGGCAAAACTTGAAGCGCATTACCTTGCAGGAGGAAATATTACAAAAGTAATAAACGCACTTATCTCCGCAGATAAAGCTAATCTTGGATTAACTTTTGAACGCGCCACTGCAATTGATCTTGCAGGAAGAGATGTTCTTGAAGCGGTTAAAATGTCAGTAGTTCCAAAAGTAATTGAAACTCCAATGGTTTCTGCGGTTGCAAAAGATGGTATTCAATTAAAAGCAATGGCAAGAGTTACAGTTCGTGCTAATATTGAAAGATTAGTCGGTGGTGCCGGTGAAGCAACAATTTTAGCAAGAGTTGGTGAAGGAATTGTTTCAACAATTGGTTCAAGTGAATCTCACAAAGAGGTTCTTGAAAATCCTGATAAAATCTCAAAGTCAGTTTTATCAAAAGGATTAGACAGCGGAACTGCGTTTGAAATTCTTTCAATCGATATTGCTGATGTTGATATAGGTCAAAACATTGGTGCTATTTTACAAACAGACCAGGCAGAGGCGGATCTAAAAGTTGCCCGTGCAAAGGCTGAAGAGAGACGTGCTGCTGCGGTTGCTACCGAACAGGAAAATATTGCTGAAGTCTCTAAACAGCGTGCAAAAGTTGTTGAAGCTGAAGCTGAAGTTCCGAGAGCAATTGCTGATGCATTTAGAAACGGTAAGCTAGGTGTTATGGATTATTATAATCTTAAAAATATTCAAGCTGATACTGATATGAGAACATCTATAGCACAACCAGAAGAGAAGAAGAAATCTGATGGATGATTTATTTCAATACCTCATTTGGGGTATAATAATTTTTAGCTTCTTGAGCTCTTTCTTTAAAAAGAAAGAGCCTCCGAAGCAAACACCACAGAAACCCGCTCAAAAACCGGATTCTTTTTCTCATCAACAAAGAAGCATTAAAACGGAACCGCTTATTATTGCTCAAAAAAAGGATCAGTATGATATTTTGAAGGAGCTTGAAAGTCTGTTCAAGGGAGAAGTTAATCTGCCTCAACAGCAACGACCAAAACCAACTCCGAATGGAGAATATGCTGATCATAAAATTGAAGATAAAAATCTTGAGATTATTACAGATAGAAGAACTTTAAGAAATATTGATCAAAATCCTTCCGTTGAGTATAAACAATCTGTTGAAGAAAGAAATTATATAGAACCCAAAGGAACTGTTGAACAGACTAGATGGACAAGACAAAAATATAAAATTGACCCAAATATCGAAACTAGTGCTAAGGAGTTTGAAAGAGTTTTAGCAGGACCTAAAAAGCAACGAGCTGCTGTAAGCGAGTTCAATCGTAAATTAAAAAATCCTACAACTGTTCGGGAGTATATTTTATTTTCAGAAATTTTAGGAAAGCCAAAAGCACTGCGTAGATGAACCAGAAAAAATATACGTTAAAAAGACTTGGACAAACGGGCTTAGTTCAACAAACGGACGAAGCCCGTTTTACAATTAATTACCAGGAAGAATTAAACCCCACACAGTTTGAAGCCGCTTCCGCTGTAAATGGATGTTACTTAATTATTGCCGGTGCTGGAACAGGTAAAACAAGAACACTTGTTTATCGTGTTGCAAGATTGATCGAACTAGGTCACGATCCAAACTCAATATTACTTTTAACATTTACCCGCAAAGCTGCTAACGAAATGATGAAACGCGCATCTATGCTGCTTGATGATCGATGTTCAAAAATACGCGGCGGTACTTTTCATTCGTTTGCAAATCTTACACTTAGAAAATACGCAAGAGCAATCGGACTTGATTCTTCGTTCACAATTCTCGATCAAGGTGATAGTGCTGATGTAATAAATCTTATTCGCTCGCAGGATGGATTTATCACAAAAGAAAAAAGATTTCCTAATAAACAGACTCTTAATAAAGTTTTTAGTTTAAGTGTTAATACAGGAAAGAAAGTTGAAGAGATAATTGAAAATGATTATCCGCATTTTATTCCACTACTTGATAAAATTTTAGAAATCAATAAAATATTTACTGAGTACAAACGACGAAATAATCTTCTTGATTACGATGATTTATTAGTTTACTTGCGCGAGTTTCTTTACAAAGGCGGATCAGCAGTAAGAGCACTTCTTGCAGAAATTAAATTTGTTATGGTTGATGAATACCAGGATACAAATCATTTGCAATCAGAAATTGTAAAAGGACTTTCGCAGTATAGTAAAAACGTAATGGTTGTTGGTGATGATTCCCAGGCAATTTATTCATTTCGCGGTGCGGATTTTCATAACATAATGCAATTCCCAAAACTTTTTGATAATGTGAAGATCATAAAGCTAGAAGAGAATTATAGAAGTCATCAATCAATTTTAGATTTTGCTAATAGAATTAATGATGCCGCAGTTGAGAAGTATAAAAAAGATCTTTACTCAAGACGCGGAAGTGGATCGTTGCCAAACATCGTAGCAGCATCAACAGAAAATCTTCAATCAAAATTTATTGTGGAAAAAATTCTTGATCTTAGAGAAGAAGGTGTTCCGTTAAAAGATATTGCAGTTTTGTTTCGTTCGTCTTTCTTTTCGTTTGATCTTGAACTTGAACTTGCAAAAGCAAATGTACCGTTCCAAAAATTTGGCGGAATGAAGTTTGTTGAGACTGCACACGTTAAAGATGTAATGGCATTTCTTCGTATCGCAATTAATCCAAAAGATGTTATTAGCTGGTACAGAGTTTTACTTTTGCACGAAGGTATTGGGCCAAAAACTGCTCAGCGCATTTTAGATGAGCTTGCAACTTCAAGAATTACAATAAAAGCTGAACCTGATCAACAGCCTGAATTTAAGTATCACAAGCTTAGTCCATTGTTTTATCTATTGTACGAACTTCAGAAAAAGAAATTGCTTCCATCAGAAATGGTGCAAAAAGTTTATGATTACTACTGGGATTTATTTAAAGCTAATTACGATGATTGGAATAAGCGAAAAAAGGATTTAGAAATTTTTCAGAACATTGTGGAAAATTATACTTCTGTTGATACTTTACTTTCTGATATGGCAATCGAGCCAATTATAGAAAGCGTTGTTGATGTTGATGCGACTGATAAAGAAGAGGAGTATGTAACACTTTCTACAATTCATTCCGCAAAAGGATTGGAGTGGCATTCGGTTTTTATAATTCACGCTGTTGAAGGTTACTTCCCTTCTGCAAGATCTATTGAAAGTTTAGAAACTCTGGAAGAAGAAAGAAGATTGATGTACGTTGCTTCAACTCGTGCAAAAAATAATTTGTTTATCACTTACCCAATGAATCTTTATGATCGTGAAGCAGGAATTACATTATCAAAACCATCAAGATTCATTTCAGATATCACTCCGGATTTAGCTGAAGGCTGGCTGCTGGAAGAAGATTTTTAGCACAGCAGGAATTGTGGAGAAATGGAATGATGGAATAATGAACAAATTAAACTTAATCTAATCAGGTTTTATCTTTCATTTTTCATCTTTCGTTTCTCATTAAAGAATCATCTCATTTTTAATCCTTTTTTCTCTTTCCTTTTTCTGCTGCATTCTTTCCTGGTACCAGTTATAATCACTAAGCCATTTATCAACTTCAAATTTGATTATATAACAATAAAAGTAGAAGAAAGCTAAAGGTATTAATAATGCGGCTTCAAAAGCCAAGGTTTCTTTAAAAATCAAATAGCCAAGAACTTCTGGAATAATTATCATAGCAAAGAATAATATTATCCACCCAATTTTTTTTTCTTTGATAAGAACATTAAAGATATATGGTGTAAACAGAAGCGCTGCAAGTATAAATACCCCTAAAATAATTTTAATAATTGTTACTGGATCAATCCCAATGGAAATCATACTATGGGATAGAATGAATCTTAATAAAAATAGTAGCACAAATGAGGAATTTGAAATTTGTCTTTGGTAGTATAATATATCTCTGAATCTTTGGACTAGTTCAAAATTTTTGATAAGACTTTTGTTTTCTTCCACTTTTTACTCCTCTTGCTAAAACAAACCATTTTTAAGTCGTTCTGCTTCTTCTTCTTTTAATCTCTTTTGCTCCAAACGATTTTGATGCCCGTAATACTCAGTTAACCATTCTGTAACCTGAGATTTTAATAAATAACAGAATAACGTATAAAGAAATATTGGAAGTAGTACAGCTAAATTATAAAACATCGAAAATTGAAAAATTAATAAAATGAAAAGAAATGGAAACACCACTAAAATTAATAAAAGTGACATCCAACCTCTTCGATTTTCTTTAATCAACATAAATAGTATGTATGGAATAAATATAACCGCAGTGGATATTATAATTATTATCAGAATTCTAGAATAAGGGTTTAAAACTTCTGCTAGTGCACCTCCCGTTCTTCTAACAACGTAAGCAAATAATGATGTAAGAATGGTTAATGAAATAATTATTTTCACATAAGGCTGGAAAAAATTCTGAAATTTTTGAACTAAATAAACATCTTGAATAAATTTTTTATCAGAAATCATTCTAATACCCTTAAATTGATTACTTTAAAACAACTAAACAAACAAAATAAAAGCCAGTCATATTACACGACTTTTCGTTTCACGTCTTTCGTTTGACGTTTTTCTTATTTCATAAGAAGCATTTTTCTGCTAAGTCTATTTTCATTTGTATAAACCGAATAAACATAAACACCGCTTGGTAAATATTTACCATCAAAATTTATTTTGTAGCTGCCAACGGTTTGGAATCCTAAATTCTGTTCAAATACTTTTTCTCCAAGGATGTTAAAGACATTAAACTTTACATCAGTAGCCTGCAACAATTTATATTCAATCTTTGTAACTGGATTAAATGGATTTGGATAGTTTTGATAAAGCACAAAATCATTTGCAATTGATTCATCTTCAACTGCACCATAAGGTAAATGCGATAACGCTCCGAATAAATGTATGTTTCCATCAACACTATCTTCCCAAATAGTGTAAACAACCATACCAATTAAATCAGATCCTACAGGACCTATTGCTATGTTTGGATTTGGCAGTGACACACTTACAAGACTATCTTCAGGCCAATAACCAATATCATACTTATTAATTCTAATCTTTGTGTTATCACCATTTTTTAACAAATAAGAGTATGGCATATAAAATTCAGGTTCATACTCCGGTTTCGAAAGTTCTTCACCAACTATTAAAAGCGAATACATATCAAAACTAGAAATATCACCTTCATGATCAATATCAACAATTTGCGGACTTGTAACAGCAATCGGATCTTCAATCGTAAATAACCTTTTTTGGTTTTGGAGCGTATCCAGGAAAAATAATCCCCAAGGATTGTACCCGGACACCTGCAAAGAAATATCCTGACAATCACAGTTATCTAATACGACTGACTTGGACTGCCAATTTCCATTTGAAGGTTTAAATCGTCTTACAATTTTCTTTTGCAAAAGATTTGACTCTTCAATAGCATAAACATAATGTCCACTGTAAATTCCCCAGTCACCAGTTTCAAGACCAACAAACTCAGAATAATGCAGGTTAACACTATCACTAAAAACTATGTCTTCTTTTATTTGATTGTTTTTGTACGATAAGAAAACAATATCATTTTGTCTTCTGAACAAAATGCTTACCGAATCCTGGAACATATTTGTTGATTCAAAAAATTTTGGTAGAAATTCATCATTCAGTGATGAAGTAAGAAATATTGGACCACCAAAATTTCCATTAGAATCAGGAATAAGTACAACATCCCAATTACCATTCTGATTTGTTTGAAATAGCAATCCAGCTTCTGTTTCATATGATGGATTAATATTTTGAAAATTATTTGATGTGATTGATGTTGTGTCTTTAAAAGTGATGTCATCAGAATTATAAGACGTGAAGTAGATATTTGAATATCCATCTTTATGAAGTTCAAAGTACACCCGTGAATTATATCCAAATTCATTTTTATAGATGAATGGATTTCTAGCGTCAAAATCACCACTGGTGATTTGCTGTATAAAACTATTTTGCGGAAGGATTAATAACTGTAGAAACAACCAAAAAACTAAAATTGATCTTTTCATAACGGACCCCTATAAAATGTGTAGTGAAACGTAAGAAAATAAAATAAAAAAAGCGAGTCATTTGACTCGCTTTTTCGTTTCACGTCTTTCGTTTGACGTTTGACATTTTTTTTATTTCATCAACATTCCCATAGGGATTTCGATGAAGAAATAAATTACTTCATTAGCATCATCTTACGAACAGCTTTAAAGTCACCAGCTTCTATTGAGTAGAAATAAACACCGCTTGATAACTGTGAAGCGTTAAAGTTAAGTTCATAACTTCCTGCTTTCATATTACCATTTACCAGTGTTGAAACTTTTTCGCCAAGTAAATTGAAGATTGAAACAGTAACAAATCCATCCTTTGCAACCGAGTACTTTATTAATGTACTTGGGTTAAATGGATTTGGATAGTTTTGTTCTAAATTATAAGTAAGTGGAGCATTTACATCAACATTGATTTCATTTGAATATTCATATCCGCCATTAAAATCAATTTGTTTTAATCTGTATGTATAATTACCAACAGCTAAATTATTATCTGTAAATGAATATGATTTTGATTCCGTAGTTGTTCCAAAACCTGCTACAAATCCTGCATTGGACCAGCTGCTGTTTTCAGATTTTCTTTGGATTTCAAAACCGCTGTTGTTTAATTCTGTAGCGGTGCTCCAGTTTAGATTTACATTATTACCTGCAACAAGTGCATTAAATGCAGTAAGTTCAACAGGAATAATGTCTCTGAATAAATAAGTAACTGCGTTTTCAATAAGATCTGCAGCAACACCCTGATCTGCAAAACTTGCAATTGCAAATGGGAAGAAAATATTTCTTGCAACATCCGGATCATTTTCCGGATTATAGACTATTATGCCAGGGTTTGTTGCTGTACCAGCAGCCCAATTTGCAATTCTAATAACACCAGATTTATTTAACAATGTTACTTCATCTCTTGCACCATACCCCGAAGCACCACCATTATTTACATTTATTGTTCCGCTTAGTGTATTTGGTGTATTAAAGATCGGATGTGTTGGTAATGATATTACAAGATTATCACCTGATCTATCACTAACCCAAACACTATCATTCAAAACATTTTGTCTGAACAATGGATCTTTATCTGTAGTTGTACCTGATTTTCTATATATATAACCAACTTCGCCGCCTTCAACGATTGTTTTACCGCCTGCTAAAGTCCAGTTAATTATTGCGGTTCTCTTTGTCTGATCATCAAACATAGTACTTTCATTTAATCCTGCAGCAAGTATTACTAAATCATAATCATTTAGTGTTGCCGGATTGAATGTTGACCATGTAACTTCTTCAACCAGATATCCAAGGGTTGAAAGAGTTGTATTAAACAATGTAGCTGAAGCGCCAAGCGGAATTGAAAGTTCTGCTTCGTGGAATTCTTTTTCTGTTGAGATTCTATCTTCAAGTGTTGCATCTTCATCAACAACAAGTACTAAACCTAAAACATCTATAATAGTAAATGAGTTATAACCTGAAGCAGGATTATATCCAACATTTAATTGAGATGAATTATCAGTTGCTTTAATTCTATATTCTACCAGATCACTTATAGCTACTGTACCTGTAAATGTTCCTGTATAAGTATTGCCGCCGGATAGTGACATCGGGAAAGTTGTAATTGAACCGCCGTTAACTCTAAACTCACACTCAACTGTTCCAACACCAATGTTATCTGTAACATCAGCAGAAATATCAATTGGCCATCTTAATTGCGGTGTGCTGCCAATTGCAGTATGTGTAATTGATGGTGCAACTAAATCTGTTGCGGCTTCAAATGTAAAATAATTACCAGGTGCACCGCCAGGTAATGTTGATCCGAATCCCTGATCGTCGGTTGCAGCTAAATAATAATTGTAAACTGCATTTGCACCGTTACCTGGTATATTTGCTGTGTAATTGTTTCCACCGGTATTTGTCATCACTACACTGTCTGTTAACGCACCAACTCCTCTGCCCCAGTACATTTTTATACTGCCTGGTACTAAAGGATTTGTTGATGTGATTATTGCATTTATAGCATAAGGTCCGGTTAAGTTTTCTGTGTTCTCAAGTGGAGTGTGATCGATAGAAGGACCAAAAGTTACTTCCGTTATCCAGGCTTGATAATTTCCTGTTCTGTCATCTGCCCAGAATGGATAAGCTTTATTGTTAGCAGCAGCAATACCGATATAATCACCCTGGTATCCACCGGCTAAACCTGAAATTGGTTTTGGTCTGAAGTTAGCATCACTAACTTCAAAGTTTTCAAATGTTAAACCGCCATCAAGCGATCTAGCCATAAATACACCAGTACTATCATTAGTAGTATTTCGACTATCGTACCATACTAAATTTAATTGTCCGGTATTCTGGTCAACTGTACACCATGGATAATATTGATCTTTACCATTGTTTAGTGCATCATCATTAACTCTTACAGGTGAACTCCATGTTGCACCGTTATCAGTTGAACGAATTAATACGATATCAGGATCTGTTCCTGCAGGAGCAACATTTATCTGCGGCCACACAATGTATATGTTACCATTATGTGCACCACCGGAACGATCAACAGCCATAGAAGGGAAAGATGAAACTCTTATTTCTGGAGTAGGTTTCAAATATCCTCTTATACCAAAATTAAAACTTCCGTTTGGTGTAAGTGCACCATAAACTCTTGATGAAGTCCAGGTATTTCCTCCATCAGTGGATTTTGAAAATGCAATTGCATCTTCACCGCCTGGCCAGGCATCATAAATAGCCCAGGTAACATAAGCATCACCATTTGATCCTGTTTGTACATTCACTCCTTGATCATGACTTCCTGGTGATAATGAAGCACCTAAATTCTTAACTACACTCCAGGTACCACCAAAATCTGTAGAAAATTTAAGCACTGCATTGCTATTATTAAAATCTGTCCACGTATTATATACTCGGTTTTCAAAAGGACTGCCAACTGTTTTATCAACCATTAAATGATTTTTATCATCATTCGTGCTTGTGCTGGTAACTGAGCTTGTCCAGTTAGCGCCATTATTGGTTGACTTTGATACACCCATTCCGTAACTGTTTGTAATATAGCCAATGTAGAAATAGCCGTTTGTTCCAATTGTTGCAGCAGGGTCACCAACATTACTTCCAAAAGGAGGATTATCAAATCCAGTCCAGTTTGTTCCTGCATTGGTTGTCCAATAAACACCCGTACCATAAAATCCTGCTACAGGGTTTGGGGTTGCATTTGCACCTGCAAAAAGTATTGATGAATTTAACGGGTGAATATCAATTGATAATTCTGATTGAGTTGTTGCAGAGCTTGGTAATATTCTATAGTTAGGCATTACCAATACATCTGTTTCACCCATATCGTATTTTTTATATACTTGTGGGCCGGGAATGTAATTGTAATCTTTGTTTATATAACTACTGTTTACATCTATCTGAACTCTTGACCACTTTTTATCAAGATCAACATTTTCTTGTGCTAATGTTGATGTTGCAAGTATGCCAAAAGAAAGACTAAACAGTAACAGAAATAGAGAAGCTTTCTTCATTGTAACTCCGGTTTGGTTGATAGGAAATAATTAGTTTGTAAGCGAAAATGAAAATCTGAATAAAAATTTCTATAATTAATTAGCAATTAATTTCTGCACCTTATATTTATTGGAACTTAAAATGTGTGAAAAATGTAGGATCACACAATTATAATTCTTAAAAATTTTAAAAAGTAAAAAGATTAGTAATAATTTTGCGCTAACTTAAATCAAAATATTATAATTTACTACTCGCATAAAAACTATTTTTTAAATAACAATCATCTTGCCAAGACCTAATTGGAAATATTATACTTAGTATATATCGCTGTTACAATCTTTCTTTTTGTTGCAATTAACATTTATAAGGGATTTGATCACCAATTAAAAAGAAATTTTAAGTTTACTACTAAACCAAAATTGTCGCTTATAATTGCAGCAAAGAATGAGGAACAAAACATTTATTCCCTTATTGATTCACTTGAAAAATTAAATTATCCAAATGAGAATTTTGAAGTGATTTTTGTTGATGATAATTCAACCGATAAAACTGCTGAGTTGATCGAATCAAGGATATCAAATAAAAATAATTTTGTATTAGTTAAAGCTGATAACAAAACGATAGCAGGTAAAAAAGGCGCTTTAAAGATTGGTATTGAGAATGCAAAAAATAATTTCATCGTCATAACTGATGCTGATTGCCGTCCTGAGAATAATTGGCTGAACGAAATAACTTCAGCTTTGGATTATGGCTATGATTTTATTTTTGGTATTGCTCCAATAATATCCGGTAAAACATTAATCCAAAAATTATCTGCATTCGAAAATCTTCGGAATACATTTTTAACAATTGCCGCTTTGGGATTAAATGTACCATATTCTGCCGCGGCAAGAAGTTTTGCGTTTAGAAAAACATCTTTTGAAAGACTCGGCGGATATACAAATACTACTGAAACTCTTTCCGGTGATGATGATTTGCTACTTCGTGAAGCTGTAAAACGTAAAATGCTAATTGGAACTGTTATCGAGCCGGATGCATTTGTATTTTCTGTAGCTCCTAAAAGTTTTGAAGATTATTTCAAACAAAAGAAAAGACATCTTCAAACTTCATTTCATTACCTGTTAAAGCAAAAAATATTTTTAGGATTTTGGCATTTAGTAAATCTGCTTTCATTTCTTTCAATTCTGTTTGTGTTTCTCTCGCCGGTGTTTACTTTGCCTTTTGCTGTTAAACTTATTTATGATTTTTTTATTGTTATAAAATACCAGCATCAGTTGGGTCATTCTTTTAGATTTTACGAAATTATTTTCCTTCAAATTTTATTCGAGGTTTTTATTGTTGTTAATTTCTTCAACTCACTTTCAGGTAAAACTGAATGGAAATAAAACAAGATATTCCTGCCTGGCTTGATGAATCTCATCCAAATTTTTTAAGATGGAAAATTGCACGAGATCTTTCTCTTGAACGTGGAAAATTTGTTCACTCAATTATCAATCAACCAATAGAAACTAAAAATCTTAGCGTTCTTGATTTAGGCTCCGGTGAAGGCGGTACTTCTAAAGTTTTTTCAGAAAATAATTTTGTTGTTAGCTTTGATCTTAGTCTGATTCGTTTACAAAGGCAATTGCTCAATGTCATTCCGAAGGAGTCCTCGACCTGCCTACCGGACAGGCAGGCTGAGGAATCTGTTAATAATATTGGAAGCGGATTGCTCTCGGAATTTGTCCCGATTTTTCCGGGATTCGAAATGACAAAACCAGAATTAGTAAATGGATCGGCATTACAACTTCCCTTCTCAAATCATTCTTTCGATTTAATAATTATCCAGGATGTTATTGAACATCTTACAGACACTTCAGATTTTTATTCCGAAGTAGAAAGAGTGTTAAAGAGCAATGGAGTTATTTATTTAAGTACACCAAATAAATTATCAGTTTTTAATTTTATTACAGATCCGCATTTTGGACTTCCAATTATTTCAATTCTAAAACGCCAATCAATAAAAAAATATTTCCTAAAACAATTTCGTAAAGATGATTATAACCGGACAGATATTGCTCAGCTTTTATCTTTAAATGAATTAATCAATCTTTTCAAAAATGATTATGGGATTTCTCTTCACACAAAATTTTCTGTGCAGGAATTATTTAACGGCAACAAAGGTATTGTCTGGAGTCATTTTCATCTTAAACTAATTGCTTTGTGTAAGTTCATAAAAATAGATCGGGCAATAAAGAAAATCGCAAATGATAAGTTTGGGTTTATAAATAAATACTTTACTCCAACTTTTTACTTCACATTAAGCAAAAAGTATAATCAATAGGAATAAATAGTATGTCATTCCCACAAAAGTGGGAATCTGTTACTTCAATAAATTTGGATTCCCGTTTTCACGGGAATGACAAACAATGTATTGTAAATAGTTGCTCCAAATTAACATTTACATATAATTTGAACTAAAACATTTAAAGTATACTAAATAAAAAAGATGACACCTAACTGAAGATGTCATCTTTATCAACACTAAACACCTATTTAATCAACATCATTTTCTTAACCGAAACAAAATCCGCAGCGATCAACCTGTACAAGTAAACCCCACTTGCTAAATCGCTGGCATTGAATTCAATCTCTTTATAACCCGGGACCTGCCTCTCATTGACAACTGTTTCAACTTCATTTCCCAGTATATCATATATCTTCAATACTACCTGCGGATTATCTCCAAGATCAGGAACAGTATATCTTATTTTTGTACTTGGATTAAATGGATTTGGAAAATTCTGCTCTAAAGTATATGATTTTGGTCCAGTATAGTTAAAAATAAATGATTTAGTCAAATAAATCTTTTTGTTATCCGTAATCATTAATTCAAGAGTATCTACAGTATTAACATCTGTATTATAGTTTACATCGAACAAAAATACTATCTCTTTTTCCGCACTAGTCTCTATCTTATCTATCAACTTTGAAGCTTCAGTAAAAGTCAGGTGACTTGAACTCTTCATCACTTTAACTTCTATATTATCAGCGGATTCAGAACCTGAAACATTTGATAATTGAAGAGTAATCTCATTCCCTTTTGTACCTGGGGTAACTTCATAAATTGTTTGTGCCATTGATATTATACCAATAAGCATCACTATTACAATAATTTTTGTTTTCATTATTATTTTACCTTTATTAATTGTTATGGACATGCTGGTGATTTTTTACTTGCTGATACATTTGCTCCATTTAAAGTCCATGTAATAAGATCTCCATTAAAATTCACATTAAATGCATTTGTTTGAGAACCAGGTAGAAATATATTTGGCTGGCCCTGATATTGTGGAAAGGGTGAGAATAGATTTCTACTCCCGCCTGCCGGTATAAAAATTCCTTCATTATTCAAATTATTATATCCAAAATATGCAGTAAATGAAGTTCGATTATTCGTTCTTACACATTGCAATACAGGAATAATTTGTTGAGGTAAAGATATTACTACAGAAAAAATAATCGTGTCAGAAATAGCGGTAGAATTCTGGACCCAAATTGGTTTAGTGTGTGGCGTTGTTCCAATATCATAAGACCTTAACTGAAACGTCACGATTGAATCAGATATGTAATTTGTGGTCTTAGCTACACCATTATAGTACGCCACTGATGATGTGGTGAAATTTTCTCCAGTTATTGTAACAGTAAAATACTCTAATTCATATAAAGGATCATAAGGCAATGCTAATGATGGTGATATTTTATTTATATCCGGTGGCACTGGCGTCACAGCAAACATCAAAGTATCCGATGTTCCCCACTCATCCGTAACCCAAACAGGATAATTACCAACAACAGAAATATCCGAAGTTACTATCGAAGCAGTTAACACACTGTCATTAATAAAAGTAGTTGACTTTGCTCCACCATTAAGGTAAACCGTAGAAAGCGTGTCAAATCCGTGTCCGTTAACTGTTAATGTAAATGGAGGAGAGTTCACAATCTTTGATGAAGGACTTAAGCTAGTTAAATCCAATACATTCAATAATGAGTCCATCTTCAAAGTAAAAATCTGCCTTGTTGGTAATTCGATATCTTTTACATAATAAAGATTATTAGGAAAGGACCCAAACATATTTATATCGCCCCCTTCTGGTAAATGAACTGTTTTTATTAATGTAGTCGTATTGATATCAAATATTTCAAATAGTCCCGTATTAAATTTAATCGCATTACTATCAACAAAACTAGCTAGGATCAAGTATTTATCTTGAGATAGTAAAAAAGGTTTTACATCACCTTGATATGAAATAAAATTTGACCCTGTACTATTATTAAAATTATATAATCTAAAATTACGTTCATTCACAGCTCCAAGATTAATAGATTCAACTATGCATTTACCATTATTCCCATCATGCAAGATATATCCGTCCATATTAGGAGAACCCAAACTAGCAACTAAACCAGTTGTAACAATCGAATTGGAAACTGTTGAAAATATGATATATCTGATTTTATCATCTTGTAATGGTATGTAAGTGGTGTCTTCATATTCAAAATAAAGAGAATCAAAATTCGATGAAGCAGAAACTCCATGAAAATAATTACCATATGGATATGATAGTACTAAATTATATTGGCCATTTAATAAGCTAAGATTATACAAGTCAATATAGCCGTCGTTGTTATTACTACAAGCAAAAATATATGCATTATTGTTTTTAATAATAATATCATAGATACAATCACTAAAGACTGGTCTTGTTAGAATAACTATCTCGTTTTTTATATCATAAAACAGGAGATCATTTAATTTTTGAATAATTAATATGGAATCATTATTGCACAAAAAGTATTCATAAATCAGATCTCCATTATCAAAAAGGTACTCGTTTGCTTTAGTCATTGCATTTGTCTTCTGGACATAGTTTTCTTTAATTCTGTAATAATCTATTGAATTAATAGTAAGAATATCTGAAGAGTCTTCTCTACCAATTATATTAAAAATATAAGGTTGAGAGTTTATAACAGTATTTATTAAAATTAGAAAATATATAATATTTTTCATCAAATTCACTCCTAAGGTATTGTTTTATAATATTCATAAACAAGAAAACCATATTGTTTGTATATCTTTGTCCCATTAGCCAATTTTTTGTAAAGTCGATTTACGGGCACTTTAGGATTGATATACCATCCATCTGTCCCCCATATATATAGATGTCTTCCATTATATAACTGGTAAGTTGATTGCAACAAATATTCAGCTGGATATATATGCCCAGATAAATGTTCTAATGCTTTGCTTTTATAAATATTAAAAGCGGTCTTTGCAAAATCTATATGGGCTTTCCAGTTCCATAATTGATTTTCCGTAGATCCATTATGATCTGGTGGGGGGTTATCCAATTGTAGTAATCCATATCCATTTGGTTCACCATAAAGTGGAAATCCGTCTGTCTCATATGGCCAAAGGTTTTTATTCGGTGTATTTGATGTTGTAAAATGTTCTGATTCAGATTCAGCTAGCATAATTGCTTCAATTTCTTTAGAATTTAAATACTGCTTGAACACTGCTACATTAGCATTTTTTCCCTTTAATCTTACATCTTTTTTATTCAGTTCATTTTCCGCAATTATCCACCCTCGATCATTTTTTGCAAATACCTTTATGTAAATGTCACCTCCTGTAAATACTTCTTCACCTCCATCCCAGATTGTAGTTATTGCCTCGCAATCCCCACCATAGCTTGGGCTGCTTGGTCTTCTCGGTTTTGGAGAAATAATTTTAAAACTTTTTAAACTATCTTTATCAAAAGGCACTGTCCAATAAGAAACCTGGTTGTTATATGAGTAGGATTTGCCTTGAAGAACTACTCTCGATACCCTTCTACAAAGAGTATCAGTTTCATTGATCTCTCTTCTTAAATAATCATATCCAACCCAAAATTCCCACTCAAATGTTAATTTACCTTTATGATAATCATTTACCTTAGCCTGACACTCTATAGTTGGCATATGTGGCTCATCACTAACCCAAAAAGTTGTATCCGGCATTGGCGATAGAATCGTTAATGTATATTTATGAATAGGGAATGAATTTAGTTTAAAACTTTCAACTACAAAACTCCCATAATAACAATCATTACTCTCTATAACCTTTCGATGATCTGCTGGTAGTTCTTTCTTCTGATTAGGCATCAATCCAACCTTTAAAAGTACTGTTCCTGTACTATCGCCAACAAGACTATCTGCTGCTGCAAAATAAATTGGCTGACTCACATCATAAAAGTAAGAACCACTATCATTATTAGCTAAAATATTACCAAGCATACAACCTTCAAGTTTTGCAATCTCGTACGTTTGTTCGGGAGTGAAATCGGCGAGTGTTCCATCAGCATTGCGCTTCTTTATTACAACCTGTACTGTGTCACCAGGGTAACATTCCGCAGGATCAATGTATACAACAAAACTGTCTGGCTTTATTATTAGCTGTTCTGATCCTGTACATCTCACCAAATTACTATAATCAGGAAATGTACAATCTAGACAAGTTAAATTGTCATTGTTTTCCATCGTAATTGTCTGGATACTTTGTTTTTCCCAATGCCAGCAACCATGATGGAAAAGTTCGTAATTAATTGTTACTAAAACTGAATCTGAAGTAACTGTATCAGGGATAGCTATCGCATACACTCCATACCCCAATCGTGTGCACGTTCCATAATTTGGTTCAAGTGTAATGTTTTTCAGTAAAACTTGATCAAGACTATCTTCTGTATATGGATTCTGGTATAATTCATCAGTAAATACTCTCATTATCGTTGAACTACCCGGTCCAATTTGGTTTGGTTCAAACTTCAAATAAATAGTGTTGGTATCAAAAACTTCATATGTACACCCATTGTAAGGCCAGGTATAACTCTCTATTCCCTTACTTGGTATTAGTTCCACCCTCTCCTTTATCTTCACCTGTCCATTCAGGTTGGGTGGTAACAATCCAATAAAAAACAAAATAAACAACAATGTTGTAAAACATTTTTTGTAGGTAGTAGCATGCAGTTTAAGCATAATAGCCCCTTCATAAATATTAGTTAATCAGTTAATTAAGCGAACCGAATATTTCATTTAATATGTTACCCCTTAGAAGTATTGGATTATTTTTGACATGTTATCAACTAACTAATTAACTAAACCCGCACCCTCATCAAAACAAACTTTTATTTACCCGCTTCTGTTTCAATATTCTAATTAAAAAAATATTAGCAATAATTATTCCTATTTGGATTCTACGTTTACGTTATTCTTTTTTCTTTACAAAGTAATATTGTTACTATTTAAAAAATAATTTCTACCTATGCTATAAATTTTTAAGCGTCAATTCTTTCGTCAAATTATTTTCTTCATTAAATCAATTTTATACCAGATCAAATAAATTCTGTTTTAAAGATTTATTTAATAAAACGGTATTTGAAAATTCTATTTGATGAATCAGGAGCATGATTCATTTCTATAATTGGGTATAGAATATTTTTAGCATTTATTAGCTAGTCCAAATTTGGTGCTCAACCCTATCCACAAATTAACCATTAAGACAAACCACCAACTATTACAAAAAAACCCCTTGCCATATACCGACAAGGGGTTCTAAGCCCGCAAACAAATTAAACAACTCACCCACTCAGTTTTTGTTTTTATTAATTAATTATTTTTTTTCTCAACTTCTCCCCTTTAATTAAAGGGGAGAACACAAGAGGGGTTTTATTATCCCACCCTGTCATTCCCGCGCAAGCGGGAATCTCCTATCCATTAAACTGCCACCGCCCACAATTTACA
>JBATOT010000067.1:0-1966 GCA_049291095.1 Ignavibacteriaceae bacterium | reverse complement strand
CAGATCGGGTGAATAAGGTGTCTGAGAATGATGCGGGGCTGATTGAGGCTGTTTGAAAGGCGAGGAGCGAGGGGCAAGGGGCAAGGAGCAAGGAGCAAGGGGGACAGTCTGGAAATAGATTATAGTTTGTTTTACTAGCAGAGAGTAACGGAAGGCCGTTGCAGGAGCGATGCGGTGAGCATAGCTGAACTGTTAGCTCCTGCGACCACATGAATACCCAACGAAGTTCCTAATAAGAATTTCGATTAAATTTTTCAGTACAACAAAATTTTTCGACTATAAACCCTGTAAAAGAAAGTGGAAGTGAAAATATAAGTATTACTATTTGGCCTATTTACACTCTTGGGTTGCATTGAAACTAAAGTATCGAAAGAACCTAAATCATATACACCAGAACAATGTATCCTACAATCGATCCGCGATACAACGTTCACAAATCAGGAGCTAATCATTGGATATCAATTTGTTTGTGAAGGAAGTGATACGATAGATCAATTTCTGTTCTTTGAAGACAATCCATGGCATAAGATCGATTTTCCAAAATTTCCTAATAAAAACAGATATGTGCCATTTGGTAATAACGAAACTGATTTTAAGCGAGGAACAATAACATTCGATCTGACTAAATCAACTTACCAAAATGTAAAAGATAAATTTAGTATTTCCACTAATGAACAAACAGGAAATCTGATTCCAATTTCTGCATGGACAAAATGTCACCATAAGTCTTATCCCTCCGATATCTTATTAGTCAATTATATACTTTCAATAAGCGGAGCAACTGATACATTTTCTTTAGCAAATCGCCAAATAATCCACACCGAGAGTCAATTAAAAGTATTTCTATCGAACGGAGAAATGGTCTATCATTTAATTTCAAAGGAATATGCTTGTACCGGAGCCATTTTAGATTCTACGCGTAGAATTCTATTCCTCCGAACCTTAAAACCCCATCCAGACGATGGAATAACAGGTATTGAGATAAGGGATATTCAAGATGATTCAACTTTGTTCCAACTTGAAATGGATTCTTCGTTTATAGTTATAGAACCTAAGTTGTATGGCAATTACGCTGTGTACGAGATTTACACATTTATAAGCACCAATGAAAATGATGGAATTCGGCCAGATCAAATACTGGTTTTTGATATCACGAATAGAAAAATGCTGAAAAGAAAATATGAAAGGGATTTCAAGTTCAACTTTGAAGGAATTTCAAATGAAAATATAATTTATAGTTATACAGACCACGTTGAAAACGATTCTTATGAATCGGATACTTACGAATTGGATACTTTCAAAATAGCAAATATGGAAGTGATATCCTCGCATACCCCAATCTCACAACACCAATAGATGTGCAAGATTAGGTTAACTGTAATTTATAGGCCAAGGGAAATTCGATTTAGGAGCAAGTACATGGTATAAATCAATGGACAAAGGATGTTATTTCCTGCCATTTGCCCTATGCTCTATGCGCTATGCCCTATGCTTAATATCTTTGCCCCCCTATGATGATTGACCGCCTCCGGGCTATAAAGCATAAACACCAGGACCTCGAGCTCCGGATTTCAGACCCGGAAGTGATCGGGGACATGAAGCTTTTTTCAAAACTCCACAAAGAGTACAAGGATCTCACCGAACTCGTCGGGGTGATTGACGAGTACGAGAACATCCTATCCAATATTGAATCATCCACCGAAATGCTCAAGGAGGCCGATCAGGAGATGAAGGAAATGGCGCAGGATGAACTGCAGGATCTCAAGGCAAGAAGAGAGGAGATTGAAGATAAGCTCAAATGGATGCTGATCCCGCGCGATCCGGACGACAACAAGGACGTCATCATGGAAATCAGGTCGGGTACAGGTGGTGATGAGGCCAGCATATTTGCAGGTGACCTGTTCAGGATGTATACCAAGTACTTTGACAACAAAGGATGGAAGTATGAAATTGAATATTCCAATGA